>NZ_AP035977.1:0-870295 GCF_059730795.1 Pantoea sp. X-Soil-ISGK-275
CAGAAAACGACCCTTTTCATCCACAGAATGAAGATCTCAGGCTATGGCAGATAAAGAGAGTGAAAACAAGGCGTTACTCGAGCCTTTTCTGTCGGTGACAAAAAACAGCGGTGAAGTTATTCAACTCCACCCCAATAAAAATAACACCGTACAACCGGTCGCTTTAATGCGCCTGGGTCTGTTTGTTCCTACATTGAAATCCACCGCACGCGGTAAGTCAGGCGCGATGGCATCGACCGATGCAACGAAAGAGCTGAAGAACCTTTCTTTAGTGAAATCGGAAGGTTATGAAAAGATTACCATTACCGGCGCGAGGCTGGATATGGATAATGATTTCAAAACCTGGGCCGGAATTATTCAGTCTTTCTCGCGTTATCCCTCAAAGGGCGACACCGTGACGCTGCCGTTTATCGATTTCGTTAAGATGTGCGGGATCCCCTCGGCAAACTCCTCGGCCGCGTTACGTAAGCGCTTAGATGCCTCTTTGCGACGCATTGCCACCAATACATTGTCCTTTGAAGGTAATGGCAAAGCCTATCACACTCACCTTGTGCAATCGGCGTATTACGACCGTGAAAAGGATCTGGTGCGCATTCAGGCCGATCCTAAGTTGTTCGAGCTCTATAACTTCGATCACAAAGTGTTACTGCAACTGCGAGCCATTTCTCGCTTGAAGCGTAAAGAATCAGCTCAGGCGCTGTATACCTATCTCGAAAGTTTGCCGACCAATCCGGCGCCAATTTCTCTGGCGCGTTTGCGTATGCGTTTAAACCTGGGCTCGAAAACAACCACGCAAAATCACGTGGTACGCCGTGCGATGGAGCAGCTCAAAGAGATCGGCTATCTCGATTATTCGGAAGTGAAACGTGGCCGCTCAGTGTTCTTTATCATTCACAGCAGGACGCCAAAACTCGATGGCATCAGCAACCTCGAAAGTATCGATTCGTTGGAAGATATCGAATTCGAAGAGTGATTTTATCCGTTCACTGTAGTCAGCAAATCCTCTCAAGCAGTGTCACTTTTTGAGCAAAAGTGACACATGCTCTTCTCATACCATTCACTGTAATCAGATGTCATCACGCCATTCACTGTAATCGGCAACGTTCACTGTAATCAGAAAGCTTCGGGACTATGCGTGTCTTCCGCTGCGGGTTGCATCTCATTGTGGCTATTGTAGGGGACTTTTAATGATAGTGAGTACTTACAAGGGCGGTAATCTTGCACCTGAACGCCCTTTTCACTGCGTTTCTACTGATCACAGTGAACGTTGGGTTTTACTGAATACAGTGAATGCTAATAGCAGGGCGTGCACTGACTATAGTGAATGATTGTGTTTAAGTTAATGATATATATATATTAAGTATGAAATAGCGCAACGGATTCACTGTAATCAGCAGTTTGACTGGTAATACAGCCAGTAAAAGTGACAGGGTTG
Organism: Pantoea sp. X-Soil-ISGK-275; assembly: GCF_059730795.1. Lineage (NCBI taxonomy): Bacteria > Pseudomonadati > Pseudomonadota > Gammaproteobacteria > Enterobacterales > Erwiniaceae > Pantoea > Pantoea sp. X-Soil-ISGK-275. Next base: position 1,436 of record NZ_AP035977.1, read on the forward strand.
GTAACAATACTGATTATAGTGAACGTTTGCCCTGTCTTCTCAATAAAGTGAACGTAAGCGAGGAGCATTTGAATTGCCGCTCATACGTCGACTTAACAGTTCGTCACGCTGTCACTGATTACAGTGAATGTTGCCCTGCCCCGCCGGTTTTGTAGCATGACAATTAACAGCTCAACGCGTCGCTTTTACTGAATACAGTGAACGTTGAGCGTCCAGGTTGCTGCTGATTACAGTGAACATAAGCATCACTCCGCTATCATCAAGGAAGCCATTTAACGTGATGCGTTTACTGATTACAGTGAATGTTGTATAGGACGCTTTAAGGATTTTGCTGGATCGCTTATGGCGATTTCAGCTCCATCCATTTAAAGGAAAATATGGGTTTACTGATTACAGTGAACGCTCGTCTCAAAGTACTAAACAGGCTTTGCTGATTACAGTGAACGTACTTCTTAGCATCATAACTTTTACTGATTACAGTGAATGTTCTGTCGAATTAGCCGATTTGACTTACTGATTACAGTGAACGCTTGATCGAAACGCGATGAGCATCTACTGATTATAGTGAATCTTTGTCGATGATGAGCACAAGGCTTTTACTGATTACAGTGAACGTTAGTAGTTGAGAAAGAAAGGTCATCGAGATTTACTGATTACAGTGAACATCCCAACAGTGTGAACTTCGTCGTTGCTCGCTGGCCTGCTCCTTTTGTTCACCTTCCTCTGCTGATTACAGTGAATCTTTCCCCGCTATTTGCTGATTACAGTGAACCTTTTACTGATTGCAGTGAACATCACGTCTCTACGGCTTGCTGACTACAGTGAACGTTCCAGCAATTTCAGCCGCAAGCGTCCTTCTCCTTTCTCTATTTGAAAGCCACCCGAGGAAAAACCGCTGCTGATTACAGTGAATCTTTGCGTTAAACTGCTCTTAATCAAGGTGTTTCCATTTAACTGATTCTTCCTGTGCATAAGAGATATATTTGCCTCGTGTGCTGGATTTATGTATAAAGTCATAAATCCTACATGTGTGGAGCAAGTATGGCTAACGATGAGAAGCAAGTTCTGAAGGTTGCACAACGTTCAGAAAGAATGCTGATGAGCCTGACAGAACAGATTCAGGCGCAGAAAGAAGAGTTGCGGGAAAACACGTTCTATCAGGTTTACGCTAAAGCGGCGTTAGCCAAACTGCCAAAATTGACGCGTGCGAGCGTGGATTACGCTGTAAACGAGATGGAAGAGAACGGTTATCCGTTCGATAAGCGTGCAGCGGGCAGCTCAACCAAGTATGCGATGTCGATTCAGAACATCATTGATATCTACCATCATCGCGGCGTGCCTAAATATCGCGACCGCCACCATGAAGCCTTCAGCATCTTTGTCGGCAACCTTAAAGGCGGCGTGTCGAAAACGGTCTCTACCGTTTCGCTGGCGCATGCATTGCGCGCCCATCCGCATCTGCTGTTTGAAGATTTACGTATTCTGGTCATCGATCTGGACCCGCAATCCTCCGCCACCATGTTCCTGAACCACCAACGTTCAGTAGGATTAGTGGAAGCTACCGCTGCGCAGGCGATGCTGCAGAACGTCAGCCGCGAAGAGTTGCTCAACGAATTTATCGTTTCATCGATTATTCCGGGCGTTGATGTGCTGCCGGCGTCAATTGATGACGCCTTTATTGCCTCGCGTTGGGAAGAGCTGTGCGCCGCTCACCTGCCCGATCAGAACATCCACGCGGTGCTGTATGACAATGTCGTGGCCAAGCTGAAGAAAGATTACGACTTTATCTTTATCGATAGCGGCCCGCATCTTGATGCCTTCCTGAAGAACGCCATTGCCGCTTCGGACTTGCTGATGACACCGGTACCTCCCGCGCAGGTGGATTTCCACTCCACGTTGAAGTACTTAACGCGTTTACCGGAGTTGATTGGCATCATTGAAGAATCGGGTGCAGCCTGCCGTTTGCAGGGCAACATTGGCTTTATGTCTAAACTGTCGAATAAAGCGGACCACAAGCTGTGTCACAGCCTGGCGAAAGAGATTTTTGGTGGCGATATGCTCGATGCTGCCTTGCCACGCCTGGATGGCTTTGAGCGCTGCGGAGAGTCGTTTGACACGGTTATCTCGGCCAATCCATCAACCTACGTGGGCAGCACCGAAGCCTTAAAGAATGCGCGTTCAGCGGCGGAAGATTTCGCGAAAGCCGTATTTGACCGTATTGAATTCATTCGCCTGAACTGAGGTTACTATGAGCGCAAAAAGAATCACCATTGGCCGAACCTTCAGCCAGACACCATTGCAGACTGAGGAAAGCGCCGATGGCCATTCTCAGACCTTTATCCTGGCGACGGGCAAACGCGCCCTGTTCACGCTGGAACACATCCCTGCGAAAGAAATCGAAGAGAAAACTTTCGTTAAGATGGAAACCAATGGCCGCGATCAGTCTGGCCTGACGCCAGAATCGCTGCGTGACATCATTCGCACCATCAAATTGCAGCAATTTTTCCCGGCGATTGGTGTAAAGCGTGACGACCGCATTGAGATTCTCGATGGTTCACGCCGTCGTGCTGCGGCTCTTCACTGCAAAACCGGGCTGGATGTGCTGGTTACCGAAGTGGCTATCTCTGCGGAAGAAGCGCGTCGTTTAGCGCAGGATATTCAGACCGCGCGTGAGCACAATCTGCGTGAAGTGGGCATGCGCTTGCTGGCACTGAAAGATGGCGGATTATCGCAAAAGGAAATTGCGCAAAGCGAAGGACTTTCTCAGGCCAAAGTCACGCGTGCATTGCAAGCCGCAAGCGTGCCGCTTGAGCTGGTGACGCTGTTCCCGAATCATTCTGAGCTGACTTATCCAGACTATAAATCGCTGCTGCAGGCGTACGAGAAGCTGCAGGAAACCGGACAAACGGTTGATGCACTGATCGATACCATCGGCATGGATGTTGATACCGTATGCGCACGCGATGGTTTAGCGGAAGATGAAGTGAAGAATGGCATCTTGCGTTTAGTGCGTAACGGCAGCCAGACGCTGATTCAGTCACCGGCCAAAGACAAAACCGTGGCAACACCTTTGTGGAGCTTTGCCGATAAAGATCGTTTTGCGCGTAAGAAAACACGCGGACGCATGTTCAGCTACGAGTTTAATCGCCAGTCCAAAGAGTTGCAGGAAGAGTTGGATAAGGTGATTAACGAGACGCTCAACAAGTATCTAAATCAGTAGCGAAATGCCGCCTTCGGGCGGTTTTTTTATGCCCTTCTCAATGCCTCGCCAGCGCAATTTCAGCGCTAACTGTATGAAATATCGATTGTCGCTGCGGAAATTTCAGGCTGAAATCGCCATCATTTCAACCAGCAGCTAAAAGGCATACGGTTCTAACTCACCAATACCGATAAACTAACTGCAGCCAATTTAACCAGCTGCGCGCTAAACCGGCAGTCGCCAGTGAAGCCTTATAAGCCGAGCAGCAACCGAATGAGATTTCATCCATTCGCCCAAGCGATTTCATCTCTATTTGCATGAAAAATATAGCTTTTTTAATAAAATTTCAGGCTGAAATCGCCAGTTAAGATTGTAATTTCAGCCATCAACTCAAGACCCAAAGCGAGATTAGCCAGATGATATTCAACGATTTATCCACAGAAAGCGTGGATAACTTTCAAGACTAACCTTACTCAATCAACGCCAGCGCTGATGAAAATTGCCAGACTGCATCGCGCACCCGCACCGGTTTATTAATCAGTCCCAACGCATAAAAACGATCGGCTATTGTCTGCTGCTCTTTAATCACTTCGAAGGCCATCGCACGCGTTTTGTGGCTGCGACGTGTCAATGCGCGTTCTACTGACGCAACTTCTAATCCCAGCTCCTGAGCCAGTAACATTGACGCTTCGTGGCGATGGCTATCAATGAACAAGCCTGTTTGCTGCAAACTTTCCACCAGCTGTCTGAGGATGTCATCGTTCTTTTCAACGTAATCACGTCGCGCCAGATAGAACTGATGATTACGTACGCGCCCTTCACCATTAACCAAAATCCTCAGCTCAGGATTGCTCTCCGCAGCGCTGAGCAACGGATCCCACATCATCCAGGCATCAACCGAGAGATAATCACTGGCGGTCAGCGGATACTTAGGCGGCGTGTAAACCACCTTGAGTTCGTCCAGACCAATGCCTGCTTCTTCCAGTAACTGTAGCAGTAGCCAGTGAACGTTCGAGCCTCTATTAACCGATACGCGCTTACTGCGCAGATCGCTGATGGTGCGAATATCGCTGTCATGCGGCACCACAATGCCAACACTGCTTGGCGCCGGGGGCTCCCACGCAATATAAGTCACCGCATTGCCGCTCGCCTGGGCAAAGATTGGCGGTACTTCGCCGGTGGTCCCAAAGTCGATTTCATTGTTCTGCAACGCATACAGCAACTGTGGCCCGGCGGGAAACTCACTCCACAGCACGCTAACGCCTTGCTGAGCGAAACAGTGTTCGAGGCTTTGACGAGCTTTCAACACGCCGAGATTGCCAAACTTCTGATAGCCAATACGCAGCTCGCGTTCCTGCGTTACATGCGCACTGGACGAGGATGGAGAAACAAGTGCTTTGCGGCGTCCTTTAATTATTCCCTGATTCGCCAGATGCGTGCGTAAGGTGTGGCGGCTGATACCCAATAGCGCGGCGGCCTGGGTTTGATTCTGATCTGTCATCAAAAGCGCATTGCTGATCAGGCCGCTGATAACGCGATCAAACAGTTGCTGCGGCTGGCTGATCAACTGCTGCTGAAGAAAACTATCGAGCGTTGAATCGTTTGACTCGCTAAAACCCTGTTCACTGTAACCAGCAAGTCGCAGCTGTGCGGGCGTTAGTGTTTCTTCGCGGCTCAACAACACAGCGTTGTGCAGCGTGTTCTCTAGTTCACGGATATTGCCGGGCCAGCTGTATTCGCGCAGCGCCTCAAGCGCATCAGGCGACAGACGCCGTGCCGGGCGGCCTAAACGTCGTGCGTAAAGTGCGAGGAAATGTTGCGCCAGCAGAGGAATGTCTTCACGACGCTGACGCAGCGGCGGCAGCGGAACCACCGCAATATTCAGGCGATAGAACAGATCTTCGCGGAAGCGTCGCTCGCGGATCGCCTGCGCCAAATCCACATGCGTAGCCGCGATAACCCGCACATCCACCTTGATCGCTTTGCGCGAGCCCACTCGCGTAATCTCGCGCTCCTGCAACACGCGCAGCAATTTAACCTGCAGTGAAGGGCTAAGCTCACCAATCTCATCCAGCAGCAAGGTACCGCCTTGCGCGGATTCAAACCAGCCGGGATGAGACTGCGTCGCGCCGGTAAAAGCGCCTTTCTCATGGCCGAACAACTCAGCTTCAGCCAGACTTTCTGTCAGTGCGCCGCAGTTAACCGCCAGGAAAGGGCCGTGACGCCGCTGGCTATGATGATGCAGATAGCGCGCCACCACTTCTTTCCCTGTGCCGGTTTCGCCGACAATCAGCACGGTGGCATCCGTGGGGGCGAATTTATCCAGCAGCGATTGAAACGCCAGAGAAGCGGGATCGACTAAGCGCGGTGAATCAGTGTGATTATTAAAGTTGGTTAGCATGGCATTGAGTCCGGTAACGAGCATATCGCTACGCTAAATGCTCACGCCGACTATTAACACCATGTAAAAAGCATAAGCAGTTGCATATGCAGCAATAGCTGTTGCGTCAGAGTTGCAATTGCAACTCGATATGAAGAAAGCAACAACGCTAACCCTTTGAAATACGGCACTACACGCTAATCAACAACCTGGCACGCTTTCTGCTAACAGCTATATAACCAAATAAGCAGTTCAAAATGATCATTTTTTAATAAAGTTATATAGGAAAAGCATAATGGCCGATTCCGCGAACGATAAAATTAATGTCTTCTGGTTTTTACCGACGCACGGTGATGGACGCTACCTCGGCACAACGCAAGGCGGACGCCCGGTCGATTTACCCTACTTACAGCAAGTGGCACTTGCCGCCGACAATCTTGGCTTCTATGGCGTATTAATTCCCACTGGCAAAAGCTGCGAAGATTCCTGGCTGGTTGCCTCGGCGTTAGCGCCCATCACCAAACGTCTGCGCTATTTAGTGGCGGTACGTCCTGGCCTGCAGCCGCCAACGCTGGCAGCACGCATGGCGACCACGCTTGATCGTCTGTCTGAAGGACGTTTATTGATTAACGTGGTGACCGGTGGCGATCCTGTCGAGAACAAAGGCGACGGCATTTTCCTCAGCCACAGTGAACGTTATGAAGTCACCAAAGAATTCCTCGATGTCTACAGCCGCCTGATGCGCGGTGAGAAAGTGGATTACGAAGGCAAACATATCCACGTCGAAGGTGCGGAAGTGCTGTTCCCGCCGGTGCAGGAGAATGGTCCGCCACTCTATTTTGGTGGTTCATCAGAGGCGGCGATTGATGTGGCTGCGGAACAGATCGATACCTATCTCACCTGGGGCGAGCCGCCAGCGCAGGTTGCCGAGAAGCTGGAAGTGGTGAGCGCGCGTGCGCAACAGCGCGGACGTAAACTGGAATACGGCATTCGTTTGCACGTTATTGTGCGCGAGACCGAAGAAGAAGCCAAAGCGGCGGCAGATAAGTTGATTGGCCATCTTGATGAAGAGACTATTGCGCAGGCGCAGAAAATCTTTGCGCGTATGGATTCTGCCGGTCAGGCGCGGATGAGCGCATTGCACCAGGGTTCGCGCGACAATCTTTATATCTCGCCGAATCTCTGGGCTGGCGTTGGTCTGGTACGCGGTGGCGCGGGCACTGCGCTGGTCGGCAGCCCTGAGCAAGTGGCTGAACGTATCCGTGAATATCAGGCGTTGGGCGTCACCAATTTTATTCTGTCTGGATATCCGCATCTTGAAGAAGCGCATCGCGTGGCCGAATTGTTGTTGCCGCTGCTGCCACTGGCGAATGCGCAACAGCAGCGTGAACGCACCATTAATACCGGGCCGTTTGGTGAAACCATTGGTGGCGATAAGCGACCTTCGAAACAGACGAGCGCCAGCTAATGCAGGAGAAGGCAATGGCAACGACACAGGTAATCATTGTTGGCGGTGGCTTTAGTGGCACAGCGTTGGCAATTCATCTCGCACGAACCTCATCGAGCAGATTACTGATTACAGTGGTCGAACCGCGCGCCAGTCTCGGCGGCGGCGTTGCCTATTCCACGCAGGAGCCCGCGCACCGCATCAACGTGCCCGCTTCGCGCATGCAGTTAAGCGGTGAAGAGCAGGGCGCGTTTGACCGCTGGTATCGCCAACAGCCGGAATGTTCACTGGACTCAGTAGCGCACTGTGAAGACGGCGCAGTTTATCCGCAGCGCAGCCTGTTCGGTCGCTATCTGGCAGACCAGTTTGCGCAAGCTGCGCAGGCGTATCCGCACGTCACGCTGCGCCATGTTCAGGCCAGCGCCGTGGCCTGGGAAGGCGAGCAGCTGTTGCTCAGCAACGGCGAAACGTTGCGGGGTGATGTACTGGCGTTAGCGATCAGTCATCCACCACCATCGTTGCCGCGTGCGCTGCAACCGTTCTCGGCGCATCCGGCGCTGATTGCCAATCCGTGGCAGCACGGCGTATTAGACGCCATCGATCCTCAATCCTCGGTGGCGATTATCGGTACCGGCTTGAGCATGGCGGACGTGGTGGCTTCATTGGGCACCAGACAGCATCGTGGCCCGTTAATCGCCTTCTCGCGCCGTGGGCAGCTCTCACGCGACAATCTGAGCGGTGAATGGCCTGAATGGACGTTAGCCCCGGAGGATGCGTCCAGCGCGCGTCTGTGGCTACGACATATTCGCGCCGAGGTCGCGCGTGCCGCTGAACAGGATTTGCCGTGGCAGCGCGTGCTTGATCAGGTGCGAGTGCAAGGTCAGGATATCTGGCAATCGCTACCTTTGCGCGAGCAGCAGCGCTTTGTCCGTCATTTGCGCTCGTGGTGGGACGTACATCGCTATCGCATCGCGCCGCAGGTGTCTGCGGTGATCAACGCACGTCGTCAACAGGGCAGTCTGAAGGTGCTGGCCGCGCGCCTTTGCGAAATCTCCGATCTCGGCAAACAACTGCAAATCACGCTACGCACGCGCGTTGGCGCCAGCGAAACCCATCGCCTCGATCATCTGATTGTCACCACCGGTCCCGGCCATGAAGCCTTAACCGCCAGCCAGCCATTGTTGCAATCACTGAGTCAGCAAGGGTTAATCCGCGCAGACCTGCTCGGTTTTGGTATTGATGTCGACAGCCAGTCGCGCACGCTCAATCTCACCGGCCAACCCAACGCGCGACTGTTTGTCGTCGGTCCCGCTGCGCGAGCGCGCTTCGGTGAACTGATGGGATTGCCGCAGGTCGCCGATCACGCCGCCGCTGTGGCGAGGCATATTTTACAAGAACTGCAAATCGCTCATGCCGAGCGATGTCCCCCTTCAGCGCTTTAATCTCTCAACATCCTAAAAATTAACTGACGAACGCCGGGTCGTAACACGATCACGGCCTCGCTATGGAGATTGCTATGCCATCGCAACGTGAAATTCGCTTGAACGCATTTGATATGAACTGTGTCGGACACCAGTCGCCGGGTTTGTGGGCGCATCCGCGTGACCGTTCCTGGCAATATAAAGATCTGGAGTATTGGGTCGATTTGGCGCGCCTGCTGGAACGCGGCAAGTTTGACGGCCTGTTTATCGCCGACGTGCTCGGCGTTTACGACGTCCTGAACGGCAACGGCGATGCGGCGATCCGCCAGGCGACGCAGGTGCCGGTCAACGATCCGCTGGCGTTGATTACGCCGATGGCGCTGGTCACCGAACATCTCGGGTTTGGTCTCACCGCGTCGCTGTCGTTTGAACATCCGTATCCCTTTGCGCGCCGCTTATCGACGCTCGATCACCTGACCAAAGGCCGCATCGGCTGGAACATCGTTACCTCGTATCTGGAGAGCGGGGCGCGCAACATTGGGCATAAAACTCAGACCGATCACGACAGCCGCTACGATTATGCCGACGAGTATCTGCAAGTGGTCTACAAGCTGCTGGAAGGCAGCTGGGAGCAAGATGCGGTATTGCGTGACCGTGAACGCCGCATCTTCAGCGACCCGCGCAAAATCCACCCCATCAATCATCAGGGCACCTTCTTCAACGTGCCGGGCATTCACCTGTGCGAACCGTCACCGCAGCGCACGCCGGTGCTGTATCAGGCGGGCGCATCGAGTCGCGGCAAACAGTTTGCGGCAGAACATGCCGAATGCGTATTTGTTGCTGCGCCGTCAAAAGTGCTGCTGAAGAAAACCGTTGCTGACATTCGCCGCCGCGCGGCGGAAGCGGGGCGCGATCCTTACAGCATCAAAATCTTCAATCTGCAAACCGTGATTGTCGGCGAAACCGATCGGGCGGCGCAGGCGAAGTGGAAAGAGTACACCAGCTGGGTCAGTTATGAAGGCGCGCTGGCGCTGGTGTCGGGTTGGACCGGCATCGACTTCGGCCAGTATCAGCCGGATCAGGTGCTGAAATATCTCCACACCAACGCCATCCAATCGGCGGTTGAAACCTTCTCCACCGCCGATCCCGATCGTCAGTGGACGGTAAAAGCGCTGGCGGATTGGGTCGGCATCGGCGGCTTTGGTCCGCTGATTGTCGGCAGCGCGGAAACCGTCGCAGATGAGTTGCAAAGCTGGGTCGAAGAGACCGACGTTGATGGCTTCAACTTCGCCTACGCATTGACGCACGAAACCTTTGAAGATGTGGTGGAGTTGCTGATCCCGGAGCTGCAAAAGCGCGGCGTCTACAAAAAAGAGTACGCGCAGGGCACGCTGCGCGAGAAGTTATTCGCCGCCGGTCCGCAGCTGCAGGCACCGCATCCGGGCGCGGGCTATCGCGTTAAATCCTCCATGCTGCAGGAGGTTTCATGATCGAAATAGATAACCTCAGCAAACACTATCGCGCGCCCGACGGCCGCCTGACCGAGGTGCTGAAATCCATCAGCTTGCAGGTGCCGCAAGCCAACATTACCGCCGTTGTTGGGCCGAGCGGCGCGGGTAAATCGACTTTGGCGAAGTGCATCAGCCTGCTGGAGCAACCGAGCGCCGGCAGCATCCGCGTTAACGGCAGCGATCTCTCGCGGCTGGATGGCGAAGCGCTGCGTCAGGCGCGTCGCTCGATTGGCACCGTTTTCCAGTCTTCCGCGCTGCTGCAACGCAAAACCGCGTGGGAGAACATCGCCTTGCCGCTACACTATCTCGGCGTGGTGGATCGCGATATCGCCGCACGCGTGGGCGAATTGCTGGAGAGCGTAGGTCTCAGCCACAAAGCCAAAGCCTATCCCGGCCAGCTTTCCGGTGGTCAGCGGCAGCGTATAGGCATCGCGCGGGCGCTGGCGTTGCGCCCTTCGGTGTTGCTGGCGGATGAGGCCACCTCAGGGCTCGATCCCGAAGCCACCATCACCGTACTCGACCTGCTGAAAAAACTGCGAGATGACTACAAGCTGGCGATTGTGCTGATCACCCATGAAATGGATGCGGTGCGTCAGGCGGCTGATGCGGTAGCGGAAATTCGCGACGGCCAAATCGTGCAGTACGGCGTGGTGAAAGAGTTGCTGGCGCAGCCGGATTCTCTATTGGGACAGCGCCTGTTCCCGCTGGCGGCGCAGGCGGGCGATGCCGAACTGGTGTTGCAGCTCAGCTATCGCACCGATGTGCCGGTCGCCAGCGACTGGATATCGCGCCTCAGCCAGCAGTTTGGTTTGCGTATTGATCTGCTCGGTGCGCATGTTGAGCTGGTAAACGGTCTGCAAGCCGGCCGCCTCAAGGTGGGCATTCACTTTCAGCATGAGCGCGTGCCGCTGGCACGCTTGCTGTCGCAGCTGGAACAACTGGGCTTAGTTGCCAGCGTTTCCGGCAGCGTGTTGCCATTGCGGGAGGCGGTATGAGCGTATCAGTGATAAGTCAGGATACGCCGTGGCCAGAAATCCCGGCGTTGATGCTGCCCGCTCTGGGCGAAACCGCATTGATGGTGGTGATCGTGATGCTGTTTGTGGTCACCTTCGGCGGCATCGTCGGTGTGGTGCTGTTTAACACCTCAGCGCGCGGTCTGTTTCCGCATCGCGGTATTAACCGGGTGCTGAGTTGGATTGTGAACATGGGTCGTTCGCTGCCGTTTCTGGTACTGATGGCGGCCATCATTCCGTTCACCTTCTGGCTCACCGGCACCACCATCGGCATTCCCGCTGCCGTTGTGCCGATGATCGCCGCCGGCATTCCGTTCTTTGGCCGTCTGGTGGACAACGCGCTGCGTGAGCTGCCCGGCGAAGTCACGGCGGTAGGTTTGGTATGTGGCGGTTCGCGCTGGCAAATCATCCGCTCGGCACAACTCAGTGAAGCGCTACCGGCGATTGTTGCGGCGGTGACACTCAACCTGATCTCAATGATTGAGTACTCCGCCATTGCCGGCACCATCGGCGCGGGCGGGATCGGCTATCTGGCGGTGGTGTACGGCTATCAGCGCTTCGACAACCACATCATGATCGCCACCATCGTGGTGCTAATCGCCCTCATTCAAACCATCCAATTTCTCGGCGACCGTTTGGTCACCGCATTACGCCATCCTCAGGGGACATCGTTATGACAACACAAGATTTCGAACTGCGTAAAACCCGCCGCTGGCCGTGGCTGCTACTGATTATAGTGGTCGTTGTACTCGCAGCAGGCGGCTGGTTCTGGCGCGGCCAACAGGCGCAGGCGGTGGTATTTGGTACCACGCTGAAGGTGCATTTTGAACCGGCGATGGCCGGCGAGCAGAAGCTGATCGAATACGTTGGTGAGCACATCGCGCCGGATTACGGCCTGAAGCTGGAAGCGGTGGGCGTGCAGGATCCGGTGCAAGCCGACCGCGCGGTAGCGGAAGGGCAGTATGCTGCGACGATATATCAGCACCAATGGTGGCTGAAGCAAGTGGTAGATGCCAACGGCTTTGCGCTGACTTCAACGCTGCCGCTGTTCCAGTGGGCGTTTGGTATTTATTCCGATCGCTACACATCGGTGGCGGATCTGCCGCAGGGCGCGACCATCGTGGTGCCAGATGACGGCGCCAATCAGGGCCAGGCATTATGGCTGCTGGCGCGTCAGGGCTTAATTACGCTCGATCCTAACGTCGAGCCGCGTACGGCCAAACTGAAGAACATTTTTGGCAATCCGCACGGCTTCGTATTTAAAGAACTCGATCTGCTGACCATGCCGCGTGCACTCAACTCGGTGGATGCGGCAATTGGTTACGTCTCGCAATTCGACGCCGGTAAAGTGCCGCGCGAAAAAGGCATTCTGTTCCCACCTGCACCGCGTACTTTCGCCTCACAGCTGGTGATTGGCACGCCTTACCTGGACCAGGAAAATATTGAGAAGCTGAAAAAAAGCCTTCTCCGATCCGCGCGTCCAGCAGTGGTTGAAGACCACCGACGATCCGCTGGTAAAAGGGGTGTTGGTGCCGGTCTCAGCCGAGTAAGTTTTTGCTGATTGCATACCCGGACGCGTCAGGCGTGTCCGGATTTTTGTGTTGGCGAAAATTCAATTATCTAATTGATTTTAATGTAAATTAATATCAAGAATTGTTGTTTTGGTACCGCTAAAAAAACGCTTATAACAACCTCACCTGCATTACAAAACAACAACGTGAGGCGTTATGAGTTCTCTTCCTTTAGAAAACACCATTCCGGTTTCTGAACCGGTACGTTCGGTCAGTGACGTGGCAAGACTGATCAACACTCGAACCAAAAATGACAACTACGCGCGTATGATTGTGTTCCTCGCGCTCGGCGGCGTGTTTCTCGACGCCTACGATCTCACCACGCTGTCGTACGGCATCGATGATGTGGTGCGCGAGTTTCAACTTTCGCCGCTGCTCACCGGCTTAGTCACATCCTCAATTATGGTTGGCACCATTGTTGGCAATCTGGTGGGCGGCTGGCTGACCGATAAATATGGCCGCTATTCGGTGTTTATGGCCGACATGCTGTTCTTCGTGGTTTCAGCGATTGCGGCGGGCTTGGCGCCGAATGTTTGGGTGCTGATTGGCGCGCGTTTCCTGATGGGCGTTGGCGTTGGGATCGATCTGCCGGTGGCGATGTCGTATCTGGCGGAGTTCTCCAAATTCGCCGGGAAAGGCAACAAAGCCGCGCGACTCGCAGCCTGGTGCCCGATGTGGTACGCCGCGTCAACGCTGTGCTTCCTGTTGATCTTCGCGCTCTACTTCCTGCTGCCAAAAGAGCATCTTGACTGGCTGTGGCGCGCGTCGCTGCTGTTCGGTGCGGTACCGGCGCTGCTGATCATCGCGGTACGCAGCAAATTCATGAACGAATCGCCCCTGTGGGCGGCGAATCAGGGCGATCTGAAATCGGCGGTGCGCATCCTGCGTGATTCCTACGGTATCCACGCACACGAAGCGGAACATGAAGCGCCACCGGCTGCTGCGGCACCGAAAGTGAGTTTCCGCGTGCTGTTTGAGAAACCGTGGCGCGAACGCACCATCGTTGCGGGCGTGATGAACATCTGTATCTCGTTTGAATACACCGCCATTGCTTTCTTCCTGCCGTCGATTCTGGCGCAGTTCCTCGGCGCGGGTGTGTTTGAAACCATCTCGGCATCGCTGGGACTCAACGCGCTGTTCGCCTTCACCGGCGGTCTGCTCGGCATGCGTCTGGCATGGAAATATCCGTCGCGCCACGTCGCCATCGCTGGCTTTGCGCTGCAATTCTTTGCGCTGATCGCGCTGGCGTTGATTGGTCATCCAGAAGCCATCGCTGGAATTGTCTTTGCGGTATTGATGCTCGGTTTGTGGCTGTTTGCTGAAGGCTTCGGGCCGGGCGCGCAGCTGATGGTCTATCCGGCACTTTCTTATCCAACCTCGATTCGCGCCACTGGCGTGGGCTTCAGCCGCGCACTTTCCGGCATTGGCAGTGCGTTAGCGCTGTTCATCCTGCCGATTCTGCAGGCCGCGCTCGGCACCAACATGTTCTGGGTGGTTTCGCTAGCGGCGATCATCCCAATCTTCTTCCTGCTGGCGGTGCGCCACGAGCCCACGCTGCATGACATCGACGATCTTTCACATCAGGAGTCACCATGAGTTTACTGGCAACAGGTACCGATTATGCGGCGCTGGCAGCGCACTTCCGACCCATCTTCGCGCGCATCGCTGAAGGAACAGTGGCGCGTGAGCGCGAACGTATTTTGCCGCATCAGCCGATTAACTGGCTGAAAGAGGCGGGATTCGGCACGGTGCGCATTCCAAAAGAGAAGGGCGGTTGGGGCGCATCGCTGCCGCAGCTGTTCCAGCTGTTAACTGAACTGGCAGAAGCCGACTCGAATCTGCCTCAGGCGCTGCGCGCCCATTTTGCCTTTGTTGAAGACCGGCTGAACCAGCCGGACAGCGCGGAACGCGATCGCTGGTTTGGCCGTTTTATTGATGGCGAGCTGGTGGGCAGCGGCTGGACGGAAATTGGCGCGGTAAAACTCGGCGATGTCATCACGCGCATCACGCCTGCCGAAAACGGCTGGACGCTGAGCGGCGAGAAGTTTTACAGCACCGGCGCACTGTTCGCCGACTGGATTGACGTCTATGCGCGCCGCAACGATAACCAGGGCGATGTCATCGCTCTGGTGAACACCCACCAACCCGGCGTAACGCGTGAAGACGATTGGGACGGATTTGGCCAGCGCTTAACCGGCAGCGGCACCACGCGTTTTGACAGTGCCCATGTTGAGCAGGAACACGTCTACGATTTCGCTACGCGATTCCGTTATCAAACCGCCTTCTACCAGCATGTGTTACTGGCAACGCTGGCGGGAATTGGTCGTGCGGTGGCGCGCGATGGTGCGCAAGCGGTGGCGGCGCGAAATCGGGTTTACAGCCACGGCAACGGCGGCGTTGTGCGTCAGGATGCGCAGATTCTGCAGGTGATCGGGGAAATCACCAGCCTGGCGTTTGCGGTAGAAGCCACGGTGATCCGCGCGACACATTCACTGCAATCAGCATACGTTGCCCACTTGAGCAGCGATGAAGCGCAAGTTGCCGCAGCGAATGTGCTGGCCGAAGCCGAAGCGGGCCAGGCGCAGGTGATCGCCAGCGAACTGGTAACACGCGCTGCTACCGAACTGTTCAACGCGTTGGGCGCATCCGATACGCGCGTCAGCAAAGCGCTGGATCGTCACTGGCGTAACGCGCGAACTGTATCGTCACATAATCCGGTGGTGTACAAAGCGCGCGATATCGGCGATTGGAAAGTGAATGGCGCCGCCCCGACGGGGATTTGGCAGATTGGCAGAGGCGAGGGCTGATAAAAACCGGTGCGCATGAATCGGCACCGGGCATGTAGGGTCGCCATTCATGGCGACCTTGTTGTTGGTAATGATTTACTTCTTATCCAGCGACCAGGTCGCGCTGCGCACATCCACTTTCACTGGCAACAGACCCACGCGCGTAAAGGTATCCGCTAACGCCTGCTGCTCATCAAACACCTGCGGGGTCATGCGCGACGCGCCGTAAGGCAGACGTTTAATGGTGGTTTGCCAGATGGCTTTATCCAGGCCGGTAGATTTCGACAGAATCGCGGCCGCGTCATCCGGGTTCTTGTTGGCCCAATCGCTGAGTTTGCTCAGCTCATCAACCACCTGTTTCGCGGTATCAGGATGTCCTTCAGCAAACGGACGGCTGGCGAGATAGAAGGTGTAATGCGGCACCAATCCTTCCGCATTGCGGATTTCACGAGCACCGGCGTTGGCTTCCACTTCTTCCAGGTATGGATCCC
This sequence comes from Pantoea sp. X-Soil-ISGK-275, assembly GCF_059730795.1. NCBI lineage: Bacteria > Pseudomonadati > Pseudomonadota > Gammaproteobacteria > Enterobacterales > Erwiniaceae > Pantoea > Pantoea sp. X-Soil-ISGK-275. Next base: position 17,255 of record NZ_AP035977.1, read on the forward strand.
AAATCACCCACGCATCAATCGCGCCTTTCTGGAACGCCGCGCGCGCATCGGCGGGTGGCAGATACACCGGCGTCACGTCTTTGTAGTTAAGCCCCGCATCTTCCAGCGCTTTCACCAGCAGATAGTTAACGTCAGAGCCTTTGTTCAGACCGACGCGTTTGCCTTTCAGATCCGCCACGCTTTTAATTGCAGAGTCTTTCGGCACCACGATGGCTTCCGTTTTAGGGTTAGCCGGAGAGTGACCGAGATAGATCAAATCGGCTTTCGCGGCCTGCGCGAAGGCGGGCGGCGCATCGCCGGTAGCGGCCAAATCAATGCTGCCGACGTTTAAGCCCTCTAGCATCTGCGGACCCGCCGGGAATTCGACCCAGCGGATAGCGATGCCTTCCTTTTTAAAGGTTTCGTCCAGCGTGCCGCGATATTTTAGCAGAGCAAAGATATTGGCTTTCTGATAGCCGATGGTGACGGTTTCTGGGTTAGCGGCAAAGGCTTGTGTGGAGAGCAGGCTAACGCTGAGAGCTAAAACGCTCAGGACAGGAAGTTTTGCTTTCATGATGATTCTCGTGTGGTTTTTTTGCCACCTTAGCAAAGCTGCTATATAACCAATAAATAATTAATTTTGATCGCTTATAACCATTATTTATGTGATCTGGATCATTCACTGTAATCAGTAAGCGGGTGTGGATTTCCATAGATGCCCACATAATTAGCACGGTAATAATTTGTATAACAAATCAAAATGCCATTGCCAAAAGCTTCTGTCAGGATAAGCCATTCCGCTGCCTGCATAAGGTTTTACCCGTTCTATGAAGTGGTTTTCACGAAGCGCAATGCTGTTTTCTGCCAAAACCTGTCTTGCTGCCTTTCTGGCTTTTTACATTGCTCTGGAACTCAATCTCGACAAACCGGCCTGGTCACTGACTACAGTGTACGTTGCCTCGCAGCTCTATTCGGGATCGACGGTATCGAAATCGGTTTTCCGTTTCTTCGGCACCTTGCTGGGCGGTCTGTTTACGCTGCTGATCTATCCCGCCACGGTGCAGGATCCGCTGCTGTTTAGCCTATGCATCTCGCTGTGGGTGGCGGTTTGTCTCTATCTCTCGCTGCACGACCGCACGCCGAAGAGCTACGTGTTTATGCTGGCGGGCTACAGCGCAGCGATCATGGGTTTTCCCGATGTGGTAGAGCCCTCGGCCATCACCTACACGGTGATTTCCCGCGTTGAGGAGATCACCGTGGCGATTGTTTGCAGCAGCCTGGTGCATCGCCTGCTGTGGCCGGTCTCGATGCGCAATCTGTTAGAGCAGAGCGTTAACCTGTGGTATCAGAACGCGCGCAAACTGTGCAGCGAACTGGTCACGGCGATGCCCGCTGAGAAGTCGGTTGAGCGCGAAGATATACTGATTCAGATGGCCAACTATCCGCTTAACGTCGAAACGCTCATCACGCATTGTGTGTACGAAGGCGATGCCGCGCGGCGTCTGGTGCGTTTAGTTAGCGTGCAGTATCAGCACCTCTCCTATTTCATCCCGACGCTGACGGCAATCGAATCGCGCCTCAATCTGCTGGCGCAGCAGCAAATCCGTTTTCCCGACTACATCGCTGAAGTCTTCCAGCAATTTTTGCTGTGGCTAAACGGGGAAGATCAGCTGCCGGTGCGCGACAAGCTCAGCCACGCGCAAGAGCAGCTGAAACAGGCGTGGCAACAGGGCATGCTCAACACTGAAGAGAGCATTTTGCTGAGCGGATTGCTGGAGCGCCTACTCAACTTTGTGCGCATCGTTGATGCCTACCAAAGCGTGAGCGAGCGCGTCAGTGAATGGACGCCTGCGGTTAAAGCCGGAAAAATGGCGCGCGCGCACAAACACGTCGATAAGGGTTTGTTGCTGCTGTCGTCGTTTACCGCGTTTATTGCCACCTTCGTTACCTGCGTATTTTGGATCGGCAGCGGCTGGGTGGATGGTGCCACCGCGCCGATGATGGCGGCGGTGCTGTGTTCCTTCTTCGCCGGCATGGACAGCCCAATTGCACCGATGAAGCTGTTCCTGAAAGGGGTGCTGATTTCTGTGGTGATCAGCCTGCTATATATCACCTTGCTGATTCCGCAGGCGGTGACCTTCGAAGCGCTGGTGATCTGCCTTGCGCCGGGCTTGCTGGCGCTGGGATTGGTTATCGCCAATCCGTCGACCAACCTGATTGGCCTGATTGTCGCCACGCAGATTCCTGGCTTGATTGGAATGAGCCACAACTTCAAGCCCGATTTACAGCTTATAGTGAACGCTATCCTTTCGACGCTGGTGGGCATTACCTTTGCGGTTGTGATCACGGCGCTGATCCGCAACAAGCGCCCGTCATGGACCGCCAAACGTGCGGTACGCAAAGGTATCCGCGAGCTGCTGCATTTTATCGCCACGGTGCGACTCAACAGCGTCACGCTGACGGCGCGTCAGCAGTTTGTTTCGCGCACGCTGGATAAGGTCAACATCATCCTGCCGCGTAAACGCGTCGATCCGGTGCCAGAGTTGGTCTCCGGCGGCAATTTGATTGCCGAAGCCTGGCTGGGGGCAAACTGCTACGACTACTACACGCGTCATCGTGAGCTGCTGCTGGCGCATCACATTGAAAGCGCGGCGATGTTTCATGAGCTAAGCCAGTTTCTCAAGCGCCGGTTAAAGTCGCTGCAAACCACGCCGCAGCCGGAATTGCTGGCGGAACTGAACACGCTGTTGCTACGGTTGGAAGCGGCGGCGCTGCGGGAGAACACGCTGTTTGCGCCGATGTTCCACCTGTTCAATATTCGTTTATCGCTGTTTCCTGCGGCGCGCTGGCCGGAAAACCATTACAGTGCTGAACAGCATGTTTAAAACGGAGTTAAGCAGATGAAAATGATTGGTTTGATTGGCGGGATGAGCTGGGAATCCACCGCGCTCTATTACCGTATTATCAATGAGCAGGTGAAGCAGCAGCTGGGCGGATTGCACTCCGCGCGCAGCCTGATGTACAGCGTCGATTTCCATGAAATTGAAAAGCTGCAGGCCGCAGGCGAGTGGCAACAAGCGGGTGAGATTCTGGCAGAAGCGGCTGTTAGCCTGGAGAAAGGCGGCGCAGATTTCATCGTGCTCTGTACCAACACCATGCACAAAGTCGCGCAGCAGATCACCGATGCGGTGAGCATTCCGATGCTGCATATCGCCGATGCCACCGCACAGCGCATTCGTCAGGCGGGCGTGAAAAAAGTCGGTTTGCTGGCGACAGCGTTCACCATGGAGCAGGAATTTTACAAAGGTCGGCTTAATCAGTCGGAAATTGAGGTGCTGGTGCCCGATGCAGCAGGCCGCAAAGTGGTGCATGACATCATTTATCAGGAGCTCTGTCTTGGCGTGATCCGCGATGAATCACGCGCGCAATACCGCAAGATTATTGCCGAGCTGGTGGAGCAGGGCGCAGAAGCGATCATTCTCGGCTGTACCGAAATCACTTTGCTGGTAAAAGCCGAAGACGCCAGCGTTCCGCTGTTCGATACCACCTTGATCCACGCCGAAGACGCTGTAAAACTCGCGCTCCCGTAGGGTCGCCATTTATGGCGACCGATTGACAAGCATTACGAAATTCATGGCGGCCAGGCGCACCTCACCTATTTATGAGGTGCGCTTCAACTTGCGTGCCAGAACCTGCAACTGCTGCGCAATCTCCGCCACATCCACTTCATCCTGCAGCGGTGCTGCCGTGGTTTCCCGCAACACTAACTCGGTTTCCAGCGTCTTCTCTGTCACATCGCCGCCTTCCAGCTGAGCCAGCAAGCGATCAACGCTCACCACGCCCAACTGCTGCAGATCCTGACGCACGGTAGTTAACGGCGGCTGATACCACGCGCTTTCCGCTGTATCGTCATAACCAATCAGCGAAATCTCCGCTGGGATCCTCACGCCATGCTGATGCAGCGCGCGCATCGCGCCGAGCGCCATCTGATCGTTAGCCACCAGCAGCGCCTGCGGCAGACGGTCAGGTAACTGCGCCAGCAGCGCCTGATAGCCCGATGCCGCGCTCCAGTCACCGCTCAGCACGCAGAATGGCGTGAGTTGATGCGCGGCCAGCGCTTGCTGCCACGCAGCGAAACGCGCGCGCGCCGATGCAGAACTTGCCGGGCCATTTAACACGCCAATCTGACGATGGCCGAGCGCCACCAGATGATCAACCGCCTGCTGCGCACCGGATTCGCTTTGATACTGGCATTGCGCCACTTCAGCGCTGCGCTCCACGTCGAGAAACAGCACCGGTTTGTTGTCGCACTGTTGTTGAATCTGCGCGGCCTGCGCGGCATCCAGCGGCAGGTTGATCAGCAGCGCATCGACGCGCTGCGCCAGCAGTTCATTCACGGTGTCCTGCGGCGCGCTGTCGGGATTCGCCATGGCGATCACCAGATGATAACCCTGCGCTGCCGCACGTTGCTGAATCGCCGAAGCGATCTGGGCGGGCGCCATTAAGGCTAAATCACTGGTGGCAAGTCCCAGCGTGCGGGTGTTTTTCCCTGCTAACTGTTGCGCCACACGATTCGGCACATAGTTGAGCTGCTGCATTGCGGCTTCTACTTTGGCGCGGGTGCGCGGCGAAACCTGCTCGGAATGGTTGAGGACGCGGGAAACGGTTTGATAAGAAACCCCAGCCAGATGAGCAACATCGTCGAGGGTTACGGAGCGCGCAGTCATGAATCTCTCCTGAAGATTAAGCTGCGAGTGTAGCAAATTTTTCCCTGCCGACACGCACTTAAGCCGCTACACTGCCAAAGGTAAAAAGAGGAGAACCGGATGCAACTCAATAACCATCAGATTCAGGATATCAATACCTTGGCGGCCTGGCTGGCGCTGGATCAGATGCCACAAGATGGCACGCTCGACATCGATTTAGCCATTCTCGCTGGTCACGCGGTGTTGCCGAACGTGGAAGCGGTGATTGCCGTGGCGAAAAAGTATCAGCTGCCGTTGTTGATCAGCGGCGGCATTGGCCACTCAACGCCGCTGCTGGTGGAGATGCTCGCGGCGCATCCGCTGTATCGCCAAATTGATAGTAAAGACAAAAGCGAAGCCGAATTGTTAGGCGACGTTGCCCGCCTCTTTGCCGCGCTGCCGGACGATCTGCTGTTGCTGGAAACCGTCTCACGCAACTGCGGGGAAAACGCCGCCTTCAGCCAGAAGTTGCTGGATGAGCACAGCTGGCAGCCGCAGCGCGTATTGCTGGTGCAGGATCCGCTGATGCAGCGTCGCACCTGGGAAACCTTCCGCTATCAATGGCGCGATCGTGCGGATGCACCGGAATTTATCAGCTGGCCGGTATTTGTGCCGCAGGTGATGATGGACGCGGGCATGCTGCGCATCATCGGTGCGCCGCCGCAGGGATTGTGGTCGATGGAGCGTTTTCTGTCGCTGCTGATGGGTGAAATCCAGCGCTTGCGTGACGATGAAAATGGCTACGGCCCGCGCGGCAAAGGTTTCCTCGGCCACGTCGAGGTGCCAGAAGCGGTGGAAGCTGGCTGGCAACGCCTGAAGCAGTTGCCAGGCGTGCAGTCACGGTTATGAGATTTTGGTCGCCATCCCTGGCGACCCGTTTTTTATCGACCCTGCACATACACCTGCAAATTGACATACACCGCGTTCAGCAACGGCGTCACCACGCCGCTGCGTGCGCCGCGCACCAGCAGATCGCCAATCACCTGATCGGCCTCAATCTCAAAGCCCTGAGTTAAATCGCGATACATCGACGAGGTCATCGCCGCTTGGGGATTGTTCAGCGTCTCAAAAATCTTCGCCGTCACCGCCGGGCGCTGCTGATAACCTTCCGCGCTCAGTACCGACAACACTTCACCAAAAACAGTTTGCAGCAGCGCTTCGCCGCCTTGTGACGTAAGCACCTGTTGCGTATTACCGCGCGCGAGACAACACACCGCACCCAAGGTGCTGAGCAGCAACCATTTTTCCCACAGCTCGCTGATGATGTTATCGGCAAACACCGTATCAAACTGCGCCGCACGCAGCGCTTCATCCACGCGCTGCAAACGCGCATCGTTGTGACCGTCCAGCGCGCCGTAATAGAGGATATGCAGCGGCGTCATCTGCAGCACTTCGCCGTTTTCACCCAGCGTGACGTTGATTTTGCACAAGCCGCCAATCACCTTGTCGCCAAAGCGCGCGCGCAGCGTATCGATATGTCGCATGCCGTTGAGGATCGGCATGATCAGCGTGTCCGGACCGACAGCGGGCGCGATGTCGGTCATCGCCTGATCCAGCGCGAAGCTTTTCACCGTCAAAATAATCAGGTCAAAATGCCCCGAAAGCGAGCCGGCCTGCGCCAGCTGCGGCTGAATCACTTCGCTGCCGGTGGGCGTTTTCAGCACCAGACCGGTTTGCTGCAACTGCTGAAAGCGGCGCTCGCGCACCAGAAAAGTCACATCACGTCCTGCTTGCGTCAGACGCGCACCGAAATAGCCGCCGGTGGCGCCGGCGCCGACTACCAGAATACGCATGGTCAATTTTCCCGTTGAGAGTGAAAGCCTTACCTTAAAGTGACCGGCGACGGCTTTCCAGCCCGTTAATGCTGAATCAGATACAAGATTTTAACGATGTTTAAAAAAGGCTCAAACTGTTCGTATTTACTCGTACAATAGGTTTAGGCTGTTGCGCAGCGGTGGGCAATGGTGCGCGCCGCAGAACGAGTCGAATGACTAAGGACGCATCATGCCCCGAACCCTCCCCATCGAACGTTATCGCAACATCGGCATCTCCGCGCACATCGATGCCGGTAAAACCACCACCACTGAGCGCATCCTGTTTTACACCGGAATGAGCCACAAGTTAGGTGAAGTGCACGATGGCGCGGCAACCACCGACTGGATGGCGCAGGAGCAGGAGCGTGGGATCACCATTACCTCGGCGGCGGTGAGCTGCTTCTGGCCGGGCATGGACGGCAGCTTTACGCCGCACCGCATCAATATCATTGATACGCCCGGACACGTCGATTTCACCATTGAGGTTGAGCGCTCAATGCGCGTGCTCGATGGCGCGGTGATGGTGTATGACGCGGTTGGCGGCGTGCAGCCGCAGTCAGAAACCGTGTGGCGCCAGGCCAACAAATATCATGTGCCGCGCATCGCCTTCGTCAACAAAATGGATCGTCAGGGCGCGGACTTCTTCCGCGTGGTGCAGATGATGAAAGACCGTCTGCACGCCAATCCGGTGCCTATCGTCATTCCTATCGGCGCGGAAGAGCACTTCAGCGGCGTGGTCGATCTCAACAAAATGCGCGCCATTTACTGGGACGACGCCAGCCAGGGCATGAGCTTCAGCTATGCGCCAATTCCTGCTGAGCTACAGGCACTTGCCGCCGAGTGGCGTGAGAACATGGTGGCAGCAGCGGCCGAAGCCAGCGAAGCGCTGATGGATCGCTATCTGGAGCAGGGCGATCTCAGTGAAGACGAGGTGATTGCCGGATTGCGTCAGCGCACGTTGCTCGGTGAAATCCAGCCGATGCTGTGCGGCAGCGCGTTCAAAAACAAAGGCGTGCAGCGCATGCTCGACGCGGTGATTGAACTGATGCCTTCGCCGCTCGACGTACCGGCGGTGAGCGGCGTCAATGAGCAGGGCGAACACGACGAACGTCATGCGGATGACAGCGAGCCGTTCTCGGCGCTGGCGTTCAAACTGATGAGCGATCCCTACGTCGGACAGCTGACTTTCGTGCGCGTCTACTCCGGCGTGCTGCGCAAAGGTGACAGCGTGTGGAACGCGGTGAAAGGGCGCAAAGAGCGCATCGGTCGCATCGTTCAGATGCAGGCCAATGACCGTATCGAAATCGATGAGATTCGTGCCGGCGATATCGCCGCCTGCGTGGGGTTGAAAGAGGTCACCACCGGCGAAACGCTTTGTGATCCTAATGCGGTGATCACGCTGGAGCGCATGGAGTTTCCCGATCCGGTGATTTCGCTGTCGATTGAGCCGAAAACCAAGAGCGATCAGGAGAAAATGGGCCTGGCGCTGCAGCGGCTGGCGGCCGAAGATCCGTCATTCCGTCTGCACACCGATGAGGAATCGGGCCAGACGATTATTTCCGGCATGGGCGAACTGCATCTGGAGATTATCGTGGATCGCATGAAGCGCGAGTTTGGCGTGGAAGCCAACATCGGTCGGCCACAGGTGACCTATCGCGAAACCATCCGCAAAACGGTGCGTGACGTGGAAGGCAAGTTTGTGCGCCAGTCGGGCGGTAAAGGTCAATACGGCCATGTGGTGCTGACGCTGGAACCGCAGCAGGCGGGTGCCGGATTTGCCTTTGAAGATGCCACTAAAGGCGGCGTGGTGCCGCGCGAGTTCATTCCTTCGGTAGAGAAGGGGATTCGTGAAGCGCTCAACAGCGGCGTGCTGGCCGGTTATCCGGTGGTGGACATCAAAGCCACGCTGACGTTTGGTTCGTACCACGATGTCGATTCGTCGGAAATGGCGTTCCGTATGGCAGCGATCTTTGGCTTCAAAGCCGCCGCGAAACGGGCCGATCCGGTGATCCTCGAACCGCTAATGCAGGTGGAAGTGGAAACGCCGGAAGAGTATGCCGGTGGCGTGATGGGCGATTTGTCGGCGCGGCGCGGTACGCTGCAGGGCATGGATGAACGCTTTGGCGCACGCATTATTCGCGCCGAAGTGCCGTTGTCCGAGATGTTTGGCTACGCCACCACGCTGCGATCGATGTCGCAAGGCCGCGCAACCTACAGCATGGAGTTTGCGCATTATGCGGAAGCACCCCGCAACGTGGCTGAAAGCATCATCGCCGCACGCGCCTAAGCTTTAGTGTGAAATCAGACCGGGCACAGAGGTAACACTTCTTGCCCGGTCAACTTTTAAATCGACCTGTCGACCGCGTGAGTCATTTAGCACCAAAAATGGACAGTTAATTTCCGCCAGGAAGCCGATAGTATTCGCAGAATCAGGGATATTTATCGGAAATTAATCATGGATGTCATTTATCTGGATCAGTCTTGCTATCACCAGCAGGGCTTAATTGCGCTGCTGGAACATTCAAGTATCACTTGCTGTAATACGCTTCGAGAAATGAAGACGCTGATGCGTGACAGGGAAAAAACCGCCACTCTTTCACCAATCATTATTTTTGATCTGCCAGAAAACTTCCGCACGGCGCTGGCTCAGATAGATTATCTGACCAGACTGAAAATCACCTTGAACGCGACGCTGATTTTCTTTTCGGATTCAGTGAAAAACAAGATTAACTACAGCAGTCATGCCATCGCAGCCGATTGTTTTATCGATAAAAAATCTTTAACCGGTACCATTAGTACTAAGCTGGCAATGATGCTGTGCCAGCTCAAAAGCGACCAGCTGTTGGCTGCTCCCGCAGTCAACAATCATTTAACCAGAAAGGAGTTTAATTTCCTGCGATGTTTATTCACTTACGAATCGATTGAAGGCGTGGCGAAGATAACCGGTATAAATAAAAAAACACTCTACAGCCATCAGAATAAGATCTTTAAAAAACTTAATTTGAAAAACAGCCTGCATCTCTATCAGCGTTTCACCAATAATTTTTAAATCACCCCGTAGGGTCGCCATTCATGGCGACCTTATTCCCATACATGCCCATCATACAAAACATCGGAAAATGTCATCATCGCCCGCACCATTATTGCGTCGTCGGGGTATAAATAATCCTCAGCGTGCCCTGATAACGGCCCGCTGTTTTTGACGACAGGATGAAGGCTGGCGTAATAAGCTGCATCGGCGCGGGAACGCACAGCACCGAATTACTCTGGCCCGGCAACACCACCCGTCGCAACACACCTCTGTTGGTGCCACTCCAGATAATCTCACTGCCGTTCTCAACCACCTGACGCGCTTTGGTCAGCGGGTTGATTACTTCAATCGCATAATCGAGGCGATTTTGCGCCAGAGTTTTATCCGCGCCTGTGCGATATAGCGAAAACAACCCCGTTGCTCGGCCGGGCGCGGCTGCACCTTCGTCCTGAAACAACAGGCTCACCCGGTTGCTGTCAGAATTATTGCCGTCATACAGGCACATATCCAGCGAACGACTGCCGCTGACGGTGGTGGTGGCGCGCGCGCCGGGGAAGGTTTTTAAACCAAGGTCAACGCTGGCGGCCGCATTGCCAAACTCCGGCAGATAGATTTGCTGATTACCGTAGTCGGTCACCTTGAAGGTCATGGTGGCGATCCAGTCACCCATTTTCGTCACATTGGTACACCCCACATTCACGTTCTGCGAATTTCCGGTGCAGGATGTGACTGGCCACTGCATCAGCGACATTTTCAACGTCGCGCTCCAGGTGCCCGCCGACGGGAATTTACTCAGCTCGGAGGAGGGAAGATAGGCCGAATAATCGGTGCCATCGCCACGCGGCGTGACGGCACCGCCAAAGGCATTCATCGGCACCAGATTGGTTGCCACCACCACATTATTCAGCGATCGCCTTTTGGTGAGATAGACATTCAGTACCAACGTCTGTTTGGTGCTGCTTTCGGTGAACAACAGCGGCACGGGATAGGGTGACGGAGACGCTTCCAGCCAGACAGGTAATGTCAGGCAGGCACCATATTGATTGCTGGTGCGCGATTGGCAAACCAGCGTGTTGCGGCCCCATTTTGGCGCGTCATTGGTATCGTAACCGCCATTTTCATTGGTCCAGATCGGCAATTGCGCCGGCACTGACATACGGTCAAATGTTACGGCAACGCTGGTATTGCGCCCAGAAGGCGTCAGCATGGCGGCCTGCACCTGCATGGCCGCCAACATCCCTAATAGCGTCAGCGCGCTAAGCAATTTACTTTTCATCCAAACTTCCTATTGTTGTTGCGACGCAGAAGGCGCAGTACGTGCCAGCGGAACCTCATCTGCCTGGCGGGTGACAATCAGCATTTTTGCTCGTTGCTGCACATCCTGCGGCACTGAAGCCAGTTCGATAGGTTTGCAGTCGCTGTCGCCGACGTAACGCACCACGTCATGGATGCTTTTCACCTTAATTTCACAGCGGTACATCTGCATGCCGCGCACCATGTAAAGATTTTTTATGCGGTGATCGGTCTCAGCGCTGAATCCGCCCTGGCCTAAACCGGACCAGCTGGCGACATTCAGCGGCGTGGCACCTTCCAGTGGACGCTGTGGATTGATCATCAGCCTGCCGAGCCAGGTGTAGCGCGAAACAATATTCACCTTGCTGACCAGCATGCGACCCGGCGCGATGAACAGCGTGCGTCGTCCGGCACCTTGAGTAATTTCGCTGCGCATCCCGTCGGTGGATTCGATGGAATCGTTGATGCTGATCGCGCTCTGGGTATAAGCCGGTACGCTGAATAACGTGCGGCCGGTGCCGTGCAGGCTGGCGCTGCCCGCGCCATCAACGGAAACATCCACGCGTGTGTCGCGGCTTTCATCGCTGCTTGCCACATGCACGCCCACCGCCGCCCCGGGCAGGCCGTTGCCCCATTTGCCCCAATAGAGGCCGGAACGCGCTACCGCCAATGAGGAGTTGTAGCTGCCGCTGCTGCTAAAGCGCTGAGTGGATGAACTGGACGACGCAGAGCTGAATGCCAGGCTGCCGCTGCCGTATTCGCCCGCAGTTTTGCCGTAAACGGAAGCATTCAGAGTATTTTCCTGATTACCGTTGAGGTTCACGCCGATCTCCTGCTGATTCTGCGCATCGAAATACCAGTTTTGCGCCACGTTATAGCCAACCTGATCCTTGTTGTGGCGATCGGTTTGGTAGGTCATGCCGAGCGAACTGTAGCTCGAACGTGAATCGATGGTTGGCGTGCTGACGCGCGAGAGTGAGACGGAGAGGAAGCCACCGTTATCGCGCTGAGTTCCGCTGCTGCTGGTGCGGGTAAAGAGGTTGGCGCTGGTATTAATATTGAGTCCGTTGACGCTGAAGCCGCGCCCAAGGCCAGCCTGCCATGTGGTGGTCTGCGTTTTGCTGTAGAGATTGCGGCGCGCCCACAGAGGCACCACCGCGTTATCATCCAGTTGAACGGGCAGCACATTGCGGCCTTCATTCTTGCTTGCGCTGTAACCAGCATTCAGATACCAGCTTTTCACCGGCACGCTGAACATCAGGCTGCTGCTCTGGTAGCACCCGCTAAAACCGTATTGCCCACCGTTGTTGCTGTAGCAATCCTGCGCATACAGGGCGCTGCGGTAGAAACTGAGAGAAAATCCGTCGTTATAAGCGACCTGCTGGATATTGCCGCGCGAGCCTTCGCTGCCTTTCAGGTAGCTAAAGCGGGTAGTGAGGATGCCGTCGAGCAGCGGATTATCAAATCCGTGGCTCCAGTCGAGCGCGCTTTCAATAAAGCGGTTGCGGTTGGTCACGGCGACACCGCCGGTCAGCGCAGCGTCTTGCATCACAGGCACTTTGATGCCCGCCTGCATCACACGGCGATCGGCACCCGATTGCGACGCAGCGCCGTTGCCCTGCATCTCGCGATCGGGAATGGAGCCGCCTTGCACAAACCATTCAATGTTCTGGCTGGTGGCATTACCGGTGCGGCTAAAAGGAACCTGTTGGGTACGCGACAACTGATTATCTTCATAGATACGTAGCGTCACGCTGTAGCTACCATTGGGAAAGGCGCTGGTATCAAGATTTTGCGTGCCGGCATTCAGGTAAAAGGTGCCAAGCAGTTGCTGCCCGCGATAAGCATCAATACGCGACGGGCGCGTAATAAAGACAGTGACCGGCGTGCCTTGCGCCGCCTGTGCGCGGTTCATCCAGGCGAGCGTCGAACCTACGCGCGCACCTTCGATGGTGCTGAGCGGCAGTTGGCTTAAGGTAATGTTGCCGCCGGCGTTGCTGAAGATATCGCGCGAATCCATGCGTCCGGCCTGCACATAATAGCGTTTGCCGAGATCGCGGCGCAGAAACACGTTGTTAAAACGCACTTCCTGATGACTTTGCTGCCGGTATTTTTGCGCCAGATAGTCCCAGTCGATACCGGCATAGCTGTTTTCAGTCAATCCGAGCGCGCCCGCCCCCTGCAGCGATAACGTCTGGTCATCGCGGTTGGTGACGAAGTTAATATTCTGCTGATGAATAAACGCCGCTTCCGTTTCGGCGGTCTGCTGGTAATAGGGCGATGAATTGTCAGCCGCAAGCGGCACAAATTCCGGGCCGAGAAACAGCGCCACTCTGGCATTATTTTCGTCATAGATCAGCGCGAGGGAATCGGTCTCCAGATAGTCACAGCCCGCTGCGCCGCCGTTGCTGCTGCATGCCTTATTACCGTTGCGTGCCAAAGGTTTACTGATGAGATGGTCTAAGCGCTTTTCCTGCTGCGGATCCTTTTGATAATGCTGCATCACCGCCCGCGCAACCTGATGCGGTTTCAAGAACCTGACGCTATCCAGCGAAACAGAAGCTTCAAACAAGCCGAGCGATTGCCCGTAAACAGAAAGGTTGACCCACAGCGTCTGGCCGGTGACCAGCGATTCGAAACCAGGCGGAACCTGCGTGGCCGCCCGGGGTGCAAGAGAGGGGATCAGGGTAATGAAAGAGGCGATTAAAACGACGCGAATATTGACCTTCATTACAGCATCCTGCTGAAAAAGAATAATAAGGGGGGCGAGCGGCCCCCCGAAATAATTGATCAGTCAATGCCGACAAATTAGCTCTGCGTGGTGGCCTGAGTAATCAACAGGCTAATCACGCCGGAATAGGTGCCGGTTGCCAGCACGCCTTGCGTGGTCTGCGAGATTTTCAGTGGCAATACTGACGAACCATTGGCGGTGCCCGCCGGGAACAGCGAGGCGTAAGTCAGCGCCGTGTTGGTGGTGGTGATCGGTTTTAAATCCGCGCCCAGCGTGACGGTCAAAGGTACCGCTGTACCGGTAACGGTATTGTTAAGCTGCGCAGCGCTCACCAGCGCAACGTTAATATTGGCGGTTTGCGAGTTTGACCAGATTTTGGTGTCCAGTGAATAGGTAGACAAACCACGGCCCGGAATATATTGCATATTAATGGTGCCGGGTAATGCGGTTCCGTCCGCCTGCGTCATATCCACCGTCGAATCAACATTCGCATTCACCGTAATATCTTTCTGTACCGCCTGTGCATTAAATACAGCCGTTAACGCAGCAGCGATGACTAGTGGTTTGATTAATTTTTGCATTTGTAGCTCCGTGAAAATCCTTGTACTGGCCGTAAATGACCGTCTCATGGGTAATGAACTGCTTTATAACAAACAGGTTGTTATTCCTTTAATACGTGTTGATCAGTGTCCGATAACGTACTCGGCGATATTCCGCGTATTGAGATCAACATGTTTTATTCTGACTTCCTGAGCAGCCGCTAATTCTGCCGAACTCCAGGCTTTAAAACGCAATGTCTCATCCGGATAAACCGTGGCGTGTTCTTTTTTCCACTGACAGCTGCTGCTGCTATGTTGTTTTGAGCAAACCGCGACCTCACGAATCACTACGCGAACCGTGCCAGCGTTTTTGACTTCGCCTGATGCTGATTGCGTGAGCGATAATCTGGCATTACGCGGCGGAATATGTACCAGCACGCCCCAGACTAAATTGATGCCGACCTGGTTGCTGATGTTATTATTCTGCGGCGATTTATCTTTCAATTCATCCGGGGCAGCCACGGCCTCGAAGTAAACGCGCCAGGCAGTTTCTTTTTCTGGCGGTTGTAATGAAATCAGCCGAATAATGCGTTGTGAACCGGAAGCCAGCGCGAATTTATCCGGGGTGGCGATAAGCGATGGCGAAACGGCATCTTCAACCAATATTTCTTTTTCAAACGGTGTTGCAGGGCGCTCAATTCTCTTGATGCTGACGCGAATAAACTGCGCTTCACCGCTTTGCGATAATGTCTGCACCTGTGCCGCACCCTGATTATTTAGGGTGACTTCCATCGGATAGACACTCATATTCGCCCATGCCGCTGGCATGGAAATAAAACACATTATAATCAGTGGGTAAGCGAGTTTTTTCACCAGAGTGTTATGGCTTAAAATAGCCATTGAAAGGCCGTGACGCAGTGTCTTATGCGGTGAGTCGTCCATGATAAATCCTTATAAATTCCATCAAAAATCTGTCGGATATTCCCTGTATGAATCGGCTTGGCTATAAACCAGTCTCACTTAACCAAGTGGAATAACCGTGCGTTAAGAAAGTTCTCATAGGGGCTTTGTTAAGTCACTGTCCATTTTTGTGGTTAATTTTTTTAAGCCGTGCTACAAAGGGAATACTTGAGGAAATATCGCGACCTAACTTAATGAAATAATTGTAAAAACAAAGATCAATTTTCAGGCTTAGAAACGGGCATGTCAGCTCAGAATAAATCAAGCTTTACATAAAATAGTCCATTGATGGTAAGATCGTGCACAGAAGGGCAAAAAGACCCATGTTAATCTTAAAATATTAACCTCAGAAATAATACCTCCATAAAGCATCATCAACCGCCTCTCAACAGGATTTAAATAAATCCAGGAGCATGAGGGTGATTTTTAAAAAATTTTATAATTGATAACCAGGCACACCACACAGCAATATGAAAAGCAAACAGCAACTCACAGCATTAATTTATCATCGCGCAGCAGAGATTAAGTCAAATAAAAACATCTCGTCAGTTATGCAGAAGCATTACAAGCTGTTGTTTAGACTGTATCTGACTAAGCCGCTCTATTTTAAAGTCATTTTTAAAGCCAATCGCTTTATTATTGGCTCGGCCATCATGGCGTACGCCTTCACTTCAGCAAACCCAACGCTGCGTGATGTAAAAGACTTTTGTAAGAAAACCGGCCTGATTAGCGACAACACTATTGACTCCTTTCTGCTGTTTATTCGGGTAGGCGGGCGTATGGAAGTTAAAAAGGACGCGCTGGATAAACGCAAGTTAACCTACACGGTGACCAGCAAAGCGCTGGATGAAACCCGCGCCTTAATTAATACCATGATGATCCCGTATGGCATGTTGTATGGAGATTTCGACGTTTCGGCATGCCTGAAAATGGAAAACTTCCATGCCGAATACTTCCAAAAATACGCTGAAATTACCCTCAAGCATGTCTACTTATTCGATATGGTGCCAGAGAGTAAAGCCTTCATTTTCAGGGATGCCGGGCATATGCTGCTGATGGATCTTTACATCGAAAGTTTGCAACAAAAAACCACCGTTATTGAGTACAACTACCTGAAAGCGTCACTGAAATGTGGGGTATCGCGTTCGCACATCAAACGCTGCCTGCAGGACGCCGAAGCGGCGGGGTTGCTGACGCTGGATAAAGCCAGCAATACACTCATTTTGCATCTCTCCTTTATGCAAATGGCGCTGGATTATTTTGCGGTCTATATGGCCATGGTTGAGTACGGGTTACGCGGGTTATCCGGCGTGCCTCCGCTACCGGCAAGCTTGTCACGATAATCTGTTTTTTCGCTTATTCGTGAATTGCCAAATTCAACAAATCGATTGCCACTATTGTCGTTTTACATTTATTTGTCCGGGTTTTAATAATTCAGCGGGAATTAATACAGGCCAGATTAAGGTCATACATAATATTTACCTGCAATCACCAAGGACAATATGAAATTAACTTCAATAGCTTTGGCATTAGGTTTTAGCCTGCTGGGAAGCGCGATTAACGCCGTGGCCGCCGATCAACCGGTTAGCGGTGGCAGCTTAACGGTGGGTGTTGAAACCGAACCGACCACTTTTAACCCGCAGCTTAATGGTCAGGATAAAGCGGAAATCACGCTGCGTAACTTCTGGGAATCGCTGCTGGCGCGGCGTCCGGACGGCAGTTTTGTGCCGTGGCTGGCGCAAAGTTATGAGGCCAGCCAGGATGGCAAAGTGATCCGCTTTAATCTGCGTCAGGACGTCACCTTCTCCAACGGCGAGAAATTCGATGCCAACGCGGTAGCTGATAACTTCCGTCAAACTCAGGTCGCGCAATATTGCGCCGGCACCAGTTTGTGCCTGATGGGTTCGCACATCGAGAAGATTGAAACGCCGGACGATCATACTGTGGTGATCACCCTGAAAGAGGTTTATTCACCGTTCCTGTCCTTCGCAGCGGGCTTACAGATTCTGGCACCGGCCAGCTGGAAATCACCGCAGCTGAAATCGGGCGGCAAAGATCTGGCGGGCACCGGGCCGTTTATTCTCGAAAGCTATGAGAAAGGCCAGCAGGTGACCTACGTTAAAAACCCGAAATACAACTGGGCACCGGCCACCGCGAAGCATCAGGGACCGGCATATCTCGATCGCGTGACCTATCGCTTCCTGCCGGAATCCTCAGTGCGCACCGGCGCGCTGCTGTCTGGTCAGGTTGATGCGATTGAAGGCATTTCGGGTAACGATGCCGGTGAATTCAAAGACAATCCCGACTTTACCTATCAGCATGCGCTGAATACCGGCACGCCGTATTCGCTGTTTCTTAACGTGGAATATGGCCCGACGCAGGATGTGAAAGTGCGCCAGGCGTTACTGCAAGGACTGGATATCGATCCGCTGCTGAAGTCGGTGTATCGCGGCGAGCGTACCCGCGCGTGGGGCATCACGTCGCCCATCGATCCGCTTTACAACAAAGAGCTGGAGGGCAAATACGGCAACAATCCTGATGCGGCCAACAAGCTGCTGGATGAAGCCGGCTGGAAAACCCGTGATGGCGAAGGTTTCCGCACTAAAGAGGGCCAGCGTCTGCGCATTGAGTTGATTCAGGCGCAGGCGACGGTGCGCGATCAGCGCGATGTGCTGCTGCAGGCAATTCAGGCGCAGGCGCGTCAGCGTCTTGGCGTCGATCTCAAGCTGAACTACGTGGATTCGGGTACGTATGCGGATGTGCGTAAAAGCGGAAAGTTTGGCACTATCGCCAACTCCAACACGCCAACCGATGGTGTGGATATCGAAAACCACTATCGTCCGATCGCTCAGGGCGGCGCAATTAACTACAGCCGCGTCAACGATCAGAGGATCAATGGCTTGCTGGATAAAGCCGCCAGCACGCTGGATCTCAAGCAGCGCCGCGATTTCTACAGCCAACTGCAGCAGGTCGCGCTACCGCAACTCGCGCTGGCAGTGCCGCTGTATGAACCGGAAGATCAGTTAGCCACCGCCAGCTACGTGCACGGCTACGGTTTCCGCAGCTATAAGCAGATGCCAGAAAGCGTTTACGATGTGTGGGTAACTAAACCGTAATATCGCCCGTTCCGTCACCGTAGGGTCGCCATAAATGGCGTAATGCTTGTCAGTTAAGCCAACGACGAGTGCGCAGACCGGGACCACTTTTGGTCCGGCGGTCCTCGCGCCGCTAGCGCGGTACCTTCACTTCGCTCGTCTGCCTGACGGACCGGCTGAGACGGGACGTCCTGTCCCGGCACCGCCTTTCGCCCGCGTCCTGCGGGCTCTCCTGGCTTCCTCGCTTCGTTCAGCGCTGCGGATTGCCTGCCCAAAAGTGGCCCCGGCCTGCTCCGAACCTTCTGTGCGTGTTTTTGAAAAGGGCACATTTGCTAAAGGCGCTGGCGCGTCTGCTGCGGCAAAAGGGCTATCCGCAGCGCTGAGGCTTTTACGTTGGGCCAGGAGCCTCACGCAGGGATGCGTGAGGCAGTTCGGGGCCGGCCAGGACGGCCGATCCGCGAACGGTCCGTTTGGCACAACGCTGAAGCCGAAGGTACCGCGTAAGCGGCGCGAGAACGGCCCGTGACGCAGCAGATGCGTCAGAGCCCGCTACCTGTTCAAAGCAAAATGCTTGCTTAACTGACAAGCATTACGCCATTAATGGCGACCCTACGAGGGTTTTATTTCCGTGGGCATTATTGCCTCGCAATAAAATACCATTTCCCATATTCAACAAATCGATTGCCGTTATTCTCGGTTTACTTTAATCCGCCGGATTTTAATACTTCCGGCAGGATTGAATAAGGAAACGGTCACCATGAGTCAGCTAATTGAAGTTGCCAGACCCGACGATGCGGAAGAAATATTTGCGTTATTACAGCGTGCCTACGCCGCGCTGGTGGCGCTGGATGTGCATTTCACCATTTCACAGGGCAACGTCGAGCAGGTTCGCCGCGTCATCGAGCAGGAAACCGTGCTGGTGCTGCGCAAATGGAAACGCGCGGTAGCGACCGTCACGGTGCGTTTTCCGTGGCAGCAGGATGAACATGCGCCTTCGTCGCTGCCGTTTATCCACTGGTTCGCCGTCGACCCTGATTACAAAGGGCAGGGCTACGGCCGCGACATCATTACCTACGCCGAAGAAACCCTGCTGAAAGAGACGTTGAAAGCGCCGGGCGTCTATCTCGCCACCGCCATCAAGCATCCATGGCTGAGCGAGCTTTATCTGCGTCGCGGTTATCAACCGTTTCATCACCGTACCAATCCATTAGGCGAAGCGCTGGTGTTTCTGAAAAAGGAATTCAACCCGCCAGCCGATCAACCCATCGCCAAAATCGCCTGAACAACTAAAAAAGCACCTGCAACCACCAAGGATCTTATGAAAGCGAATTCAATCACTCTCGCGCTGGGTGCCATCTGCCTGCTGGGAAGCGCATCACTTTTCGCCGCTGAGCAACCGCGCAGCGGTGGCAGCTTAACCTTTGGCGTCGAAACTGAACCTGTACCGTTTAACCCGCAGCTGAATGGGCAATCCAAGGCGGAAGTGACGTTGCGTAACGTGTGGGAATCGCTGCTGGCGCGCCGTACCGACGGCAGTTTCGTACCCTGGCTGGCAGAAAGTTATGAGGTCAGCCCGGACGGCAAAGCGTATCGCTTTAGCCTGCGTCGCGATGTCACCTTCTCCAACGGCGAGAAGCTGGATGCCAACGCGGTGGCGGATAATTTCCGCCATGTGCAGGATGCGAAGTATTGCGCCGGTAGCAGCATCTGTGCCTTGGGCGCGCGCATTGCCAGCGTGGCGACGCCGGACGATCACACCGTTACCATCACGCTGAAGCAGGGCTATTCGCCGTTCCTGTCGTTCGCCGCCAAATTGCAGATTCTGGCCCCGGCCAGCTGGAACTCACCGCAGCTGAAAGCCGGTGGCAAAGAGATCGCGGGCACCGGGCCATTTATTATCGAAAGCTACGAGAAAGGCCAGCAGGTGACATTCGTACGCAATCCCAATTACAACTGGGCACCCGCCACCGCTAAGCATCAAGGCCCGGCATATCTGGAACGCGTCACCTATCGCTTCCTGCCGGAATCCTCGGTGCGCACCGGCGCGCTGCTGTCCGGTCAGTTGGACGCGATTGAAGGCATCTCTGGCAATGACGCGGGTGAATTCAAAGACAACCCCGATTTTACCTATCAGCATGCGCTGAATACCGGCACGCCGTATTCGCTGTTCCTCAACGTGGAATACGGGCCGACGCAGGATGTGAAAGTGCGTCAGGCATTACTGCAAGGGCTGGACATCGATCCGCTACTCAAGTTGGTGTATCGCGGTGAACGTACCCGCGCGTGGGGTATTACCTCGCCTGTCGATCCGCTCTACAACAACGATCTCGAAGGGCAGTACGGTAACAATCCCGCCGCCGCCAATCAGCTGCTGGATGAAGCGGGCTGGCAAACGCGCGACAGCGACGGTTTTCGTATTAAAGACGGCCAGCGTTTGAGCATTGAGGTGATTCAGGCGCAGGCAACGGTGCGCGATCAGCGCGATGTGCTGTTGCAGGCGGTTCAGGCGCAGGCGCGCCAGCGTCTCGGCGTGGACCTCAAACTGCGCTACGTCGATTCCGGCACCTACACCGACGTGCGTAACACCGGCCATTTTGGCTCGATTGCTAACTCGAACACTGAAACCGACGGCATCGATATTGAAAACCACTATCGCCCGGTGAAAGCCGGCGGGCCGATTAACTACAGCCGCGTCAACAGCGCGCAAATCAACGGATGGCTCGACCAGGCGGCAGCGACGCTGGATATCAATCAGCGCCGTAAATTCTACAGCCAGCTGCAGCAATACGCGCTGCCACAGCAGGCGCTGGCGATCCCGCTGTATGAACCCGAAGACCAGATCGCCACCGCCAGCTACGTGCACGGTGCCGGTTTCCGCAGTTTTAAACAGATGCCGGAGAACGCGTACGACATCTGGCTCAGCGACCACTAATCAGGAGGCGAAGATGAGTCTGGAAAGCATTGTTACCCGCACGCCACGCGCGCGTCGGCCATCGGTGTGGCGCAGCGACCTGACGCGCCGCATCGTCAGCCGTCTGCTGGGCGGCGTACTGGTGCTGTGGGCGGCGGTATCGCTGGCCTTTCTCGGCGTGCATCTGGCGCCGGGCGATATCGTCAGCCTGCTGATCGGTGAGCAGCTGCGCACACCCGCTATTGAGGCAGCGATTCGCGCTGAATGGGGCCTGAACGAACCGCTGTGGTGGCAATATCTGCACTATATGTGGCGCGTGCTGCACGGCGATTTTGGCCGTTCTTACATGCTCAACACCGAAGTCAGCCATCTGCTGGCCACGCAGCTGTGGCCCACCATCAAACTGACGCTGGCGGCGCTGCTGGTCAGCATCATCTTTGCGCTGGTGATTGCCGTCGGCACCGCGCATCGTCGCATTGGTCGCCGCGTGGCTAACAGCGTGGAACTGCTGCTGGCGTCCACGCCCTCTTTCTGGATGGGCATCGTGCTGCTGTTTATTTTCAGCTTCACGCTGCGCTGGTTCCCGGTGGCGGGCGATCGCTCGCTGTCGTCGCTGGTGCTACCGGCGCTAGCGCTTGGTCTGGCGCAGGGCGCGGTGATCGCGCAGCTGCTGCGCCGTGAACTGGAGCGCGCGCTGGATGCGCCATTCACCCTGACGTTGCGCGCGTGGGGCGTGGGGGAAACCACTATTCGTCTGCGCCACGCGTTGCGTCATGCGGCGTTGCCAGCGGTGACTTTGACCGGTTGGCTGGTGGGCGGATTGCTGAGTGGCGCGGTGATCACCGAACAGGTATTTGGTCGTCCCGGCCTCGGCAAACTCACCGTCGATGCGGTGCTGGCGCAGGATCTGCCGGTGGTGCTGGCGGTGGCGATTCTCTCGGCGCTGATCTACGTGGTGATGAGCACCCTGGTTGATATCCTGTCGCTGTGGATTGATCCGCGTCTGCGCGGGGAGAGCAAATCATGATTGCCGCGCTGCAACGTCTTCCGGTTGCGCTGCCTGCTGCGGTGTGGGCGGCGATTCTGTTTCTCATTGTATTGGCTATCGCGGTGATCGCGCCGCAGTGGCTGGCGCACAGCGATCCGCTGCTGGCCGATCCGGTTAACGCGCAGCTGCCGCCGTCGGCGCAACATTGGTTAGGCACCGACCAGTTGGGACGCGATCTGCTGACGCGCGTGATCTACGGCAGCCGCTATTCGCTTTTGATCAGCGTGGCGGCGATGGCGCTGGCGGTGGTATTTGGCACCTTGCTGGGATTGGTGGCGGCGCTAGCGCGTGGCGTGGTGGATGAGCTGCTGAGCCGCGCGGTAGATGTGATTTCCGCCTTTCCCGATCTGCTGCTGGCGCTAATGCTGATCGCCTTTACCGGGCCCGGCACCAACAACCTGATTATCGCGCTCGGCGTCGCGTCGGTGCCGCGTTTTGCCCGCGTGGTGCGGGCACAAACCTACAGCGTAATGACCTCCGGCTACGTTGAGCAGGCGCGCACCTTTGGCCTGTCGCGCTTCACGCTGATCACGCGTCACATCCTGCCGCACGCCATTGCGCAGGTGCCGGCGCTGGCCACGCTGGGGCTCGGCACCGCGATTATCGGCACCGCCGGATTGAGTTTTCTCGGCATGGGGCCGCAGCCGCCGACCGCCGAATGGGGCCTGATGCTGGCGGAAGGACGCAACTATCTGCGTAACGCGTGGTGGATTGCCGTGTGGCCGGGCGTGTTTATTACGCTGACGGTGATTGCGGTGAATACGCTCGGGCGTTACTGGCAGGCACGTTTTGAAGGACGATCTGCATGAGCCAGCCATTTATTGATATCCAGAATCTCTCAATCCGTTTCGGGCCGCAGCAGGTGGTGAAAAACCTCAACCTGCAAGTCGCGGCGGGCGAATCGGTGGCGCTGGTCGGGGAATCCGGTTCCGGCAAAACCCTGACCGCGCGCAGCCTGCTTGGTCTGCTGCCGGAAGGCGCGGTGTTAACCGCCGACCGTTTCACCATCGATGGACGCGATATGCGCCACGCCAGCCGCAGCGACTGGCACGCGCTGCGCGGTCGCCGCATTGGCTATGTGTTGCAGGACGCGCTGGTGTCGCTCGATCCGCTGCGCCGCATTGGTCAGCAGCTGAGTGATGCGCTAAGCGCCGCCGGTCATCGCGGCCATTTGCAGGATAAAAGCATCGAACTGCTGAAGGCGGCGGGCATTCACGATGCCGAAAGCCGCCTCGAACGTTATCCGCATCAACTTTCGGGCGGCCAGCGTCAGCGTGCGTTGATTGCTACCGCGCTGGCCGGCACGCCAACTTTATTGATTGCCGATGAACCGACCACCGCGCTGGACATGACGGTTCAGCGCCAGATCCTGCAACTGCTGGCGCAGCGCCGCCGCGACGGCCACGGTCTGCTGCTGATCAGTCACGATTTGGCGGTGGTAGCGGAACTGGCGGATCGCGTGCTGGTGATGCGCGATGGCGAAGTGGTGGAGCAGGGCAATAGCGGCCCGCTGCTCAATCGTCCGCAGCACGCCTGGACGCAGCGCCTGCTGCGCGCGGTGCCAACGCCCGCCACACGCGGTTTGCGCCTTAGCGCCGCAGAACCGACGCCGCTGCCGCCGCGTCCGACACGCAGCAGCGCGCCGCTGCTGGAAGGGATCGGTCTGCATAAAGCTTACGGCGATCGTCTGGTGCTCAACGACATCAACTTTAGGCTGCACGCCGGGGAAACGCTTGGCGTGGTTGGCGAATCCGGCTCCGGTAAAACCTCGCTGGTGAAAGTGGTGATGGGCTTAACCGAACCGGACAGCGGCACGCTGCTACTGGAAGGCGAGCGCTGGGATCGTCTGCCGGAGAAAGCGCGTCGCGCCCGGCGTGCGCGGCTACAGCTGATCGCGCAGGACCCGTTCAGCTCATTTGATCCGCGCTACACGGTGGAAAAAATTATCGGCGAAAGCCTCGATAGCGCCGGAATTTACGGCGATGCACGGCGTCAGCGCGTGCGCCAGCTGCTCGATGAAGTGCAGCTTGGTGACCGCTTCCTGCAGCGTTATCCGCAACAGCTTTCCGGCGGTCAGCGCCAGCGCGTGGCAATTGCGCGCGCCTTTGCGCCGAATCCGGCGCTGCTGGTGGCCGATGAACCGGTCAGCGCGCTCGATGTTTCGGTACAGGCGCAGGTGCTGGATCTGCTGGCCGATATGCAGGCTGAACACGGCACCGCACTGCTGTTTATCTCTCACGATCTTGGCGTGATACAGCATCTGGCGGATCGCGTGCTGGTGATGCAGAACGGGCAAGTGGTGGAGAGCGGGGCGCTGCAGCAGGTGTTCGCCGCGCCGCAGCATCCGTGGACGCAAAAGCTGTTACAGGCGCTGCCGGTCATTCCCGACTGGCAGCCCGCGAACGCATACTAAGGAGAGCAGAATGAGTCAGACACAACGCCAGCTGCGGCTGGGCGCGATTATTCAGGGCGTATCCGGCAACATGTCGGCATGGCGTCATCCCGATGCGGTGGCGGATGCCAGCATTAACATCGATTACGTGCTGGATTTGGCGCGTAAAGCCGAGCAGGCGAAGATCGATTTCCTGTTTGTCGCTGACGGTTTGTACATCACGCCGCAGTCGATTCCGCACTTTCTTAACCGCTTTGAGCCGATCACCTTGCTGTCGGCGCTGTCGCTGGTGACTAAAAAAATCGGTCTGGTCGCCACGCTTTCAACCTCCTACAGCGAGCCGTTTACCGTGGCGCGCCAGTTCGCCAGCCTCGACCATCTGAGCGGCGGTCGCGTTGGCTGGAACGTGGTGACCTCGCCGCTGGAAGGCTCGGCAAAAAATTTCTCGCGCAGCACGCATCCCGAGCATGACGAGCGCTATCGCGTCGCCAGCGAATATTTGCAGGTGGTGAAAGGGCTGTGGGATTCGTGGGAAGGCGATGCCTTTGTGCGCAATAAACAGAGCGGGGAATTCTTCGCCGCCGACAAGCTGCATACGCTGAATCATCAAGGACACTACTTCTCGGTGCAGGGACCGCTCAACGTCGGTCGCTCGCCGCAGGGACGTCCGATTGTGTTTCAGGCGGGTGCTTCGGAAGCGGGCAAAGCCTTCGCTGCCGAAGCCGCCGATGCCATTTATACGCGCCAGGAAACGCTCGAGCAGGCGCGCGAGTTCCGTGAAGACGTCCGCCGCCAACTGGTGGCACGCGGGCGCGATGCCGATGAGATTCGTGTGTTCCAGGGCATCAGCGTGATTATTGGTGAAACCGAGGAAGACGCCGAGCGCCGCTATCAGCAAACCGCCGAACTGGTGACCATCGATAAAGCGCTGGAGTATCTTGGCCGCTACTTCGAGCATCATGATTTCAGTCAGTATACGCTGGATGCCCCTTTCCCGGATATTGGCGAACTCGGCAGCAACAGCTTCCGCAGCACCACCGACAAGATCAAACAGAACGCCCGCGAACGGGGCTTAACGCTACGTCAGGCGGCGCTGGAAGAAGCCACGCCGCGCCCGAGTTTCCTGGGTACGGCGGAGCAGGTAGCGGAAGGGCTGGCAAACTGGTTCCTGCAGGGCGCAACCGACGGTTTTATCGTGCGCGGCGGCACGCCAACCGCATTTGATGATTTCGTGGCGCAGGTGATTCCGCTGTTGCAGGCGCGGGGTATTTATCGCAAAGAGTATGAAGGCGAGACGCTGCGCGAGAACCTGGGATTGGACGAGCCGGCAAACCAGTTCGCGGTGCAGCGTAGTCGTGAGCAGGTAGCGTAATGTTGGCAAGGTCGCCATAAATGGCGACCATACGATTATAATGCTGTCACGCCGAGCGCGGCGGCGCGATCCTTCCACTCCCGCACTTCGTCATAAAACGCCCGATCGCTCACGCTGAACCCGCTGATCAAACACTCCGCCAGCAGATCCTGATAACGCTTATCGCGGGTCAGTTCGCTCAACGCACAGCGCAGTTTCTCAAGGGTTTTCGCATCGGTTTTGGCCGACGTAATTAGCGGCAGCGCGGCGCACAGCGGCGTTTCGCCGATGATCTCCAGCCCGGCCAGTTCCTCTGGATAATTGCGGCGCAGCAGGGCCCAGGTGATGCAATCAATCGCTGCGACATCCGCATCGCCCGCCCGCAACGCCGTCAGCGACTGACGATGGCTGCCGCTGAAACGCGTTTCGCTGAAGAATTTCCCGTTCTGCGCCAGCGAGGCAATCACGTAGCGCAGCGCGTTAAAGCCGGAGTGCGAATCGTTGCTGTTGCACACCGCGCGCCGACCACAGAAATCGCTGAGCGTCAGGTTCTCATCTTCGCGGCGTGCCACCAGCCAACTGCGATAGCGCATGCCGTCGCAGCCCTGCGCGCTGGAGTGAAAGGTGCCGACCAGCTGCACATCGGGTAGCAGTTCTACCAGCGGATAACCGCAGGTTTGGCTCAGCAGCAGTTGCTCATCGCGCCAGTGCGGCAGCAAATCCTGCGGCCAGCTAACTTCAGCTGGCACGCCGCGTTGTTGCAGCAGCGTCGTTAGCGCTGAGGTCAGGCCGATAGTCGCCTGATGATTGATGTCGTACATCGGTAACGAAAGCGTGGGCATCCTGTGCATCCTTTTGCGTACCCGGATGGGCATTAACCTCGACCGATTTGCGCCAGAAGCGGGTTATCCACTCGCCATAACCGGCGACGCGAAAACCGTGATTACGCTGATGATAGCCATCGCGATAGAGCAAATAGACTTTGCGTAATCCGTACCACGGCAAACCGGGCAGATCGTGATGTACAGAATGATAGTTGAGATTGAGGAACAGCAAGCGCCACGGCAGCGCGGCTTCATTATTGACCGAGCGCGCCAGCGGTTCTTCTTCGGCGCGATGCTCGTAGAACGATCGCACTTTGGTCAGCATCAGCGCCGGATAACTCACCGCCAGCACGAACCACAGCGGCGAGAAACCGTGCAGCGTCATCCAGTAAAACAGCCCGCTCAGCAAGCTGAGATGAATGATCCACATCGTCATCGCCGATGTATCGCGTTGGATAAAGGCATGCAGCAAGGTTTTGAGAGTGGCACCCATATCCAGCAGCGGGCCGATCAGCAAACGACCGGGAAAGGTGTTGCGCAGATGAATCACCTGCTGCTGCCACGGCTTGAGTTGCGCCCAGCGCTGCGGTGAAAGGTAGTAGGTTTCCGGATCTTCATCGGGATCGGTCAGCGTGTGATTGCGATGATGCGCCAGATGCGAATCGCGATATAAACCATATGGATACCACACCGCCAGCGGCAGCGTACCGAACAGCTGATTGAAACGGGGAAAACGCGTCGGGTGGCCGTGAATCATCTCGTGCTGCAGCGACATATACCAGGTGGTAAAAAGGATCAGCAGCAGCGTGCTCAAGGTTAATCCCAGCGTTTGCCAATAGACAACGCTGGCGAACCAGCCGCCGTACACCGCCACCATCAATAGCCACGTCGGCAATTCGCTGCGCCACAGCCAGCTGCGTGCCAGTTGATGCACCACCTCGCGCTGTTGCGCGCTGAGATAGGCGGATGTCCCTTTACTCATGGAGAAGCCGAACCTGTGAACAGTGATTAGGCCTCTGACGATGATTGAACACCGTGATGAACACAAAGAATCTCTTTTTCTTACTTATGCAAAAAAGTTGATGAAGCGCGCGAAATCTATTGGCTATCAGTCACCTCGTCTGTGGCGTAACCTTGCTGCATTGAAAACGTTTGAGCCTGCGTGGCTCACGAGGAGAATTCCAGCATGAAAAAGATTGGCTTCTTATCCTTTGGTCACTGGACCCCATCATCACAATCTGCCACCCGTTCGGCGCAGGACGTCCTGCTGCAATCAATTGATTTAGCGGTCGCGGCCGAAGAGTTGGGTGCCGATGGTGCCTACTTCCGCGTGCACCACTTTGCGCGTCAGTTGAGCTCGCCGTTCCCGCTCCTGGCGGCGGTGGGTGCGCGTACCAAAAAGATCGAAATTGGTACCGGCGTGATCGATATGCGTTACGAAAACCCGTTGTACATGGCGGAAGATGCCGGCGCGGCGGATCTGATTTCTAACGGTCGTCTGCAGCTCGGCCTGAGCCGTGGCTCACCAGAGCAAGTGATCGAAGGCTATCGCTACTTTGGTTTTGATCCGCAGAACGGCGAAAGCGATGCCGATATGGGCCGTCGTCATACCGAGGAATTGCTGGAAGTGCTTCGCGGTGAAGGTTTCGCGAAACCGAATCCGCAGCCGATGTTCCCGAATCCGCCGGGCTTGCTGCGTCTGGAGCCGTTCTCGGCTGGATTGCGTGAGCGTATCTGGTGGGGTTCTGGTTCCAACGCAACATCCATCTGGGCAGCGCAGCAGGGCATGAACCTGCAAAGCTCTACCCTGAAAGATGATGAAACCGGCGAGCCGTTCCACGTGCAGCAGGCGAAGCAGATTCGTGCCTATCGTCAGGCATGGGAAGCGGCGGGCCATCAGCGTACGCCGCGTGTTTCGGTGAGCCGCAGCATCTTTGCGCTGACCAACGACACCGACCGCGCCTACTTTGGTCGCAGTGGCCAGGATCAGGATTCGGTGGGTTTCCTCGACGAGAAAACCCGCGCCATCTTTGGTCGCAGCTACGCCGCCGAGCCGGATCAGTTGATCAAACAGCTGGCGCAGGACGAAGGGATTGCTGAAGCGGATACGCTGCTGCTGACCATCCCGAACCAGTTAGGCGTGGATTATTGTGCGCACGTGATTGAGAGCATTTTGACCCACGTTGCACCGGAGTTGGGTTGGCGTTAAGTATAAGGTGCGCAGCAATGCGCACCGTTTGTCGTAGGGTCGCCATTAATGGCGACCTTACAAAACCAGGTACAAAATCTCGTTCAAAAACCCATCAAAACGCTGTTTCCAGTGAATCTGTGACGCAATAATCATCATCTACCAGCGGCAGATAGCGCCATTTATCGAAAGCGGTACAAGGATGGGAAATACCGCAGCCGACCCAATCGCCCACCTGCAGCGGCTCATCATCCGGCAATAACAAATAAGCATGCTGATCGTTCACATCACTGATACGCAAATGCGTCGCCTTGCGTGGTGCGCTGCCATCGGCGTTGCGGATCCACAGCGGATTCGGCAGGTCCTGATCGAACGGCACATCGCGGCGGCCAAAATCCACAAACGCCAATCCCGGCTCTGGACGCGATAATACGCGGCCCCAAATCTCCAGCGCGGCGGCAAAATGATGTGTCGCACCCGGCTGAGCAAAGGGCGCGATGCGCGCATACAATCCGCTGTCGTGCGCCATATAAGCACCGGAACGGATCAGTGGCGTCATCGGCAACGGCAGTTGTGCTGCGGTGAAGCACGCCGTCACCACATCAAACCACGCACCGCCACCGGCGCTGAGGATAATGTGATCGCTGCTGAACAGCTGCTTTTCTGCCAGCAATTCAGCGGTAGCGATCATCATCTGGCAGTAATCCTTCACGCGTTGAATGCCGCTTTCATCACGGTTTGCACCCAGCGCACCTTCATAACCGGCCACGCCCACCAGCTTCAGCGCGGGGCAGGCGGCGATCGCTTCGGCAATCGCTACTGCGTCCTGCTGAGAACGACAGCCGGTGCGGCCACCGCTGACTGACATCTCCAGCAGCACCGAAATCTGGCTATCGCCGAGGTTCTGCGCCAACAGCTTCACGCCTTGCAGCGAATCGACATAGCACAGGAAGCCGTGATCGGGATGTTGCTGTTGCCACTGCGCAATCCAGCGAATGCCCGCCGGATCGACCAGCTGATTGGCGAGAAACACATTGCGGATGCCGAACTGGCGCAGCGCACGTACTTGTGCGGGCGTGGCGGCACCCAAACCCCACGCGCCGCCTTCAGTAATTGCGCGGCGCAGAATGGCGGGCGACATCGAGGTTTTCCCGTGCGCGGCGAGCATCACGCCGTTTTCACGGCAGAAGTCC
Source organism: Pantoea sp. X-Soil-ISGK-275 (assembly GCF_059730795.1). Taxonomy (NCBI): domain Bacteria; kingdom Pseudomonadati; phylum Pseudomonadota; class Gammaproteobacteria; order Enterobacterales; family Erwiniaceae; genus Pantoea; species Pantoea sp. X-Soil-ISGK-275. The sequence goes on from NZ_AP035977.1 coordinate 47,349, forward strand.
GCCAGCTGGCGCAGGTTATTCTCCAGCGCCGACTGTTTCATGATCATCAGCGGCGAAAACACCTGATCGCTGCTGAGTACTGCGGTGCCGACAGCCAGCGGCGCATCACCTGCACCCGCGACCGATTTAAAACGTGGTGCGGTTTGCTGCGCATCCAGTAATCCATCCGCCTGCAGCGGAAAGCGAATCGACATAGATCCTCCTGTTAATGCTCAAGTACGCGTGATAAGAACTGCTGAGTGCGCGGGTTCTGCGGGTTGACGAAGATTTGCTCGGGCGAACCTTGTTCGGCAATTACGCCCTGATCCATAAACACCACGCGGTCAGCGGTTTTGCGCGCAAAGCCCATCTCATGCGTCACCACCACCATGGTCATGCCTTCACGCGCCAGGCTGCGCATCACTTCCATCACTTCGCCCACCAATTCGGGATCCAGCGCTGAGGTGGCTTCATCGAAGAACATGATTTTCGGTTCTACCGCCAGCGCACGGGCAATCGCCACCCGCTGCTGCTGACCACCGGAAAGCTGCGCCGGATAGTGATGCGCGCGCTCGGCGAGTCCGACACGCGTCAGTGCCGCCATGCCGCGTTTAGTGGCTTCGGCCTCCGACAGCTTTTGCGCTATGATCAGCGCCAGCGTCACGTTGCCGAGCGCGGTTTTGTGCGGGAACAGGTTGAACTGCTGAAATACCATGCCAACGTGGCCGCAAATTTCACTGGCGCGTTTGCGTTGATGCAGCGGCACGTCGTTGACCCACACTTCTCCGCCGTCGGCCACTTCCAGCCCGCTCATGATGCGCAATACAGTACTTTTGCCGGATCCGGACGCGCCAATCAGCACCAGCACTTCCCCCTGTGAAACATCAAGGCTGATCTCTTTCAGCACCTGAGTTGCGCCAAACGATTTGGTTATCCGGCTTAAGGTAATGGCGGATTTGCTCATGAGATTTGGCTCCTGGTTTGATGATGTTGAACCCAACGGGAAAGCGGGAAGCAGACAGCGAAGTAGAGCAGGGCGACCAGGCCGTAAACAATGACCGGTTGACCGATGCGGTCGACAATTGCCTGGCCCTGATGCATCAGTTCGGACATGCCGATCATGCTGACGATCGAGGTATCTTTGATCAGGGAAAGATACTGGCCCGCCAGCGGCGGCAGCACGATGCCGCGCGTTTGCGGCAGGATCACGCTCATAAAAGTCTGGCGTTTGGACAGGCCCAAAATCCATGATACTTCCCACTGGCCTTTCGGCACCGCTTCGATACCGGCGCGGAACACCTCGGCGATATACGCGCCCTGATAGATGCTCAGACCCAGAATACCGGCGGCAAACAGGTTGATGTCATAGCCGAAATAGGCCACGCCGAAGTAAATGAACATCAGCGTGATCAGCACCGGCGTGCCGCGGAACAACTCGGTGTAGATCACCGCAATCTGCTTCAGAACCGGCAAGCGGCTGGTGCGCAACACCGCCGCCAGCAAGCCCAGCAGCGTACTGCCAATAATCGCAGCCACCGACAGCAGCAGCGTGATACCGAGCCCTTTCAGCAGAATCGGTAACGAACTGATGATTAACTCGTTCATAGCGCGTTCTCCCGTTTCACTGGATTAGTCAGCCATTTTCTTGCCCACCACCAGGCGGACTTTTTTATCGGGGTCACCAGCGGCGGGTGGAACATGCGCCGTCCTGCAATCGTGCCCAGCCAGGAGAACAGGTTGCTCAGCACCAGATACACCAAGGCCACCACGCTAAAGGTCTGGATATACAGCAGCGTACGCGCGTTGATCACCGTGGCGGTGCCGGTTAACTCAGGCAGCGCAATCGCTGACAGCAAAGAAGTGCCGAGCAGCAGTTGAATCAGGTTGTTGATAATGGCGGGCCACACCGCGCGCGCCGCTTGCGGCAGCACCACGGTGAGAAACACCTGACGACGCGGAATGCCCAGCACCCACGCGGCTTCAAGCTGCCCTTTCGGCACCGATTGAATCCCCGCGCGGAAGGTTTCGGACAGGTAGGCACCAACGTTAATCCCCAGCGCCAGCACACCCGCCGTAAAGGCGCTCATGGTGATGCCGAGCGATGGCAGACCAAAGAAGATGATAAAGATCTGCAGCAGCACCGGCGTGTTGCGAATGAACTCAACGTAGCAGTGACTGATCCAGCGCAACAGGGCCAGCGGCGACGCTTTCGCCAGCGCCGAGAGCAAACCGAGCGCCACCGCCAGCGCAAACGCCAGCAACGTCACCTGCAAAGTGAGCCACGCGGCGTCAAGAAAAGTGTCGGCGTAGCGCCACAGGGTTAGCCATTGATAACTCATGGTTCTGCTCCTTCGGGCGGCGCAGCATCTGCTGCCGCGCCGCGTGGGGATCAATATTGCGGATTCAGCGGGTAACGCGGTTTGTTGCCGAACCATTTCTGATACAGCTGGGCGTTTTCGCCGGAGGCGTTAATTTCAAACAGGAATTCGTTGAGGTAGTTGGTCCAGACCTGATCGCCCTGTTTCACGCCGAAGGCGTTGTATTCCAGCGGCACCAGCGCTTCGTTGGTCACGGTTAACGTTGGGTCAAGCTTGGCCTGATAGGCGAGGAAGTTGTTATCCTCGATCATCGCATCGGCCTGGCCCTGTTTCACCGCGAGGATGGCCGCTTGCGATGAGTCGTACTCCTGGATTTTTACGTCGATGCCCAGATTGCGCACTTCATCGCCGTTAGTAGAGCCTTTTACCGTGGCGATGGTTTTGCCGCCCATATCGTGTGCGGACTGAATGCCGCTATTTTTGCGCACCAGCATCGCTTCACTCGCCACCACATACGGGTTGGTGAAGCCGATCTCTTTGGCGCGTTCCAGATTGCGGGTGAAGTTACAGAACACCACATCCACTTTATTGGTTTGCAGGTTAGGAATGCGGTTGGCGCTGGTGGTGTTGACCATTTCCAGCTTTACGCCCATCTCTTTGGCCAGCGCTTTGGCGAGATCAACATCGTAGCCATCCGGGTTGCCGTCTTTATCATAAAACCCAAACGGCGCAAAGCTCAGGCAGTCACCGACGCGCAGCGTGCCGCGTTGCAATACAGTTTGCAGCGCTGACTGCGGCGCGGCACCCGCCTCTTTTTTCTCTTCGGTTGGCGTACAGCCCGCCAGCGTCAGTAATACCAGCGCGCCGGCTAGCACGTTGAGACTCACTTTTAGCGATGTTGTCTTCATTGTTATGCTCTCTTTAGAAATTTTGACGAGACGGTGTAATACCGTTATTTCACAGCAAAATAGAAAGGCATCAATTAATAACAGGCTGTCCTGGTGTGGGCGTAGAAAGTAAAATTCGCCAGCCTGTTTTAACCGTAATATTTATTTACGATCGGCGCGGAAGCATTTCATATCGACTTCGACTTTGCAGTCGACCACTAAATCCTGCACGCTACAAATACGTGCCGGAGGATTTCCGCTGAATATCTCACTGAATACTTTATTAAATGAACTGAAATAACGCGCGTCGGTTAATACCGCCGTGACATGCACCACATCTTCCACGCGATAACCGGCTTCGCGCATGATGGTGAGACAGTTTTCGAACGCCAGCTGCGTCTGTTCAATGATACCGCCTTCCACCACTTCGCCGTCGCGCATCGGCGTCTGGCCGGAGATGTAGAGCCAGCCATCGGCTTCCACCGCGCGGGCAAACGGCAGTTTCTGCCCGCCAGTACCGGTTCCGCCTTCGACGCCATAACGTTTAATCGTCATCCGTTCCTGCTCCTGTTGCAGCGAAAAGCTGCTTACTATGTTGTCTGATATACCAGACTGCTATCTGCAATACTGGATAGGGCAAGATTTGCACAGGAATTTTTCTTTTGCAATATGTGCACCGCTATTTAATTTTTTGTGATGTCGTCCGGATCGCAAAATAAATTTAAGTTGAGTGCGTTTTTAAATTGGAGTGTGATCGCTATCGTAGTTTTATAAAAGTTCAGTGAGCGTAATGCGCCATAATGAGGCACCAAAATTGATCGGGTTAATAAATGGCGGGCGATTAATATTTATTTAATCCGGGATGGGTAAAAGTTGGTGCGCGGTGTATCATGCCTCTCTTTCATTGCCTATGCCTTTTATAGCTATGCCACCAAGGAGTGAGTTTATGCCGGATGAAAAAACCTCGCGGGCGCGCGGCGTTGACCGGGTTATTGATATCTTTCGGCAGTTGCACAGCGCACGCCAACCGATGTCGATGCGCGCGTTGATTGATGCAACCGGCGCACCGCGTTCCAGCATCTATGAATTAGTCAGCCTGTTGAGTGAAGCTGGTTTGGTGGAATTGGATGCCGAAGGCGCGGTGTTCTTTGGCCGTGAGATGCACTATTACGGTGCGGATTATATGGCGCACAACGATCTGATCCGTCGGGCGCATCAGCTGATGGTGGAGATTGTGGCGCGCCACGGCGAAACCGTGCAGCTCTGTATGCTGGAAGGCAATAAATACACCGTGGTGCTCTCTGAGAGTAATGCGCATCCGTTCAAAATCACCTCCGATATCGGCGTGCGTGTGCCAATTACCTGGACCGCGACCGGCCGCTTACTGCTGAGTAACTGGTCGGATAGTGCGATTCTGGATCTGATCCCAGAAGAGGATTATCGCCTCGCCAGCGGGCAGATTCTCGATAAGCAGGCATTTCTTGATGAAATTCATCACGCTGGAAAACTTGGTTATTGCATGACGGAAGGCTTGTCGGAAAGCTTTACCTGCTGCATGGCGGCACCGATTCGTTCGCGTAGCGGTCAAGCCGTGGCGGCAATCTGCTTTATGGTTAGTCGCGATACGCCGCAGGAGCGTCGCAAGATGTTGCTGCAGGAACTCATTACCTCCGGACAAAAACTGTCTGATTTCACCTGACAGCGCTCTCGTAAAACTCTGTTACACCTGATTGAAGTGGCGTTTATTCTCGCCACTTAAGGTTGTGTTAAGGTAATTGATAATAATAACTATTCTTTTTACCACGGAGTTATGGGATGAAAACGCGCCTGCTTTTGGCAATGGGATTACTGGCTTCAACGGCGGCTGCCGCCTCCACTTATCCGCTGACCGTCACCGACATGGACGGCAACACGCAAACCATCAGTAAAGAGCCACAGCACATCATTCTGCAGGATGGCCGCGACATTTTGACGCTGGCGCTGCTGGATCGCGACGACCCGTTTAAGCGTGTGGTGGCGTGGAATAATCTGCCGAAAAAGCAGGACACGCAAACCTGGGATGTGCTGAAAGGGCGCTGGCCGGAAGCGACGAAAATCGTCGATATGGGCTTTAGCGATCAGGGCCAGGTCAACCTCGAAAGCGTGCTGGCGCAAAAACCGGATTTGATGATTGCGCAATTGCGCGCCAAACCGGCGTTGCAACAATCAGGCGTGCTCACGACCCTGAATAATCTACATATTCCGGTGGTGTTCGTGGATTACGAACTGCATCCGGCGCAGAACACTGCACCAAGTGTTACGCTGCTCGGCAAAGTGCTGAACCGCGAAACCCAGGCCAAGGCTTACACTGATTTTTATCAGCAGAAATTCGCGCGCATCACCCAAGGTGTTGCAGAAGTGAAAAATAAGCCGACAGTGTTTATCGAACCGATCGCCGGGAATAGCGACAACTGCTGCTTCACGCACAGCCACAATGGTTGGGGCGGATTGGTGGAAGCGGTGGGCGGAAAAAATATCGGCTCTGAACTGCTGCCGGGCAACGCCGGATTTGTTGCGCTGGAAAAAATCATCGCCATGAAACCGGATGTTTACATCATGACCGGTTCGAAGCGTCCGAACGCCAATGTGCTGCCATTTGGTTTTGGCGTGCAGCCGCAGGAAGTGAAAGCCACCTTCCAGACGCTGTTGAAACGCACTGGCCTGGCGCAGATTGAGCCAGTGAAGCAAGGCCGCGTATACGGCGTTTATCACCACTTCTACAACCATCCGTACAACATCATCGGCATGGAAATCCTGGCGAAAGATCTCTATCCGCAACAGTTTGCCGATCTGAAGCCGAACGCAGATTTCCGCACCATCGTTAAAAACTTCACCACGTTACCGGATAACGCGATCGATTTAAGTTACCCGAACAACCAGTAACAACGGATTTTCTGTTACGCCCTAAGGTCGCCATTTATGGCGACCGATCCGCTCCATCAACATTCCTCAATGACAACGTTAATTGTTATGTTATAACATAACCAACACTATGCGTATGCCCATACGCCTTGTGAACGTTGTCATTCAGAGGAGTTGCTATGTCAGCATTAACCCAAAGCCATCATGATTTTAAAAAACTTCCCGTCACCGTGCTTTCTGGCTTTCTCGGCGCCGGTAAAACCACGCTGCTCAATCATATTCTTAATAACCGCGAAGGTCGTCGCGTGGCGGTGATCGTCAATGATATGTCGGAAGTGAATATCGATGCCGCGCTGGTGCGCGAGGGCGGGGCAGAGCTGTCGCGCACCGACGAAAAGCTGGTGGAAATGAGTAACGGCTGCATTTGCTGCACGCTGCGTGAAGATTTGCTGCTGGAGGTGAATCGCCTGGCAAAGGATGGCCGTTTCGATAACCTGGTGATCGAATCGACCGGCATTTCTGAACCGCTGCCGGTGGCGGAGACTTTCACTTTCGCCGATGAAGACGGGCAAAGTCTGTCTGAAGTCGCCTCGCTCGATACCATGGTGACGGTGGTCGATGGCTTTAACTTCCTGCGCGACTATGAATCGAACGAAAGCATTCAGTCGCGCGGAGAATCGTTGGGCGCTGAGGATGAGCGCACGGTGGTGGATTTGCTGGTCGATCAAATCGAGTTCTGCGATGTTATGATCCTCAACAAAACCGACCTGATTAACGAAACGGAAAAAGCGCGATTAATGGCGATTCTGACGTCGCTTAATCCGCGCGCCAACATCATCACCTCTGAATTCGGCAAAGTCGGGCTGGATCAGGTGCTCAATACCGGTTTGTTTAATTTTGATGCCGCCGCACAGGCGCCCGGCTGGCTGCAGGAGTTGCGGGGTGAACACACGCCAGAAACGGAAGAATATGGCATTCGTAACTTCGTGTTCCGCGCACGTCGCCCGTTCCATCCGATGCGATTTTTCCATCTGATTGAAAACGAGATGCGCGGCGTGGTGCGTTCTAAAGGCTACTTCTGGCTCGCCAGCCGTCCGCGTCATGCCGGTTCATGGTCGCAGGCGGGCGGCGTGTCACGCCAGGGTTTAGCCGGGATGTGGTGGGCCAGCGTGCCCAAAGATCGCTGGCCGGAAGATGCGGAAAACCTTGGCTACATTTTAGAGAATTGGGTTGACGGTAGCGGCGACCCGCGTCAGGAACTGGTGTTTATCGGCATCGACATGGATGAAACAGCGCTGCGAAACACACTGGAACAGGCGCTGTTAACCGATGAGGAGATGGCGCTCGGTCCCGATAATTGGGCAAAATTCCCCGATCCCTTCCAGCCATGGTTTAATTAATTCGTAGGGTCGCCATTCATGGCGACCTCCTCAATTACGCTGCTCCCAACCACATCGAAACCTCAACCCCATCATTAAACGGCAGTGACATAAACCCTCGGCTGTCGTGCACTAACGCCAGATATTCCGGGCTGAAGTCGGCATCGTCGGCAACAATTAGCGCGCCAGGACGCAAAAACGGCTGCACCAGCGTCACAATCTCTGGGTAAATCGCTTTTGCGCCGTCGAGCACCAGCATATCGATGGTGGCTGGTAAATCGCGGCTTAGTGTCTGCAACGCATCGCCAACGCGCACCTCAATCAAATCGCTGACGCCGGCATCGGCGAAATGGTTACGGGCTAACGCCACTTTCCCCGGCTCAAATTCGCAGGTGATGATGTTGCCGCCGCCGTTATCGCGCACCGCTGCTGCCAGATGCAGCGTGGAAATGCCGAACGAGGTACCAAACTCAACAATGGTTTTGGCATGGCTGCTGCGCGCCAGCATATACAGCAACTTGCCGGTTTCACGCGAGACCGCCAGCGGGACTTCCTTCAAATGTCCGTAAAGTTCCAGATAATCGGTTTTACTTTGCAGCAGGCGATGTTGTTCGGCGTCAGACATCGTTCTGAACGCATCGTTGGTTGGATGCGCCATATTATCGGCCAGCTCAAACAGGTAATTCAGCAGCGGCGCCAGTGGCGCAGAAGTTAAGGTGTTCATGTTGTTCTCCGGGCATACCGAGTGGATTTTGCTGTGCCAACAGAATACGATGAATTATTCGCATTTCTCTATTCGTGTTCAGGGGATGATGATGGCTGAGCCACGTAACACTAAGATTTCAGAGAGAAAAAGGCCCAAGCAGGCGCGCTCCAGCGAGCTGGTTTCCGCAATATTGCAAGCGGCTACTCAGGTTTTAGAGCTGGAAGGCGCCGCCCGTTTCACCACGGCGCGGGTGGCGGAACGCGCAGGCGTGAGTATTGGATCGCTGTATCAATATTTTCCCAATAAGGCGGCTATTCTTTTCAGATTGCAAAGCGAGGAATGGCAGCGCACCGGCAATTTGTTAGGCGCGATTCTGCGTAATACCGCCAACACACCGCGTCAGCGACTGCACGATCTCACGCTGGCGTTTTTACATTCCGAATGTGAAGAAGCGGCGATGCGCACCGCGCTGAATGACGCCGCACCTCTGTATCGTGATGCGCCGGAAGTGCAGCAAGCGCGCGCGGCAGGTGAAAACGTCATTGGTGATTTTCTGCGTGAAGTATTACCGCATTCAGAGGAGAGCGAACGGGCGCGCGCCGCAGATTTATTGAACAGTACGCTGGGCAATGTTGGGAAACACTTTTCCGAATCGCCGCGCACGCCAGCGGAGATTCAGGCTTACGCGCAAGAGATGGCGGAGATGTTTTGTGCCTGGATCAGGGAAAAAGGCGCCGATTTACAGTAAAAGATGGACTGGAAATCTCTGAAAGCGGTTAACAAACTCATTATTCACATTCTCAATAATCCACACCGCGAGTAAGCTTAACAAAACCTTTATAGAGCCGAATGAGCAAACGGGAGAGAAAAATGGCAGTGAAGATGATTGCGGTGGATATGGATGGCACTTTTCTCGATGACAACAAACAGTACAACACGCAGCGCTTTGCGCGTCAGTATGCGTTGTTGAAAGAGAAGGGCATTCGTTTCGTGGTCGCCAGCGGCAATCAGTATTATCAGTTGCTGCGCTACTTTCCTGATATCAAAGATGAGATCGCTTTTGTCGCGGAAAACGGCGCCTGGGTTTCTGACAGCAATGAAGAGATCTTCTGTGGTGAACTGGCGCAGGAACGTGTGCATCAAATCCTCGATATTCTCGCTAAAGAACCGGACATCAGCACCGTAGTCTGTGGCCGCAACGGCGCTTACGTGCATACGTCAATGTCCGACGAAGTGATTGCCATGCTGGCGAATCACTACCATCGTCTGGAAAAGCGCGACAATCTCTACGACATCGACGATACCATCTTTAAGTTCTCGCTGAACCTGGCGCACGAAGGCGTTGATGCCTTGATGGAGCGTTTGCACGCGGAGCTGGGCGCGATTGAAAACATCATGCATCCGGTTTCCAGCGGTTTTGGTTTTGTTGATTTGATCATTCCCGGCTGCCACAAAGCGCACGGCATCGCGCTGCTGCAGGAAAAATGGGGCATCGATGATTGTGAAGTGGTGGCGGTAGGTGACAGCGCCAACGACATCGAAATGCTGCGTCAGGCGTGTTACAGCTTCTCAATGGCGAACGCCGCAGCGCCGGTCAGCGCGGTGTCGCGTTACAGAACCGAAAGCAACAATGACGAAGGCGCACTTAACGTAATTGCCCGCATTCTGGCGCGTGAAGTGCCGTTTGGTTGATGAATTTCCAGGTGCGCATAAATGCGCACCTGACTTCGTAGGCGCCATTCATGGCGACCATTAATTAAAATATCCCGCCTCACGCATATCCTGCAGTAATCCCGGCCCACGCGGCTGCCAGTTAAACTTCTCACGCGTCCACGCGCTGGAGGACGGATTATCGGTAGAGGCGAAGAACGCCATCCAGCCTAACCACGCTTTGGCTTCTTCCAGCGTCAGGCTTTTCACCGGCAGCGCTAATCCGGCGCCGAAAGTTTCGGCGATCTGACGGAACGGTACACCTTCTTCCTGCACCGCATGCAGAATCGCACCCGGCTCAGCCTTTTCGGCCGCCAGGCAAAACAGTTCAGCCGCATCATCGCGATGTACCGCAGGCCAGCGATTCTCGCCATCGCCGACATATACCGCCGCACCTTTCTCCTTCGCCATATTGATGATCATCGGAATAAATCCGTGATCGCCTGCGCCATGCACGGTTGGCGGTAAGCGCACCAGCGCCACGCGCACGCCGCTGTCAGCCAACGCCAGCGCGGCGACGTTAGAGTTGGAGCGGGGATGTGCGCCCGCTGCCGGTCTGATTTGTTCGGTGGCGAGACGTCCTGGCGACACTAACGCGGTGCCGGTGGTGACAATTAGCGGGCGATCTGAACCTACCAATACGTCACCCATCGCAAGAATCGCACGCTGATCGACCTCGGCGGCATGATCCATGCGGCTGAAATCGTGAATATAACCGGCATGGATCACGCCGTCGCTCTGTTCAACGGCCTTGCGCAGACCGACGAGATCTTCAAGATCGCCGTGAATCACCTGCACACCTTGCTGCTGCAGTTTTTCGGCGGACGCCTCGCTACGCGCAAGACCTTGCACCTGATAACCGCGTGCCTGCAATTTTTTCACAATGGCGGAACCGATAAAGCCGCTCGCCCCGGTCACAAAAATTCGCATATTGGTGCTCCACTTTTTCAAAGTTGAAGCACTATCATAAAAGTCTGCGACGCGGCGAAAAGTCGTGAGCTTATACAGGTATACGCACTAACAGGATAAAGGCATGACTCAGCAAGATGACAACGTGCTCGGCAACTATCTGCGTGAACGCCGCCAGCGGCTGGATGCGGCGAAACTCGGTTACACCTTGCTGCGCCGCCGCACGCCGGGCCTGCGCCGGGAAGAAGTGGCGGTGCGCGCGTGCGTCAGCACCACGTGGTATACGTGGCTGGAGCAGGGCAGAGGCGGCGCGCCCTCAGAAGAAGTGCTGGAACGTTTAGCCCGCGCATTGGAGCTGAGCGCCGCCGAGCGCGATCACCTGTTTTTGCTGGCGCAAAATCGTCTGCCGGGCGTGACATGGCAAGCGGGCGTGGATGTTTCGCCATCGCTACAGCGCGTACTCGACAGCATGGAGAACACGCCAGCGCTGGTAAAAACCGCAGAGTGGCAAGTGGTGGCGTGGAACCGTGCGGCGACAAAAGTATTTGTTGATTACGCCGAGCTGCCGCCTGCCCAGCGCAATATCCTGTTGATGATGTTCCGTAATGAGGAGATGAAAAAGCGTCTGCCGGACTGGCATAAAGTGACACGCGGCATGGTGGCCAACTTCCGCGCGGATGTGGCGCGAACCGGCGCCAGCGAGCATGTGCGCGCGCTGGTGGATGAGCTGTGCGAGATGAGCGACACCTTCCGCCAGCTGTGGCAATCGCAGGAAGTGAGTCAGCATGGCGAAGGCATCAAACAGCTGTGGCTGCCCGACGAAGGTGTGCTGGAGCTGGAATACAGCACCTTCGCGGTTGAAGGCAAACCGGGTTTAAGTCTGGTGGTGTTTAATCCGCGTCAGCAGCACGATCGGGATTGTGTAGCGCGGCTGATGGCGCGTCCGTAGCGGCGCGATAGTGGGCTTCCATCTCATCCAGCGCCGCCTGATTCTCCAGCCCCCATTGATACATCTGCTCAATCGGTGCCGCGAACGTCATCCCGAGCGGCGTTAAGCGGTAATCGACTTTCGGCGGCACCACATCATAAACGTGACGGGCAATCAGGCCGCGCTGCTCCAGCTCTTTCAGCGTTTGAAACAGCATCTTCTTCGAAATTCCCTGCAGGCTGCGCTGCAACTCGCCAGTGCGTGCGCGATGGTTCGGCCAGTGATACAGCGCGTGCAGAACCATGCTGCTCCATTTCACCGAAAACAGATCCATCAGCCGGCGCGGCGGCGAATCCGCATAAAAAAACAGCTTTCCGTCAACAATCGCGGGCATCGTTTTCGCCTCCTGTATGGTTACCAAAAGGTAACTACTATCAATTTTGCACCATGTTCACTATAGTCTGCCGCCTTCAGCTAGCCAAAGCCAGTTCATTTCGGAGGCACTATGAAAATCAATGCATTAGTCGCACATGATGCGGCCAAACCGCTCTCTTCCAGCCAGATTGCACTGCGTCCGCTACAGCAGCAGGATGTCAAAATTGAAATTCTGTATTGTGGCGTGTGCCATTCGGATCTGCATATGGCACGTAACGAATGGGCGGTAAGCCGCTATCCGCTGGTACCGGGACATGAAATCGTCGGACGCGTGCTGGAAACCGGCGCGGACGTAACAAATTTCAAAGCGGGCGATGTCGTGGGTGTGGGCGTGATGGTCGATTCCTGCCGCGAATGCCATTTCTGCCAGCAGAAAGAAGAGCAATATTGTGAATCTGGCTTTGTTGCAACTTACAACGGCATCGATAAATACACCGGCGACAGCACGTGGGGCGGCTACGCACAGAACGTCGTGGTCGATCAGCACTTCGTGGTGTCCGTACCTCAAACTTTGCCGTTAGCAGGCGTTGCGCCGCTGTTGTGTGCGGGCGTCACTGTGTGGTCGCCGCTGCGTCACTTTAACGTGAAAGCGGGAGATAAAGTCGGCGTGGTCGGCTTGGGCGGATTAGGTCATATGGCGGTTAAACTGGCGAGTGCAATGGGCGCAGAAGTCACGCTGTTCACCACTTCCCCGGCCAAAGGTGAAGATGCGCTGCGCTTAGGTGCGTCGCGCGTGGTGGTTTCACGCGATGCGGCGCAGATGGCGGCCGCGCAAACTTCATTGGATTTCATTGTGGACTGCGTCTCAGCACCGCACGATCTCGATCCTTACCTTGCCACGCTGAAAACCAACGGTCGTTTAGTGCTGGTCGGCATTCCCGAGCAGCCGCACCAGTCTCCAAACGTCACGCCGATGGTGAATCGTCGTTTGAGCATCAGCGGCTCATCGATTGGCAGCATTCAGGAAACCCAGGAGATGCTGGATTTCTGCGGTAAGCACAATATCACGGCTGACATTGAGTTGATTGCCGGTGAAGCTATCGAAACTGCGTTCGCACGCATGTTGAAGGGCGATGTGAAGTACCGCTTCGTTATCGATATGCAAGCGACGCGCTGGTAAACGTTATTCGCCTGCACATGGTTGCAGGCGATTTCATCCTGAAATCGCCTGAGCCTGGCGCAATAACATGCTGATGACGCTGAACTATACCCGTCATTGTGGATAGAAATTCGCCGGTGCCCTAATATTAAGTGATATAGTTACAACATACTGTAATGATTTCTCCCGTAAATTCTGGCCTCGCTGCTGTGGTTTGGTTAATCAGGCAGCTAAGTTGGTTATAGCTACCTGCAATCACAGTTAAAACTTTACCTATAAACAGGGCAGATTAGGAGCAAATTCAGTACGGAGAAGTCATCGTATTAAGCCGGTGGAAACTGACCCAACTGCTGGAACATCGCGAGCCAATCTTCCATATGCCAGGTTGTGGTAACGCGCTCACCATCCAGTAGATGAAATTCATGAAGACGCACGCTAATGCCACGTCCGGTTGGCGCAATGCCCATAAACTCGCCGAGATGCGTGCCTGTGATCTCGGCGCGCACCGCAATCTTCCCTGGCTCTTGCACCATATCGTGCACGATGATGTTGATATCAGGAAACGCCTTAATAAAACTAGCCAGAAGCGGCTTGAAACCTCCGGGTCCCGGACCTTGCCCCGGACTTAATGGAATATCATTCCAGTCTTGGGTTACGGCTAAATCCAGTAAATCCGGTTTTTTATCACTAAAGGCGCGGTACAGCATTTCTACCGCCTCACGCTCTACTTTAAGACGGTGATTGAGTTCAGTTGTGACATTCATATTGGATCCCTTGCATCATATTTAACGGTGCATCTCACCGACTTGAGCAGTATTCCTGAATCTGTCACTATCAATCAAACAAATGGCCAATATACCGCATTATATAAAATATGAATTTTGATGGGTTCGACCTCAACCTGCTGGTGGCGTTTAATGCGTTGATGCTGGAGCGTAATGTCACTAAAGCCGCCGCCATTGTGGGTGTAAGCCAACCGGCGATGAGTGCAGCTTTATCTCGCTTACGGCGCGTATTTAACGATCCGCTGTTTATTCGTAGTGCCGAAGGCTTGCTGCCGACAGCCAAAGCACAAGAGATAGCCGTGCCGGTTGCTGAAGCATTAGGGCAGGTGAAAAACCTAATGAATCCAACTCAGATTTTCGATCCTGCCACAAAAGCGCGCAGCTTTACCTTGGGATTGACGGAATATCCACTTCACGTACTTTTGCCTTCTTTAACGCAGAAACTGGCTTTATTAGCGCCGAATTGCAGTATTCATGTGCGCTATTTTACCCATCGTGATGAAACCGTAGCCTTATTAGATGCCGGGAAAATTGATATTGCGATTGGCGTGCCACCGACCAAGGCTGAAAACCGGATACTTTCTCATCCGCTATTAACCGATGATTTTGTCACTATGATTGGACGCCACCATGACGTCGCAGAAAAGGGAATCGACCTAAAATCTTTTGTCGCAATGCGTCATATTCTGGTGTCGCCGGAAGGCAATCATTATGGATTGGTGGATCAAAAGTTGCGAGAACACAACCTGGTACGCGATATCGGCTTGACGTTACCCACAATGTTTTCTGTACCGGCGTTGTTACCTGGCACCGATTATATCGCCACCGTGCTAAGTCGTGTGGCAACTCACACAGCAAATCAGACGCTTATCAACGTATTCACGCCACCCATTGAACTACCAACCATAACCTTCCATCTATTGTGGCATCGTCGCACTCAGGAAAATCCGGCTCACCAATGGTTGCGACAAGTGATCAACGATGTTGCTGCCACTTGTCAAACCTGACAATTTTATCGTGCACATCACGACAACATTTCCAGCGGCGCGTCACATCCTGCAATCACTTTTTGCACAATCCTGAATAAACATTTCTCGTACTGCTCCGATAACTCCCTTACAAACTTTACAAAAACAACAATCGCAGGAGCAGGGAACATGGGGCTGGTATCCCGATTACGTAATGTGCGCATCACGCGTAAACTGTCGGCAGGATTCGGCATCGTGCTGTTGTTAGTGGCACTGGCAACCGGATTGAGCGTGCAGCGCTTCAACGCCATTCATGACATCTATCAGAAAACTAATCTGATTTATGACATCAACATTGAAGTGTTTCAGGCCAAAATTAATCGCCTCAAATATCTGTATGGCGATGATAAATCTGGCCAGGTGATGGCGAACTACGTCACGCATGCGCAACAGCTCACCAGTGAAGCGAAACAACTTTCATGGTCGGATGGCGCCAGAGCGCGGGTGGATGAATTGGGAACTCACCTCGCCAGTTTCCAGAACAGCATTGGCGCCATGACGCAAGCCACGCAGCAACTCAATAGCCTACGCTCACAGCTGGATTCCTTAAGCCAGCAAGACATGACCTCGCGCTACACTCAACTGATTCGCACCCCCGTTACCAATCCTGAACTCACCAACCAAATTTACGAGCAGCTGTTCGCCATTAGCAACGTGCGTGAAGAAGCCTGGGCGCTGCGTTTTAACGTTAGTGATGCGCTGCGTAAAACGTTGGAGAACCATTTTCAGCAGGCGGATCAGGGCATGAAAGCGCTGCTGGCGCTGTTGCCGCCGGAACAGCAGGGCGAATTTACCGCGTTGTGGCAGGACACCGAGAAATTCAAAAGCCTCAGCCTGCAAGCGGCGGATGCCTACGGTCAGCTGCGTACGGCGGAAGATACTGTCAAAGTGGCGGGCGATAAAAGCAGTGCGGCGATCAAACAGATCATCACCATCGTCAAAGCGCGCAACGATGAACTGGCCAACGGATCGGCGGCGATTTCACTGCTGATTGGTGGTCTGGCGATTCTGTTCGGCGTGCTGGTGGCGTGGTACATCATTCGTCAAATTACGCGTCCGGTATTCCATAACCTGGAATTGGCGGAGCGCATCGCCAATGGCGATCTCAGTTCGCAATTTGTCACCGATCGCCATGATGAACTCGGCAAGCTGACGTCGGCGATGGGACGCATGAACGAACGGCTGCGCAGCATGATTGGCGATGTGCTGAGCAGCGTCAGCAGCGTGTCGCAGGCGGCCAGCGCGATTAACCAGGGTAACCTCGATTTATCCTCACGCACCGAGCAACAAGCGGCGGCGGTGGTGGAAACCGCTGCCAGCATGGAGCAGCTCACTGCCACAGTGAAAAACAACGCCGCCAATGCGCGTCAGGCGAGTCAGATTGCGGCGGAAGCGTCACATAACGCCAACAAAGGCGGCATCGCGGTGCGTGATGTGGTGAACACCATGGGCGAAATTTCAGACAGCTCGAAAAAGATCGCCGATATCACCGCCGTCATTAATAGCATCGCCTTCCAGACCAATATCCTCGCGCTGAACGCGGCGGTGGAAGCGGCACGAGCCGGTGAGCAGGGACGTGGTTTCGCCGTGGTCGCCAGCGAAGTGCGCAATCTGGCACAGCGCAGTGCCGGTGCGGCCAAAGACATCGAGCAGTTGATCAGTGAATCGGTGGGACGTATTAGCAATGGCCATCAGCAGGTGGCGCGCGCCGGTGAAACCATGGATCAGATCCTCGGCAGCATCGCGCGCGTAAATGAAATTATGGAAGAGATTTCAGCAGCGTCGGATGAACAGAGCCGCGGCATCGAGCAAATTGCCCGTGCGGTGGGCGAGTTGGATACCACCACGCAGCAGAACGCCACGCTGGTCAGCGCCTCCTCGCATTCAGCGAATTCGCTGGAAGAGCAGGCGATGATGCTGGAGCGATTAGTGGCGCAGTTCCGCTTGCAGGGTACTGCACATTAGAAAACACAGTGGAAGTCGATCAACATCGGCTTCCATTTTCTCACTTTTCATCAGGGTGCGACATTTTTGTGCGATTGCAGAAGCGCAAGGTAAATATTCTTAAAATATTCCACTCCACGGATAACGTTTCCCGTTAAAATGCAATTCTTGTCGTCCTGATACTTCCCGTGCATGAACTACTACTCACCTGACGATAGTCACCTGAAGCGGCGTTCCCAACGCTTCGTTCGTCGCATGTTTATCATGCGTCAGCTCGGCACGATTTTATGTTTTTTCCCAATCCTCTCAGTACTGATGGAGATGGATCGTGATTTGGCGTTTAGCGCCCTGTTATTTGTGAATGCGTTTCTCTGGCCGTGGTTGGCGTATCGCCGCGCGTTGCGGGCCGAAGATTCCACCACCACCGAACGGCATAATTTAACCCTCGACGCTGCCTTCGGTGGTATTTGGGTGGCGCTAATGGCGCTGAGCCCGCTGCCTTCATTTGTCATCATGGCGGTGCTGGCCTCGGATCGCTATGCGGCGGGCGGTGCCGCGCAGTTAATTGCAGCGATGCAGGCATTTATTTGCGGCTTTGTCATGGTATGGCTGATGGATGGCGCAGGCGTAAACCTGACATTCAGTACGCAAACCGTCTGGCTGACCTTGCCGCTCGCGACCTGTTACATGCTGGTACTCAGCGTCACGTCGTACAATCTCACCTGGCAACTGCGCAAACGTAATCGTGAACTGGAACGTATAGCGCTGATGGATCCCGGCCTGGAAATTCCCAATCGTCGCCTGTTTGAGCGTCGGCTGGAGAGCGAATTTCTCAGCACGCGTCGTGGCGATAGCACCGGTTATTTGCTGCTGATGGATCTCGATTATTTCAAAACAGTAAATGATACGTGGGGCCATGAAGCGGGGGATTTCCTGCTGGCAGAAATCTCCGCACTGCTGCGTAATCATGTGGGATTGCAGGATATTCCGGCACGTTTTGGCGGCGATGAGCTGGGCGTAATTGTGCATCATGCCAGCGATGAATCGGTAGTGGCGCTGGCCCAACGATTGCAGGAAAAGATCGCGCAGGTGCGCTTACCGGCGTCGGCGGAGTTTCGTTGCTCGGTGAGTATTGGTATTGCATCGGCAGCGCATGCAGAATCCATTCGTCACTGGCTGCGGCATGCCGATGAAGCGCTGTATGAGGTGAAACGCGCCGGACGCAACGGCGTGCGCTTATGGCAACCGTCGCTGGCCGGCGCGGCCTGAATTATACGAACTCGGGTTCGCAGTTCACCGTAAAGTTAAGCGAGTTCGCAATGAAACAGGCTTCATGCGCCTGATGATGCAATTCACGCGCGCGGTCCGCGTCCGCCGGATCGCGCAACGCAATACGCGGTTTCAACGTGATGCTGGTAAACCGGCCGCGCGTGCCCTCAATCATTGTCCCTTCCGCCGCATCTTCATAGGCTTCCACCATAATGCCTGCGTCAGAACAGAGATGCAGATACCACAATTTGTGGCACGCCGAGGCCGATGCCAGCAGTAACTCTTCCGGATTCCAGCGCGCCGCATCACCGCGAAACGCCGGATCGGCGCTCAGTGCAACCGTCTCTTTGCCAGCGGCAATCAGCTCCGCGTTACGGTCGTAAGCGGTATAAGATGCGGTACCGTTGCCGCGGTTGCCAGTCCAGCGCACTGTGACCTGATAATGGTGTTCCTTTGCTGCCATTTCTGATGCTCCTTTTATAACGGAAGAGGCACGCAGTCTAACCTGTGTCCAGCAAGGTCGCCATTTATGTCAGATCAGCACGTATGTATGCAGGTGCGCATGAATGCGCCCCCTTCAATAACCTGCCAAATAAACGTAGGGTCGCCATTCATGGCGACCAGAAATCAAACACGAGCGGCAAATCCTCATCAATCCGTTTACCAACATGCAATAGTAAAACGCATAAAAAAAATAAAGTTATAGCAAATATTGCCGATAACCTTTTTCGCATTTATCAGAAGACCATTCCATCTTATATCTCTTGAACTTCACTCTTTCATTTTTGTTGGTTTTTTAAGATTTGAATAAGGAAATTTTATGAAGTGTTTAAACGCCTTGTTAATCCCCGTAGTTCTGAGCCTTTCAGGTTGCTCTAATTTATTCCCTGAACCCAAACAATTCACACCGCCAACTGAAAATTCTGATGTGGCAAAAATTCGTCTTATCGGTGCACCAATGAGTTATGCATTGTATCAGACTGACAGTTCAGGTAAAAAAACCGGTGGATGGGTCTTAAAGCATAATGCATATCTTAATCCTTTTTTAGGTTCTACAAAGGATATCGGATTACCAAAAATAACAGGCAAGAAATATCAGGACGATTATGTCGAGACATTGCTTGTTCCTGATGAAAAAACCATCATTCATCACTCATTATATCAGGGGTGTCATGTGAATCTGCCGTTTGTCCCTGAAAAGAAAAAAATTTATGAAGCTCATATCAGCTATGGCGATAAGACAGGATATTGTGTTCTATACCTCAAGGAAGTTGTGCTTGATAGTGTAAATGGAATCTACGTTGAAAAGGCACTTTCAAAATGAAATGGGGGAGATTAATTCTCACAGGATCGATTTTCGCGCTCGTCTCTTCATGTGCAGCTAACGTTGATCGTACAAAAGAGACTCGGCTTTCAGACTATTCAGAGAAAGAAATCAAGCAGAAACTCGTCCCTGAAGTGACGAGCCGTAAAGAAGTACTGCTCACTTTTGGCACTCCGATAAATTCAGTAAATTATAATAATGCTAAGCGTTGGGAATATTACTCTAAAATTGTTGATAGACGCATCTATTTCCTCATCCCATTAATCAATGACAGAGAGCAATCTCTCACTGTCGATTTTTCAGATAAAGGAATAATCACAGCTTATCACTATGATGAAAAGTGATTGCGAAGTTTGAACTACCAACATTCCGCAACAACGCCATTTATTGCGCAATAACCTGCCGAATAATCGTTGGGTCGCCATTGATGGCGACCGTTTGAAGCATTACTCACTCATTGGCATCGCTAAAGTGTATGCGCTTGATGACATCAATTTTCATCGATGCAGATGGGATTTTCGAGGCGCTATTAGGTAAAATCAGGGAATCGTTAGCGTTTTTTAGGGTAAATTTAAAATGTTAGAGACAAACCGCCTGATCCTCCGACAGTGGCAGGAAAAGGATTTACAACCTTTTGCCGAACTCAACGCCGATCCTGAAGTAATGAAGTATTTCCCAAAAGCGCTGAGTCGCCAGGAAAGCGACAACGTCGTTGCAAGATTCATGGATATGATTCTTTCAAACCAGGGTTGGGGTTTTTGGGCCGTTGAAATGAAAGACTCCGTCGAATTTGTCGGCAGTGTGGGTTTAGCACATCAGCCAGATCGCTTCGACTTTTCACCCTGCACGGAAATTGGCTGGCGAATTAATAAAAAATTCTGGGGGCAGGGAATTGCCAAAGAAGCCGCCGAAGCATCGCTGGCTTATGCGTTTGATGTTTTGCATCTTCCCGAGGTCGTTTCGTTTACCAGCATTCATAACACGCCATCTGAGAATCTGATGAAGCGATTGGGGATGCAGAAAAAAACTACCTTTCTCCATCCCGCATTACCTGCCGATCACGCGCTGGCTAAGCATGTGCTATATAAGATTTCCCACGAGAACTTTATTGACTCGCCTCTCTAAACCCGGCGTCAGTAAATGTCGCCCGCACATGAGGAAGACTCTGCGGATAATTTTGCTGAATAAACTCAATCATCTTTTCCCGCACGTAACAGCGTAAATCCCAGGCGGTGGGGGAATTTTGCGCCGTCATTAATAGTCTGATGGTCATGGTTTTATCGGTGGTATCCGTAACCTGTAGCACCTGAGTTTGTTGATCCCAAAGTTTGGTTTCACTAAGGACTTTTTCAAAATGCTTGCGCAGAGGATCTAATGGCATGGAATAATCGAGGTAGAGAAAAACCGAGCCTAATATTTGGGCGTTATTGCGCGTCCAGTTCTGGAAGGCATTTTCGGTAAAGTAGGTAATGGGCAGAACCAGACGGCGCAGGTCCCAGATACGCACCACCACATACGTCAGGTTGATCTCTTCAATCCAGCCCCATTCATTTTCCACTACCACGGCATCATCAATTTTTATGGGTTGCGTAAAGGCAATCTGAATACCGGCAAACAAGTTAACCAGCGACTTCTGCAGCGCAAAGCCAATGATAATACCGGCAACGCCAGCACCGGCGAGAATGGTGGTGCCGAATTTTCGCACGCCAGGGAAACTAAGGAGAATCAGTGAAAGACATAACGTCACCAGTACGACGATTGCGACTTTTTTCACATACATTATCTGCGTGCGGATTTTTCGCGCGCGAAGGTTATTTGAGAGATTAATATCATAGCGAATGAACAGCATATCCTGCGCCACGTTAATCAATCGAATTATCACAGAGCAGAAGGATAGAATAATAAATATATTAATGGTGGTCGTGATAAAGTTCAGGGAGCCAGGCTGGATATTAACAGAATTAAGCCCTGTACTGATTAACAGCAAAGGTATAAACAGAAACATCGAACCACGCAGATGCTTTTCCAGTGATTTGAATAGTTTTCTGTCACGATTCTGCCAGTAGCGAATAAACCTGAGCAGGATAAATCGCGCCAGAAAACCCACTGCGAGTGAGAGCGTGACAAGTAACACAGCAGGCACCCAAGTTGGCGCACCCGATAACTCATCAAATAATAATGGCATTACTTTCCCTTTTATTAAGCCAACAACCAAGGTTGTCAGATAAGTTAAAAATTCAGTAACCATTCTTTAATCGGTTATCTGCAGATTATTTCTTTACGCTTATCAGTATAGACGCTGTGGCAGGCTTGGTTGTCAGGTGGGCATCGGTCGCCATTAATGGCGACCCTACGATGGATTGGCGGGGATTTTGTAGGGTGCGCATTCATGCGCACCTATTGTGAAAACTGGCAAATCAGTCACTTTCAACGCTATAACTTTAGCTGACTGCCCAAAATAGCATCGGCTTCCTGCAACGTAACATCGAGCCCGGCAGACGGTGTGAAGGTCAATTCACCAAAAATAACGTTACCATTGAGAAGGTAAAAATCAGCGCGGACAAATTTAAAATCCGATGCCAGTTTAACCGCATATTCTTTCATTTCATGGAAACCTTCGGGCATTTTCGGATAACTGTTGGCATTGATTAATTCAACAGTATCTTCAAAGGGAAGCGGGTTCCAGTTCATGTCAAAATAATAGAACTTAGGTTTGCCGTTTTCTCGCTCCATGCAAACCATCACCGCATAAGGTTTTCCATTGAAACAGTAAAATTTGTAATCCTCTGGAAAACCTCCACGCTCATTCTCAATATATTTTTCGCATAATATTTTTCGGTCTATTTTCTTATACTGCGGTTCAATGAAATGGGATGAGAAATCCTGCTTCAACCACTTATTGAGTTGCTTGTTGGTTTTATCAATGTCCAGTGAAGCTTTGTTGTCACAAATGATGTTATAGCCTGCGCCATGGTTACACTTGAGGGCAAACTTATCGGGTAATGCGCGGTAGTCAATGTCCTGCGGATCATCATACACGCCATAGAGTTGGTTAAGTATTTCACCACACCCTTTCGCTGTAACATACTCCCGCACCTTATACTTATCTGCGCACAACGTATAAATGTCACCTTTTAATTCATTAAATTTAAGCCACTGAATTTTTTCATTGAAATTGATTGGGTTGGTTAAGTTCAGCTTTTTCTTGAACTTAATGTAGTAGTGAGTTTTTGCGCAAAATTCTGGGTACATGTGAGCGCTGATTTTTAATGCGGATTTGACTGTGTGTTTTATCATTTTCATTAAAATTATCTCAGTTTGAAAATGTTAAGATGCATTTTGATGATTGTTTTATTTCTGAAAAAGTAATTGAGTAAAGTGCAAGACAAAATCTCAACGATCAAAAAACAGTATGCAGCCCCATTAATCCCGTAAGAATTAATCATTAGCCAGGATAGCGGTATGGTTAAGACACAGCATAAAAACATCTTTTTAGCCAGGTAACTGTATCCGGACTCTTTTATCATATAGCGATAACAAATTGTGCCTAATGCAGAGAACATCGTGCCAATGATAATAATGGGAATGATATTTACCGAATCCATATACTTATCGCCATACAATAAATGGATAAAGTAAGCACCAAAAATATAGAATCCACCTAAGGCAATAAGCGAAAACAGGATGACAATGCGATTGATTTTAATCAGCAGCATTTCAACGGTGATTTGATCTTTTTCGCTGTAGATCTTTGAGAAGAAGCTTGTTATTAATGCCAGCACGATAAATGACCAGGCACCTCCTATGGTTAACGCGACGCTATAAACGCCCAGGTTTGAGTAAGAGAGAATTTTTGCCAGAAAAATACTCGATATCTGCGTGTAGATGTCCGCAGATAGACTCGACAGAATCAGCGCTCCTCCGGTAAACAGCATATGCCGGTTATACACACCGGCGCCCTTACGATTGTTGTGTACTTTTGTGGTGTAGTTAAAATAGAGGAGACGCAAGATGTAAGGTATCAGCGGGATGAGAATAATCGGCAGGGTGAAGTAGTACACTGGCAGTTTAAAGTGTGAAATATAGAACCGAATCACCAGAGCAACAGATAAGCCAATCACATTAGTGATGGTGTTGATTTTTGATTTTAACTGGGTGTTATTGTAGATGGAAAAGAAGTCCATCACGATATAGTACGTAGCAATACCGTTGGCCACACCAAATAAAAACACAATGATGTCGGTGAAAAAATAGAGATAGATCAACACTGAGCTTGATGACAGCAGGAAGAAAATACGCCGTTGATTTTGCGTGTGCATCGCTAACGCAATTCCTGACTTAGTATTTTCACTCATGCGCTTAAACAGGATGTTCTGACCACCAAACCACGACAGCGTTTGCACAAATATAAATAGAGAAGTCGAAATGTTGATCTTACCAAAGTCTTCAGGGCCAATGTATTTTGCCATCAGTGCATTGATATAGATAAGCCCGATGATATTGACCGACTTTTCTAACATGATCCATATTGAGTTAGAGTACATTGCTCGTTTCTCATATCCATAGCAGTATTGATGATGTTCAGCGCGAGTAATGAATCATCAGCAATATGAAACTTTTTTGCTATATGCGTTAATGTTATGTTTTATTGCAGTATGCTCATATATGAGCAGCGCTCAATGTCATATTATTTATTTATACTTGATTAATTTGGTTGACAGTGTGGCTGCTGAAATTGAATTAGTGAAGGGTTTTTTGATTAATCAGATTAATGACGTGCATTCTCAAATAATGAGTCCATTATTTAATGCTATTCGACTATGGATAATGTGACGATGATCGTTTTTAATAGCGCCAATACTTTCTGATGAAGCCTGCAGACGATATTTACTAATACGGTGGAACTGCGGACTATATAAACAAGAAGCGCCGGGCAGCTATGCCCGGCACTGTATTGCCGCTTAGCGGAATGAATAGCCCAGATTGACCAGACCGTAGAAGCCGCCAGACTCTCCACCGTGAAGCGCTTCGGAATATCCACCTTGTACGCCGAGCTTAACATTCTCACGTATTTGCGCGTTTACGCCACCGTTCAGGCCGATACTGGTGCCTGAAAGGTCAGTGCGGAATGAAGCCGTTGAATCTGAAACGCCCTGCACAGAGGCTGATACGTTGCTATGGCCACCAAAAGACTGTGTCAGTGAAGGTGTGACCCACCAGAGCACTTTCGCCGGGCTGTTCAGAGGAGCACCGATCCTCAATCCCGCCTGAACGGACTGGCGGCGACTGTCAGACCAGTCCAGTGATGCGGCATCGTCCTGTGCATTATCCAGTGAAATGCCCTGGATGGTGTATTGCAGTTGTGGCTCAAGCGACAGGGTAGGAGTCAGCATGAACGCCTGTCCAGCCTGTGCCGAAGCAAGCCAACCGGTGCCTGATGTCGACAACCGCGTGCCGTCATTGGAGGCCGTGGAAATGCTGTGATGGCTTACCTGCAACAGGCCATCCAAACGCAATCCTTCAAGGCTCTGACCTGAAAGATAGGCGCCACCCGTGTAGACGGTATCACGATCGGTGCCCGCTTCACTTTTCCCACCATCACGCCAGACGTCACTGCGCATCAACCCGGTTGCACCGTAAATACCGGCACGCCAGTCGGCAGTGGATCCCGAGAACTGCCAGAGGTCGCCGCCAATTTGCAGGAAGCTATAAGCGCCGCTGCTTTCCGGAACCCCGCCGCCAGTCAGGCTGCCATTATTGTCGTGACGCAACTGACCTGCCACCACGCGGCCCCACATACGGCTGTCCTGGGCATAATGGAAACGTGTATCGGCGGTGCCTGCAACCAGGCGGTCATAATCGAACGAAAGAGCAGGAAGTGCAGCATAGCTCCACATGCCATCACGGTAGTTGACTGTGTTACTGACCGGCGTACCTGTTCCGCTGTCCTGATCCGGTGTGCCCGGCGTTGCAGGTGTTGCAGGCGTGGCAGGTGTTGAGGTACTGATTTGCTGGGAGGTCAGATACCAACTCTGATCGGCATTACGGTAAAGACTGTAGGAATAGGCGCCTGCTACCAGCGGCTGGTTAAGACTGAAGGCTCCTGAATCTGTTGTTGCACCGTTAATCGCACTGACCAGGTTGATCCCGTTTCCAGTGGTTTGTGCACCAAGTCCGCCGCGGTTTAGCACTCGCAGACTTGTGCTGCCCGTCGCCTGACCGCCATCAATGATCAATTTATCGGTAGGTGAACTGCTGTTGCCTGCAACGGTATTCAGGGTAATGGTCCCCCCATTGCCAACAAGATTGGTCACGGTGAGCGTGCGAGGAGTGAACGTACCCTGAGGTGCGGCAAAAACAATGCTGCCGGCATTGGTCAGCGTGTCAACCAACGAGTCGCCCGTAATATTCCAGGTACTGCTGCTGTCGATGTTGACATCGGTCGGGTCGATGATACCCGTCAGGCTGGCACTGTTCACCAGAGATAGTGATGTGCCGGAGATCGCCACTATGTCAGTGGTGGCCTGCAAACCATCCATAATCAGCGAACCGGCATTCAGATTGACCTGCGACTGAGCAAGGGTGCCACCGAGCGTCAGCGTGCCGCTTCCGTTCTTAGTCAACTGACCGGTACCAGACAGATTAGTATCCAGGGACATGTCGCTGGCTGTATCGTAAGCTGTCGTACCGTTGTTCACAAAATGATTGTCGGCAAGTGTCAGAATTCCTCCATCAGCTATATTCAGCAGTCCGCCAGCCTGAACGGTGGTATCTGTCGCGGTTCCTCCACTGTTGACCGACAAAGAACCGCCGCTATTAATCATCGCCTGTTTTGCGACGCCGCCGTCAAACACGGAAAGTGCGCCACCGGAGTTAACCGTCGTTGAAATAGCGGTACCGTAAACCTGCTGCTCACCACCGGCATTGGCAGTTGTACCATTGGCCGTGCCTCCAGCCATTACGCGTTGCACACCACCATTATTTACCACACTGCCGGAAGCGCTGCCGTTCACGTACTCGGCGCCGCCCTGATTAATAATGGTACTCTCTGAAGAATCCGTGGCGTCTACGGTTAATGAGCCGTTGTTCTCAAGCAGCACGTTTTTAGCATGGCCTGAGATGATCGAAAATTCGCCCAGCGCGTTTGTGCCGCTTAATGTAGCACCGGTGAAAGTATTGAGACGGCCGCCGGCATTAATGACCAGATCTGTCGCGTTAGCACCCTCGAAAGCATAAAGGGTGCCACCTGAATTAATGGTTGCCTGTGAGGCTGACCCACCAGTAAAAATTTGCATGTAAGCAGCGTCTTTAACGGTGGTGAGGCTTGCGCTGCCGCCACTGTAAACATACTCAGCACCGCCCGAGTTCACCTGAGTGGAGGTGGCGGTGCCGTAGATGCCCTGAGAAGCATTTGCTTCAATAATTGTACCGGTGGAGGAACCGCCGCTACTGACGTACTGGACCCCGCCTGACTTCACTGTGGTATCGATTGCCGAGCCGCTGACCCGCTGCGTCCCGCCTGCAATGACCGCTGACACCGCATTGGCTCCGGAGTAAATAGTCTGGGTGCCCCAAGCATCAATGAGCGCAGATTCACTTGTTCCACTGATAACGTACTCAAGACCACCGGATGTCACGTGGGTCGACTGTGTTGTCCCGCCAAGAACCAGAAGGGAGCCACCGTTATTAACGGTAGTCGATGTCACGTTGCCATAAACTTCCTGCTGTGCACGGCTATTAACAGTGGAGCCCGAAACATGCGCACCAACATAAATGATTTCAGAACCACCATTCAGGATGGTACCGGTGGCGCTGCCGCCGCTGTTTACGTACTGTCTGCCTGAAGAGTTGACAATAGTAGAAACTGCGCTGCCTCCGCTGGAAACAACAATGTTGGAAAGGTTTACGCCGTTACCTACGTTACTGCTGGTCACCAACCCGCCGTTGTTCACGTTCAGGTTTCCACCGCTGATCACCGAGATATTGTTGGCAATGTCTCCGTTATTCAGCGTTAAGCTACCCGAGCTCACTGTCGTGCCATCATAGGTCGTAGCGGCGGCAGTACCTGCCATTCCCATCAGGAGGAGTGTGCCGACGATGCGCTTCACGGCCATCGGTGGTCGCCCACCGCATCCAGCACGTTCTGACGCAACAACCCACGCCTGGCGCGCAGCGCTCCAGACAATTCTGTAAGCCTTATTCATGTCCCTGCCTCTTATAAGTTTTGTTCCCTGCGAGTAAATGTCGATTACGCATGGGTGGTTTAGTTACGTTTTTTGATTTCCACGGATTTGCGCGTCGAGACGGTCAATCACGCCATTTACTTGTCTACCGGTGATAAGCCGGGTGCACTCGAACTGTCGATCAGTTCCCTTGTGACGGGGACACCAGAAGTAGTCCTGGTGATCGAATTTTTCATGCATGCTGTCCCAGCATCCGCTGCAGCCATGGCTGCTGAACACCCGCCAGGGGGTGAAGAACTCAGCGCCTGGCAGCGTGAAGCCGCTGATCAGCACCACGGGAATCTGCGACGCCCAGGCAAGCCATGAGAGGCCGCTGGATAGGCCAATAAAGAAGCTCGCGTGTGTCAGCAGATCCACTCGGTCCTGCAGCGGAAGGTTGCCGGTGAAGTCTTCCGCACCGTAAGGGATGTGATTCCAGACAAAACCGTGGCCTGTCGTTGGGTCGCGATCAATGCAAAGGACTCGGTAGCCCAGCGTTTTAAGGTGTGTTACCACCTCGGCCCAGCCGCGGCCGTTGTTCCAGAATTTGGCCTGGCAGGTTGACTGCACACCAATACAGACGTAGGGCTCGGCGATCGTTCGCGGGGCGCTGAGATTAAGCCGAGGCGCTTCTTCCCGATGGTCGACGCCCAGAATGTGCCCGGCGATACGGTGAAAACCGGTCTGACGAAAATCGAGTGGTTGATGGGTATCGTTCCCGCCAAAAAATAAACCGATGCGGTAAGTGGCATAAGGCGCGCACGCCGCCTCTGCAGGAGTCGAAAAACGAATGTCGGGGTACTGGCCTTCCAGTAGTGTGATGATGTTGGGCGCCATACTGCACTCAAGTCTGCATCCATGTTGAGTGCGAAAGCGTTCGGCGTAATGGAACCACCCTAGCAGGTCACCCAGTGTGCCGACTGGAAATGAAATCAACACATGCTGATCCCTGAGCGAAAGCACTTCATCAAGCAGAGGTGAGGTCTCATCACCACGCCAGACCCGAATGCGAAAGCGGATGTAATACTTTTTAGCAGACGTTACCCAGCCTGCGCTGGATTCGCAGTGGAACAGAATATTGCCTGAATCCTCATCTATGAGCGCAACGCGCCAGCGGCCTTCCGGCAGCAAGACACGGGCACCATCGTTAAAGTCGTAACGAATGCCTGCCGGTCCCTCCCGGCTTGGAAGCATGGGTGCACTAACGAAAGGATATTGTGTCGTCTCCTGAACCTTTGAAAGTGCGTTATGGGCAGCGACCTGCAGAGGGGGATTTTGAGTCATGGCTCAGCCTCTGATTAAAATTGAGCGCACGAAGCGCACGGTGCGCACGGAGCGCATCGAGTGCAGGCCACAAGCCGGAGATGAGATGGTCTGATTCATAGATAACCCGCCCTGGGAAATAAGAATTTTCTTATTGGTGTTGTTCTTGAGGGTGGTTATCGGAACTGTTTAGTAATTATTTAGAGTGAAAAAAAACTAATCATCTGCACCTTTGTTTCGGGCATTGAAGCAGGCCTGCAATGATTTCTGTGCGCCAATGGAAAATGGTTTTTTGTTAACGGGAGTGATAACAGTTTGAAAATTAGAGGGGTTAAAAAAACACACGTAGATGAGATGTTCAGAGAAGCTCAAGGACAATATAGGATCACTTTTGGCAGGCTAATAAGTATGCATCTGACCTGCCAATCCACTCACCTAAAACCCCTTAAAGCGTCAGTCGAATAAACGCCTGAATATCCTCAACAGCTTCACGATGTTTGGCCGGACTAGGACTGATCATCAGGCTGTCGGCATAGCCGTTAAGCATGGCGCCGAACTGGCGTGTAAAACGTCCGCTTTTAACAGGCCGGTAAATACCTTGAGCAATCCCTTCCTCAACGATGGTGGTGATGAAATGGGTCCACTTATTAATAAACAACTCTGCTAGATCAGCAAAGGCTTTATCGCGCCCCGCCATCTGCCAGAGTGAGCCGTAAAGCTGCCAGACGGCGTCCGGGGCATCCGGCAAATAGTTTTCAATGGCAGTATTGAGTTTGTCAGCAGGTAGCGTTGATTCAATTGATCGCGAAAAGTCATCCAGCTCGTTCTGTAAATACCTTGTCAGAGCTTCGATGCATAGCGTGTGCCAGTCGCTGAAATAATAATAAATATGGCTACGGGAGATTGAGAGCCTTTCGGTGAGTTCGCGCGTTGAAACGTTCTCGATACCTTTCTCTATGAATAGCGCGGCAGCGCCCTCCAATATGCGCGCTTTTAACGCTTCCTTGGTTTCTTTCATATTGCGGCTCCGTTGACTTTGAGCAGTTGCTCAAATAGACTTCTTATCAGAATTTGAGCATTCGCTCAAATTAATATTAACAGAAATTGATCCTATGCAAACGCATGAAATTATTGAACCGGTCAACGTTACCGGCAGCGCGGTTAATACCCTTAAAAACATTGGACGCCGTCATTACAGAAAGCTTTTCTTTACCTTATTGCTGGTTATCGCCGAAAACGTGACCTATCTGCTTTATCCATTGCTGGCCGGTTTTGCCATCAATGCTATCGTCGCAGGTAAGGCATGGCATGCCGTATTTTATGCCCTGATGGTTTTTACCATGTGGGTGATTGGTGCCGCCAGGCGCAGCCTTGATACGCGCACTTTCGCGCGAATTTATGCTGAACTGGCGGTGCCGGTTATCGTGGCCCAGCGTCGGGAAAATCACAGTCATTCAACCATCGCCGCCCGTGTTGCGCTTTCAAGGGAGTTCGTCGACTTCTTTGAAAAACATCTGCCAGTGTTGATTACTTCCCTGGCTTCTATCACCGGGGCGGCGTTAATGTTGTTGGCGATTGAATTCTGGTCGGGCATCGCCTGCCTGGCCGTTTTAGTGTTCTTTTCGTTTTTTCTGCCTGGTTACACCAATAAAAATGAGGCCCTATTTTTCCGGCTTAATGGTCGACTTGAAAAAGAAGTGGGCTTTGTCAGCAGTGCGCCGGTGGCCTCTTTGAGCAGACATTATCGGGTGTTGGCGGGGCTGCGTATCCGCCTGTCCGATCGCGAAGCGATGGGATATCTTTCGATTGGCGCGGTCACCGCTGTATTATTTGCCATGACCATTTTCGCCATGGCTTTACGCGGTGGGACCGATGCCGGCCATATTTATTCCGTCATGACTTATCTCTGGATGTTCGCGATGAGCCTTGATGATGGGCCCCAACTACTGGAGAAATATTCCCAGCTGAAAGATATAGGGAAAAGGGTGAAGACTGATCCTATCTGAAGCCGCTGAAGGACGGCAACCGCTCGATCCCGTAGGGTCGCCATTTATGGCGACCAGGCGCGCATAGTCCTTTCACTCCTGCACACGCTCAAAGGTCGCAATTACCCGATCAATATGCTTCTTCATCGCATTTCTCGCTGCTTTGGCATCACGTTTCTCCAGCGCGGAAAGAATCGCCATATGCTCGGATTCTGAAACAAACGGCATATCACTAGGCGTGTAGTGCGCCTGCAACATACGGAACATGCTGCCATAGCGATGGCCGAGCAGGTGGCCGATGATAAATCCATAGGCAGGATTGCCGCTCGCCTGGGCAATGCGGATATGGAACAGGCGGTCGCCGGGATGGGTGCGCGATTGCGCGCGGTTATCCTCGCAGTTTTGCTGATAAGCCGCGCGGATCAGCGCCAGTTCCTGCTCGCTGGCATGCACCGCAGCAAGCGCAGCGGCTTCCGGCTCAATTAGACGGCGGGCTTGCAACAGTGAGAACGGCGGTAGCTCGGTGGAGAAATCCAGGTTGATGCCCAGTTCATCGTCCGGCTCATTCCATTGATCGCGTCCGGCCTGCATCATCACCGGCTCCTGCGTACTGGAACGCGCTTTCACGATCACGCCATTGCCGACCTTCACATCCACAAGACCAATCACCTCAAGCGCGATCAGCGCTTCACGCACCGATGCACGACTGACCTGCAGCTGTTCAGCCAACTCACGCTCTGCTGGCAGGCGGCTGCCGGGCGGAAATTCGTTATTGTCGATAAGTGCAATGAGTTGGTCTGCTATTTGTCTGTAAAGCCTCGGGTTTTCCATCTTTTTGATCGGCATTGCGCTGCTCCCTGTCTAAATAAATTAAGTGATCAGTTGCACAAATAATCGTCAGGACACTTGTCAATGTTACGTAATTGTCAATAAAACGTAATGCGTAAGCGAAAAAGTAGCCAGCGATATTTTGCTCTCCCGCTGGGAAGAAATCACCTTTCAATGGCCTGACCATTAGATCTTTGGACCAGAGGAAATGCAATGAATTTACATGGAAAACGCGTGCTGATTACCGCTGCCGGACAAGGCATTGGTTTGGCCAGCGCGCGCTACTTTGCTCAGCAAGGCGCAGATGTGATTGCCAGCGATATCAACATTGCCGCGCTGCATGATTTGCCCGGCATTCGCGCCTATCAGCTGGACGTCACCGATCGCCAGGCGATCAGCGCAGCGGCGCAGGAACTCGGTACGCTGGATGTGCTGTTCAACTGCGCCGGCGTGGTTCACAGCGGCAGCCTGCTGGAATGCAGCGAACAGGAGTGGCAGTTCGCGCTCGACCTCAACGTCACGGCGATGTTTCGCATGATTCAGGCGTTTCTGCCCACGATGCTGCAACAGCAGCATGGGTCGATCATCAACATGTCATCGGTGGCATCAAGTGTGAAAGGCGTGGTCAATCGCTTCGCCTACAGCGCCACCAAAGCGGCAGTAATTGGCCTGACGCGTTCGGTGGCAGCGGATTACATTGGTAATGGCATCCGCTGTAACGCCATTTGCCCCGGCACCATCGATTCACCCTCACTGCGTCAGCGCATTGCCGCGCAGGCGCAGGCGGAAGGGCGCAGCGAAACTGAGGTTTATAACGCCTTTGTCGCACGTCAGCCGATTGGCCGTATCGGCACCACAGAAGAGATCGCTTATCTGGCGGCCTATCTGGCTTCCGATGCCAGCGCTTATACCACCGGCACCGCACAGATTATTGATGGCGGCTGGAGCAACTAACAGGAGTGGAAGAATGAAATTATTACGTGTCGGCGAACCGGGCAAAGAGCGTCCGGCAATGCTGGATGAGCAGGGCGAACTACGCGATTTGTCGCATTTCATCGATGATTTGGCGGGCGATGCGCTGCTGCCGTCCGCGCTGGAAAGACTGCGCCAGCTACCGCTCAGCGAACTGCCAAAAATCAGCGGTCAGCCGCGCATTGGTGCCTGCGTCGGACAGATTGGCAAGTTCATCTGTATCGGCCTGAACTACGCCGATCACGCCGCCGAAACCGGCGCCGACATTCCGCTCGAGCCGGTGGTGTTTGGAAAATGGACCAGCGCGGTAGTCGGGCCGAATGATGCGGTGCGCATTCCGCGCGGCTCGGTGAAAACCGACTGGGAAGTGGAACTGGGCGTGGTGATCGGCAAAGGCGGCAGCTACATCGCCGAAGAGGATGCGCTGTCGCATGTCGCGGGCTACTGCGTGGTTAACGACGTCTCGGAGCGTGAATATCAGATCGAACGCGGTGGCACCTGGGACAAAGGCAAAGGCTGCGACACCTTTGGCCCGATCGGTCCCTGGCTGGTGACCGCCGATGAGATTGCCGATCCGCAGCAGCTCGATCTGTGGCTGGAGGTTGACGGCAAGCGCTATCAAAACGGTAACACGCGCACCATGATCTTTTCGGTCGCGCACATCATCAGCTACCTCAGCCGTTTTATGAGTTTGCAGCCAGGCGACATCATCTCAACCGGCACGCCGCCGGGCGTCGGCATGGGGCAGAAACCGCCGGTCTACTTGCGTGCAGGGCAAGTTATCCGATTGGGCATCGCCGGGCTGGGCGAGCAGCGTCAAATCACCGAGGGCAGCGAATAATGACCAAACTTACGGCACTGCGCGTGGAAGATATCCGTTTTCCCACGTCCCAACATCTCGACGGTTCGGATGCGATGAATCCCGACCCGGATTATTCCGCCGCTTACGTCATCATCGAGACCGATAACGCCGCAATCAGCGGTCACGGTTTGACCTTCACCATTGGGCGCGGCAATGAGATTTGCTGTGCCGCAATATGTGCGCTGGAACACTTGATCGTCGGCCGTCAACTGGAGTCGATTGTCGCCGATATGGGGCAATTTTGGCGTGATATCACCGGCGACAGCCAGCTGCGCTGGATCGGCCCGGATAAAGGCGCAATTCATCTGGCGACCGGCGCGGTGGTCAACGCGGTATGGGATTTATGGGCGAAATCAGAAGAGAAGCCGCTGTGGCGGCTGGTGGCCGATATGTCGCCGCAGGAACTGGTGCGCTGCATCGATTTCCGTTATCTCACCGACTGCATCACGCCGGACGAAGCCCTAGCATTGCTGACGGCGCAGCAGGCGGGCAAAGCGGAGCGCATCCGCCAGCTCGAGCAGCACGGATATCCTTGCTATACCACGTCGGCGGGCTGGCTTGGCTACGATGACGAGAAACTGCGCCGTCTTTGCCAGCAGGCAGTCGATGCCGGGTTCTCCCACATCAAGCTGAAAGTGGGGCGCGACCTCGAGGATGATATTCGCCGCGTGCGCATTGCGCGCGAAGTGTTGGGGCCGGATCGTCAACTGATGATCGATGCTAACCAGGTTTGGGAAGTGAATGATGCGGTGGATTGGGTACAACAGCTGGCGTTCGCGCGTCCGTGGTTTATCGAAGAACCCACCAGCCCGGACGATATCGAAGGACATCGCAAAATTCGTCAGGGCGTTGCGCCGGTTAAGGTCGCTACCGGGGAAATGTGCCAGAACCGCATCATCTTTAAGCAGCTGATTATGCGTGAGGCGATTGATGTGGTGCAGATCGATGCCTGTCGTCTCGGCGGCGTGAACGAAGTGTTGGCGGTGATGCTGATGGCGGCGAAATACCAGCTGCCGGTGTGCCCGCATGCGGGCGGCGTTGGGCTGTGCGAATACGTTCAGCATCTGTCGATGATCGACTTTGTTTGTATTGCCGGCAGCCATGAAGGCCGGGTCATCGAGTACGTCGATCATCTGCACGAACATTTCCTTAATCCGTGCGAAATCCGCGGCGCGGCTTATATGCCGCCCACCGCGCCTGGCTTCTCAATCGAAATGTATCCCGCTTCGCGCGAGCAATATCGCTATCGCGCGCAGGGAGGCTGACGTGCGAATTGACGCTCATCAGCATTTCTGGCGTTACGACGCGGCGGACTTTCCGTGGATCACGGATTCCATGACGCGTCTGCAACAGGATTATCTGCCGGACGATCTCGCACCGCTGCTGACGCAACATGAGTTGCAGGTTTCGATTGCGGTACAGGCGCGGCAGTGTGTAGCGGAGACGCAGCAGCTGTTGCAATGGGCGCAGCAGCAACCGGCAACGCAGGTGATTGGCTGGATCGACGTCACCGCCGCAGATTTGGCGGAGCAATTGACGGCATTGCAACATCCGTTGCTGCGCGGTTTTCGTCATCAGGTGCAGGATGAACAGGATCCCGCCGCATGGTTGCGGCAACCGCGCGTGGCAACCGGCATCACGCAGATTCAGCGGCGAGATTACGTGTGGGAAATGCTGGTGACCTGGCGACATCTGGCCGATGCCACGCGCTTTGCCGCGCAGCACGATCGCCACTGGCTGGTGCTCGATCACCTGGGAAAACCGGATATTGCGCGCGGCGCACAGGCGTGGGGCGAGCAGGTTGCAGAACTGGCCGCGATGCCGCACGTGGTGTGCAAATTGTCCGGATTGGTCACCGAAGCACCGCACGGTCAGTGGAGCAGCGCGCAGCTGCGGCCCTTTATCGATGAGGCGCTGGCGCGTTTTGGTCCGCATCGCCTGATGTTTGGTTCAGACTGGCCAGTTTGCCTGCTGGCAGCGGAATATCACGCGGTGGCGCAGTTAGTTGACGACGCGCTAGCGGAGCTGTCTGCCGATGAACAGGCCGCCATTTGGGGCAACACCGCCGCGCAGGTTTACAGCCTGACAGGAGAGAAGAATGAATCTGTTTTTGCAGGATAAAGTGATTATCGTCACCGGCGGCGGATCGGGCATTGGTGCCGCCATCTCACGTCTGCTGGCGGAAGAGGGCGCGATTCCCGTCATCGTCAGTAACGCACAACCAGATGAGATGTGGCTGGCTGCGTTGCGCGAATTGCAGCCACAAAGCGAAGTGCTGCTCGCCGATCTCTGCGACGAGCATAACTGCCAGCAAGCGGTGGAAGCCGTGCAGCAGCAGTTTGGCCGCATCGACGGGCTAGTAAATAACGCTGGCGTCAATGATGGCGTTGGGCTGGAAGCCGGGCGCAGCGCCTTTGTGGCCTCGCTGGAAAAGAACCTCATCCACTATTACCAGATGACGCATTTCTGCCAGCAGGCGCTGGAAAACAGCCGCGGATCGATCGTCAATATTGCGTCCAAAACCGCGCTGAGCGGGCAGGGCGGCACCAGCGGCTACTGCGCGGCGAAAGGAGCGATTCTGTCACTGACACGCGAATGGGCATTATCACTGCGACACAGCGGCGTGCGGGTCAACGCCGTAGTGCCCGCTGAAGTGATGACGCCGCTGTACGAACGCTGGATCGGCACCTTCGCCGATCCGCAATCCGAACTGGAGAAAATCACCCAGCGTATTCCGCTCGGCCAACGCATGACCACGCCGCAAGAGATCGCTAACACCGTGGTGTTTTTGCTGTCGTCGCGCGCTTCGCACACCACCGGCGAATGGCTAAGCGTCGATGGCGGCTATCTGCATCTTGATCGGGCGCTGTTATGAGTGGCGCATCCAGGCGTTATTGTCTGGCGCTGGATCTGGTGGACGATGCAGAGAAGATCGCCGAGTACCAGCGCCTGCATCAGCGCATCTGGCCGGAAGTGGCGCAGCATTTGCGCCAGCACGGCATCGAAAATATGGAGATTTACCGTCTTGGCACCCGACTTTTTATGCTGATGGAGGTGAACGATCGCTTTAACACGCATGATTTTGCTCAGGCTTCTGAGCAGGATCCGCATATTCAGCGCTGGGAAGCGCTGATGTGGCAGTTCCAACAGCCAACGCCCTGGACGCCCGAAGGGGAAAAATGGGTGGCGATGGCGCGAATATTCTCTTTGCAGGACCAATAACCACACTTACCGACTGTACCCTACGAGGATATAACCATGTCTACACAACGCGTCGAGACGCCTGAAAATATGGGCGTCAGGGGAACTATTAGCCTGCGCTGGGCGTTCATGCTAATTACCACCCTGTTTTTTATGTGGGGCGTGTCATACGGCCTGCTGGATGTGCTGAATAAACACTTTCAGGAAACGTTAAACGTCACCAAAGCCCAATCGGGATTATTACAGGCGGCTTATTTCGGTGCCTATTTTATTGTCGCGCTGCCAGCCGGTTATTTTATGCAGCGTCACGGTTATAAAGCCGGAATATTGGCGGGGTTATCGTTGTATGCGATTGGCGCACTGCTGTTTGTGCCGGCGGCGATGGTCAATAACTTCTCGGTATTCCTGTTAGCGCTGTTCGTGCTGGCGTGTGGACTGGGCTGCCTTGAAACCGCCGCTAACCCATATGCCACGGTGTTGGGCGATCCCAACGGCGCGGAACGTCGTCTCAATCTGGCGCAGTCCTTTAACGGGTTAGGGCAGTTTGTTGGACCGATGATTGGCGGCTCGCTGTTCTTCACGCACGCTAGCGCTGATGCAGCGCAAGAGAGCGTCAAAATCACCTATGTGGTGATTGCGTGTGTGGTTATCGCCATCGCGCTGTTATTTAAACGCACCGCGTTGCCTGATATTCGTGAATCCGCCAGCCAACATATTCAGCAGCCCGGCGCGACTTTATGGCAACAAAAACATTTTGTCGGCGGCGTAATTGCGCAGTTCTTTTATGTTGCCGCGCAGGTTGGCGTGGGCGCCTTCTTTATTAACTACGCCACCGAACACTGGCACGGTGTGACCAACCAAAGCGCGGCTTATATGCTTTCGGTTGCGATGATCTGCTTTATGCTCGGACGTTTCTTCTCAACCTGGTTATTGGGCCGGGTCAAACCGGCTGCAATGCTGGCGGCTTACGCGCTCATCAACATCGTGCTGTGCGCGATTGTGATGCTGGGCGCAGGCGATGTTTCCGTGGTTGCATTGATCGCCATCTTCTTCTTTATGTCCACCATGTTCCCAACCATCTTTGCCATGGGCGTTAAAAATCTTGGCGAATCCACCAAACAGGCTAGCTCGTTTATGATCATGGCGATTGTCGGCGGCGCGATCATGCCCTATTTCATGGGCCTGCTCTCTGACCACGTCAGTACCGCCGTGGCATACAGTTTGCCGCTGCTGTGCTTTGTGGTGGTGCTGGCCTATGCGTTGAGGCAGCGCAAGCATTCATGAGGGATGCCACATATAAAGTATTTCGCCAAATTGCCGATGACTGTTTCTGGCTTTTTAGCTACTCAATATTCGTATTAATCAGGAGAGCAAGATGGATGTATCACAAATTACATCACTGGCTACCGGCCTTGATAACATGGAACTGGCGAATAAAATCAGCACGCTAGTGCTGAAGAAGACGCTGGATAATCAGCAATCGATGGCATCTGGCATTCTGGATTCGATACCTCAGTTGCCGGCAAATCCGGCAATTGGGCGCAACATTAATACCACTGCCTGAAGTCATCTTTAACGGTCTTATGGAGGGATGTCGGTCTGGCATCACTCCACCCATCATTCCACATTGCCCAGCGCTCTATTTTTACAGCGTGCTCGTTATGAACCTTGTCACAAAATCGATATAACGTTTTTAGGCTTCAATGAACACCGTGTTGAACGGAGATGCTGTTAATACACCGTTACAGCTTGTTAATGAAATTTTAAGCTCTAATTAATGCGTCAAACGCATCAACTCATGAGTTTATTGCGCTTATATAGTTTGTTTTGCTCATCCAGTCTGCAGAAGCAGGCGCTGTAAAAGCGCTAATGACAAACTGGAGATAAACATGCATTCCTCTAACCTACCCATGACCACTCGAACCCGATGCAGCGCGATACTGCGGGTGACTTCTGGCAATTTTCTGGAACAATTCGACTTCTTTCTGTTCGGGTTTTATGCCACTTACATCGCCCATACTTTTTTCCCGGCCAGCAGTGAATTTGCCTCGCTGATGATGACCTTCGCGGTGTTTGGCGCGGGATTTTTAATGCGTCCGGTCGGTGCAATCGTGCTGGGCGCGTACATTGATAAAGTTGGCAGACGTAAAGGGCTCATTGTGACCTTGTCGATCATGGCAGCGGGGACTTTCCTGATTGTTCTGATTCCGTCCTATCAAACGATTGGGCTCTGGGCACCGTTATTAGTGCTATGTGGCCGTTTATTACAAGGCTTCTCAGCGGGCGCAGAGTTAGGCGGCGTATCCGTTTATCTGGCAGAGATTGCCACGCCTGGCCGTAAGGGCTTTTATACCAGCTGGCAATCTGGCAGCCAGCAAGTGGCCATTATGGTTGCAGCGGCCATGGGCTTCGCACTGAATGCGGTAATGGAAGAAAGCACCCTGCGCGAGTGGGGATGGCGTCTGCCTTTCCTGTTTGGCTGCCTGATTGTTCCTTTCATCTTTGTCTTGCGCCGTAAACTGGAAGAGA
Source organism: Pantoea sp. X-Soil-ISGK-275 (assembly GCF_059730795.1). Taxonomy (NCBI): domain Bacteria; kingdom Pseudomonadati; phylum Pseudomonadota; class Gammaproteobacteria; order Enterobacterales; family Erwiniaceae; genus Pantoea; species Pantoea sp. X-Soil-ISGK-275. The sequence goes on from NZ_AP035977.1 coordinate 86,812, forward strand.
CCGAAGAGTTCACCGCCCGTCGCAGTCATCTGGCAATGCGTGACGTGTTTAAAACGCTGTTAGCAAACTGGCAGGTTGTTGTCGCCGGTATGTTGATGGTCGCCATGACCACCACTGCGTTTTATCTGATCACCGTATATGCACCTACTTTTGGTAAAAAGGTGCTGATGCTGAGCGCTTCTGACAGCCTGCTGGTGACTCTGCTGGTTGCGATATCCAACTTTTTCTGGCTACCGGTTGGCGGTGCCCTGTCAGACCGTTTTGGCCGCAAGCCCGTTCTGGTGACCATGGCGATGCTGGCGCTGATCACTGCCTATCCGGCGCTTAGCCTGCTTGCTGAAGCGCCCAGCTTTTCCATGATGCTGACAGTGCTGTTATGGCTGTCCTTCCTTTACGGACTTTACAACGGCGCCATGATCCCAGCGTTAACCGAGATTATGCCGGTGGAAGTGCGGGTTGCGGGCTTCTCTCTGGCCTACAGTCTGGCAACCGCTATTTTTGGCGGATTCACGCCGGTTATTTCAACCGCATTGATTGAGTATACCGGCGATAAGGCCTCGCCCGGCTACTGGATGAGCTTTGCTGCCGTATGTGCACTGCTCGCAACCTTTTATTTATACCGTCGCAGCGCATTATCACTTCAAACCGCGGGTTAACGCAGGAATGACATCATGCAAAAAATACATCGTTCACTTATCTCCACGTTGTTATTTATTTTCGTTAGTTTTTCAGTGGCTGCCAAAGACGTCACCGTCATGATTTCAGGTGGATTCAAAGCGGCGCTGGAAAAACTGGCCCCACAATTTGAAGCCAAAAGCGGCAACAAGATTATTTTGATATCCGGCCCCTCAATGGGGAAGACGCCTCAGGCTATTCCGGCGCGCCTGGCGCGCGGTGAGCATGCGGATGTGGTGATTATGGTGGGTGATGCGTTGAACAATCTGGAAAAGGATAACTGGCTTCAGCCGGGTTCGCGCGTGGAATTAGCCGACTCTTCAATTGGTATGGTGGTCAAACAAGGTGAGCCAAAACCGACTATCAAAACGGATGCAGATCTGCGCAATACTCTCTTGCAAGTCCAATCTATTGCTTATTCTGACAGTGCCAGCGGCCGCTATGTCAGCAGTCATCTATTTAAAAAACTGGGCATTGAAGACAAGGTGGAATCAAAAGCGCATATGATAGAGCGCATTCCGGTCGCGTCTGAAGTGGCTAAAGGCCACTATGCTATCGGTTTCCAGCAAGTGAGTGAATTGTTGCCTGTGCCGGGCGTCACCTTCATTGGTGAACTGCCTGAAGATGTGCAATACGTCACCCGTTTTGCCGGTGCGGTGACCGGCAAAGCAAAAAACGGGCAGGAGGGCAAAGCGTTACTGCGTTTCCTCTCTTCAGCAGAGGCGCAAAATACCCTTCGCGCTACCGGGTTACGATCTGTGACGGCTAAACTGCCGGTAAAACAACATGATACTGTTCAGTAATCAACTTCTCTAACTCAGCTGCCACGTAGGACTGCATACGGCCACTGCGCCTGATCAAGCCAACCGTACGCTTTACCACCGGCTCAGTCAGTGCAACCTGCGTTAACACTGAATGCTCTGACATCGGCATCGACATAGCGGGCACGGCAGCAATGCCGATACCCGCTTCAACCATACCCAGCATGGTGGTCACATGACGGGTTTCGCAGATACTGGGGCGCTCAGGAATGATGTGTTCCAGCAGCTTGTCAAGCAGATTGCGGTTCCCGGAGGTCTTATCCAGCTCAATATAATCCTGCTGATAAAACTCTCGCCAGGTCAGGTTTTTTTTACTGGCTAGTGGATGATCACGCCTGCAGGCCGCTACGTAGGCATCGCCCGTCAAGGGTAGAAATTCGATATTAGCTTGCAGATCTCTCGCAAAACAGATGCCGAAGTCTGCCTGACCACTGGCTACCGCTTCAATGACATTACCTGCGCTGCTATCAATAATTTTCACGCGTACTCGTGGATAGCGTGTCTGGAAACGGCGGATGACACCGGGCATGAAATAGTAAGCTGCCGAGGGTACCGTAGCAACGGTGACCAGTCCCACCCGATCCTGACTGACCTTATCGATATCCGCTAATACCATTTCCACATTCGCCAGTAACTGATCTGAGCGTTCAGCAAAAGTCTGACCATAAAGTGTTAGCGTGACACGCCGGGTGGTTCTGTCGAATAGCTTGATACCTAACGCCGATTCCAGCTTTTCAATTCTGCGGCTTAATGCTGATTGAGAAAGGCAGATGGACTCTGCCGCAAGCCGAAAATTACTGTATTCAACCAGTGCACGGAAGGCATAAAGATCGTTGAGATCAAAGTTTACAGGCATGGTAGCGGACAATCCTTAGAAGCCAGCAGTGATTCAAAAAAGAAATGATAACCACATAATCGATAACGACAACCTCGTGAACGCTCTGCCGCACTCAAGAGACTCGCATAGCTATGTTTTAAGCAGGATCACCTTATGATTTGGCCAGAATATTCAAGCAGACGATAATATCACTTTAGTGAACCGAAGAGGTATGTAACAGCCTATCCTACCGCAACATTGCACTGCATATTTCTAAGTGTAATAAGCACATTATAAGTAAATAATTAAATTGTAATAAATCAACTCATATGAAATTCTCATTTTTCTTGCAAGAAGAATATGAGCGTCTACTCTCTTATTACTCCCTTTAGCAACATAATATGAGGTGGTCATGGAATCGGGAACGTTAAACGATATATCCAAAGATTTGTCTGCGTTTGTAGGTACACACTTTGTATATACCTATGATAATGGATGGAAATACGAATGGTATGCAAGAAACGATCATACCTGTGATTACCGTATACATCAGGGACTCGTTGGTGGAAGATGGGTAACCAATCAGGAGATGAATGCGGTACAGTTCGCGCCTGGAATCTATAAAGTGGACTGGCATGAACCAACCGGAACCTGCGTGAGCTTACTGTTTGATATTGAAAGAAAAGTTATTCATGGAACCATCTTTTTCCCACAGTGGATCGCGGGGGAAGGTCAGCATCCTGAAAAAACGATCTGTTATCAGAATGAATTTATTGAAGATATGCATCGTTTTCGTGACGAGGGTCCAGCATATCCCTATGTTGTGATACCCGAATTTGCACGGGTCACATATATGAAAAATGAAGGAGCAGACAATAATAGTGTAATTAATATGCCACCTGGGCAACTCCCGGACGATTTCTTCGACGGTAAATGAGTAATAAAGCGCCATGGAAGGCGTTAATGTTAATATTGAAACCCCGCCTCCCCATACAGCGATATTATTTTTAATGTCGCCAAATGATTTTGAAAATAAGATGGCTATGCAGGGCGGGAAACCTAAAACAAAAACGTAAATAATCAGCTCCCCTAAACGCAATAATCCATTCAAAAGCAGGTTAAACGCGGTTTACCCCTTCAAAGAAATGATGCTGGATCAGAATCTGACGAGCCCGGTCCGTATCCGCAAGCGGTGTGCCCCGCAGGGCGAAAGGAATTATTGAAAGCGATTATCCATAGATTCCGCTAAGATTTTGATGAAATCAATCTGGGCTTGAAGCGATCTGAAATTGTGACCAAAATAATCACTGGTCACTCATCGTTTTACATCAGCTCACCGAGCAAAGTTGAAATATGACAGAGAAAAAAAATGCCGCCGCCATCCGTGGGCCATCCGATCACACCATCCGCGATCAGATTGTGGCTGCTGCAATGGAATACTTTAGCCATTACGGCTTTGAGAAAACCACCGTATCCGACCTCGCACGATCCATAGGCTTCTCCAAAGCCTATATTTATAAGTTTTTCGGTTCTAAACAGGAAATTGGTGAAGTCATCTGCGCCAGTTGCCTTGCAGATATTACTGAACGGCTAAACGCTGCGCTGGAGAAATCGCCTTCGGCTACGGAAAAAATAAGGCAATTGTTTCAGACGCTTGCTGTGGCGGGCTGTGAACTGTTTTTCCGCGAGCGTCGACTGTATGACATTGCCGCCGCCTCATCACGTGAGCACTGGCCTGCTGCGGTGCAATATGAAGCTGCACTGCGTGAAAGGTTGCTCGCCATCCTGCTTGAAGGACGCACGGCGGGGGAATTTGAGCGGAAAACACCGCTAGATGAAACCGCGATGGCCGTATATTTGGTACTCAGACCTCTTGCCGATCCATTACAGCTGCAAATCTCACTGGATACTGCCGGAGAAGATGCAAATCAATTAGCTGCATTGGTGCTAAGAAGTCTCGCACCGTAATTTGTGACCATTGACATAATTGGTCACTGGTCAGAGAATGGCGTTCTCATACTTTTCTTGAGTAAGGTAACCCATGCTCCGGCATCTTCCGTTGTTGTCAGTCGTCTGTATGCTGCCGGTCATTCTGACTGGCTGCGGCGAACCTTCATCAGCCGCTGACGATCCGCGCTCGCGGCCGCCACTTATCAGAACGGCTAAAGTCGAGCCTGCTGCGGGGCAATCGCGCGCTTTTACCGGCATCGTGGCAGCACGTTTTCAGAGCGATCTGGGTTTTCGCGTGTCGGGTAAGGTGCTTGAGCGGCTAATCGATAAGGGGCAAAGCGTTAAACGCGGCCAAGTGCTGATGAGGCTCGATCCCGCCGATCTCGCGTTGCAGGTCCGTGCAGCAGAGGCAGCGGTAACCGCTGCTCAGGCAAGGGCGCGCCAGACCGGTGATGATGAGAAACGTTATCGAGGATTGGTGGGTTCTGGCGCGGTCTCTGCATCGTCTTACAGTCAAATTCGTGCAGCTGCAGATGCCGCGCGTGCCGAGCTGAGTGCGGCGCAGGCGCAGGCTCGCGTGGCGTTAAATGCCTCGCAATATGCCGTACTGAGCGCTGATGCAGATGGCGTGGTGGTCGATACGCTGGCCGATGCAGGCCAGGTGGTTAGCGCCGGCCAGACTGTGGTGCGCCTCGCCCGCGCCGGTCAGCGTGAAGCGATGGTTAGTCTGCCTGAGACGCTGCGGCCGCAGGTTGGATCATCCGCCACGGCGATCCTCTACGGCAGTGGGATCGAGAACGATGCCAGGCTGCGCGAATTGTCTGACTCGGCTGATGCGGCAACCCGTACCTACGAAGCACGCTATGTGCTGAGCGGTGCCGCCGCCGGTGCTCCGCTGGGTTCAACCGTTACTTTGCGTATCCCGGAGTCTGCGGCGGCGCAAGAATCATGGTCAGTACCGCTCAGTGCGGTGTGGGATGCGGGACGCGGTGCTGGCGTCTGGCTGGTGGAAGGTAAGCCCGCCAAAGTCAGCTGGCGTGCCGTGACGCTACTCGGCATCAGCGACGATAGTGCGCGCGTGTCGGGTCAGCTGCAGAGTGGGGAACAGGTGGCTGCGCTAGGTGTGCATCTGCTGCATGAAGGCGAAGTCGTGCGCACCGCAATGCCTGGGTCGCAAGGAGCCACGCCATGAGTCGCAACCGCTTTAATCTGTCGGCGCTAGCAGTGCGAGAACGATCAGTTACGCTGTTCCTGATCATTCTTGTTACGGTCGCAGGCGTAATGGCCTTCCTCGGATTAGGACGCGCGGAAGATCCCCCGTTCACCGTCAAGCAGCTAACGGTAATCACCGCCTGGCCCGGCGCCACCGCGCAGGAGATGCAGGATCAAGTGGCCGAGCCGCTGGAGAAGCGGCTGCAGGAGCTGAAGTGGTACGACCGTACCGAAACCTATACCCGTCCCGGAATGGCCTACACCATGCTGTCCCTTCAGGACAGCACGCCGCCATCTGAAGTGCAGGAGCAGTTTTACCAGGCGCGCAAAAAAATCAGCGATGAGGCCCGCAACCTGCCGGCGGGTGTGATCGGGCCGATGGTGAACGATGAATTCTCGGATGTGGTTTTTGCCCTTTATGCATTGAAAGCAAAGGATGAACCGCAGCGATATCTGGCCCGCGATGCCGAAAAACTCCGCCAGCAGCTGCTGCACGTTGCGGGTGTAAAAAAAGTGACCATTACTGGTGAACAGGCAGAACGTATTTATGTCTCCTTTTCCAGCGATCGCCTCGCTACGTTAGGCATTACTCCGGAACAGATATTCAACGCCCTGAACGGGCAAAATGCCCTGTCACCCGCTGGCTCGATACAAACGCGCGGTCCCGAGGTGTTTATCCGCCTTGACGGCGCGCTGGATACGCTCGAAAAAATCCGCAATACGCCGGTCGTCTCCGGTAACCACACGCTGCGGCTTGTCGACGTGGCCAAGGTCGAACGTGGCTATGTCGATCCGCCCGATTTCCTCATCCGTAATGAGGGTGAACCCGCGCTGATGCTGAGCGTGGTGATGAGAGAAGGCTGGAACGGACTTGAGCTGGGTAAGGCGCTGGAAAAAGAGGTCCGTGACATAAATAGCGACATGCCGCTGGGCATGACGCTTACCAACGTTTCCGATCAGGCGGTTAACATCCGTTCGGCTGTCGATGAGTTCATGGTGAAGTTCTTCGTGGCTCTGCTGGTGGTGATGGTGGTGTGTTTTGTGAGCATGGGCTGGCGCGTGGGTATCGTGGTTGCTGCCGCGGTTCCGCTGACGCTTGCCGTGGTGTTTGTGGTGATGGCCGCCACGGGAAAAAACTTTGACCGCATCACGCTGGGTTCACTCATCCTCGCACTGGGCTTACTGGTTGATGACGCCATCATTGCGATAGAGATGATGGTGGTGAAGATGGAAGAGGGCTATGACCGCATCAAAGCATCGGCTTACGCCTGGAGCCATACGGCCGCGCCGATGCTCGCCGGCACGCTGGTTACCGCGATTGGCTTCATGCCCAACGGCTTCGCACAATCCACCGCAGGTGAATACACCAGCAATATGTTCTGGATCGTGGGGATTGCCCTGATTGCCTCGTGGGGGGTAGCCGTGCTGTTTACGCCTTATCTGGGCGTGAAAATGCTGCCGGATATCAAGCCGGTGGCGGGTGGTCACGCGGCAATCTACAACACTCGCCACTACAATCGCTTCAGACGGCTGCTGACCAAAGTCATCGCGCAGAAGTGGTGGGTGGCAGGCGCGGTGATTGGCTGCTTTGTGCTGGCGATCATGGGCATGGGGCTGGTGAAAAAACAGTTCTTCCCAACATCCGATCGTCCTGAGGTGCTGGTTGAAGTGCAAATGCCTTACGGCACCTCCATAGGGCAGACTAGCCTGACCACGGCGCGGATTGAGCAATGGCTAAAAAAGCAAAAAGAAACCCGCACGGTAACCGCCTATATCGGGCAGGGCGCACCGCGTTTCTATCTGGCGATGGCGCCGGAGCTGCCGGATCCCTCATTTGCCAAAATCGTGGTGCTGACCAATGGCGAGCACGACCGCGATGCACTAAAACAGCGTCTGCGAGAAGCGGCGGCTGATGGGCTCGCGCCAGAAGCGCAGGTGCGCGTCACGCAGCTGGTTTTTGGTCCCTATTCGCCTTTTCCGGTCGCTTATCGGGTGATGGGGCCCGATCCAGACGTGCTGCGTCAGCTGGCCGCGAAGGTGAAAGTGCTGATGCAGACCAGCCCGATGATGCGCACCGTCAACACCGACTGGGGTTCACGTGTGCCGGTAATGCATTTCAGGCTGGATCAAGATCGACTGCAGGCCATGGGGCTGACGCCTGCTGGTGCGGCTCGTCAGCTGCAGTTCCTGCTGAGCGGTGCACCTATTACGGCGATTCGTGAAGATATCCGCTCAGTGGAAGTGACCGGCCGGGCAGCAGGAGAGGTGCGCCTCGATCCCGCGCACCTTGACGCTTTGACGCTGGCCGGATCTGATGGCCAGCGCATTCCGCTATCCCAATTGGGTGAGACTGAAATCCGCATGGAAGATCCTTTGCTACGTCGCCGCGATAGGACGCCAACGATAACAGTGCGCGGCGATATTGCCGACGGATTGCAGCCACCGGATGTCTCTACCGCGTTGAGCCGGAAACTCCAGCCATTCATCGCATCATTGCCGCCGGGATACCGCATTGAACAGGCGGGCTCGATTGAGGAGTCGGGTAAAGCAACCCAAGCGATGCTACCGCTGTTCCCGATCATGATTGCCCTGACGCTGCTAATCATCATCCTGCAGGTGCGTTCCATGGCAGCGATGGTGATGGTGTTTTTAACCGCACCGCTGGGGCTGGTTGGCGTTGTGCCCATGCTGCTGCTGTTCCAGCAGCCCTTCGGCATCAATGCGCTGGTCGGGCTGATCGCGCTGTCAGGAATTCTTATGCGCAACACGCTGATTCTGATCGGACAAATACATCAGAATCAGCGGGAAGGCCACGATCCCTTCACGGCTATCGTCGAGGCAACGGTGCAGCGTGCCCGGCCAGTTCTCCTGACAGCGCTAGCAGCGATTCTGGCATTTATTCCCCTCACGCACTCTGTGTTCTGGGGCACGCTGGCTTACACGCTCATTGGTGGGACGTTGGGTGGCACCATCATGACGCTGGTGTTTTTACCGGCGATGTATGCCATCTGGTTCCGTATCAGGTAGGGTAGGACTGTAAAAAAAGCCCCGCCCGGAGCGGGGTAGAAAAAATGAACAAGGGGAAAGGCTCTCGCACGTTGAGCGTGCTGTGTGTGCCGTCGTACAAAGTACGAAGCGAAAAAAGAGTAGTCACTGTATTTTACTGTTGCAAGTCAGGTCCACGCATAAAATGAAAGCGTCGGTAAAACCGTATCAATTAACCTTTTATCTTCGCGAGAAAAGCCGTAATGGTATCCACCAACTGAACAGCTGATTTCACTAAGACATCAATCATTGAATGGTACTTCCAGCAACGCCAATTAAAATGGTTTTTTTCAGTACTCAATTCCATAAATAACCGAAGCGGTTTCATTTTATAAAGATGTAATTTAAATGACTGTAATGGGTGAAAAATAAAAAAATATAACCCGTGCATTTTTTTAATTCTTCTATAAATTGACCCAGCGGTACTCTCCGCACGTAACGAATGATGCTTTGCATCGCCTCTGAAAGCGTTAGGGATTTCCACTTTCAGAGGTCATTTTTTCCTGCCATTAAAAAACGTTTTATTTACTTAACCTATCTCTTGAAAATTATTCATAAATTAATGCTAATAAAACTGTACAACTTACCGATCCTTGTATAACTTTATCTCATGGCGAGCTGGTTAAATTATGAACACGTGAGGTTTCTTTGCAACAAAACCTGGGTACATCCTATTCAGTGATCGTTAATGCTGAGTATTTCAGTCACGCCTCGCACTCCTATCAGCAGTAAAGGTTGATATGAAAAATCACGGTGAGGAAAAGCTGTGTGACCTGCTCATTGGGGAGGCAGTGTTAGCTTTGCTGCAGGAAAAAGCGGGAATTTCGCGACGAGCGCTCCTTGCGAAGCTTCAGTTCATGCTTGAAGCTGAACAGGATGAAGAACGGGCGCATGCGACAAAACTTGCTATACAGGACGTTATGAGTGAAATCGCAGAAAGTGACTCTCCTAAGGTTGGAGACAGAGAACAAATGGCGAATTTCGATATAGACAAATACGGTAATGACGACTCGACCCGACATTAACGCTGGTACAAGGCTTAAGGGCGTGGAAGAGAAACAAAAAATGCGTACCTCAGTAAGGACATTTTATGCAGCAGAATACAATCGAGTCAGACCTTCAAACCTATTTACAAAGCACTGGTGATCAGTATTCACAGGAAAAAGAAGTTATTGGTATCATTGTGAAGTCTTTGATCGCAGAGAGTGGAAGAGTGACGAATAAGGCTATTATTTTGAGCCTGATAGCGGAGCTGGAAAGCGCCACCGACATCGAGCAACTTGATGTGCTACGCAACTGCCTTGAAATTGTTGTGGGCCATACGCCTAATGAAGACGACTAATAAAGACTCTCTATCCTATCCGCCTTTCAGCGGGGAGTGCTGTATTTATTCCCCGCTTCCCTGACCACTTCGTCCATGATGACAATATTGAAACCTCAATTCCCTGAGGCTTCACTCACCAATAGAAAAATGCCCAACGTTCTTCTTCATCAGGTGTAAAGCCCACCACAACTTTTAACGCGTTGAGTAACGCGTCAAGTTGCAGAAGATCAGTGGTACTTTCAATTTCCGAGATGAGGTGCAAAATGAGCGCGCTATTGGTGACACTCTTACCCTGGCTCACTAACTTTTGTACCGCAGAATCAATCAGGGCCGTCTCCGCAGAATGTTTATCACCTGCTTTCTGGAGATGGTAGTTAATGTCTATTTCGCGGGACGTTTGCTGTGTGCTTTGTTGCATTTTCTCTCCTTGTTATCAGATATCTCTGCGGCTACGTTTAAAGGATTTTTTACGCTATTAAGCTTTAGATCCTGGCAAGGCCGGGCTCAACATTTCTGTGCCAATCACCCAGGCAAAACACATCCAGAACTAAATTTAGCGCATATTTCTGTTATGGCACGACTTAAATCGATGTAATCAACTAATGATCGGCTTTAATCCAAAATACGTTGACATGTTCATGTCAAGATTACTCCATAAAACATAAAATTAGCGATCAAAAAGCATGCCGATCAAGGTCTGATAGTGGCGCTCTTCCTCCAATGTGGCAGCGACTTCGAGACGTCTTAACAGCTTAGTGCAGATAGCCTTACGATTGAGATTCTTACCAGCACGCAGAATTTCGACAACAATTTGCCCCAGCGTTTCTTGCTGAGTTGGAGCGGTCGCCTTGCTGAAATAATGTGCAATATCGCTGGCCGTATCGGGAAATTTTGAGACACTCTGACGCATGCGAACCTCATAGTAGATTGCTTTGTAGTTGATTCAGTCTGAACCTAAAGTTAGACAATATTTTCAAAATTGTACAGGTTTTACTAACTTGTACAGCTTTAATTTTTTAGTGAAAGAACTCTATTGATTGTATTCAAATGGTTATGTTTGATTTTGGGACAAACGATTGAACTTTGATATTTCAGAACAAAGGAGAAGGGATATAGCAAATAGGAGAGTGATTGATTGGTGGGTAACAACACAAAAAAAGGGGAGCCGCTATATTCAGTCAGTTATCAACAAACTACGGAGCGCCCTTAGGCGCATCCTTCAACAGAATCAGCGTTGGACACTGATTAGCTTTCTCTCCGTGTAATGCCCAAGTGCCTGGATGCCGAAAGCCAGCGTAGCTCTTCGCGATTTCGAGGAGACGTTTCTGCATATGCTTTTAGCCAACGTCTGGCGTCGGCTATCTGTGCCAGCCTGCTATCGCTGGCATCGCCTTCGGCCATGGTGCCCAGTTCAATAATGAGAGAATTAATGTTGATTTCTTTGTGACTCACAGCAAGATTAATCACTGCCTCGCCAATAATGATGTGGCCTTGTTCTTCATCATGAAATAACACTGCGTTTCCTCCAATATTTTCGGTTACCGATGATATTAGTGTAGTAAAAAAATGGATTAAGGTCCTCGAGATCGGCCAAAGACTTCTAATTATCAAGTAGAAAATGTGAGAGTAGCTACCCAACTGGCTGATAATTATCTTAAATAAAGATTAATGTAAACACATAGCTTAGTTATAAAGAAAAGTCTCAAATTGTAGATTATCTAAATGAAATCGTTTTCAAGAAAGCGCATGCTTCAATTAATGAAGATTTTGGTATGTGAACCAGAAATGGGAAATGAATATTGCCAAATAAAAGAGCGTTGATTAATAGTGTGGAGAGTGTCGTCCCTGACATTTTCTCCGGCCGGTACACGTTTAAACGCGACCGTTGAGGTCATCCTCGTCGTCGTCTTCCGGCCAGAGCCGGACTACGTCCTTAAGCGTCAGTTCGTTTCGTCGTTCAAGCCTGCAAGCGTCTGCAGGTAAGGCACGTTGCGGACAGCGCGATCGGGCTCTTCAAAACTCTTCAGCCAGCTTACGGCTTCAGAAATATCAGACAATCTTGCATTGCTGCCGCCTGCATTTGCCATATGGTCCAGTTCGTCAATCAACGATTGCACGCTGACAACTCTCTGGCCTAAGGCGATGCTCAGTGCCGCTTCGCCAATAATGACGTAGCCTTTCCCGTCGTGTTGAAAAGACATATAACATCCTCCATTTCACGTTTATGACAACCTCAATACAAACTGTAGGCGCTATATAGGATTTAGCTAAAGGTTAATTCCTAAAAGCCATGGGATTTTAAATTTTTTATATTTCTAAGGTGACTATTCATTGCCGTTATTAGCCGCTTAAGCGGGTGTCATTATTTATCACGTCTGGATCAAGAGGGGGGACGGTTCTCAGTAAATTCTAATTATTGTGATTGACATAGTGAAATAATGATTAGGCATCATAAGATGAATCACATCCTTAAATGAAACGTAATTTATGAACGGCAGTTCTCTGATGAAAAGCTCAATGAATTATTAGATTAGCTTGCAGATAATCATTGAAAGGTTTAACGGGATGTGGCAGAAAATTTGTCTAACAGCACTCAAGCCAATGGGCATCCGAGCACGCTGTAAATCTCGGTAATAACCTGCTTCGTTGCGTGTTCAATTGTTCCTTCATTACGGCATAAAACCCAGCCGTGTTCTGCAACGGTCTGCTCGAACGCCTGGGTGCAAGCGACATGATCGTCCAGCTTATGAATCACGGTACTGCTTAACCCACGCGATCTCGCTGCAGCCCTTGCCCATGAAATATCGGGGGCAGTAACAACCCCAACATGCAGGTCCGGCGCTCGCACGTTTCGGTCAATGTTTAGCTGTAAAATCTCTGCAAAGGGAACCATCCGGCGAAACGCGGCTTCCGACGGGTACCATCGATCCATTAAAATTAGGCTGTCCGGTGGCTGTTTAGTCAGCACATGCTGGGAAATCCATGCACGGCTATCAGCAAAGCGCGCGCAAACTTCCAACTCTAAATCCAGCGAAGGATTTCTGGCGAGCCGGTTCACAAGGGCCATTGTTTCTTTTCTGTAAGGATCGCTGTTTTTCTCGCTAAGTCGGATTACCTTGATGTTTTCTGCCCTGAGTACTTTCGCAATGGCTTCTAAAAGCGTGGTTTTACCGACGCCCTTGGGTCCATCAAGTGAAACAAATAACGGACGACTCATAGTCGAACTGACGGTTGATATAACGTTTGTTTAAAACTCAAATCTGGCAAAAGCATGTTATTTCCTTCTGATTTAAATTTTAGACAACAAAAAACCCGCACTAAGCGGGTTTTTTATTATCAGCGGTTCTTATCTGCTCAGACTATTGTCTTCATCGCTATTTTAAGCGTCGCGGATAATGAGCGCGGCTTACAGCGGAGTAACGTTGCCCGCTGCAGGGCCTTTGGCGCCATTTTCAATGGTGAAGGAAACTTGCTGACCTTCATCAAGCGTTTTGTAGTTGTCGCTCTGGATAGCAGAGAAATGGACGAATACATCCTTGCTGCCATCGTTTGGAGTGATAAAGCCAAAACCTTTATCAGAGTTAAACCATTTTACTAAACCAGTCATTTTGTTAGACATAGATAATTCCTTATTTGATGAGCCACTCAATTGCGGCGAATTTGGCCTGAAGTGAAAGATTTACTTATTGGGCACTTAGGAGGAGGCTCTCGAAGAAGGATATCTGTGGATAACACTTGAACTGAGGACTGCTTTACTAAAACTGCTTTCATAAGGTCTGTGTTCCAAACCGGTGATGCATTAAGACATAGCGATAATAATTTAGCAACGAATAAGTTTAATTATTTTAACCGTTTAAAGGCCTGGATGGCTGAACGGCTGCTAAATTCTGTCGATCATTTTCCACATGCCACCAAACACGCCGTTCAGGTTTTTATTCCCCACTTCGGAAAGATGATTATCGTCGCGATACAGCGGCACATCATCTTTGGCACCGTAACAGAAGTTGTTGTCGCAGAATCCCTGGGTCGCATCGAGCAGGGCGACATTCGGGGATTGAGCCGCGATGTTGTTGAGCATCGCCAGCGTCTCCTGATTGTGAGATTGATACTCGGCGCGCGTCTGCTGAATAGTCAATGCTTTGCCGCGCATGGCATCGCGCGACATGCGATAGATCACGTCGTAACCAAACTCGGGAACCGGCGTCATGATAAACACCCGACGATGCGTGGCGAGCTGTTTCACCGCCGCACCGAAATGCTGCTGATAGGCGGCGATGGAGCTGCCGTCATTGATAAATGAGTATTTAGGCGTATTGCTGCCGCTGCCATAATCGCCATGTAGATAGAAGGATAGGCGGTTAATAATCAGCACCGACGCATGGGGATATTTCCGTTCGATATCCGCGATGGCATTCTTCACAAAACCACCGCAATCGGGGCTAGCACTGCGATGGATATCCGGAACAGATGGGCATCCGGATTGCGCGATAAACACCACTGAATCCTCCGGTCTGGCGCTGCCGACAATCGAAGAGAGCATCGCGGCGGCGTGGCTGTCGCCTAATACCACCAGATTAACCTGGCTGGCATTGCCGAAGACGCATTGCGGAGACGTGGTGCCACTGAACACAAAACAGTTTTCGCCACGTACAAATCGCTCCAGTGAATACTGTTTGATGCTGGCGACCACTTGCGGCGCGCGCGAGGGAAATCCTGCCTTTGCCACGATCAGCACACCCAGCAGCAGCACCAACGCGGTTTGTCCCAGCGTCACGTAGGTTTTGCCACTCAGCCAGCCGTGTTTGTTTTCTACCAGCACATATGACACCCAACCGGTGGCGAGTGACAGCAGAATCAGCATCGCCTGGCTAACTAGCGTGATCGGCCAATCGGCCAGATGCCAAAACACCCACAGCGGCCAGTGCCACAGATAGATCGAATACGAGGTTTTACCGATGTGCTGCACAATTCGGTTGTTGAACCAGATGCTGTTTTGCACGTTGGCATGGATGATCATCGCGGTCAGTAACACTGGAATCAGCGTCATGATGCCCGGCCAGGCCGTGCTTTCATCAAACCACAGCGCACAGACAATCAGCCCAATAATGCCCAGCAGCGGAACCGCGCGTTGACCGCTGAGCGCGGATTTTGGCGCCAGATAAACTAATCCGCCTGCCAGCATCTCCCACGCACGGGTTGGCAACAGATAATAAGTCGCAGTGAGATGGAAGTTGGTCGCTACCATCACGAGCACCAGTCCGAATGAAAGCAGCGCGGCGATGCCCATCGTCCAGGCAAACTGCTGGCGCAGAAAACGTGCCGTGAACATCAGCGCCAGCGGTAATAGCAAATAGAACTGCCACTCAACGCTTAATGACCAGGTATGCAGCAACCATTTATACACCGAGCCGGTTTCGAAATAGCCGCCCTGTTTGAAATAGACCACGTTGGACATAAAACTCAGGCTGGATACGGCATGTTCCGCCATTTTCATATATTCATCCGGCGGCATCAGGAAATAGCCCACCAGCATTAATATCAGGCACAGCACCATCAACGGCGGGATAATGCGGCGACAGCGCGCAGCATAAAATCCTAATAAGGAAAAGTTCTGCTTATTGAGACGCGTCAGGATAATCCCCGTCATTAAATATCCGGAGATGACAAAGAACACATCCACACCGAGGAAACCCCCGCTGACGCTGGAAAATCCGAAGTGATAAAGGATAACCAGCATCACAGCATAGGCGCGCAGGCCATTAATGTCGGTGCGGAAATTCATGAGGCGTTATCCACGCAGAAGAATATAAGAAACAATGTAAGGATTGTGAAAATATGAATCAACAGATGTGAAAGCCATCACTTTCGGTTGGTTGATATCGGGATGGAACTGTCTGCTAGCTCATTAATCTTATTTTTGAATTAGCCGAATAACTATTTCAGCGGCTTATCAACACACTCTTTTTTAAACAGCTGATTTTTAAAATAAGAAACCACACTTAATATTCAGAATAGGCCGCACGCTTCTGTTTCTAAAGACGCAGAAATATACTGGCTCAGCCGTTGCCAATGGTAATGCCGCTCAGTTAAGCATTAATTTGCATACGTATGCAGGTGCGCATGAATGCGCACCCTACGAAAAGCGCGCCAGTCCTTTGTAGGGTCGCCATTTATGGTGACCGATAGGCGCTTAATTGATGAGCTTAGGCGATTAAGTGGATACCGTCCTGATAAAAAACGAAGAACTCCATACCGGGCTTCTTAGTCTCATCCGAAATGTTTAAAAAACGCATTTTATCGACATATCCCTTTCACGTGCTTTTGGTTGAAAACACGATCACAGCTAATCCGGGTCATTTCCTATAGCAATAACAAGCAACTTACCCTTCATACTTCAAGCTGCAGGTGCGTTGGCTGCGTATGTTCACCCCAGTCACTTACTAAAGTAAGCTCCAGGGGATTCACATACTTGCCGCCTTCCTGCACCTCGAATTATTTAGGGTATATAATCTAACCGGTTAAGTGGCTTGATCTGCTTTAGAGCACATCAGCTTTTCCACTCCTTTTCGTGGCGGTGAATTGCAGAGGCATACATGATGCGAACTCTTCAGGCGGCCTGGTTGCTCTCTCTGGCCCTGTTTGTCTGTCCGGCCACAGCGGCCAACTCAATCAGCGATGGCTGGGAGTGGCTAAAGCAGGACGTTTCACAAACCTGGCAGGAACCGCAGTATTACGATCTCTATCTGCCTTTCATCAGCTGGCATGCGCGCTTCGCCTACGATAAAGAGAAAACCGATAACTACAATGAAACGCCGTGGGGCGGCGGGTTTGGCGTCTCTCGCATTAACGAAGACGGCAACTGGAGCGCACTCTATGCCATGGCGTTTAAAGATTCGCATAACAAATGGCAACCTATTGTCGGATACGGCTGGGAGAAAGGCTGGTATCTGGATCAAGCGCAAGATTTTCGTCTTGGACTTGGGTTAACCGCCGGGATTACCGCGCGCGATGACTTCGCCAATTACGTGCCGCTGCCGATTGTTTTGCCGCTGTTCTCCGCCGGTTATAAACGTTTCAACGTGCAGTTCACCTACATTCCTGGCACGTACAACAATGGTAACGTGCTGTTCGCCTGGGTACGCTATGCCTTCTGATTCCGCCAACGCGTTGCACAAAGACCGCATCAGCAAAGTCCTTAAGCGCATCGCTTTGGGTTTGCTGGTTTTGCTGGTGATGTTCCTGGTGATCCGTGGTTACCAATCCGAGCAGGGACCGCCACTGCATCGCTGGCATACGTGGTCGGCGGATGAAATGTCGGTGGATGAGATCGATCGTGCCAGCTTCGCGGATTATCTGACGCGTGAAGCGGCGATTTTCCACGACATGAAAATCAACGTGACCGATCAACTCGGTGACGATGAGAAAACGGCACTCAATCGCTTCAACACACAAAGCCCGGTTTATCCGGCGCGATTCGACACCGACTGGAACCGTTCTTACATCCTTGAACCAGAGGGCGAAGTGAAAGGCGCGGTGGTGCTGCTGCATGGATTAACCGATTCGCCCTACAGCATGCGCTATCTGGCGCAGGCGTATCAGCAGAAGGGTTTTGTGGCGGTGGTGCCGCGCCTGCCGGGACATGGCACGGCGCCCGGTTCGCTTACCAAAGTTGACTGGCAAATGTGGATGGCGGCAACCCGCCTGGCGGTGCGGGAAGCGACGCGCCTGGCGGGCAGCAACGTGCCTTTGCATCTGGTTGGATACTCGAACGGCGGTGCGCTGGCGGTGAAATACAGCCTTGATACGCTGCAGAATAACGCGCTGCGGAAGCCGCAACAGTTGGTATTGCTGTCGCCGATGATTGGCGTCACCGCTTATGCACGCTTTGCCGGATTAGCCGGCTGGCCCGCCATCATTCCTGGCTTCGCCAAGGCGGCATGGCTGAGCATCATCCCGGAGTACAATCCCTTTAAGTACAACTCGTTTCCGGTGCGCGCGGCGCGTCAATCGTGGCTGCTGACTCAGGCGATGCAGGATCAGCTGCTGCATGTGATTCGCGGCGGCAATATGACGGCGTTTCCGCCAGTGCTGACTTTCCAGTCGGTGCTGGATTCCACCGTCAGCACCCGCGCGGTGATCAATGCGTTCTATCGCTATTTACCGGACAACGGCAGTGAACTGGTGATGTTCGATGTAAACCAGGCCGCAAACTTACGCGCGCTGTTCAGGCCCGCGCTCTATTCGGCGGTCAATGATTTGTTGCCGCCTGCGCCGCGCCGCTATGCCTCAACGGTGATCACTAACGCGTCACCGACCACCTATCAAACGCTGGCGCGCATGACGCCAGCGGATCAGACACAAGAGATCGTGCGTTCAATGCATGAAGCCTGGCCGCAGGATACCTATTCGTTATCCCACATTGCCGTGCCGTTCCCGCTCAGCGACTCGCTGTATGGCCGCGAGCCGACGGAGAAGAATCGCTATGGCATCAGCTTCGGTACCATCTCGCTGCGCGGTGAAACCGCCAGCCTGATCGTTGGGCTGGATACGCTGATGCGCAACACCTCCAATCCGTTTTTTGATTACATGATGCTGAAAATAAAGGGGCGCATTGATTGCAGCAGCCAGCCCAATCTGCCAGCGTGCTTTACAGCGTTATGACTTTTTTCAGCCAGCCGCTGGCGAGGATCAGTTTGGAGAGCAGCACCGAAGCGGCGAAGGTCACGGCAATCAGCGTCAGTTTGGTGGCCAGCGAGGTGATCGGAATCAGCGCGGTGAGCAGATGGAAAACCGAGTAGTGCAGAATGTAAACGCCGGTCATGGTTTTACTGATGGCCGCCAGAATGGTCTCTTTGACTATCGCATTGCGGCGAAAGCGCACCTGGCTGGCGGCGATCACCAGCACCACCACCAGCAGATAGATCTGCGAGCCGGTGAGAATAAAGGCATTGCGATCGGCTTTGAATAACGCAAAGAAGAAGTGCTGCTCATAAAACCAGGTAAACAGGTAGATAAAGGGCAGGGCGATCACCGCGCCGCGCGCCACCTTTTTACGCTCCATCCAGTCATTAATCAGCGGATCGCACAGCAGCTGGCCGGTTAAATAAAACAGCAGCCAGGTCCAAAGCCGATACTGCGGCTCGAGCCGGAACAGCGGATCGTCCGGATGCAGTACCGCCAGCAAATCGTAGCCATACGAAAAGGTTAACAGCGCCAACACGAGCCCAATGAACGCGCGCCGATGCTGGCTGAGCCACAGCATCAGCGGGTGAAAGCTGTAGATGATAATGAACGAAAAGACGAACCATGGCTGAATCAGATAGCCGCGCTGATAGGGTTCCCACAGGTAATAAACCGTCATCCAGAACAGAAATACGATCACCAGATTGCGGATCTTGCCCATCTGCCAGTTAACATCCTGCTCGGAACGGGCATCCATAATCCCGGCGACGACAAAAAACAGCGGCGTGGCGATGGTGGAGATAAAGGTCAGAAACGCCAGAATCCAGTGATAATCGTAATCGTAGCGATCCCAGGTGTTGTACACGGTAAAAAACGTCACCGCCGTCATACATCCCAGCGTTTTAATCACGTTTAGGCCGGTCACATTCATGATGCGTTCGCCGCCTGTTGACGATGGAAGCAGGCGTAAATTACCGGCAGCACCAGCAGCGTTAGCACCGTGGCAAATCCCAGACCAAACATGATCACCACCGCCATGCTCTGGAAGAATACATCGCGCAGCAGCGGCGCCAGCCCAAGCACAGTGGTAAAGGCGGTGAGCAGAATAGGGCGCAGACGCGAAGTGGCGGCGTAGATGATCGCTTCAGCCTGCGGCTTCAACAGCTTCTGCTGTTCGATCTCTTCGACGAGTACGATGCCGTTACGAATCAGCATGCCGCTCAGACTCAACAGGCCGATTAACGCCATAAAGCCGAACGGAATTCCGGTGATCAAAAAGCCCGGCGTCACGCCAATCAGCGCCAGCGGCACCGTCAGCCAGATGGCGACAGCGTTTTTCAGCGAGCTAAACATCAGCACGGTGATCACGAACATCACTAAATAGCCCAGCGGCAGCGAGGTAAACACGCCTTGCTGCGCTTCACTGGAGCTCTCCGCATCGCCGCCCCACTCAATGCTGTAGCCGTGCGGCAGCGGGATTTGCTCAATCTGCGGCTTCACGCGCGCCACAATATCCCCCGAAGTATCGTTGCTGAGCGGATTCGGGTCGGTTTGCACGGTGAGCACCCGGCTGCGATCGCGGCGCAGAATCAGCGGATCTTCCCATTGCAGCGTAAAGCCGCTTACCACGTTGCTGAGCGGGATGTACTGCTGCTGGCTCTGGCTCCACACCAGCACGTTATTGAGATGATTGGCGTCCTGGCGCTCACTGGCTGGTGGACGCACGATCACCGGCAGCAGGTCAGCGCCTTCACGGTACAGCCCGACGCGGCTCCCGGTAAAATTCATCTCCAGCGCGTTATCCACGTCCTGTTTATCGACGCCAAGCTCGCGGCCCAGCGCCAGATTGAACTGCGGACGAATCACCTTACTGCGGTTTTGCCAGTCATTGCGCACGGTGTCAGTGGCGGGATCGGCGGTGAGGATGTCGCCAACCTGGCTGGCGATCAAACGCATTCTGTCGGGATCGGGACCTTTAATCCGCACCTCAATTGCGCTGCCGCCCGAAGGACCAAACATCACCCGTTTGGTGCTGGCGTTGACCTGCGGATACTGGCGCGCAATGTAGGCATCAATGCGGTGTGACAGCGCAGCGATATTACGCTGATCGTCCATGCGCACCATGATTTGCGCATAATTGCTGTACTGACGCTGCCCGTTGTAAGTGAGGATAAAGCGCATGCTGCCCTGGCCAATGGTGGTGACGGTAGACACCACGCCTTGCTGCCCGGTAATCGATTTTTCAACGTCGCTGGCCATCTGCTCGGTGGCGTTGATGTCGGTGCCGTACGGCAGCCAGAGATCGACGAAGAAGATCGGCGTATTGGCCGAAGGGAAGAAGTTTTGCCGTACCGATCCGAAGCCCCAAATCGCCAGCGCCAGCAGCACCGCCATCAGCGCAAGCGTGACAGTTTTTTGCCTGAGCAGCACCTTGAGCATTCGCTGATAGAGACGATAAAAACCGCCGTTGTAAGGCGAAACCTCGGCTGCCGCTTTGGTCGGTGCCTGCGCTTTGAACAGCCACCATTTGATCAGCACCGGCGTGATGGTCAGCGCCGAGAACCAGCTCAGCAGCAGGGAAATCAGCAGCACCTGGAACAGCGATTTACAGTACTCGCCGGTGGAATCCTGCGATAGACCAATCGGCGCAAACGCCAGGATGGCGATAATGGTCGCGCCCAGCAGCGGGAAGGCGGTGCGGCGAATGACAAAGTTGATGGTGGTCATTAGCGGTGAATTTTGCTGACGCGCGATCAGCACGCCTTCGGCAATCACAATCGCATTATCCACTAGCATGCTCAGCGCAATAATCAGCGCGCCCAGCGAGATACGCTGCAACTCAATGCCGCACAGATACATGATCAGTAGCGTGCCCAGCACATTGAGCGCCAGCGACAGCGCGATGATAATGCCGCTGCGCACGCCCATAAAAATCAGCAATACGCCAACCACAATCGCCAGCGCCATCAGGAAGTTAGCAATAAAGCCGTTAACCGAATGCGCCACTTCCGCTGCCTGATCGTAAAACACATTGATCTGGATGCCCGCCGGTTTTTCTGCCGACATCTGCTGCAGTTTGGCCTCCAGCGCGCGCCCGACATCAATCACATTCACGCCGGGAATAAACGAAATGCCCATGGTGACCGCCGGACGTCCGCTAGCGTGGTAAATGCTGGCGGGCGATTCACTCAACCCGCGCGACAGCGTGGCGATATCGCGCAAGCGAGTGGTGGCGTGATCGCCCGGGGTGCTGACCAGCAGGTCACCTAACTCTTCGATATTCTGAAACTCGCCGGTCGGATGCAGACGGATCGATTCTGTGCCGGCTTTGATATCGCCTGCATTAGAAACCACGTTGAGGCGGCTCAACACGCTGGCGAGTTGCGGCAGCGAAATGCCGCGCGCGGCCATCATCGTCAGGGAAACATCGATATTGATTTGCTGTGGGATCACGCCGCCCAGCGCCACTTTACCGACGCCCGGCACCAGCACCAGTTCACGACGCAGCTGTTCGGCGTATTGCACCAGTTCCGGGTTGCTGAAGTTGTCGCCAGAGATAGCGAAGAAGAAACCAAACACATCGCCAAAATCATCGTTAACGAACGGCGCGGCCACGCCGGGAGGAAAGAAACGCGCCGCATCGCCGACTCTGCGCCGCAGTTCATCCCAGATTTGCGGCAACTGGTTTGAGTGGTAACGCGAGTCAATGTTCACTGTAATCTGCGACAGTCCGTTGGACGAGATGGAGCTGACATTGTCGAGATAGGGCAACTGCTGCAGCGCATTTTCCAGCGGCAAGGTGACTTCCTCTTCCACCTGCTGGGCAGACGCGCCGGGATAGTGGGTGACAACCACCGCCGTTTTAATGGTAAACGCCGGATCTTCGAGACGACCAATATTGAGCAGAGCAAAAATACCGCCGACGCCCAATAACAGAATCGCCAGCCAGACGCGGACCGGATTATCGATAAACTGCCGGGAGATATCCATCACAGCCCCCGCTCACGCGTCCAGATGCGAACCGGTTGTTGAGCATGCAGCTCATTGACGCCAGCAGCGACCACGCGCTCACCGGCATGCAGCCCGGCGGTGATCACCACGCCGCGATCGGTCACTTCACCCACGCTGACTTTACGATCCTCTAACGTCAGCTGATCGCCACTGCCTTGCACCACCCAGACATGTGGCTCATTGCGCTGGCTGTTATCGGGATTGAACACCGCTTCCACCGGCACCACCAGCGATTCGCGGTTCACGTTGGCGGGCAGATTGGCGAGGTTAATCGTCACCGTGCCACTGACGCCGCCCACTGCGGGAAAATCGTCCGGACGCGGCATGGTTAAAATGATCTGCCAGGTCAGCGAGTTGGTGTTACTGCTGTTGGTGTGCTCCTTGTAATCGGCCTGGAATTCGCGGTCCGGCAGCGAGTTGATGCGCACCACCGGGCGATAGCTCAGATTGCGCATATCCAGCGTGGTAAACAGGTTTTCCGGCACGCTGAACACCACGTCGAGCAGATCGTTGCGGGTCAACGTGGCGATGGTCTGTCCGGCGGCGACCACCTGATGGTTGCGAACGTTGACGACGGCAGCCACGCCAGTGAACGGTGCAGTCAGCGTCATTTGGCTGAGCTCTTCACGGGCAATCTGTAGTGCAGCATTCGCCGCATCGCGGTTGGCACGCTGCACGTCCATTTCTGCCTTTGAAATCGCCTGACGACCGGATAGCGTTTGGAAGCGGTCAAATTGCCGTTGGGCGAGAGTGGCGGCGGTTTGGCGTTCATTGACGCGCTGCTGTGCTTCACGCGCCGTTAACCTGGCGATGAGCTGGCCCTGCTCAATGCGATTGCCCTGACGAATATCCAGCGATTCAATTTGTCCAGCACGTTTAAACGACAAATCGGTGGAGTCGCCGGACTCAATGCGTGCCGGGAAGATGCGTTGTTGAGATTCGCCGGAAGCCATAACCTCAACGACTTTAACCATGCGCGGCGGTGGCGTGACTTCCTGTGTTTTTTGATCGCAACCAGTTGTTATCAATATAACAATGGCAACCAGCGTAATATAACGAGTCACTGTTTTATCCTCAGCAACAACGAATCCATTGTTGGCATTATTTGAGTGGATAATTTAATTACCAAGCATAGAAACAACCGCATAAGTGAATAGTCCTACGGCGGAGCAGGTAACGATTGCAATGACAACATAAAGACTCAGACGGAGCAGGCTATAACCATACATCGTTGCCTCCATTAACCATGACCACAGAAAAACTGCGCCATCGCCCTAAAAGGTGAGAAGTATTAACGGGATGTTTTTGTTATCGATGAGCATAGACGCAGATGTCAAAAAAAGTAAAGGCAGATAGCTTGTAATATTTTTGACGAAATAAACAGTATTTAAATTCGTTAAATATCTAATAAAAAGATTTAAAAACCACGAAAGAAGGATAAAACACTTTCTTAAAATAACCTCATTATTTGCTTAAAAACAGCCAGCCTTATGAATTATCACACTATATTTTTATTATTCTCCGCGATCGGATTAGTCTGATGAGATAAATGGCTTCCGCCTCGCGACTTTTATTGAGAAATGAATGTGTTGAATATCCCTGTGCTACGTTTATAGCGTTCATTTTCCAAAAGACTTTCAATTTCGTATAGAAAATACGGCTGCTCCACTGCCGCTGAGCAGCGATTAATTACATATATTTCAATCTGAAACGGACCGCTTCACTCGACGGGTAAGTCAGGTCTGATCTTTTCGTTCAATGGCGACTTGTTAATCACGGGATATCACCGCCTTGATTTCCGAAACAGGATTTGAGGAGAAAGCGATGAATACTGCTAAACCGGAAAGTACCTATTATCAACTTTCTGTCGATGAAACGCTGGCCAGTACGCAAAGTTCCAGCGAGGGAATCAGTAGTGCTGAAGCGGCGGCGCGCTTAACACAGTACGGGGAAAATGCTCTGCCACAGAAACCCGGCAAGCCGGTTTGGCTGCGTTTTCTCGCCCACTTTAACGATGTTCTCATCTATGTTCTGCTCGCCGCCGCGCTGCTGACTGCCGTAATGGGACACTGGGTCGATACGCTGGTGATCCTTGGTGTCGCGGTGGTGAATGCCCTGATTGGACATATTCAGGAGAGCAACGCGGAGAAATCCCTGCAAAGTATTCGCAATATGCTCTCCAGCGAAACCGTGGTGATCCGCGCCGGCAATCACGAAACGCTGCCCACCACTGCACTGGTGCCGGGTGATGTGGTGGTGATCCGCGCCGGCGACCGCATTCCGGCGGATCTGCGCGTGATTGAGGCGCATAACCTGCGCGTTGAAGAAGCGATTCTGACCGGCGAATCCACCGTGGTCGAGAAGGGCACGGACGCGCTGACCGGCGAGCTGCCGCTCGGCGACCGCACCAATCTGCTGTTCTCCGGTACCACCGTCAGTTCGGGCGGCGGAAAAGGGCTGGTGATCGCCACCGGCGGCGCCACGGAACTTGGCCACATCAACCAGATGATGTCCGACATCGAAAAGCACCGCACACCGCTATTGGTGCAAATGGATAAACTCGGCAAAGCGATTTTCCTGATCATCCTGGCGATGATGGCCGCGCTGTTTGTCTTCAGCTTGCTGTTCCGCGATATGCCGGTTTCCGAGCTGATGCTGTCACTGATTAGCCTCGCGGTGGCATCTGTTCCTGAAGGATTACCGGCGATTATCTCGATCATTCTGTCGCTTGGCGTACAAACCATGGCGAAGCAGCAGGCGATCATCCGCAAGCTGCCGACCGTGGAAACGCTGGGCGCGATGACGGTGATCTGCTCGGATAAAACCGGCACGCTGACCATGAATGAAATGACGGTGAAAGCGATTATCACCGCCGATCAGATCTACCGCGTTGATGGCGTCAGCTATGAACCGGTGGGCGCCATCCATAAAGCCGATGACACCGTGCCGGTGAAAGTGGCACAGGGTTCGATACTGGAGCGCTATCTGCGCACCATCGATCTGTGTAACGACAGCCAGCTGATCAAAGATGAAAGCGGCCTGTGGAAAATCACCGGCGGCCCGACCGAAGGCGCGCTCAAAGTGCTGGCCGCCAAAGGACATCTGCCTTCAGTTACCACCGAACTGCGCAATAAAATCCCCTTCGATTCGCAATACAAATATATGTCGACGCACTATCTGATCGGCGATGAAGAGTGCGTATTGTTGACCGGCGCGCCGGACGTGCTGTTCAGGCATTGTCAGCAGCAGCAAACCGAAGCCGGGCTGCAACCGATCGATCTGGCGTGGTGGGAAGCCAAAATTGAAGAGTATGCGCGCGAGGGATTACGCATGGTGGCGGCGGCCTGGAAACCGGCCACGCCAGGGCAAAGTGAACTGACGCATCAGGATCTGCAGCAGGGTATGATTCTGCTCGGCATCGCTGGGATGATGGATCCGCCACGACCCGAAGCCATCACCGCGATTGGCGACTGCCTGCAAGCCGGGATTCGCGTCAAGATGATCACCGGCGACCATCCGCAAACGGCGATGAGTATTGGGCAGATGCTGGGGATCGGTAACGCCAGTACCGCCATTACCGGACGCGAATTGGAAGTAATGGACGAACACCAACTCGGCGAGGCGGCGCAGGCGTACGACATCTTTGCCCGCACCAGCCCGGAAGATAAGTTCCGCTTGGTGCAGGCGCTACAGAGCAAGAAAGAGGTGGTCGGGATGACCGGCGATGGCGTTAACGATGCGCCTGCGCTGAAGCAGGCCGATGTCGGTATCGCCATGGGGATTAAAGGCACCGAAGTGACCAAAGAAGCGGCCGATATGGTGTTAACCGACGACAACTTTGCCACCATTGCCAGCGCGGTGCGTGAAGGGCGGCGTGTCTATGACAACCTGAAAAAGACCATTTTGTTCATCATGCCAACCAACCTCGCGCAGGGCTTGCTGATCATCATTGCCCTGCTGGCCGGTAACTTAATTCCGCTGACGCCGGTATTGATTCTGTGGATGAACATGGCGACCTCCGCCACGCTCTCTTTTGGCCTGGCATTTGAAGCGGGTGAACCCAACATCATGCGTCGTCCGCCACGCGATCCCAAATTGCATGTGATGGATGGTTTCGCCATCTGGCGCGTGATTTTTGTTGGTTCGATGATTGCCATCAGCGCCTTCGTGCTGGAAGCCTGGCTGCAACCGCGCGGCTATTCGCCGGAATTTATCCGTACAGTGTTATTACAAACGCTGGTGACAGCGCAGTGGTTCTATATGCTGAACTGCCGTGTGTCTGACGGCTTCTCATTGAGCAAAGGTTTGCTGATGAATAAGGGCATCTGGATTGTCAGCGGCGTGCTGTTAGTTTTGCAATTGCTGATTATTTACGCGCCCTTTATGCAACTGCTGTTTGGCACCACCGCGCTACCGTTACGCTACTGGATTATTACTCTGATAATTGGCTTCGTGATGTTTTTAATTGTCGAAATTGAAAAACCATTAACGCGGAGATTCAGAATCAATTAATTGCGCGTGACATTCAGGCCGGAGCAATCACGGCCTGAATGTTTTTGACCTCAAACAAGGCCCAGCACACAGGTTTTTCTCTATAATACATTGTGTATAGGATGAAGGATCTTAATGATGGGATTGAACGAGTTTCCTTTATGGTCAAGACTTTTGCGCGTACTGTTAATTCTCGCCACGCTGACCATAATTCTGACCGGTATTTATTTGGCATCAGCGTTAATTAATCAGGTGATGCTGTCGCTGTTTCTGGCGATAATGCTCGACCCATTAATCAGTCGGCTGGAAACAAAACGCGTGCCGCGTTTACTCTCATCCTTGCTGGTGATTGTGCTGCTGTTACTGGTGATTGTGTTCACCATCATCAAGCTCACGGTATTAACCCCCGATTTAATTCAGCTCAGCCGCCAGGCACCCCAGCTACTGGCCGAACGCTTCGACCCGGTGACGCAGACGTTTAGTCATCTGGGCATTGTTTTGACGCCCAACGACATGCTGGCGTTTGTCGATGCGGGTGCGGTGGTGCGCTTTGTCACTGGTTTCCTCACGCAAATACCGAGCATTCTTTCCTGGTGGCTGATGGTATTTCTGATGCTGTTTTTCATGCTGTATGAAATGAAAAATTTGAAAACCCTGTTACGCAAGCAGGCTGAAGGAAAATATCAGCGTTATTACGTGGCGCTTGAAGAGGGCGTGCAAAGCGTTATCGTTTATGCCCAGGTAAAAACCCTGACCAGTATTGTCGGCGGCATTATTGTTTGGGCTGGCGCGCATCTTCTTGGTCTGAAGTTCGCCTTTTTCTGGGGCGTGTTGATGTTTGTTTTCAACTATATTCCGGTGCTGGGTTCATTTATGGCGGCGATCCCGCCCGTGCTGCAAAGTTATATGCTGTACGATATCCAAACTGCATTGGTGGTCGCGCTGTTCTTTGTGGCACTGAATTTAATCCTGAGTTCAGTGATTGAACCGCTATTATTGGGCAAACGATTAAATATGGCGCTCACCACACAGCTGTTGGCATTTCTTGTCTGGCAATCGCTGTTGGGCATCATCGGCGCAATTCTGGCGATTCCGCTGACGTTTATGTTGAAAAAGATATTGCTGGCGAGTGCAGGAAACGAAAAGCAGGGAGAGCATATTTCAAAAAGGTCGCCATAAATGGCGACCCTACGAACACCGATCTCGCTTTTGTAGGGTCGCCATTTATGGCGACCTCAACCCCAAGCATCAAACCTTCTTATCCGGATAAAAACTCTGATACAGCACTGGCAACACCAGCAGCGTTAGCACCGTAGCGAATCCCAGACCGAAAATAATCACTACCGCCATGCTCTGGAAAAACACATCGCGCAGCAGCGGTAACAGGCCGAGCACGGTGGTGAAGGCGGTGAGCAGAATCGGGCGCAGACGCGAGGTTGCGGCATCGAGAATCGCTTGCTGCAACGGCTGATGCCGCGCCAGCTGGCGCGTCTCCTCAACCAGCACGATGCCGTTACGAATCAACATGCCCGACAAACTCAGCAAACCGATCAACGCCATAAAACCAAAAGGAATGCCGGTGAGCAGGAAGCCGCAGGTGACGCCAATCAACGCCAGCGGCACGGTAATCCAGATCGCCAGCGCATCACGCAGCGAATTAAACATCAGCACGGTAATCACAAACATCGCGAGGAAACCTAACGGCAGCGATCCGAGCAGGCCGCTTTGGGCATCACGGGAACTCTCCAGCTCGCCGCCCCATTCCAGATGATAGCCAGCGGGCAAGCTCAACTGATCGATGGCCGGCTGCACGCGCGCCACAATCTCTGCGGCGGTGCGGCCGCTGGCGGGATCGGGATCGGTTTGCACCGTCAAGACGCGCATGCGGTCGCGACGCATAATCAGCGGGTCTTCCCATTCCAGCTGGAAATCACTCACCAGATTGGCCAGCGGCACATAGCGCTGCTGCGCCTGACTCCATACCTGAATATTGCCAAGATGATCGATATTCTGCCGCTCATGTTCTGAGGTTTGCAGCATGATCGGCATCATGCGTGAGCCTTCGCGCAGTAAGCCAACGCTATCGCCACTGAAGTTGATACGCAGCGCCCGGTCGATATCGCGCTTGTCCACGCCCAGCTCCTGACCGCGCAGCGGCGAATACTGCGGACGGATCACTTTACTGCGCGCCTGCCAGTCATTACGCGGGTGAAATGCGCTGCCTTCGGCGAGGAAAATGTCGTCTATCTGGCTGGCAATCTGTCGCAGCATAATGGGATCGGGGCCGGTGACGCGTAACGCAATCGCGCTGTCGCTGGCACTGCCGAAATTGATGCGTTTGATGCGCTCCGTTACGTGAGGGAAATGATCGCGGATGTGCTGCTCGGTCTGCTGCGCCAGCGTTTCCAGCTGCTTCGCGTCCTGCACGCGCACCATAATCTGTCCGTAATTACTATACTGACGTGTCGCATCGTAGGTCAGCGTAAACCGCATTGCGCCCTGACCGATGGTGGTCACGGTGCTGGTGACGCCTGGCTGCTGGTTGATCCAGCCTTCAATTTCGCGCGCGGTTTGCGCGGTGTAATGGATATCGGTGCCATACGGCAGCCACAGATCGGTAAATAAAATCGGCGTATTGGAGGCAGGGAAGAAGTTCTGCTTCACGTAACCGAAGCCATAGATCGAGGCGGCCAGACACGCGACCATCAGCACCAACGTGGTAATGCGGAAGCGCATCAGCGTGGTGAGCACACGGCGATACAGGCGGAACAGTACGCCCTGATACGGCTGCGTGGTATCCTTGCTGATCGCCTGACGACCATCCATCCACTGCACGAATACCGGCGTCAGCGTCAGCGCGGTGATCCAGCTGAGCAACAGAGAAATCAGCAGCACCTGGAACAGCGATTGACAGTATTCGCCGGTGGAATCCTGCGATAACCCAATCGGTGCGAAGGCAATGATGGCGATCACCGTAGCGCCGAGCAGCGGCAGCGCGCTGCGTTTTACCATCTGCATCATCGCCTGTTGCAGCGGCTTACCGCGCTGACGATCGACTTTAATGCCTTCCACCACCACGATGGCGTTATCCACTAGCATGCTGAGTGAGATAATCAGCGCACCCAGCGATACGCGCTGCAGCTCGAGCTTGAACAGATACATGATCAACAGCGTGCCCAGCACATTGAGCGCCAGCGAGGCGGCGATCACCATGCCGCTGCGGACACCCATAAACAGCAGCAGCGTGCCCACCACAATCGCCAATGCCATCAGGAAGTTATTGATGAAGCCATCCACCGACTGCTTCACTTCCTGCGCCTGGTTATAAAACACATTCAGATCGATGCCGAGCGGTTTGGCCTGCTGATGCTGCTGGATTTTGGCGCTTAACGCCTCGCCGACGTCGATGACGTTGACGCCAGGCGCAAAGGAAACGCCCATCGCCAGCGCGGCGTTGCCGTTCGCGTGATAGAGATTGCCCGGCTGGTCGGTCACGCCATAGCTGAGCGTGGCGATATCGCGCAGCAACACTTGCTGGCTGCTGCCGGGCGCAGAGATGGGTAGCGCGCCGATTTCGTCCAGCGACTGAAATTCGCCGGTGGGATGGAAACGGATGGCTTCATTACCGAGGCGAATCTGGCCCGCATCGGAAACGGCATTAACGCTATTGAGCAGGGCGGCCACGCGCTGCGGCGTCACACCCAGTGCCGCCATCTTCTGGCTGGAGAGCGTGATATTCACCTGCTCCTGCTCGATACCGGCAATCGCCACTTTCGCCACGCCGGGCACCAGATTCAGTTCACGCCGCAGCTGATCGGCGTAGGTACGCAGCTCGCTATTGGTGAAGTGCTCGCCCGACAGGGTAAAGAAGTAGCCGTACACATCGCCGAAGTCGTCATTCACCAGCGGTGCGCTGACGCCGGGCGGAAACTGGCGCGTGGCATCGTCAACGCGGCGACGCAGTTCATCCCACACCTGAGGCAAGTCATCGGCGCGATAGTGGCTGTGAATCGTAACGGTGATCTGCGACAAGCCGTTGCTGGAGATCGAACTGACGTTGTCGAGCGATGGCAAACGCTGCAAGGCGTTCTCCAGCGGCAGCGTGACTTCCTCTTCCACCTGCTGCGCCGATGCGCCGGGATAGTGCGTCACGATCACCGCCGATTTGATGGTGAAAAGCGGATCTTCCAGGCGGCCAATATTGAGTAGCGCAAAAATACCGCCCACGCCGAGCAGCAGGATCACCAGCCAGCTGCGAATCGGATATTTGAGAAACTGTTCCAGCAGTCGCATTACAGACCTCGCTCGCGTGTCCACAGGCGCACCGCCTGACCATCACGCAGATCGCTGACGCCCGCCACCACAATGCGATCGCCCACTTTCAAGCCGGAGAGAATTTCGATGCCCTGCGCGTTGAGTTTTCCCACCACCACCGGCTGCTGCTGAACGTTAAGCGCATCGCCTTCACCGCTCACCAGCCACACGTAAGGCTGATTCGGCAGGCTGTGATCCGGGTTAAACACCGCGTTGGCGGGCACGCGCAGCAGTGGCGTGCCATCGGAAGTGGGCAGATTATGCATTTGCACTTTCACCGTACCACTCAAGCCGCTGACCTGCGGTAAATCCGTCGGGCGCGGCATGGTCAGCACCACTTGCCAGGTTAGCGTGGCGGCATCAGCTTCTGCGCGATGCTCTTTATATGCTGCGCGAAACGTCCGGCCCGGCAGCGCATTCAGGCTGATCTCTGGCTGATAACTTACGTTCTGCACGTCGAGGCTGGTGAACAGGTTTTCCGGCACGCTGAAAATCACATCCAGCACATTGTTGCGGCTAATCACCGCCACCGTTTGTCCAGCGGCGACCACCTGATGATTTTGCGATGCCACGCTGGTGATGATGCCGTCAAAGGGGGCGCGCAAGGTGTGATAATCCAGCTCCTCTTTGGCGATGTTGAGCGCCACTGCAGCGGAGTCGCGATTCGCCTTTTGCACATCCCTATCCGCCTGCGAAACCGCACTGCGCGTTGCCAGCGCACTGAAGCGTTGATACTGGCGATCTGCCAGCAGGAATTTGTTCTGCTGATCGTTGACCCGCAGCTGCGCATCGGTATCGATCAGTCGGCCAATCACCTCGCCAGCCTTAACATGGCTGCCTTCACGTACCTGCAACTGTGCCAGTCGGCCGGTACGCTTAAAGGCCAGTTCGGTGTAATCGCCCGCTGAAATACGCGCCGGGAATATCCTGACTTTTTCTGTGGTATTTTCCGTCAGCGTTAGCGCTTTAATTACGCGCGGTGCGCTGATTTCATCACCGCTTTTATTGTCACAACCGATCAAAACCAAACAAATTAGAAGTGCGCCCAGCACTGGCCAATTATTCATGCCCCAGCCTCAATAAGAGAGAAAGGGCGGGAATATGCCATTGTCTGAAGGAGGGAATAATGACCCTCAGCAAAATAAGGGCCATTAGAGGAAATGAATTTTGTGTGTTTAACCTTGGTTTAATTTAGCTGTGCATGGCGAAATCAATTATGCCACCATGCGCGAAACCACATGGTAAGAGAGTAAGCCGATGGCGGTAGCTGAGGATACCGCAATGATAATAAAGGAGATAATCATCGGTATTGTCAGGTTATGTATTTTATTCATAATAATTCTCCCTATGAATAATAGATTCCGAGATGAAACTAAAATTAATATGCGTTACGCACTCTTTCTATTTGCGTTTAAATAATAACCCTGCGCAATCAGTGCTGTCACTATTAGCATCACACTTCTGAATCGGTAAAAACATGACCACGGTCAGTATGCTTCGGGAAAATATAATTAAAATGTTTTTCTTATTTTCGCACGCTTTTTTATTTTCAATTCATTAGCACGGGGTTAATTATGACTGTTATTCCTATTCAGCCAAAACGTCCGGAGGCATCCGCGCGACCCTATTATCAGCAGGATAACGCTGCGGTATTTAACGCAATAAACAGCTCACCTGCGGGGTTGAGCACCACCGACGCCCAGCAACGGCTCAACGCCAACGGGCCGAACGTGCTGCCGCAGAAAGCGGAAAAATCACTGCTGATGCGTTTTCTGGCGCATTTCAAAGATGTGCTGATCTATATCCTGCTGGCTGCGGCGGTGATCACGGCGGTAATGGGCCACTGGGTGGATACCTTTGTGATTCTCGGCGTGGCGGTGATCAACGCCATGATCGGCTTCATTCAGGAGAGCAACGCCGAAAAGTCGCTGAAAAGCATCCAGAACATGATGTCGAGCGATGCCATGGTGCTGCGCGACGGCCAGCAGATCACCGTCGCCACGCAGGATCTGGTGGTGGGCGATGTGGTGATGCTGCGTCCTGGCGATAAGATCCCGGCGGATTTGCGTCTGTTCGAGGTGCATAACCTGCGCGTCGAAGAGGCAATCCTGACCGGCGAATCAACGGTGGTGTCAAAAAACACCGTGGCGCTTGAGGGCGAAAAAGCGCTCGGCGATCGCCTGAATCTGACCTATTCCGGCACCACCGTCAGTTCAGGTACCGCGCTGGGCGTGGTGATCGCCACCGGCGGCGACACCGAGCTGGGTCACATCAATGCGATGATCTCCTCGATTGAGGAGGCGAAAACCCCGCTGCTGGTGCAGATCGACAAGCTCGGTAAAGCCATCTTCGCCATCATTATGCTGATGATGATTGCGCTGTTCGTGTTTGGTTATCTGCTGCGCGACATCGCGGTGACGGAGCTGCTGCTGTCGGTGATCAGCCTGGCGGTGGCGGCGGTGCCGGAAGGTTTACCGGCGATTATCTCGATCATTCTGTCGCTCGGCGTGCAGTCGATGGCGCGTAATCACGCCATCATTCGTAAGTTGCCGACCGTAGAAACGCTCGGTGCCATGACGGTGATCTGCTCGGATAAAACCGGCACGCTGACCATGAACGAGATGACGGTGAAAGCGGTGGTGCTGGCAAACAGCCAGTGGCGCATCAGCGGCAACAGTTACGAACCCAAAGGTGAGTTCACCCTTGAAGCGGGTCAGCAAAGCGATGCGCTGATGCAGGGCTTTTTGCAGGTGGTGGATATCTGTAACGAAAGCCAGCTGCGTCAGGATGCCAACGGCAACTGGGACATCGTTGGTGGCCCAACCGAAGGCGCGCTGAAAGTGCTGGCGGCCAAGGCGGGCATTCAGAGTGACAATGTGCAGATTCTGAGCAAGTTGCCGTTTGATTCTGCCTACAAATACATGGCGGTGAGCTGCCTGATTGATGGCAAACCGTGCCTGCTGATGACCGGCGCGCCCGATGTGTTGCTGTCGCTGTGTCAGCAGCAGCAGGGCGCAACCGAAGCGGAAGTGATTGATCGCGGCTACTGGGAAGCGGCGATCACCACCTACGCCAGCGAAGGGTTGCGCACCGTTGCCGCCGCGTGGCGCTGGCTGCCGGAAGCGCAGCATCATATCGATCACGATGATTTACGCAACGGCATGAAGATACTGGGCCTGGCCTGCATGATGGATCCGCCGCGTCCGGAAGCCATCACCGCGATTCGCGACTGTCAGCAGGCAGGGATTCGCGTGAAGATGATTACCGGCGATCACCCGGAAACCGCCATGGCGATTGGCCAGATGCTGGGCATTGGTAACAGCGATTCTGCGATTACCGGCTATCAGCTGGAGCACATGGATGATGCCGAGTTGGGCGTGGCGGCGCGTGAGTACGACATCTTTGCCCGTACCAGCCCCGAGCATAAGCTGCGTCTGGTGAAAGCGCTGGAGAGCAGCGGTGAGATCGTCGGTATGACCGGTGATGGCGTTAATGATGCGCCTGCACTGAAGCAGGCTAATGTCGGTATCGCGATGGGCATCAAAGGCACCGAAGTGACCAAAGAGGCGGCGGATATGATCCTCGCCGATGACAACTTCGCCACCATCGCGGCAGCGGTGAAAGAGGGCCGACGCGTCTACGATAACCTGAAGAAAACCATTCTGTTTATCATGCCGACCAACCTCGCGCAGGGATTGCTGATCATCATTGCGATTCTGATGGGCAACCTGCTGCCGCTAACGCCGGTGCAGATTCTGTGGATGAACATGGCGACCTCGGCGACGCTGTCGTTTGGTCTGGCATTCGAACCGGCAGAGCGCAACATCATGCGCCGACCGCCGCGTAACGCACGCAGTCCGGTGATGGATGGTTACGCCATCTGGCGCGTGATTTTCGTCGGCCTGCTGATTTCGATTAGCGCCTTCGTGCTGGAAGCCTGGCTTCAGCCGCGCGGCTATACGCCGGAGTTCATCCGCACCGTGCTGCTGCAGATGCTGGTCACCGCGCAGTGGGTTTACATGCTGAACTGCCGCAACAGTAACGGATTCTCGCTGGATACCGGCTTGCTGAAAAATCGTGGCATCTGGCTGGTCACCGTGGTGCTTATCGCGCTGCAGGCGATGATTATCTATGTACCATTGATGAACACGCTGTTTGGCACCGCGCCGCTGCCGTTTAAATACTGGCTGATTTCACTGGCGGTGAGTGTTGGGATCTTTGTGCTGGTGGAGATAGAGAAGCGCCTGACACGCGGCTGGCGTCTGGCACGTTAAGTCATGTTGGCTGGCGTAAAGCCAGCCAACACTTTGTCATTTAGATGAAGACGCTGATTCACGCTGCATCACCAGACTGAGCGCTGCGGGCAACACCGTCAGCGTCATCAGCGTTCCCACCAGCAACCCACCAATGATGGCGTAGGCCATCGGCCCCCAAAATACCTGATGCGAGATGGGAATCATGCCTAAAATCGCGGCGCAGGCGGTGAGAATAATCGGGCGGGCACGATGCTCTGCCGCTTTGCTTAACGCATCGTTGCGTGACATGCCAACGCGCAGATTGCTATCGGCTTCCATGATCAGGATTACCGCGTTGCGGATGATCATGCCAGCTAACGCAATCATCCCGAGCAGAGCGACAAATCCCATCGGCGTACCGCTGGGCAGCATCGCCAAAACAATGCCGGGAAGC
This sequence comes from Pantoea sp. X-Soil-ISGK-275, assembly GCF_059730795.1. Taxonomy (NCBI): domain Bacteria; kingdom Pseudomonadati; phylum Pseudomonadota; class Gammaproteobacteria; order Enterobacterales; family Erwiniaceae; genus Pantoea; species Pantoea sp. X-Soil-ISGK-275. The sequence goes on from NZ_AP035977.1 coordinate 122,843, forward strand.
CCAAAGGGCGCCATCGCCAATGCCAGCAACATGCGCGATATTCGTTGCAGCTGCACCATCAGCAGAATTAGCATGACAAACAACGTCACCGGCAATACGGCAAACACCGAACCGTTACCTTTATCGGATTCGGCAACCGTGCCCTCTTCATCAAGCGTGTAACCCGGCGCTAATCCGGCGCGCAGCTGCTGAACAGCCGTACTGAGCTGCGCGGATGTGGCTTCCGCCTGCATGCCTGCCGCCACATCCGTTTGTACCACCACATAGGGAAAACCCTGTCGACGCCACATCACCGGATCCTGCAATCCCCACTGCAGCGTCGCCACCTGGCCGATGGCGATCTTCGTGCCTGCTGCGGTGGTCAGTTTGAGCGCAGCGAGGCTACTCAAATCCAGCCGGTCAGCATCGTTGGCGCGCAACACTACATCAACCAGCCGATTATGATCTCTCACGGTCGTCACGCTTTGACCGGACCACACGCGGTTCAGCAGCTGCGCGATATCCTGTGAAGAGACGCCAGCCGCACGGGCTGCAGTCTGGTTCACCACAAAAGTGATGACGCGTTCCGGCTCGCCCGCCGTCATGTTTACACTGCGCGTCGCGCGTGATTGCCCGAGGATGCCGGCCAGCTTTTCTGCATACTGTTTTACCCGATCGTAATGCGGCCCGCTGATGCGATAGCGTATCGGCCAACCGACCGGTGGCCCCAGTTCCAGCGGCGATACGCGCGTCACCACATCGCTGAATTCACGTGCCAGCAGACGGTCGAGTTCGGCTTTGAGCCGATCTCTCGCCGTCAGATTTTTGGCCACCACCACCAACTGTGCAATGTTTTCATCATCGTTGAGCACGTCCATCGGCAGATAAAAACGCACGGCGCCGCTGCCGCTGTAGGAGGAGAAGTGGTCAATATTCGCGTTGCCGCTGAGTTTCGCTTCGAGCTGTTCCACCACACTTAGCGTGCGCGCCTGCGATGCGTTCGCGGGCAGCGTGAGGCTGACCAGCAGCTCCGGGCGATCGGAGGCGGGGAAAAACTCGCCCTGCATATGGCTCATGCCCCAGATGGCGACCATCAGCGAAGCACCCGCCAGACCGAGCGTGAAACTTCGATGGCGCAGGACCTGTGAAATCAGATGGCGATAAAAACGCAGCAATAAACCGGGTTTAGCGTGCGATTTAACTGGCCTCGATGACAGGATCCAACTGCCGGTCAACGGAGAGAACAGCACCGCGACAACCCAGGAACTGAGCAGCGAGATCAGCACCACGACAAACAGCGAGTAGCAATATTCTCCCGCGCCGGATGCGGCGAAGCCGACGGGAATGAAACCGGCAATCATCACCAGCGTGCCGGTGAGCATCGGAAATGCGGTAGTTTCAAAGGCCACCGTGGCGGCGCGCCAGCGGGAATCACCGGCTTCAAGTCTAGCGACCATGGTTTCCACCGCGATCATCGCGTCATCAACCAACAAGCCCAGCGCAATGATCAGCGCGCCAAGGGAAATACGTTGCAGCCCAATGCCCGCCAGCATCATGCCGGTAAACGTCATCGCCAGCACTAATGGAATTGCCGCTGCCACCACTAAACCGGCGCGCAATCCGAGCGACACGAAAGAGACGGCCAGCACAATAACGATAGCTTCGCCGAGCACCCGCACAAATCCACTGACCGCATTGCTGACCACCCGCGACTGATCGGCCACTTTTGTAACCTCAATGCCGTGCGGCAGTTGGCGGGCAATTTGCGACATCTTAGCCGTTAACGCGTTACCAAAATCCAGCATATTGCCGGTCGGTGCCATGGAGATCGCCAGCCCAATCGCGGGCTTACCGTTGACGCGATAAAGCGGCGTTGGCGGTTCGGCAGGCACACGCGACAGCGTGACGATATCGGTCAGGGGAATGTAACGATCGTTGAGATGCAGCGTCACGTCGCGCAGGCTTTGTTCCGAGTTGAAGGCACCGCTGACGCGCAGCGCGATGTTATCGCTGTCGGTGCGAATGACGCCGGCGGGTGATAAGGCATTCTGCGCCTGCAAGGCATCGGTGACCTGCTGCAAGTTCAGGCCCATACCCGCGAGTTTGCGCGGAGAAAAGCGGGCAACAATCTGCTCCTCCTGCACACCGAGCAACGCAATTTTGCCGATGTCTGGCACGCTCATCAGCCGATCGCGAATGGATTCGACGCGATCGCGCAATTCACGTGCACTGAATCCTTCAGCGGTAAAACCGTAAATCGTGCCAAAGGTATCATCAAAATCGTCATTGACCGCCGGGCCCGCAACGCCCGCAGGCAGCGTGCTGCTGACATCCTGCATTGTCTTGCGCACCTGATACCAGATGTCCTGCACTTTGGCGGGCGGCGTGCTATCTCGCAGATTCACAAAGATAACGGTTTTGCCGGGATGCGTTTCGCTCTGCACGTAATCCAGATACGGCACTTCCTGCAGCTTCTTCTCCAGCGGTTCAGTCAGAAGTTGCACCGTATCGTTGAGATCGGCGCCGGGCCACTGCGCGGAGACCACGGCGGTTTTGATAGTAAAGGCAGGATCTTCGTTACGCGGCAGCGCCTGATAGCTGAGCACGCCCGCGCCAAGGATCATCAGCATCAGAAAAGCCATCAGCTGTTGATGAGTTAGCGCCCAGGCGGAAAGGTTGAATTTAGCGCGAGCTGAATGTTCACTCATGGCTGCTCATCTCCCAGCGAAACCGCTTCGCCATCGCGCAATGTGCTCACGCCGGCCGTGACCACGCTTTCGCCCGCCGTGAGACCACTCGCGATATAGACTTCGCTGGCGGTGAAGCGGGAAATCACCACTATGCGGCGCGCTACCTTGCCGCGCTGTGCATCCAGCACAAACACCGCCGGCTTGCCCGCCAGGCGAGTCAGCACGGATGCAGGAAGGATGAAGGTGCGTGTATCGCTTTCTGGCAGCGCAACGCTGACGCTGGCACCCAGCAGCATTGCTGGCGGCGGGTCGTTCAACGTTAATCGAACCCGCCAGGTACGCGTCTGTGGATCAGCCTGCGGGCTGATATCGCGCAGATGCGCCTGTGCGATAATCGCCGGTGAAGCGAGCAGGGATACATGAAAGGCGTCGCCGGGGAGCGAGGAAAATGCCGCCGGGAAAGGTACATCCATCACCACATCTCGCTGTGTACCGCTTGCCAGCGACATCACCGTTTGACCGGCGCTCACGACCTGTCCGGCGGATGCGCTGACGGCGGTGATCACGCCGCTAAAAGGGGCCGTTAGCTGGGTCCAGCGCAGATTTTCTTTCGCGTTGTTAAGTGCGGCTTCGCTGCTCTGCAGACGCGCAGCGGCGGATTGCCAATCGGATTGCGCGCTGTCTAACTGCGCCCGCGCAATCGCACCGGAAGGCATCAACTGTTTCATGCGATGCAGATTCAGCGCCGCGACGCGTTCCGTTGCCCGTGCGCTGTCGGTGTCAGCCATCGCACTCTGTAACGCGTTTTGGGTCGTGCTGCTTTCTAACGTGGCCAGCACCTGGCCCGCGTTGACGCGGTCGCCCACTTCGGCAGATCGCGCCAGAATCCGCCCATCCAACCTGAAACCCAGCGATGTTTCGTCATGGGCGTGAATATCACCGGTCATCTGCACCTGCCGCCCTTGCGTGGCAGGCTTCACGATGATGAATTTTACCGGCCGGGGAGGCGCCGGGGGTAAGGGATCGCGTGGCCCGCAGGCGGTGAGCGATAAGGCGATGACCACCATGCAGGGCAACAACGGCAGCAACGCTATTAAGCGTTGTGCATCGATAAGATGATTGGCGGCCTGTTTGACCAGGCCGGTGAAAGAGTCTGTCATGGCGCCTCTCCGTACAAGGATTTGGCGCCATTAAAACGGCTTACTGTCGAGATTCTTTGTACGGCGAGTCAAGATCCTGTCAAGAGCGCGACAACGGCTCCGTACTGACGTTAGGCAAAAAAATTGCCAGGCTGAGACCACCCTCTTTGGGGAGTTTGGCGCTAATCCTGCCGCCGTGCGCCACGCAGATGGCGCGGGCGATCGACAGGCCAAGTCCGCTGCCGCCGGAGTGTCGCGCGCGTGAGGATTCGCCGCGCGTGAAGCGTTCGAACATCTCTGGCAGAAACGCCGGTGTGACGCCGGGGCCATCATCCCTGAATTCAATACTGCAGCCTCCCGGTACCGCCCGGGCGATAATCTGCAACTGGCCCGCAGGTTTGCCATAGCGCAAGGCGTTTTCAATCAACACGCTAAAAACCTGACCCAACCGGAAGGGATCGGCGCGGCAGGTGAGCGTGCTGTCTGCTACCACGCTAATGATCATGCCGCTGGCTTCGGCTTGCGGTCGCACCCAGGCCACGCGCTCGCGTGCCAGTTCTCCCGGATTGATCACATGCAGATCCAGCTTAAGTTGCCCGGCGTCGGCCAGCGACAGCAGGTGAAGCTCATCAATGAGTCGGCTCATGTGACGCAACTGTTTCATGACCATTTCCAGCTGCTGCGGTTCAGGCTGAAACACACCATCCAGCAGACCTTGCATTCGACCCATGGCGGCCGTCAGCGGCGAGCGTAGTTCGTGTGCCAGCGCCACGTGCGAGGCGCGCAGTTCACGATCGTAGAGCGCCAGTTGCTGGCTCATGCGATTAAAGTCGTGCGCGAAGTGCAGCAGCTCTGCCGGGGCGCTTTTTACCATAGTGGCGGATGAACCAAACTGCCCTTCGGATACCCGATCAGCGGTTTTTTTCAGGTGGCTGAATTGCAGCGCTAGCGGACGGGCGTAGCGCAGAACGGTGAAAGCAACAAACGGCGTAATGATGAAAATCAGGATGATCACCATCAACCAGTCAGCGGCACCGACCGAAGGATCGGAGTAGCGCACACCCCAGCGTTCATCAACGATCTCGTGGAAGCGCGGCAGATTGGTTTGCGGATGCGCGCGCAGTGTCAGAAATTCCTGGCGCATGTCCGGCGGCATATGGTGGATGATCCACAGGTTTTGCAGCGCAAAGCGCAGGAACATAATCCCGGCGACGGCAATAACCGTGACGATGGCCAGTGTCAAAATACGCACGCAGATCCAGCGCCACAGCGTTTGAGGAGGTGACTGTTTCATGGCTGTCTGAACCTGTAACCCACGCCGCGCACGTTGAGTAATATCTCTGACAACCCGGCGTTTTCGAGCTTCTTACGCAGATTGTAGACGTGGGTATCGATCACCCTTTCCAGCGCCTCGCTTTCAGGCATACAGGTTTCGATCAGATATTGACGGCTAAGCGCGCGCACTGGCGCTCGCATCAGCGTCACCAGCAGAGAAAATTCGGTTGGCGTGAGGTCAATGCGGGTTGGATGCTGCTCTGACTGCGCGACAACGGCGGTCATCGCCGCAGTATTAACCTCCAGCGCTTGCCAGCGCAGCACTTCATCCTCGGCAACTGCCGCACGGCTACGGCGCAGCACGGCCTGCACGCGCGCAACCACTTCACCCGGATGATAGGGTTTCACCACGTAGTCATCCGCGCCTAAGCGCAGCGCGCCGATTCTGTCGGGCGTGTCCGTCATCGCGGTAATCATAATCACTGGCGTGTCAGCGCGGCGTCGCACGGCAGCCAGCACCTCGGTGCCGTTCATGCCGGGTAACATGATGTCGAGCAGAATGAGATCGGGTTTCCACTTCTCTACGCGCTCAAGTCCGCTAAGCCCATTACCGGCAATCTCCACGGCATATCCTTCGCGTAGCAGATAGGCTTCCAGCACGTCTGCCGCGTCTGCATCATCCTCAATAACCAATACTCGTCTGTTGTTCATGGCTCACCTTGACAGTTTCTTCATAAATCCCTGGCACTTAATTGACATTGCTTCGGGATACTCCGACCTGTGACGTAACGCCCGGGCAAGGGGCTAAAAACAGATGGGTAACTGAGGTGACACGATGATAACCAGAAAAAAGGCGCTGTACAGTGGCTGTTTGTTACTGGTCAGTTTCAGTGCCAGCACGCGCGCCGATGACAGCGCAGCGCAGGATGGCGTGATGATGGGCGTGGGCGCGCAGACCACGCCGAAATACAGCGGCGCAGATAAGCAACGCTGGCAGGTGGTGCCGATGGTGCAGGCCCGAAAGGGCGCATTTTTCATCGATTCGCAAAAGGGTGTTGGCTACGATTTGCAAAGTGACAGCGGCCTATATCTGGAGCAGACATTGGGATATGGCCTGGGCAGGGCGGACAAGGATTCCAACTGGCGCGATGGTTCTGACAAGCTGCGTGGCATGGGCACAATCAATGCCACGCTCAACACCGGAATTGCTGCCGGTTGGGCGATCTCGCCATGGCTGATTCTGGAAGCGAAAGCCGTTCTGCCCCTAACAGCCAGCCAGGGCGTAAATTATCGCACTTCGTTGACGTTGATTCCGCTGCAAAGCCAGGAAGACAACCTTTCCTTGCAGACCTCCGCGCTGTTTGGAGATGCGCGCTACATGCAAACCTGGTACGGCGTCAACGCGCGTCAAAGCGACAAAAGTGGCTATACGATTTACTCGCCTGCAGCCGGATTTTATGGGGTAGAAACCGACCTGACATGGAGTCATCAGTTTACGCAGCACTGGGGCGGCGCAATGAGCGCGGGTTACACGTGGCTGGACGATCACGCGGCGGACAGTCCTTTTGTGTTTAGGCAGAACCAGCTGACCGCAACAGCGGCGGTGACGTATACGTTTTAGGGACTCTACGCGTTGAATCCTGGCAAAGGCGTATTGACATTGCTGATGGTTATTAGCGTTTGCGCTATGGTGCATCTGGCTGTCTATCTTATTTACATCGCTTAAAAAGCGTTGAGACGAAATGCGACACGCGCTGTAGCGGCACATTAATTTGTCTATTTATCCAGGTGCGCCTGAATGCGCACCCTACAAAAACCTCGCCAAACAACGGTAGGGTCGCCATTTATGTCGACCAATAAAACACCTTCACTCCGCATTATTCACTGCGCATATGTACGCATCAGGAACAGATCATAACGCTTATCCCATGAGCTTTTGTTTATGGCTTAGTGGTTGATTGTGCATATGTTCATCGTCAGCGGGCAATGCTGAGATGACGATCACACCTTGAACGCTGAAAACTACTTAGCAGGCTTATTGTGATGGTGCTCACAATGAGCAGGCGAAAAATAAGCGATAAAATATAACAAATGAACAACAAGCGTTCATTTGAGCAAGGTGCAGCCTACAACCTCTGACCTAAACCCAAAAGGTTCATCCATGAAAAAACGATACAGTACGAAAGTACTGGCGCTTTTCTGCGCCCTGTCATTTCTGATGTATGTCGATCGCGTAAACCTTTCAACTGCGGCGGGGCTGATAAAGCAGGATCTTGGCCTCAATAACACCGATCTGGGCCTGATTTTTTCTGCCTTCGCTTACACCTACTTAGTGTTTCAGATTATCGGTGGCTGGTTTGTTGACCGCTTCGGCGCACGCAAAACCATTATCATCTGCGGCAGTATCTGGGTGGTCGCGACCATCTGTACCGGTTTTGCCGGTGGTTTCGCTTCGCTGTTCCTGTCACGCATGCTGCTTGGCGTAGGCGAAGGGGCGGCATTGCCGTCACAAGCACGCGCCATGACATTCTGGTTCTCCAGCGAGAAGCGTGGCTTTGTACAAGGTATCACCCACTCATTTTCACGCTTTGGTAATGCTGTTACGCCATCGCTGGTGGCGCTGTTAGTACTGATGCACTCCTGGCGCTTCTCATTTATCGCATTGGGCGTTATCACCGCCGTATGGCTCGGTTTCTGGATTGCAGGCTTCCGCGATAACCCGCATCACATTGCCGATATGAGTGAAGAAGAACGCAAGATTTTGCCAAAACTTGACGCCTACATGACGGACAAAGTGAAAGCCCCCACGCCATGGAAAGCGCTGCTCAAACGTATTGGACCAACCATGGGCGTCTATTTTTGCTACGGCTGGACCGGCTGGCTGTTCTTCACCTGGCTTCCGACTTTCTTTATGAACGGTCGCGGCATGGACCTGAAATCGTCCGCACTCTTCACCTCAGCAGTGTTTCTCTCGGGTGTGGTGGGGAATACCGTCGGCGGCATAGTGAGTGACAAAATCCTAAAACGTACCGGCAATGTAGTGGCGGCGCGACGTAACGTCATTATCTTTAGCTTTCTGAGCGCCGGTTTGCTGCTTATTCCGGTGATCAGCTCCACCAACATGACGGTCATTACCGCCTGTCTCGGTCTGGCCTTCTTCTGCCTGGAACTGACCATTGGGCCTATCTGGGCAGTGCCAATGGAGATCACGCCTAAGTTCGTTGGCGTCGCCAGTGGCCTGGTTAATGCCGGCTCAGCGGTGGCGGGCATCATTTCGCCGATTCTGTTTGGCATCATCATTGATAGAACCGGCAACTGGAGCTTGCCATTTTATGGCTCGGTTGTGCTGCTGATGGTGGGCATCGTGCTTACCTTCTTTATGCGCCCGGACATTCCGTTGTCTGAAGATTCCCCTTCTCGCGGTGAAGTACAGCCCGCAAATAATGCTTATCACTGAGGAAATACTGATGAAAAAACCTTCTGTTGCACTGGTGCTGGGCGATCCAGCAGGTATTGGTCCAGAGCTTGTGGCCAAAGTATTGTCGCAGCCGGCGCTACGTGAGTTGGCTAACGTGATTATCATTGCCGACCGCCAGGAGCTGGAAAAAGGCATGACTATTGCCGGTCAGCGTTTCGACTATGACGAAATCGCTGATACCGCAAATATCAGGTTCACGTCAGGTAAACCGTTGCTGCTCAATCATGACTGGTCTTCACGCACGCCTTTTGATTATGGCAATGCAAGCGAGCAGAGCGGCGTGTATATCCTGGAAACGCTGGCGCGTGCGGTCGAATTGACCCAGCAGGGCATTACGCAAGGAGTCTGTTTTGCGCCGCTGAATAAGCAAGCGATGCATATGGGAGGGCTGCAGCATCGCGATGAATTGCACTGGTTCGCCGAACTGCTGAAGTGGGATAGTTTCTGCTGTGAGGTGAATGTGGTGGATGACCTCTGGGCTGGACGCGCCACTTCGCATATTCCCTTCCGCGATATCGTGAAGAACCTCAGCGTTGAAGGCGTAGTCGATACCATTGCGCTGATGGATCGCACACTGCGTCAGGCGGGCATTGCGCAGCCGAAAATTGCCGTGCAGGCACTCAATCCACATGGTGGTGAGAATGGTCTGTTTGGTGATGAGGAACAAACCATCATTAAACCGGCGATGGCAAAAGCCAAAGATCAAGGTATTGATGTCTATGGCCCTTATCCAGCCGATACCACCTACAAAGCCGTAGAGACACAGCATCTGGATGCTGTGGTTTCGATGTACCACGATCAGTTCGCCACCGCGTTAAAAATGCTTGGCTTCGAACGCGGTATTACCGTACAGGGCGGGCTGCCGATTCCGATTGCGACCGCCAATCACGGCACCGCATACAACTTATATGGGCAAAATCTTGCAACGCCATCGGCGTTTGAGAACGCTTTCCGCTTGCTGGTGCGTATGGCAGCCAGCGCGATTTGATTCCCAGTTATCGTTCGATATCCGATTATCAGGAGAATCTTCGCTATGCCAAATTCGCTTAAACTCGGTGTTAACACCTCGATTTTCGATGGGCACGACATGGATGTCGCCTTCGGAATCATTAGCCGGTTAGGCTATGAGTACGTTGAGGTCGCTTATAACCAAGGTTATGTCGGTGACCTGGATGACAGCCTGTTTAGCCCGGCCAATGCGCAACGCATTCGGACACTGCTGGACAAGCATCAGTTGAAAACATTGGCGCTCGGTTGCACCTTTAATCTGGCGCGACCCGAAGCGGTTGCGTATCTGCAAACACGCATCGGTTTTGCTCAGGCGATAGGCGTCAAGCTACTCAACACCTGCACGGCAAAGCGTGAGGATTATGCGGCGCTGGTGAGTAATTTACGTCAGATCGCGCCGCATCTTGAGCATGCTGGTTGTTGTTTACTGATCGAGAATGGCGGCGACCATAATTATGATGCGTTTGCGCTGGCAGCCGAGGGCGAAGAGTTGCTGCGAGAGGTGGGCAGTGCAGCTGTAGCGTTTAATGGCGATGCCGGCAATATGGTGTCGTTGCGACCTCAGGCGGATGCGATACAACAAATAATGCAACTGTTGCCGCAGATGCGTCATTGCCACATTAAAGATGTGTATAAACAGGGCGCAGAGTTTCACTTTCCGCCCATTGGACAGGGCATCTTAGATTATCAGCCGCTCATCAAGTCACTGGCTGCGCAAGATATTCCTTGTACGCTGGAAATTCCACTGCGTATGCATCGACTGGCTGACAGCACGCCGGTACGCAGTGATACGCCAGTGGGACTGGAACGAATTGTTGAAGTGCTTAGGGAGAGTAAAAAGTATATCGATGGGTTGCAGAGCGACTTCGGTTGAAGCAAGTGCATCAGGTCATTACAAACGCCCGCTATGGCGAAAATCCACTATAGCGGGCGGCTTCAGGCAGAAAAGTTATTTCTTAGGAACTTCAGAGATCTCTTTTACGTCACTTTTATTGATTTGCTGCTTAACACCATTGGCATCGACGTAACCCAGCAGGCCGGTTTCGGCATCCTGTGGTTTGCCATCGGTCACGATGGTACGTCCATCATTGGTGTGGATGGCGTACGAGGTCCGTGTACAGCCGGTCAGAGCAGACAGGGCAATAAGCGCAGTAACAGAAAGCAAAATTGATTTTTTCATTAGTCTCTCCAGGCTAGTTAAAGGATATTAATTATCCAGTTCGCTCATGTTGGTAATCTTGTCGCGATTGATCTGCTCAGTTTTACCGCTTTGCGCATCCTTGTAAGAAACAAGGCCTGTGTCGCTGTCGATTTGCGGCTTACCCGACGTCACGATAGTGCGTCCGTCGGTGGTTTTAATCGCCTGATTAGAAGAGCAAGCGGTTAATGTCATTGCCATAAAAGTGCCAAGAAATGCCGTTGCCAGTACTGTTTTATTCATCATGATGAGTTCCTTTCAGTGGAATACGTTTAACTACCTTCAAAGCGTAGAACATTTTCCCGAAACTTCCAGAAACCCGGCGCATCTGCGCTGTTTAACCTGACTCAAACGGCGGTTCATGCCGCGCGATCAGCGAATCTCATTCACGTACATAAAGTTTTCGGTGCTAAAACGGTGGTGCGCCAGAATCACCGGAAGGGCGCTCTGATCAAACGACACTTCATCAATCACCATCACGGCGTGCGGCAAACTCAGCTCCAGCAGTGCGGCATCCTCTTCATTCGCCAGCGTGGCGGTGATTTGCTCGCGCACCGCAGCGACGCGCAAATCGTAGCGTTCAAACAGATAGCGATAGAGCAGCGGCGGCAACTGATCGGCGGGAGGAAAATCGACCAACCGCGCCGACGGCAACACCAGCGTTTCATGCATTGCGGCAATCCCCTTCACACGACGCACACGCTTCAGGCGGATCACCTTATCACCCTGAGCAATTTGCAGTTTCTCCGCCTCGTCGGCGCTGGCATGACTGAGCTGATAATCGAGTAAACGGGTATCGGATTGCAGCAATCCGCCGGTTTTATCGTGCAGCCGGAAATACTGGAAAAAATGGCTGAGGTTGTGCAGCGGTGCCCAGCCGGTCACCACGGTGCCGGTTTTACGACGGCGCATCAGCATGCCTTCCGTGGTCAGCGCCGCCAGCGCTTTTCGCACCGTGCCAACCGACACACCAAACTTCGCCGCCAGGCTATTTTCACTCGGCAAAATCGTGCCTGCGGGCAGTTCGCCTTGCAGGATCGATTCGCTGATATGGCGCTTGACTACTTCATACAGCGGCGCACCTTCACCTTCGCTGAGCCTGGCGAAAGGTTGAGCATCGTTCGCGTCATAGTTTTTTTGCATGTTTCCGATTACCGATTGACCGCCGTGGTTGAATTGCATTATCTATAAACTATATAGAAATACAACAGACGATAATCCTATGATGCAAAATTCACGCTTTAACAGTGCATTAGCGATGATTGCTAACGACGGCGCGCAAATGACCGATGACCTCAAACAGATGCTTGAGGTCAATACCTGCTTCCCGCCGGGCAACGGTTATGGCGCTTTTGCTGACGTGATGACGCATCTGTTGCAGCCGCTGGATTTTAGCTTTGCGCGCGTCTCGGTGCCGGAACATTTGTGGCAGGCACCGGACGGCAGCGCGTACGGTGAACGCGTCAATCTGCTGGCATCCCTTGATGCCGGTGCGGCTGAAAACTGCAATCTCTATTTCCATACCGATACCGTGCCCGCCGGTGATGGCTGGCGTTTTCCGGCGCTGACGCTGACTGCAGCGGAAGGCAAGCTGTTTGGGCGCGGCGCGGCAGACATGAAAGGCACCATTGTTGCGGCGATGGCGGCGGTACGCGCGGCGCAGGCGGCGGCGATTCCGCTGCGATTTAACCCGGTGTTTCTACTGTGTAGCGATGAAGAGGGCGGCTTGTATCCCGGCATCCGTTATCTGGCGGAACAGCAGCTTTTCTCCGGCCATCTGCTCAGCTTTAACGGCGGCGCAGTGCCGCGCATCTGGGCCGGCTGCTTTGGCAGCATCGATCTCAAGGTAATTATCACCGGACGTTCGGCGCACTCCGGCGATCCGGTTAACGGCATCAATGCTATCGAAGCGGCGCTGCCGCTGATGAACGCGCTTTACCAGCTGAAGCTCGAGGTGGAACAACGCACCTCGGCGATGCCTTCTCCGCCGCATTATCAGGGCAAACCGCTGACGTCACTGTTAACGCTGGCTGCCGCACAGGGCGGCAGCAAAGGCTCGACCATCCCGGAACGTTTTGAGCTGCTGATTAATCGCCGTTACGCGCCGGAGGAGCGCTTTGACGCGGTGTGGCAAGAGCTGACGCACTGCGTGGAAAACGCGATGCGCGATAGCCGCGCGCTCGACGTCACGCTGCAAATGATTGGTCATCTGGCGCCGGTCGCAAATCCTGACGGCCCGCATTGGCCGCGCTGGCAGGCGGCGCTGAGTCAAGGATTTGGTTTCCAACCCAGCGAGTTCAAACCCTGGGGATCGTCCACCAGTTCTGATATGGGCTGGGTCCAGCAAGCCGGGATTCAGGAGATTTTACTCGGCGGCCTCGCCCGTCCCGACAATCGCATTCATGCCGCCGATGAGTACACCACGCTGGCAGATTTGATCGCACTTTCGCAGTCCATTCTGGCGTATCTCGCCGATGATTTTCAGCCAACCCAGGGTAATTAACTATTTAACGAGGAAGAGAAGATGTGCGCAATGAAAGGGTTAAACCGCAGACAGTTTATCGCCAGTTCTACCGCTCTGACGGGCGCAGCGATGCTGCCCTGGTCGTTCTCGGCCCATGCCGCGCAGGTGACGAGTGCTACGCCGGGCGGCACCGCGCGTAAAGGCGGCGTGCTGCGCATCAGCGTTGACCAGGCCGTCAGCGTGCTCAATCCGCATCAGGTTCGCGTCAACCCGGAATATCTGGTGGCGGAACTGCTGTACAGCGGCTTAACGCGTCTGACGCAGGAGATGAAAGCCGAAGCCGATTTGGCGCAATCCTGGCAGGCCAGCGCCGATCTCAAGCAGTGGACATTTACCCTGCGCCCGAACCTGAAGTTCAGCGACGGTTCCGCGTTAACCTCAGCGGATGTGGTCGCCAGCCTGCAGGCGCTGCTCGATCCAAAAAATGCCTCACCGGCGCTGCATAACATTGGGCCGATTAAAGCCGTCAGCGCGCCAGACACCAATACGGTATTGATTGAAACCGATGCGCCTTACGCCGATTTGCCGGTGATGCTGGCTTATCCGGACGCAAAAATTATCCCGGCCAGCATCGCGCAAGGCCAGTTTGACAAGTTGAGTAAAGCCTCGTTCGGCGCCGGTCCTTTCCAACTGGTGTCCTATGATCCAGAACGCAAAATTGTGGTGAAGCGCAATCCGCATTACTACGATCCGGCGCGCCCCTATCTGGATGGCGTGGAAGTGGTGGTTTATCCCGATGGCATCGCGGAGAGTTCCGCGCTGATCGCCGGTGACACCGATCTGATGCTGAGCGCGCAGTCGAGCGAGTTCGCGCGCCTGTCCAAATCTTCCGGCGTGCTGCCGCTGCGCGTGGCCTCCGGCCAGTTCCTTAATGTGAACATGGGCTGCGATCAAAAACCTTTCAACGATGTGCGAGTGCGTCAGGCGCTGGCGCTGTGTGTTGATCGTCAGGCGTCAGTGGATTTCGTGGCGGATGGCCTGGGTTCACCGGGCAATGACACGCCGATCAACGGCGCGTATCCGTTCTTCGCTAACCTGGTGAAAAAAGCGGTGGATTACAGCAAAGCCAAGGCGCTGCTGGCGGATGCCGGTTATCCCAACGGTCTGGATTTAACGCTGGTTGCCTCCGACAAACCGGCCACCCGCACGCAGCTGGGCATCGCGCTGCGCGAAATGGCGAAACAGGGCGGTTTCCGCATCAACGTGCAGACCATGGCGCACAGCACCTATCTCGATCAGGTGTGGAAGAAGGGCAATTTCTACGTCGGCTTCTACAACATGCAGCCGACGCCAGACGCAGTGTTTTCTCTGCTCTACACCTCAACCGCATCCTGGAATGAAACGCGCTGGAACAACGCGGAGTTTGATAAAGCGGTCGGTGCAGCGCGTGAAACCCGCGACGAAGCCCAGCGCGCCACGCTGTATGGCAAAGCGCAGCAGCTGATGCACGACGAAGTGCCGTCGGTGATCCCAACCTTCTTCGATCTGCTCGCTGCCAGCCGCGATTATGTCGGCGGATATCATCTGCATCCGCGCGGTGCGGTGTTCCGTCTTGACCATATCTGGTTGACCGACAAAGCGCCGAAGCGCGCAGTGTAAGGAGCGAACGTGACAGCAAGTTATCTGCTCAAACGCCTTCTGCTGATGGTTTACACCTTGTTAGTGGTGTCGCTGCTGGTCTTTGGCATCACTCAACTGTTACCGGCCGATGCGGCTGTCACCTTGCTGGGACAAAACGCCACGCCGGAAGCATTGGCGGCGGTGCGTGAACGTCTGGGGCTGGATGCCCCAGCGTGGTTGCAATACTGGCATTGGCTGACGCAGGCACTGCAAGGCAACTTTGGCGTATCGATGCGCAATGGCCTCGAAGTGGCACCGACGCTGCTAACGGCGTTATCGCGCTCGCTGCTATTGGCGGTGTGCGCCCTGATCCTGATGCTGATTATCGCCATTCCCCTTGGCATCTGGGCGGCAGTGCGTCGCGGCAAAACCGCCGATGTGCTGGTGAGCGTTATCTCCTATATCGGCATCTCGTTCCCGGAATTCGTCACCGCCACGCTGGTCTTGCTGCTGTTTGCCGATGTCTGGCAGATTTTGCCCGCCACCGGCTATGTGCCGCTCAGTGAGAACTTCGTCAGCGGCATTCAGCACCTGATTCTGCCGTCGGTCACCGTGGCGCTGATTCTGGTGGCGCACGTCTCGCGCATGGTGCGCTCAGAAATGGTCGATGTGCTGCATACCGATTACATCCGCGCCGCGTGGCTGAAAGGTTTATCGCGTCGTCGCATTCTCTGGCGACATGCGCTGCGAAACGGCTTGTTGCCGACCATCACCATTGTGGCGCTGGATGTTGGTTATCTGCTGGGCGGCATTGTGGTGGTGGAGGAGATTTTCGCCATTCCCGGCATTGGCCGCGAACTGATTGTCGCCGTGCAGGCGCGCGATCTGCCCACTATTCAGGCTGGCGTGATGATCCTCGCCGCGACCTATTCAGTGGTGAACTTCCTGGCTGATTTGGCCTACGTCACTCTCGATAAGCGGATCTCCTATGCCTGATATTTTGAAACGTTTGCTGCGTTCACCGCAGGGCGCCGCTGGCGTGCTGATCATCTTGCTGGCGCTGCTGATGGTGGTGGGCGGTGCGCACGTTGCGCCTTTTGATCCTGAATCGATTTCCATCCTGACGCGCTATAAGCCGCCCAGTGCGGAACACTGGTTTGGTACCGATCAGATGGGCCGCGACATTTTCAGCCGCGTGATGGTGGGTGCGCGCTCAACCATTTTACTGTCGCTGCTGGCTACCGCGCTGGCGATGGTGATCGGTTCGGTGCTCGGCACTGCCAGCGCCTATCTGGGCGGCAAATTTGATGAGTTCATGATGCGCACCATGGATGCGGTGATGGCGATTCCCAGCCTGCTGTTTGCATTGCTGATTGTCAGCACGCTCGGGCAGAGCAGCATGAACGCGGTGCTGGCGATCACTATCGCCTTTGTGCCGGGCATGGTGCGTATCTCGCGCAGCGTGGCATTGGCCGCCCGCCAGCAGGATTACATCAATGCTGCCATCGCGCGCGGCGAAGCCGGGCACTACATCATCCTGCGTGAAATGCTGCCGAATATTCTGGCGCCGATCATCGTTGAAGCCACCATTCGCGTTGCCTTCGCCATCATGCTGTTTGCCACCCTGAGTTTCCTGGGTTTAGGCGCACAGCCGCCAGAGCCGGAATGGGGATTGATGGTCTCAGAAGCGCGCGCCTACTTCTTCAATGCGCCGTGGATGATGATGATTCCGGGCCTCGCCATCGCGCTGGTCGCCATTGGTTTTAATTTACTGGGTGACGGGCTGCGTGATGTGCTCAACCCAAGGAGCCACTGATGAGTGACAAGCTTGCACCGGTGCTGTCGGTGGAAAATTACAGCCTTGATTACGCGTTAGCCAAAGGACATGCGCTGCCGGTGCTGCGCGACATCAACCTGCAGGTGATGCCCGGCGAAGTACTCGGGCTGGTGGGCGAATCGGGTTCCGGCAAAACCACGCTCGGCTGGGCGATTATGCGCTGGCTGGCGGGTAACGCGCGTGAGCTGCAAGGCGATATCCGCCTGAACGGCGACAGCCTGCTGACTTTGCCCGCGGCCAAACTGACGGCGCTGCGTGGGGCCAAACTGGGCATGATTTTTCAGGATCCCAGCGCCTCCCTCAATCCTACGCTGACGTTGGGTGAGCAGGTCACCGAAGTGCTCCGCCGCCATCGCGGGTTATTGGCGCGTGAAGCGCAGGAGCTGGGCGAATCGCTGCTGCACGACGTTGAACTCAAAAATCCGGCACGCATGATGCGCCGCTATCCGCATCAGGTTTCGGGGGGCGAAAAGCAGCGCATTCTGATCGCCACCGCCTTTGCCTGCCAGCCCGACTGCATGATTTTTGATGAGCCGACCACCGCGCTGGATGTGATCAGCTCGGCGCAAATCCTCGATTTGTATGAGCGATTGCGCGAAGAGACCGGCGTCGCGTCGTTGTATATCTCGCACGATCTGGCGTTAGTCGCCAAAGTCGCCAATCGCGTCTGTGTGCTGGAACAAGGGCGCATTGTCGAACAGGCCGACACGCGTAGCATGTTTAACGCGCCGCAAAATGCCTACACGCGCAAGCTGATTGAGGCGGTGCCTAATCCGCAACATCGGCTGGTGCAGGACGCGCCGGGCAATCAACCGTTACTCGGTTTGAAGCAGTTGACCATCGACTATGGCAAACAAGGTTTGCTCGACCGCCTGCTGAAGCGCGAAGCCAATACCACGCGCGCCGCCAATGCGGTTTCGCTCACTGTGCATCAGGGCGAAATTCTCGGTGTGGTCGGCGAATCGGGTTCCGGTAAATCGTCGCTGGGTAAAGCTATCACTGGATTGGTGCCGTTCAGCGGCGAGCTCGATTTTTGTGGCTACACGCTGCATGGCCGCGCGCAGATGGATAAAGAGTATCGCCGCCGCGTGCAGATGATTTTCCAGCATCCCGATGCCTCGCTGAATCCGCGTATGACCATCGGCGAGATCATCGCGCGACCGCTGCGCTTGTACGGTTTGCCGCCGGGCGAAACCGAAGCGCAGGCGGTGGCGCGCCTGTTGCAGGAAGTGCGTTTGCCGCCAGAGTTTGCACAGCGTTATCCGCATGCGCTGTCGGGCGGCCAGAAGCAGCGCGTCGCGATTGCCCGCGCCTTTGCTAATCCGCCGGATCTGGTGATTTGCGACGAGATCACCGCCGCGCTCGACGTCTCGGTGCAGGCCACCATCATCGAGCTGCTGCTGGAACTGCGTCGCCGCTACGGCACCGCGTATCTGTTTATTACCCACGATCTCAACCTGATTCGCCAGATCGCCCATCGTGTCGCCGTGATGTATCGCGGTGACGTGGTGGAAGTGCTGTCCGGCGACAACATGACGGCGTTGGCGCAGCATCCTTATACCCGTGCACTGCTTGATGCGGTGCATATTCCCGACTTATCCAAGTCCGTTGCATGACGAGAAAAACATGAATCCTGAACAGTTAATTCATCATATCGATCGCGACTTTTGCCTCTCTTTCCTGGCAAAAATGGTGCAGCACAAAAGCTACAGCGCCACCGATGGTGAGCGTGAACTGGCGAAATACATGGCCGCGCAGATGGCGCAGCTGGGCCTGGAAACCGAACTGCAAAACGTGCCTGGCGATCGACTGAACGCAATTGGACGACTAGCAGGCAGCGGCGGCGGCAAAAGCCTGCTGTTTAACGGACATCTGGATACCAATCCGGTCACCGAAGGCTGGACCGTCGATCCCTGGGAAGGAAAAATTGACGAGCAGTTCATCTACGGTATCGGCGTGTCGAACATGAAAGCGGGTGATGCCGCCTACTTTTGCGCCTTGAAAACCCTGATTGATGCCGGTGTGAAGCTGAAAGGCGATGTGATTCTGACTTATGTGGTGGGCGAGTTGCAGGGCGGCATTGGTACGCTGGCGGCGATTGAGCAAGGTGTGCGCGCCGACTACTTCATCAATGCGGAACCCACCGATCTGCAAGCGCTCACCATGCACGCCGGTTCGCTGATGTTTACCATTGAGCTCACCGGCGATACGCGTCATTTGTCCAAGCGTGAAGAAGCGGTGGATGCGATTAGCGCCGCCGTCGAACTGATTCCGCAGATTAACGGTATGACCTTTAGCGGTGCGAAAACTGCTGAGCATTTGAAGATTAACCGTGGACATATCGGTACCGTGCATGGCGCGTTGGGCCGCGATTTGGAAGAGTGGCGACCGCCGCAGGTGGCTGATTTTGTGCGCTTAAAAGGCTCGGCACGCTTTGCGCCGGGGCAAACGGTGGAAGGTGTGCTCGCCGATCTGCAGGCATTGCTGAACACCTTGTGCCAGCGCTACCCGGGCCTGAAAGCCGAGCTTTATGATGATGGCATTCGCGATAAACCCACCATGTTGCCGTTCGAAGTGTCACCGGAATCGGCCATCGTTAAAGCGGTGAATCGCGGCTGGAAAACCGTGCGCGGAACCGAGCAGCCGACCGGCGTGATCACGCCTCCGGCATTCTTTGGCACTGACGCGGCGCATCTCTATCAGCATGCGGGCATGGAAGGGATCGTCTGTGGGCCGGGCGGCAAATACAACACCATGCCGGATGAACGGGTTGAAATCAGTGAATTCCTCGATATGGTGCGCATCTATTTGCTGGCCATTCTGGAGATTTGCCAGCCGGTTGAGGCCGCGTAATGCACGCCGAAGCGCTGATGCGTCTGCGCGCCGCCATGCAGCAGAACACGGTCGATATCATGCTGGTGGATCACGGTGAGCTGCTGGCGTGGCTCACCGGCTTTACCGTCTCCGAAACCTTGTATCGCGCCTGTCTGGTGCCGCTCAACGGCGAACCCTGGATGGTGCTGCGCCAACTGGATGAGGCGCCATGCCGCACGCAATCGCCGACGCTGGACGTGGAAAGCTATCGCGATGATCAGGATGCCTGGCACACGGTGGCGCAAAGCCTAATCCGTCGCGGATATCAACAGGCGCGCATCGGCGCGGACTTTTACTCTTACGGCATGACGGTACACAGCTGGCAGCAGCTTTCGCGCTATCTACCAGACGTGACGTGGCATGATTTAACCGGCTTGAGCGACCGGCTGCGTAGCGTCAAATTCCCGGCGGAAATCGCCGCGTTGCGTCAGGCTGCTGCCATCGCCGATGCCACAATGATGGCGATTGGCGCGGAAGTGGAGGGCGGCTGGCGCGTGCGCGATGTCGCCGCGCTGGCCGCCGGAGAGTTTTTACAGCTTGGCGCGGATACCGGCGAAACCGGACCGATAGTGATCGCCAGCGGTGATAATGGTTTTCTGCATGCTAGTGGCCACGAGCAGCGGCTGGAAAAAGGCGATGTGCTGCATGTCGAGCTGATACCAAAAGTGAAACATTACAGCGCGCGCCTGATGCGGCCTTATATCGTCGGGGAGATTTCGGCGCAGCGTGCCGAAGTGGCAGCACAGCTGATCGCGATTCAGGATCAGCAATTTACCGCCATGAAACCGGGCATGACGGCGCACGACGTGGATGCCATCGTGCGCGATGCGGTTTTGAGTAGAGGATTGCGCGCGGATTATCCCAATATCACCGGTTATGCGCTGGGGCTTTATACACGCACGCCACGACCCAGTGATTTTTCCTGCAGTTTCTACCCTAACGCGCAGTGGCTGCTGGAAGAGAATATGGTGTTCCACATGTATATTTCGGCCCAAGGTTTGGCGTTCAGCGAAACGGTGCGCGTTACGCCCGCTGGTGCAGAGCGGCTGACAAATTTACCGCGTCAGTTATTATCATTGCCGGACCAGTAATGAGCAGGATGTATTATGACGCAGGACGTTGAACTGATTGATTTAGCCGTAACCTTTCCCGCTTTACGTTTCGATCTGAAATATGCCACGGCGGATAACATCGCGGGCTATGCCATTTACCAGGAGGCCAAAGCGCTGCTGCATCCGGCAGCCGCCGACGCACTGGCAAAAAGCATTGAGATCGCCCGGCTGGCGGGATTCAGTTTGTTGGTATTCGATGCCTATCGGCCGCAGCAAGCGCAGTGGCACTTGTGGGATGCCTGTCCGGATAAAGATTATGTGGTGCCGCCCGCGCAGAGTTCGAATCACAGTCGCGGCGTCGCAATTGACCTGACGTTACTTGATGCACAAGGCCAGCCGCTGGATATGGGCACCGCCTTTGATGCGATGGAAGCAGAATCACATCCGTATCATCCGAATGTCCCCGCCGAAGCGCAACGTAATCGCCTGCTGCTGAACGCGATTATGTTTGGCGGCGGCTTTGTCGCCATGCCAACGGAATGGTGGCACTTCGAACTTCCTGACGCGAAAAATTATCCGTTACTTGATGAGCGATTTGGCTGCTTTGCGCGTTAAATTATTTCATTTGGCCGATGGTACAAAACCCTGATTAATATTCAGCTGTAATAACGCCAAAGCAACGTAGGGTCGCCATTCATGGCGACCGATTCAAGCATAACCAGACATATATGCGAATTTCGGTCACCATAAATGGCGACCCTACAAAGGATTGGCGCGTTTTTGGTGGTGTTACTGCATCATCAATAAAAAACTACCTCAGCTGACTATCCTTACTTCCGCGGCGGTTATAACCGCCGATCGCCGCCTGTTTTTTATCGATCTTACTCTGACAATTCACGCAGTAACGCACGCCAGCTAATGCCGCGCGACGCGCTTCCGGGATCGGTTCGCCGCACTCGTCGCAAAACTCGGCGCTTTCACCGTGACCGAGATTCTCGCGCGCGCGGGCCACCGCGTCATCAACCGTGGCATCAATTTGTTTGTGCACTGCACCGTCTTCTGACCAACCGCCAGCCATACTTCACCTCCACAAATACTGATGCCCAAAGTATAAGACATGGCGTAATGAATGCCGGACAGGCCAGAATTTAACAAGATTGACACATCATCGCGCGCCATCCTAGACTGCGGCTTGTTCCAAGGGGTGATCTGTTAAGGGGCTGAGATTCTACCGGCTGGCGTGTATGCGCTGGCAACGTAGTGACCCTCCGAACCTGATCCGGCTAATACCGGCGTAGGGATGCGGAACCGCAGGGCGATATTGCGCCCTGATTCCCTCTTTGTGCTTTGTAGCGGACAGTTCGCGCTCTTCAGGCGTTGCCTGAGAGTCTCTGCGCAATCGCAAAGGTGGCGACACATGAACGAAACACACATCATCCAGGCTCTGCTGACATTCCTGCAGCGTGAAGAGACCTCAGACGACGATTTCAACCAGCTGGCCCTCCAAATCTTCGCTTATCAATTCGAACACAACCCACCTTATCGCCGCTTCGCCATCCAGCGCGGACGCACGCCGCTGACGGTGAAAAACTGGCGCAACATTCCCGCTATCCCAATTAACGCCTTCAAAGATCTGACGCTCAGCTGCCGTCCCATCGACCAGATTGCCGAGATCTTCATGACCAGCGGCACCACCGGCACGGTAAAAGGACGCAGCTACCATCCGACGCTGGACGTGTGGAAGAAATCGATGCTGCTCAACTTCCGCCGTCGCTTTATGGCGGGCAGTGAACGCATGCGCATGGGCATTTTATTCCCGGATACCGTGGCGATGCCGAACTCCTCGCTGGCGACCTATCTCGATTTGGCGATGCAGGAGTGCGGCACGCCAGACAGCGAAGGAATGGTGGGCGAGCATGGCCTCGATATCGATCGCCTGTTCAGTGCGCTGGAACAGGCCGAAGCCAGCGGCGAACCTTATGCGCTGCTGGGTGCCAGCTACAGCTTCGTGCCTCTGCTGGATGAAATGCAGCGCCAGCAACGCGGCTTCGCGCTGCCTGCTGGCAGTCGCATTCTCGATACCGGCGGTTTCAAAGGCCAGTCACGCGAGATTGGCGCAGAGGATTTCTACGCTTCGCTCTCTCACGCCTTCGGCATCCCGCGCTCACACTGCATCAACATGTACGGTATGACGGAAATCAGCACGCAGTTTTACGATGCGGGCAATGAACGCTGCCCGCCGGTAAAATCCGGGCCATACTGGATCCGCACACGCGTGGTCAATCCGCTTACCGGTGATGATGTGCCGGACGGCGAGATTGGCGTGCTGCTGCATCACGATCTGGCGCATTTCAACTCGGTATCAGCGTTGTTAACGGAAGATGCGGGCGTGATGGTGCCCGGCGGATTCCATCTGCTGGGACGCGCAACCGGCGCTGATGCCAAAGGCTGTTCGCTGACCATGGAAGCGTTTCTCGCCAGCGCGCAGGCACAGTTGTGAAGGAAGTTGCCGGACATCTGCCGGGCCTTTCCGCTGATGAAGTGCAGTGGCATACGCTGAGTTTCAATCATCGTGGCGAGCGCCTTGAGGTTTGCGTTCCGCAGCTTGATGACGCGCAGATAAAGGCGCTCGCAGCGCGCATCCGCACCAACGCCCGCGCTTATCTTCATCAGCTAAGCGTCGCGCAGATTATCGCCATCATTGATAAAGCGGTGGCGCGACTGCTCGATCGCCATCATCCACTGCGCATCAAAGCCGAAAAGCTGCTGCCCATCGTCACCGGTTACGATGCCGACATGGTGCGGCTTGGCCTCACCGGCTACCTGAAAACCTTTCGTCAGCCGCAGCTGAAGCGCTTTCTGGCGGAGGATTTCACCGATCCGCAGATGCTCGACGATTTCCAGCCACGCCCCAAAGGCGGCTTTGCACGCGCGTTTGGCCCGCAATTGTTGATGCATATCTGGGCGGGCAACGTGCCGGGTTTGCCGCTGTGGAGTTTGATTTGCGGCCTGCTGGTCAAGGCGGGCACCATCGGCAAACTGCCGGGCAATGAGCCGCTGATGGCAAGCTGGTTCACGCAGTTGCTGGCGGAAATCGATCCAAAACTCGGCGAGTGCATCGCGGTGGTGTGGTGGAAAGGCGGCGATGCGCAAACCGAGCCAACCTGGCTGCGCCAACCCGATGTGCTGGTGGCTTATGGCGGAAATCCAACGCTGGCGGCGATCCAACAGCGTTTGCCAGTTACCACGCGCTTTCTGCCACACGGCCACAAAATTAGTTTCGGGCTGGTGGCGCGTTCGGCGTTGAATGCTCGGCAGGGCGCGGAGTTGGCGCGCCGCGTGGCCTATGACGTGATGCGTTACGACCAGGCGGGTTGCTACTCGCCGCAAATGCTGTTTGTCGAGCGCGGCGGCAAGGTGTCGCCGGATGAGTTCGCCAGCTATATCGCCCATGAACTCGCTGCGCTGGCGCATAAACATCCGCGCCGTCCGCTGGCTAATGATGAGATGAACAGCATTGCCGCGTGGCGTAATGGCGAGGAGATCCGTGCGCTGGGCGGAGATCGTACGCTTTACGGCGAGGCGTCAGACGATTGGGCGGTGGTGAGCGTTGATCATGCAGAGCCTTTATCGCCTGCTGCGCTCGGCCGCACCTTGAAAGTGGTGTCCGTGGATGCGCTGGAGGAAGTGGTCGATTTGGTGGCGCAGCAGCGGCATTTTCTGCAAACCGCAGGCGTGGCGGCCGCGCCGAATGAGTTGTTCCGCATCTCCGCTCTTCTTGGGCAAGTGGGTGTTACCCGCATCGCCGCGTTCGGCAACATGACCTCGCCGGAAGCGGGCTGGCATCACGACGGGCGTTTTAGTTTGCTCGATCTGGTGACCATCACGGAGATCGAGCAGGGCGCAGAAGCGGCGGCAGAAGGGTTTGCGCCTTATGCGGACTGACGCGGTCGCCATGAATGGCGACCCTACGACGTACCGGTTTTGTAGGGTGCGCATTAATGCGCACCTGGCTGAAACGTACCTTGATCCAAAGGATTAACAATGAAATTCTCCAACCAAACCGTTCTGGTAACCGGCGCAAGTCGCGGCATTGGTGCAGCAATCGCTAAAGCCTTTGCCGCTGAAGGTGCATTCGTGGTGGTCAACTATCTGCGCAATGAAGCTGCTGCAGCGGGCGTGGTTGCAGAGTGCCGCGCATTGGGCGGCGACGCGCTGGCGATTGCCGCAGATGTCACCTCTGAACAACAGGTCAACGCCATGATGGAGCAGATCGTCAACGCCACCGGCCGCCTCGATGCGGTGATCAACAATGCTTTCGCACCATACGTTTTCGACACCGAAAATCGTTCACGCTTTTGGGAAACGCCATGGTCGGGCTATCAGTCGCAGTTCGATGGCGCGGTGAAAGCCGCGTATAACGTCTGCCAGGCGGCGCTGCCTTTAATGCGTGCGCGGGTGCGCGGCAGCATCGTGAATCTCACCAGCGATCTGGTGGTGCGTCCTTCAGTGCCGTATCACGATTACATCACCGCGAAAGCGGCGCTGACCGGCTTTAGCCGCACGCTGGCGACGGAGCTTGGCCCGCTGGGGATTCGTGTTAACTGCGTCGCGCCTGGTTTGGTGTATCCCACCGATGCCAGCCAGGCCACTCGCGAAGAGGTGCGCGATTTTCTCACCGCGCAAACGCCGCTGCGGCGCATTGCGCGCCCGGAAGATGTCACCGGCCCGGTGCTGTTCCTCGCCTCCGACTGGAGCGAGTTTGTCACCGGGCAAACCTTATACATCGATGGCGGATTAGTAATGAATTAACCGTAGGGTCGCCATTAATGGCGACCATTTCGCATTAATAAGCTCAAGACGAATGACATATATCTGTACGTAATTACGGATTAAATAATAGATATTTCAAACGCTAACGCATCTCAGTATTTTCTTTACTGAAACAAGTAGAACGCACATTTATGTACGGATTTACACATCCTTATTTTATGAATAAGGATCACATCTGGCTAAAATTTATCTTCACGGAGTAATATCATTATCCTATAGTTTTTATGGTTAACGGAATTAACTATAGGGATATATATGTACCACAGTGATGCGGTCATAAAGCAGCTTCAGGCGCAAAGAATTCTGGCAGAAAAGCTCGACAATGCCGTTTCCGGCGTTATTGATGCAGTTTCCGATCAGGTTAGTAAGATCAATAAAGGCGCGACCAGGCTTTCATTTTATGCATCGTGTTTTACTGATGAATATTATGATGTCTGTAAAAAACAGGCGATCGAAGATAATCGATTCCTGATGGGGGTAGCGCAGTTAGTTAAAGAGCGAAATATTGTTTTTTCGTTGCTAAAAATATACTTAGATTATCAATTGCAAAACAGAAATTTCCGGCAGATTGAAGTAATAAAAATGCATCTAATGCGGGCCAACATTCATATCGCTGCAAGTACACTCACTTCATCTTCATTTAGTCTGGGTGCGACTCTTGCAGTTGTAGCTGGACTTAATATTACATTACCTATTGGAAGAAATATTGGACGAGTCGTTGGGGTTGCGGCTGGAGGCTTGGGAATATATGGTGTAGTTCAGAATGCAGCAGACAGCGCGAAGCGCCTGCAGTTAATGCATCCGCATTATTATCATGCATTATATGTTCGTGAGCTTGAAATGATGTATTTCCTTGTTGAAAATTCACTAATGCGTGCAGGCGCACTTAAAAACGAATGGCTATCAGATTATGAGATCGCTGAAGTTTTAATGAAATTAATGGGCAAGGTATGAAGAGATTTTTAAAACAGTGGTTAATAACTGAAGGAAAGTTTTTGTTATGTATCTATGGCCCGATTATTACTACTTTAATATTTGGAGTGTTAAAGGTAATTTATTACCCAGATAGTGGAATGTTGAGCGTGGGGATATTTTATCTATGCGCTCTGACATTTTTTATTTATAAGTTTCGTTAATTTAAAGGATTAAATATGTCAACTCCAGCACATATCTGGTTAGAAGATGAAAGTGGTTCTCCGATTGTGGGTTCGTGCATGATGCCGACCCGCCTCGGTTCGATTGAACTGAACACGGTGATGCATAACATCACAATCCCGGTGGATCCGCACACGGGAAGGCTGACAGCCACGAGGATTCATGCACCGATATCCGTTCAAAAGGAGTTTGATAGAACAACACCGGTACTGTTTCGTGCATTGTGCCAGGCCCGTACGCTGAAATCAGCGACCATCAAGATGTACCGAATTAACGAAGCGGGCATTGAGGTTGAGTATTTCAATATTCTGTTGGAAAACGTCAAAATCTCCAGCATCTCTCCGGCCCTGTTGCCAAACGGCCAGACCAGCACGCATCTGGAAAATATTGAGCTACGATATGAAACGATCACATGGAAATACGTGGACGGCAATATTGTGTTTAAGGACGGATGGAATGAGAGGATGATTGCTTAACTTCTGGCTAAGACTGCTGACGCTGAGGATTATAAGTAACATGAACAAAATCGCCTTGCTCAAAGAAGATATAACCAAAGTTCCAGCTGATGCCATTGTTAACGCCGCCAACACATCCTTGCTGGGCGGCGGCGGAGTTGATGGCGCCATCCATCGTGCGGGTGGGCCAGCAATTTTGGCTGAGTGTCAGAAAATCAGGAATCGACAAGGTGGCTGTAAAGTCGGAGATGCAGTGATCACCACGGCGGGTAATTTGCCAGCAAAATACGTCATTCACACCGTTGGCCCACATTGGCATGACGGAAGACATGACGAAGAAACGCTGTTGAAAAATGCCTACTTGAGCTGTTTTAAACTGGTCGAAAAATATGGCATTCATACCGTTTCGTTTCCCAATATCAGCACCGGCATATACAGATTTCCAAAAGTGCTGGCGGCTGAAATCGCATTGGGTGTGATTAACCAATGTTTACGTGATAACCCAAATATCGAGCAAGTCAATTTAGTCTGCTTTGATCAGGAAAATTACGATCTGTATTTAAAAATAATGGATGAACAGCGTGCTAATTAACGCTCACCCCATAAAAAAAGCGGCCCTAAGGCCGCCAAAACCCTCAACTGCAGTGAACATTGAGGAAGGAGGATAACAAACGGGTTAGCCTTTTACGCCGCCAGCCGTCAGGCCGCTGACCAGCCAGCGTTGTGCCAGCAGGAACACCAGCGTAATCGGAATTGCAGAGAGCACCGCCGCCGCCGCAAAGTCGCCCCACAGATAGTTTTGCGGGTTCAAATATTGCTGCATGCCGACTGCCAGCGTGTAGCTATTCACATCGCGCAGCAGCAGTGAGGCGACCGGCACTTCGGTGACAGCGGCGATAAACGCCAGAATAAACACCACCGCCAGAATCGGCACCGAAAGCGGCAACAGCACTAGCCGGAACGCCTGCCACGGCGTAGCGCCATCCAGCGCGGCGGCTTCTTCCAGCGAACCGTCGATGGTTTCGAAATAGCCTTTAATGGTCCAGACGTGCAGGGCGATGCCGCCGAGATAGGCAAAGATCACGCCGCCATGCGTATTCAGGCCGATAAACGGCAGATATTGTCCCAGGCGATCAAACAGCGCATAGAGCGCCACCAGCGACAGCACGGCCGGGAACATCTGGAAAATCAGCATGCCTTTTAACAGCGTGGCGCGCCCGGCAAAACGCATGCGCGCAAAGGCATACGCGCAGGTGGTGGAAAGCGCCACAATACCAATCGCGCTGATGGCGGCGATTTTCACCGAGTTCCACAGCCAGAGTAGCACCGGGAAGGGCGGCGGCGTCACGCGGCCGTCGGCGTGCTCCACGCTGAAACCTAACGCCAGCTGCCAGTGTTCCCAGGAAATCTGCTCCGGGATCAGCGAGCCGGTGGCGAAGTTACCGGCGCGCAGTGAGATGGCGAAAACCATCAGCAGCGGAAACAGGATTCCCGCAATAAATATCAGCAGCAGCAGATGCGTCATTAACAGACGCAGCTTTTGCGACTTGGGTTGCACCATAGCCATAACGCCTCCTTAATCGAATTTCATCCGCACGGCTTTAAGATTGATCACCGCCAGCGCGCCCACCAGCAGGAAGATCAGCGTGGCAATCGCCGCCGCCAGACCAAAGTCCTGCCCGCCGCCACCTTCAAACGCAATGCGCCAGGTGTAATTGACCAGCAAATCGGTGTAACCGGCTGGCGTGGTGGTGCCGATTCGATCCGGTCCGCCGTTGGTCAGCAGCTGTACCAGCACGAAGTTATTGAAGTTAAAGGCAAAACTGGCGATCATCAGCGGCATCAGCGGCTTCAACAGCAACGGCAGGGTAATCAGGAAGAAGTTCTGCAGCGGCCCGGCACCGTCCATCGCCGAAGCTTCATAGAGATCGTCCGGAATCGCTTTCAGCAGCCCCATGCAGAGAATCATCATGTAGGGATAACCGAGCCAGGTATTCACAATAATCAGCATGGTGCGCGCCAGCGTTGGATCGCTGAACCACGCGGGCTGGAAGCCAAACAGCGCTTGCAGCATCACGTTGATTTCACCGAAGCTCTGGTTGAACAAGCCTTTGAAGATCAGTATCGAGATAAAGGCGGGCACGGCGTAAGGCAAAATCAGCATCACGCGATACACCGCTTTGCCTTTCAGCGCGTCCCACTGCACCAGACACGCCAGCACCATGCCGACCGCCACGGTGAGAATCACCGTTATGAAGGAAAACAGCAGCGTCCAGCCAAAGATCGCCAGAAACGGCTTTTGAATCCCTTCATCGGTAAACACGCGAATGAAATTCTTCCAGCCGGTATTCACCGTGAAGCCCGGGCTCAGCGCTTCGCCGCTGCTGTTCTGATAGAAACCACTCTCACGATTAGCCTGATACAGCGCGCCGCTTTGCTGATTTTTCAGATCGCCGTTGGCTTGCAGCACATACAACGGGCGCGTGCCGGAGAACTGGCGCAGCGAACTCATCACCACCTGGCGGCCATCCGGCAGTTCGGCCTGAATCTGGTTCAGCGCCTGACGATTAGTAGTGACGATGCGCAACGTGGCGCGTTCGCCCGGCGGTGGCGGGGCGCTGGTCAGTTTCAGCTTTTGCGCTCCGCCAAAAGCAAACGCAGGCGAAACGAAGGTTTGCCCGTTGGCCGCTTCGGTCAGCACCAACTGCCAGCGATCGCCCGCCGGAATCAATGAGAAGTTCAGCGCCGAACCATCCTGATATTGACGGCTCAGCAACACCTGTTGCGCGCGTTCCAGCGTCAGCTGATTGGTGCTGCTGTAGTTGGTAAAGGCAATCGCCACGGTGCAGGCGAGGGGAAACAGCACGAACAGCGCCATCCCCGCGAGGCCGGGATAGACATAACGCCAGGCATAAGCGCGACGATTGGCATAAATCCAGATGCCGACGGCGCTGATAATCAGTGTCACCAGCGCAAACAGATATTCACCTTTTGCATACATCAGCACGAGCAGATAGCCGACCAGCAGACAGCAGATACCGAGAAAAAGAGCCTTCAGCACGGCGCTGAACCGTGCTGTTTTCGGTTTTCCTGACATGATGCGGTTTTCCTTAACAGCCAGTAACGAGCCGGATTGCGCCGGCTCTGGTAGAGAGGATTACTTGTTGAGTCGTGCCTGCGCATCTTTCAGCGCCGCATCAACGCTTTGACGTCCGCTCAGCGCATTCAGCGTGGCGGTGCGCATCGCGTACCAGAAGGCGGCCATCTGCGGGATGTTCGGCATGATGTCGCCGTTGCGCGCGTTGGTCATGGTGGCGGCGATACGCTCATCCTTCTCCAGCGTCTGCTGGAACGACTTCAGCGCCACCGCGCCAAGCGGTTTGTCTTTGTTGACCGCATCAAGACCAGCATCGGTCAGCAGGTAATTTTCCAGGAACTCTTTGGCCAGCTCTTTGTTCGGGCTGGCGGCATTGATCCCGGCACTCAGCACGCCAACGAAGGTTTTGGAATTTTTGCCGTTCAGCGTTGGCAGCAGCGTGACGCGGTAGTTGATTTTGCTCTTGTCGATGTTGCTCCACGCCCACGGCCCGTTGATGGTCATGGCGGTTTGCCCTTTATTAAAGGCGGCTTCGGCGATGGAGTAATCGGTATCGGCATTCAGCGTTTTGGCCTTCACCTGATCGACAAGGAATTTCATGCCCGCTTTGGCGCCAGCGTTATCCACGCCGGTATCTTTCACGTCGTAGCGACCATCGTTGAGCTTAAAGGCATAAGCGCCGCCCGCCGCCAGCAGCGGCCAGGTGAAGTACGGCTCCTGCAGGTTAAACATCATGGCGCTCTTGCCCTGCGCGCGCATTTTCTTATCGA
The DNA here is from genome assembly GCF_059730795.1 of Pantoea sp. X-Soil-ISGK-275. Taxonomy (NCBI): domain Bacteria; kingdom Pseudomonadati; phylum Pseudomonadota; class Gammaproteobacteria; order Enterobacterales; family Erwiniaceae; genus Pantoea; species Pantoea sp. X-Soil-ISGK-275. The sequence goes on from NZ_AP035977.1 coordinate 153,767, forward strand.
TGGCGGCGATCTCTTCCCAGGTTTTTGGCGGCTCAGGCAGCAGATCTTTGTTGTAGATGAGGGATAAGGATTCCACCGAAATCGGATAACCGATCAGCTTGCCGTTGAAGCGCACCGCGTCCCAGGTGAACGGGAAGATTTTCTCCTGGAAGCGCGCATCCGGCGTGATCTCCGCTAACAAGCCTGACTGCGCATAACCGCCGAAGCGATCGTGTGCCCAGAAGATGATGTCCGGGCCGTCGCCGGTAGCGGCAACCTGCGGATACTTCTCTTCCATTTTGTCCGGATGCTCAACCGTCACTTTGATGCCGGTTTCCTGCTCAAACTTTTTACCCACCTCAGCCAGGCCGTTGTAGCCCTTGTCGCCGTTGATCCAGATGACCAGCTTTCCCTCTTCAATCTTTGCAACGGCAGAAGCTGAAAACAGCACGGCCGTGAGGGCGGAAAGGGCAAGAATGCGTGCACCGGTTTTCATTGTCATAACTCCATCCTGTTAGCGGAAACGGAAATCGTTTTACCTGCCACATTGTGAGTATCTGCCGCCGCTTCTCATCCTCCCTGCTTCTACGCCTGCCTAACGCCTGATGTGATCTGTGTTGCAAAACCACCCGGTTATCACGGACTGGCGCACACAATCATCGCTCTGCTCTGCGTCATAGCTCACAAAAATGGTTGCCTGCCGCGTTTTATCAGACGCGCCTCCACGATCTCCTCCTCCCGTCTCCTCCCCCACGCTGACGCGCTGCGGTGGAGGATGTCGGCCTTGATCTCCTTGCCCATAGTGGTCGCCGGGGTCTGTCCGCCGATTTGCGGACAAGGAATAGCAAGCTGAGAGGAAAGCATCATGTCGAGCGTTACGTTGCGCAGTGTCTCCAAGGTGTGGGGCGAAACTGAGGTGTCGAAAAACATCAGCCTTGAGATCGCCGAAGGAGAGTTCGTGGTTTTTGTCGGACCTTCAGGCTGCGGCAAATCGACGCTGCTGCGCATGATTGCCGGACTGGAAACCATCACCAGCGGCGATCTGTTTATTGGCGACAAACGCATGAATGAGGTGCCGCCCGCCGAGCGCGGCATCGGCATGGTGTTTCAGTCCTACGCGCTGTATCCCCATCTTTCGGTGGCCGAGAACATGTCGTTCGGCCTGAAACTGGCGGGCACGCGCAAAGCGGAGATCCAGCAGCGCGTCAATCAGGTAGCGGAAGTGCTGCAGCTGGCACATCTGCTGGAGCGCCGTCCGAAAGCGCTGTCGGGCGGGCAGCGTCAGCGCGTAGCGATTGGCCGTACGCTGGTGGCGGAACCGCGCGTGTTTTTACTCGATGAGCCGCTTTCCAACCTCGATGCGGCGTTGCGTGTGCAGATGCGTATTGAGATTTCACGTCTGCATAAGCGCTTGAAGCGCACCATGATTTACGTCACCCACGATCAGACCGAAGCGATGACGCTAGCGGACAAGATCGTGGTGCTGGATGGCGGCCACGTTGCCCAGGTCGGCAAGCCACTCGAGCTGTATCACTATCCCGCCAATCGTTTCGTCGCCGGTTTTATCGGCTCACCGCGCATGAATTTCTTACCGGTAAAAGTCACCGCCACCGCCATCGATCAGGTGCAGGTGCGCCTACCCAACACCCAACTGGTGTGGCTACCGGTCGACAGCGCCGGTGTGCAGGTGGGCAGCAACATGTCGTTAGGCATTCGTCCCGAGCATCTGCTCTCCAGCGATATCGCTGACGTCACCCTCGAGGGCGAGGTGACGGTGGTCGAGCAGCTGGGACACGAAACGCAAATTCATATCCAGATTCCCGCTATTCGTCAAAGCCTGGTTTATCGCCAGGAGGACGTCGTGCTGGTAGAAGAGGGCGCCCTGATGGGCATCGGCCTGCCGCCGGAGCGTTGCCATCTTTTCCGTGAAGATGGCAGCGCCTGTCGCAGGCTGCATCAGGAACCCGGTGTTTAGCCCTGCAAAACAATAAAAGCAATGAACTCAGGAGATAGAAAATGTTAACTCTGCGCAAACTCCCTATCGCGGTTGCTATCGCGGCAGGTACGCTCGCTGCCCCGTCGATGGCAGTCGATTTTACCGGCTATGCCCGTTCCGGCATCGGCTGGACCGGCAGCGGCGGGGAACAGCAATGTTTTCAGGCCACCGGCGCACAAAGTAAATACCGTCTGGGCAACGAATGTGAAACCTACGCTGAGCTGAAGCTGGGCCAGGAAGTGTGGAAAGAGGGCGATAAGAGCTTCTATTTCGATACCAACGTCGCCTATTCGGTTTCCCAGCAGAATGACTGGGAAGCGACCTCCCCGGCGTTCCGTGAAGCCAACGTGAAGGGCAAAAACCTGATCGACGCGCTACCGGGTTCCACCATCTGGGCCGGTAAGCGTTTCTACCAGCGTCATGACGTACATATGATCGACTTCTACTACTGGGATATATCCGGTCCTGGTGCTGGTCTGGAAGATGTCGATCTCGGCTTCGGCAAACTCTCTTTTGCCGCCACGCGCTCCTCGGAAGCGGGCGGTTCTTACACCTTCTCCAGCGATCAGATTCGTGATTACGCCACCAGCACCGCCAACGACGTGTTTGATGTGCGTTTAGCGGGCCTCGAAACCAACCCGAACGGCGTGCTGGAATTGGGCGTTGATTATGGCCGCGCCAACGCGCGTGACGGTTATCGCCTCGAAGATAATGCCTCCAAAGATGGCTGGATGTTCACCGCAGAACATACGCAGAGCATGATGAAGGGCTACAACAAGTTCGTGCTGCAGTACGCCACCGATGCGTTGACTTCACAAGGCAAAGGCTTGCCGCAGGGCACCAACATCAACAACAGCGGCAGCATGTATCGCGTACTCGATCACGGCGCAATTAACCTCGCCGATCGCTGGGATCTGATGTACGTCGCCATGTACCAGAATACCGACCTCGACAACAACCGTGGTACCGAGTGGTACACCGTGGGCGTGCGCCCAATGTACAAATGGACGCCGATCATGAGCACGCTGCTTGAAGTGGGCTACGACAACGTCAAATCGCAGCAGGTGAGCGAGCGCAACGGCCAGTACAAAGTGACGCTGGCACAACAGTGGCAGGCGGGCGACAGCATCTGGTCGCGTCCGGCGCTGCGTCTGTTCGCCACCTACGCCAAGTGGGATGAGAAGTGGGGCTACAGCAAAGACAGCTCAGGGGATTTGACCTCCTTTGCCTCTAACGACAGCAGCGGCAACGGCATTCTGACCAACAGCCGTGGCAACAACGATGAAGTGACATTCGGGGCGCAGATGGAGATCTGGTGGTAATGCTCCCGCTTGTGGCTTAACTGAGACCCTCTCTTTTCGGCGCGGCGCGCCATTGCCTGGTTCGCGCCGCCGCCTGACAGTTTTTTGAGGTTATACAATGAGAATGAAAAAAACGGTTTTTGCGCTCTGCCTGAGCGCCGCGTTGCTCGCCGGTCAAAGTTTACCGGCGCTCGCTGATGTCAATCTGGTGCCACAGGATCTCTCTGCCGCACCCACATTTCCTGCCGCCAGCCTGCAAACGCTGAGCTGGTTGCCGGTAGAACCCTCCCGCACGCAGGTCACCACGCTGAGTGAAAACCACGCCAATCTTAATGCTGCGGGCGTGACGGGTTCGGTGGCGGCCTACAGCTTGCCAGCCAATATCGGTGAACTCACCATTACGCTGAGCAGTGAAGTTAAACAAAATCAGGTGTTCGCGCCCAATGTACTGGTGCTGGATGAGAACATGCGCCCGGCGGCCTGGTTCCCGGCGCGCTTTTTCACCTATCAGCAACCGGGCGTGATGGCGGCGGATCGGCTGGAGGGTGTGATGAAACTGACGCCGGCGCTGGGTCAGCAAAAGATCTATCTGCTGGTGTTCACTACCGAGAAGGATTTGACCGAAACCACCACCTTACTCGATCCAGCTAAAGCCTACGCACGCGGCACCGGCAATGCGGTGCCGGATATTCCCGACCCAATTGCCCAGCACAGCCGCGATGGCACGTTGAAACTCAAAGTGAAAACCAGCTCAGGTTCATCAGTTCTGGTTGGGCCGCTGTTTGGATCATCCGGTCCTGCGCCGGTAACCGTCGGTAATACGCAGCCGGTTGCGCCTGCGACTTATCGTGCTGCCCCGGTTTCGGATGCAAAACCTAAACCGATCATGACGGATACCGAAGGTTACTTTAATCAGAACATCCGTGAAGCGGTTGAGAAGGGCAATATCGATAAGGCGTTGAAGCTGCTGGATGAGGCCGAGCGTTTAGGTTCCACCTCCGCCAGACACGTGTTTATCAGCAGTGTTAAAGGCAAGGGGTAAACCGCCCCGGCAGTGCTGATTTGTCCCATCTGGTGCGCTTCGGCGCACCTTTTTTATTGGTGTGGGCACGAGCGTATCTGTTTCGTCACGGGCCGTCCTCGCGCCGCTAGCGCGGTGCCTTCGGCTTTCACGTTGTGCCGACGGACCGTTCGGGGATCGGCCTTCCTAGCCGGCCCCGAACTGCCTCACGCATCCATGCGTGAGTCTCCTGGCCCAACGTAAAAGCCTCAGCGCTGCGGATAGCCCTTATGCCGAAGCAGATACGCCAGTGCCGGGAGCAATGTGCCCATTTAACTACACGCACTTAAGCTTATCTGCCGGACCGAAAGTGACCCCGGCCTGCAACCATGCAAGGCAACCAATAGCGACTAAGCATTACGCCTCCGTTGATCGATATCCGCCAGCAACGCATTAATCTGCGGATCTTCAAACATCTCCTCCAGCGAGGCGCTGAGTTTGCGGCGCCAGTTGGGATATTGGCGGGTGGTGCCGGGGATATTCACCGGTGAAGCCATATTCAGCCACTCTTCGGGTTGCAAGCCCAGCAGCGCGCTGTTGCTGTCCGCCAGATAACGCTGCATCGCGGCACTTAACGCCCGATCCATCACCTGCGGTTCGGCCTGTTCGGGCAAGCAATTGCTGCGTTGCAGGCTCTTAAACAGCGCGCGTCGTGCAGCCAAACGCGACTTGTTCAGCCCGGCAAGAATCTGCTTATCGGGATACAGCCTCAACTCGCTGCCCAGCCGTAAATCGTCGCTTTGCCACCAGCCGCGCAGGGTTGGCATATCGTGGGTGGTGGCGACCGCCATCGCCTGACGTGGCCAGCGGGCAGGGGCGCGGAAGGCCACTTTGGACGTCTGCTCAAAATAGAGCACTTTGTAGGAGTAGACGCCCGCCTGCTGCAGCTTGCCGATAATCTTCTCCGGCACCGTCCCCAAATCCTCGCCAATCACCATGCAGTGATAACGCTGACTCTCCAGCGCCAGAATCGCCAGCAGATCGTCGATGGGATAATGAACATAAGCACCTTCCGCCGCGCTTTCGCCCTGCGGGATCCACCACAGCCGCAGCAGCGCCATCACGTGATCGATGCGCAGTGCGCCGCAGTCGTGCATGTTGGCGCGCAGCAGATCAATCCACGGCTGGTAGGCGCGCGCCTGCATAATGTGCGGATCCATCGGCGGCAATCCCCAGTTCTGCCCCAGCGGGCCGAGAATATCCGGCGGCGCGCCGACGCTGGCCTGCAAGCAATAAAGCTCGCGATCGCTCCAGGTTTCCGCGCCGCCCTGCGCCACGCCCACCGCCAAATCGCGATATAAGCCAATCGGCATCGCCTGCTGCTGGCACACCGCCCAGCAGTCAGCGAGCTGGCGCGCGGCCAGCCATTGCAGCCACAGATAAAAGCGCACTTCATAGGTGTGTTCGATGCGGAATGCGCGCACCGCTGCGCTGTCGGGCGACTGCAATGCCGCAGGCCAGGTTGTCCAGTCGTAGCGCTGAGGATCCTCAGCGATCTGCGCGGCGTGCAGGGCATCGAAAACGCCCTGATGCAGCAAACTTTCACCGCCTTGCTGCATGAAATGTTCAAAGGCGATAACCAGATCATCGTCCGCGCCGCGCTTTCTGAACTGCTGCCAGGCGAGGCGCAACGCCTCGAGTTTCAATCGGGTAACCGCTGAGTAATCGACCCACTCAGCATCCCGCGCCGCCTGTAACGCCAGCTGCGTGCTGGCGGCTTGCCACCAGCGCTGCGCATCGTCGCTCAGCGTAAAATCCTCAACGGCGGCGACGTCGATATACAGCATATTGAGCCAGCGCCGCGACGACGGGCTGTACGGACTGGCGCTTTCCGGCGTCGCCGGGAACAGCGCATGCAGCGGGTTCAGCCCAATGCATGCACCGCCGCGTTGCGCGACCTCGACCAGCATCTGCTTTAAGTCGCTGAAGTCGCCGATTCCCCAGTTGGATGCCGATCGCAGCGTATAAAGCTGAATGCAGGCGCCCCACAACGATTGCCCTTGCTGGATGGCTGGCGGCTCGTAACAGCGAACCGGCGCGACAATAATCCGGCAGTGAAACACTTGCTGATGCGCGGTAAAGCTAAGCTGGTGATAACCCAAAGACAGCGCGGGTAAAACGAGCGGCTGGTTGGCGATACCGTGCCCTTGCCAGCTTTCGCCCTGTTCCGCGATCAGCTGCCACTCGCCTGCTATACCGGTCGCAGGCAGCACAATCTCCGCGTGTTCTCCCTGCACGATCAGCACCGGCGGCAGCGGCGAAGCGTGCGGTTTCGCGGGATGCATCGCCGCCAGCAAACGCTGGCGGGTAACGGCAGAGACCGATTGCAGCTGACCGTGAGCGTCGATGTATTCGCTGGCGATTTCGGCGGTTGGTGTGATAGTGCTGTTCATCGTGCGGCCTGCCAGATGCGTTGCTGATAGTCGCGGATGGCGCGGTCGGCGCTGAACATGCCGCAGCGCGCGGTATTGAGAATGGCGGCGCGCGTCCAGCCGTGTTGATCGGCCCACAAGGTTTCAGCCTGCGCCTGCGCGTTGAGGTAGTGACGAAAATCGGCCAGCACCAGATAAGGATCGCCACCTTTGGCGCTCAGGCTGTGCAGCAGCGGCTCGAACGCGGTGACGTCGCCGTCGCTAAAGGTGCCGTCTTCTAACGCTTTCAATACCCGATCCAGCTGCGCATCTTTTTTGCGCCATGCGTCAGGCGAGTAGCCTTCCGCTTTCAACGCGCTGACCTGATCGACGGTGTGACCAAAGATAAAGATATTATCGGACCCGACCTGCTCGGCGATCTCCACATTAGCGCCATCCAGCGTGCCGATGGTTAAGGCACCGTTCAGCGCCAACTTCATGTTGCCGGTGCCGGATGCCTCTTTGCCGGCGGTAGAAATCTGCTCGGACAGATCGGCTGCCGGGATCAGCCGCTCTGCAACCGAAACATTGTAATCAGGCACAAACACCACTTTCAGGCGATCGCCAATGCGCGGATCGTTGTTGACGGTGGCCGCCACTTTATTAATCGCGTAGATGATGTTTTTAGCTAACACATAACCCGGCGCGGCCTTGGCACCAAACAGGACCACACGCGGCGTCAGGTTGGCCTGCGGATCGCTCACCAGCGTTTGCCACAGCGCGATAATGTGCAGCAGCGCCAGATGCTGACGCTTGTACTCGTGCAGTCGCTTAATCTGCACATCAAACATCGCCTCAGGATTCACCTTGATGCCGGTGCGTTCTGCGATCCATTGCGTCAGCGCCACCTTGTTCTGCTGCTTGATGGCGCGATACTGCGCCTGGAATGCGGCGTGATCGGCGTAGGTTTCTAACGCTTTCAGCTGATCGAGATCGGTAAGCCACGGCTGATCGAGAGTTTTAGTGATCAACACCGCCAATGCCGGATTGCACTGATTAATCCAGCGGCGCGGCGTGATGCCGTTGGTGACGTTATGGAATTTCTCCGGCCACAGTGCGTGATATTCCGGGAACAGATCTTTCACCACCAGCTGCGAGTGCAGCGCTGCCACACCGTTCACCGCAAAGCCGCTGGTGACGCAGAGATTGGCCATACGCAGCTGATTATTGTGTACCAGCGCCAGTTTCGCCCAGGTCGCGTCATCGCCCGGCCAGTGCGCTTCAACCTGCTTCTTCAGCTGCGCATTGAGTTGGGTGATAATCAGCATATGGCGCGGCAGCAGCGCGCGCACCATGCGCACATCCCAGCACTCCAGCGCTTCAGGCATTAAAGTGTGATTGGTATAGGCAAAGGTGCGCTGGGTGATGTGCCACGCCTCGTCCCAGCTTAGCGCGTGTTCATCCAGCAGCAGACGCATCAGCTCGGGGATCGCCAGCGTGGGATGGGTATCGTTAAGCTGAATCACCTCATAATCCGGCAAGCTGGCAATGCTGCGCCCGGCGCGCTGGTGACGGCGCAGAATGTCCGCCAGTGAACAGGCGCATTGGAAATATTGCTGCATCAGGCGCAGCTTTTTGCCGTTGTCGTGATGGTCGTTGGGGTAGAGCACTTTAGTGAGTTTTTCGGCCTCAATGCCCGGCTGCTCGGCGCGCAGGAAATCCCCGTTATTGAAGCGCTGCAGATTAAACGGCTGCGCATGTTTCGCCTGCCACAGACGCAGCGGTTGAGTAACACCATTCTGATAACCCACCACCGGCAGATCCCAGGCTTCGCCGAGAATTTGCACCGCCGGTTCCCAGCGCACAACGCCATTCTGCGTGATGACTTTGCCGCCGAGATGCACCGGCACGGTTAGCGCCGCGTTGTGGTTAAACCACGGATAGCTGTCGCGCTGCCAGTTATCCGGCATCTCCTGCTGCGCGCCATCAACGAAGTGCTGGCGGAACAGGCCGTACTGATAATTGAGTCCGTAGCCGGTGGCGGGTTGTCCAACCGTCGCCATCGAATCGAGAAAACAGGCGGCGAGCCGGCCCAAACCGCCGTTGCCCAGCGCCGGATCGGTTTCACACGCTTCCACGTCGCTCAGCGTGATATTCCACTCGGCCAGCGCCGCGTTGACCTCGTCATACCAGCCAAGGTTGAGCAGATTGTTACCGGTCAGACGACCAATCAAAAACTCCATCGAGATGTAGTTAACGTGGCGCAGCGGCGTGGCGGATGGTGGCGCAGGCATCTCCGCCAACATGTCGGCGAGTGCGCCACTCAGCGCCTGCCACCATTGATTCGGCGTCATCTCTTGCACATCGTGCAGACCAAAACGTCGCCATTGGCGGGTTAGCGCGTGTTTAAAACGGGTGCAATCAAATTTCATAATCAGTCCTGTAGGGGCGGAGGTGAATGTGCTTCATTCTGCGCGTCAGCCATTACGCGCTCCTCCTCCTGCACCAAATTCAGCGGGGAGGATGAGCGGGGAGGAGAGGCTGAGGGAAATCTTAAAGTGTGACAGGAATGTGATAACCGTCGCTTTTGTTAAGACTGCTTAATGGGTTCGCTTGCATTAGGTAAATGAATGTCTGAACGTATGTGACTATTAATTACGAAGCGTAAAATAATGATGCGCCACGTTTAGGGAGAAGCGTTTACCGATGTTAATACCCTCCAAACTTAGCCGACCTGTCCGCCTGGAGAACACCGTTGCGCGCGAGCGCCTGATGCAAAAATTGGGCGCGGCGGGCAATTACCGGTTGGTATTGGTGACCAGTCCGGCGGGATACGGCAAAACCACGCTGATCTCACAATGGGCGGCGGGGAAAGCCAATCTGGGCTGGTATTCACTGGATGAGGGCGACAATCAACCTGAACGCTTCGTCGATTACTTAATTGCCGCCCTGCAGCAGGCAACGCAGGGCGGCTGCGCCTCCAGCGAAGCACTGGCGCAGAAACGGCAGTACATCAATCTGAATGCGCTGTTCGCCCAGTTGTTCAGTGAGCTGGCGGCGTGGCAGCAACCGATTTGGCTGATCATTGATGATTACCATCACATCACCAATCCCGCGATTCATGACGCGATGCGCTTCTTTCTCCGTAACCAGCCGGAAAATGTGACGCTGATTTTGCTGTCGCGTAATTTGCCGCAGCTCGGCATTGCCAACCTGCGCGTGCGTGAACAGCTGATTGAATTGGGCAGCCAGCAACTGGCGTTTACCCATCACGAAGCCAAACAGTTTTTTGATTGCCGCCTGACGACCCCGCTGGAATCGGAAGAGAGCGGGCGTTTGTGTGATGACGTGGCGGGTTGGGCGACGGCATTACAACTGATCGCGCTCTCGACGCGTCAGGGCGCCAGCTCTGCCCAGGATTCCGCGCGCCGCCTGTCCGGCATTAACGCCAGCCATCTGGCGGATTATCTGGTTGAGGAAGTGCTGAATAACGTCGACAGCGCCACGCGACAGTTCTTGCTGAAAAGCGCGCTGCTGCGATCGATGAACGACACGCTGATTGCCTGCGTAACCGGTGAAGAGCAAGGGCAGATGCGGCTGGAAGAGATTGAGCGTCAGGGCCTGTTTTTGCAGCGCATGGATAACTCGGGCGAGTGGTTTAGCTATCATCCGCTGTTTGGCAGCTTCTTGCGTCAGCGCTGTCAGTGGGAACTGGCGGCGGAACTGCCTGCGCTGCATCGCGCAGCGGCTGAAAGCTGGATGCGCCTCGGTTTTCCTGGCGAAGCGATCCATCATGCGCTTGCTGCCGGTGATGCGCTAATGCTGCGCGACGTGCTGCTGCAATATGCCTGGACGTTGTTTAATCAGAGCGAACTCACGCTGCTGGAAAATTCTCTCAAGGCGCTGCCGTGGGAAATTCTGCTGGAAAATCCAAAACTGCTGCTGTTGCAGGCGTGGCTGATGCAGAGCCAGCACCGTTTTTCTGAAGTGAGCAGTTTGCTGACGCGCTTTGAGCACTCCTGCAGCCAAGAGATTGATGATGTGCTGCGCGGCGAATTTAACGCGCTGCTGGCGCAAGTTTCAATCAACGACGGTAACGCCGAGGAAGCCGAGCGGCTGGCGATGCTGGCGCTCGACGCGCTGCCGGAAAGCCGTCAATACAGCTGCATTGTGGCCACTTCGGTATTGGGCGAAGTGATGCATTGCAAAGGCGAGCTAACCAGTTCGCTGAAGCTGATGCGTCAAACCGAGCAGATGGCGCGTCGCGAAGAAGCGTGGAATTACGCGCTGTGGAGTCTGATCCAGCAGAGTGAAATTCTGTTCGCGCAGGGATTTTTGCAATCCGCTTATGAGATGCAGGATCGGGCGTTTGTATTGGTCAAAGAGCAGCATCTGACGCAGTTCCCGATGCATGAATTCCTGCTGCGCATTCGCGCGCAACTGTTGTGGGCGTGGGGCCGACTTGACGAAGCGGAGCAGGCGGCGCGCGAAGGGATAAAAGTGCTGAAAGGTTATCAGCCACAGCAGCAGATTCAGTGCCTGGGTTTGCTGGTGCAGTGTTCACTGGCGCGCGGCAATCTCGATAACGCGCGTAGTCACCTTAGTCGGCTGGAGAATCTGCTTAACAACGGATCGCTGCACAGCGACTGGATCGCCAATGCCGATAAGGTGCGGGTGATTTTCTGGCAGATGACCGGCGACAGCCAAAGCGCCAGCAGCTGGATGCGCCAGACGGCGAAACCGGAGTTCGCCAATAATCATTTCCTGCAAGGGCAGTGGCGCAACGTGGCGCGCGCGCAGATCTTGCTGGGAAATATGAGTCAGGCCGAAGTGGTGCTGGATGAGTTGAATGACAATGCCCGCGCGCTCAACCTGATGAGCGACATGAATCGCAATCTACTGCTGTTAAATCAGATTTACTGGCAAACCCAGCGTAAAGCAGAAGCACAGCATGCGCTGACCGAAGCGCTGAAACTGGCGCGCAGCACCGGTTTCGTCAGCCATTTTGTGATTGAAGGCGAGGCGATGGCGCAGCAGTTGCGTCAGCTGATTCAGCTGAATACGCTGGATGAACTTGATAACCATCGCGCCAGACGCATCCTCAGCGAGATCAATAAATATCATCGCCATAAGTTTGCCCATTTTGACGAAGGCTTTGTTAGCCGCCTGATTAACCATCCCGATGTGCCGGAGCTGATCCGCACCAGTCCGCTAACCCAACGCGAATGGCAGGTTTTGGGGCTGATCTATTCGGGATACAGCAACGATCAGATCGCCAGCGAGTTGGATGTTGCTGCCACCACCATCAAAACGCATATTCGTAATCTGTACCAAAAACTGGGCGTGACGCATCGCGCGGAAGCGATGAATCAGGCGCAGTCGATGCTGCGGATGATGGGGTATGTGTAGTGGATCGGTCGCCATAAATGGCGACCCTACGAAAAACCGCACCAATCCTCTGTAGGGTCGCCATTTATGGCGACCGTGACGAGCATTAAGATATAAACGGGCGGACCTACGTTGATTTGGCTGATTTTTTATGCGAGCCACTCTTCGCGAGTTAACTCCCATAATTCGTAATCGAGAACACCCGCGACATACTCTTTTTTCCCGGTTTCTATCAGACGCATGCCAGATTTACGTGAGATCATCACCGAGCCGGTGTTCACCGCCGCTTTTGGCACACGTAAAACTTCGCGGCCCAGCGTTTTAAACCAGAAGTCGTTCACGGCGTTGCAGGCTTCACTCATGAATCCGCGATGCTGCCACTCAGGTACCAGCCAGAATCCGCGGTTATCATTCTCTCCATCGCGCAGTTCAATCAACCCAATTAATTCCTCAGGTTTCTCCTGACGTCTGATACTCCAGCACCAGCATCGACCTTCCTTGACAGCGGGCAACACCACGTTATCGACATAATCCTGCGCGGCACCTTCAGGATAAGGCCAGGGCACATTGGCATTGAGATAACGCACGATCTCCCAGCGCGGGAAAGCGATTTGCATCGCCTGCCCATCACGACTTTCCAGTGGCTTCAGGATTAATCGTTTCGTTTTGATTTCTGGCGTCATATGTCCTCCCTTTGAATCGTCACCTCACTTCTGAATAGTAGAATGATCGCACCAGTTTCGCAGTGAATTAATTCCGCCATCCGGTGAGGTAAAACCTGAGCAGCCTAATATCGAGTCGAATAACTTCTCGTGGAATACCGGCGTTTTGTCATTCTGCAGTTGCTCAAGTTTGGCAAATGATGCTTTGTTATTACTGTCACTTAAAAACTTATCCGATGCCCAAACCATAATCGGCACCGTGCGTTGCGCCATCGGTGCATGATCGCGTGGTGTGCCGTGGAAATGCAGATCATCGGAGATCGATTCCCCATGATCTGAGGCATAAAACACGATGGCATTTTTATCTTTCAGGCTATCGAAAGTCTGTTTGAGAAAATAATCGGTATACAAAAGGCTATTGTCGTAGGAATTGATCATCTCCTGCGTGCTACAAGCATCATCAATGCCCTGACACTCCGGGGTATAACGGGCAAACGCGCGTGGATAGCGTTCGGTATACATATAATGAGAGCCTTTGGTGTGAAGAATCACAATATGTTTACCCTGTGGATGGCGCTGAATTGAGTCCTGCAATTCATTAATCAACGCCATATCATCCACCGGCTTACCGACATTACGCTTCTCCGCCTGAATAGATTCACGCATTGAATAACTGTCGGCCATAACTTTGTTATAGAACCAGGCTTCGCTCTGCATGGAATAGAGATCTTCCGAGAAACATTGCTTCTTCATCACCGTGAAGACATTCATCTCTTTCAGCGTGCGCTGCGGGGCTTCTGAGGCGCCACCTTCTCTGACAAACATACAGCGCAGCGAGAGCTTGGTGGAGGTATCGCAGGAATAGCCCTGCAAGTGAACGAGGTTTTTTTCGTGATCGAGATAAGGCGTGTTGTCGCGATCGTAACCGTATAAACCCATATGATCGCGGCGGGCACTTTCACCAATCACAAACACGATGTACAAGTTATCCGCATTTTTTGGTGGAATGTATTTAAAGTGTTCTGCGGGATCGTAAAGATTACGGTTATCTTCAGCCTGGCTGAACGAACTATAAGCCAGCAAGCCAACGCCCGATAACCAGTTAGACGGTGAATAGGTCCCCGCAACAATGCCGCCGTAGCTGGCCATCATGCGATTATTTATCTTATCCTGTTCATCCTGCACCTTGCCCATTAGCGTTAGCGGCAACCAGCAACCTAATGCGGCAATAACAATGGCGATAGTTTTATAAGACCAGTAACGCTTTTTACTGATATTTGTAACGGAATTACCGCGCATTCCGCGCCAGATTAGCCAAAGTGGAATGACGTTGATGATCACCATCCACAGCATAAAGTGCCAACCCACCGACTCCTTAGAAAGGTCTAATGAATCGGTGGCTAATACGGCGGCGATAATTCCATAACCAATATCAATATTAAAGAAAATCATGTAATAACTGGCCGCGCTGGAGAATAGCACCAGCATGGTCATTAATACGCGTGATAGATATTTCCCGGTTAATGAGGTTAACAACGTCAACAGCATTACCAGACAAAATGCAGCGATGATCTCCGTCACTAATGACAGGGTGTTATCAAACTGCAGTTGCGTATAGCGACGGATGAAAATCGGAATATTAAGAAGTACGCCGATATAGAGCGAAATAAACACCGGTATATAAAACTGCTTAACCCAACCCTTTTTAAACATGTATTCCCCGTTATTATAATGAACAACTCAATCACTTGCCTGTAAATTGACAACCCTAGGTAAGATGATGGATTTGGGGATCAGTTCAACCATTGCTGGGCCTAAAGTATGTTATAATGTAACAACCAAAGGTAGGCGCTTATGCCTCGATTGGGGCTCGCAACCACCACTTTCCCCGCAGGCTGCTAATCAATGCAGTGAAGATCCTCATTCTGTATATGCATTTTCCTCATCAATTCATTCAACATGCATGACCATGAAAGTAAACATTATCGGTGAAAATGATGGAATGACTGACTATTTGCGTTAAGGGGAAACTTCATGATTTATAAAATTGAATAAACAGGAAATTAAAGTTTTTATAAGGAGCCAGGAACTTTCTGATTGTTAAGGTGATATTCTGCACAAAAGTGCTTACACAAAACTTACAATCAATTTCGCTTAAGTCTTACTATGATGGCAAAAACAAGGATGTCACTGGCGCTGTGCGTCGGTATGATCACAACTTCTGCATTTGCGGCACCGTTAAATCCCGGCGACCGTGATTATATTCAGAACCAACAACAGCAACGTTTGCAAAATGACCAGCAGCAGCGTGATGCATTGTGGAGTGCTACCGCGCCGCAGAGCACGCCAGCAGCGGATTCCGGTCAGGCCGGCCCCTGCTTCCCGGTGCAGCATATCGCTATTCGCAACGCCACGCTAATTTCTGCCGGCCAGCAGCAATCGCTGGCCGCACCTTATATTCATCGCTGCCTGAACTTAACCGAAATTAATTCGCTGGTGCATGCCATTTCTGACTGGTATATGCAGCGCGGTTATATCACCAGCCGGGCATTTTTAATTGAACAGGATTTATCGCAGGGCGAGTTAATTATTCCGGTGCTGGAAGGGAAACTGGACGCCATTCGTCTCGACGGCCAGCATCCGCGTTCATTACAGATGGCGTTTCCCGGTCTGGAAGGCAAGGTGCTTAACCTGCGTGATATTGAGCAGGGCATGGAGCAGATTAACCGCGTGCGCACCACGCCGGTACAGATTGAAATACAGCCGTCGCCTAAAACCGGTTATTCGGTGGTTAACCTTACGGCTACGCCGGAATTCCCGCTCAGCGCATCGCTGGGGTTTGATAACAGCGGACAGAAAAGCACCGGCGTTGGTCAACTCAACGCCTCGCTGACGGGAAACAATCTGCTGGGACTGGCTGACCGCTGGTTTATCAGCGGCGGACGCAGTAGCGCCTTCAGCGACTGGCGTGATGCGCAGAACCTGCAGGCGGGCGTCAGCGTGCCTTACGGCTACGGCCTGCTCGACTACAGCTACAGCTGGAGCAACTATCACAGCAGCTTCGTTAACAACGGCTTTACCTGGCTGAGCAACGGCGACAACGTGTCGCACCGGCTTAACGGTTCATGGGTGCTGTTTCGTAACGGCGATATCAAAACCGGCGTTCAGCTCGGCCTGAATCATTACTCCAGCCACAACTATCTCAACAATACCTTGTTGCAGAGTAGCAGCCGCAAAATCACCAGCGCGCAGCTGGGACTCAATCACACGCAGAAAATCCTCGGCGGCGTCGCTACGCTCAACCCAACGTTCAGCCGCGGCATGCCGTGGTTCGATGCCGAGGATGACGCGGGCAAGACCGGCGATCTGCCCAAAGCGCAGTTCCGCAAGTGGAGCATCAGCGGCAGTTTCCAGCGGCCGCTGGCCGACAAACTGTGGCTGCTCAGCAGCATTTACGGCCAGTGGTCGCCGGATCGGCTGTACGGTAGTGAACGCCTGACGCTGGGTGGCGAAAGCTCGGTGCGCGGTTTTAAGGAGCAGTATCTCTCCGGTGATGCCGGTGGCTATCTGCGCAACGAACTGAGTTACAGCCTGTTCACGCTGCCGGTTCTGGGCGACGTCAGCGCGCTGGCCGCTATCGACGGCGGCTGGTTAAAGAGCGACGCGCAGAACCGCGAGTCCACCGGCACCTTGTGGGGCAGCGCGGTAGGCCTCAGCACGCGCGGCCGCAACTTCTACACCCAGTACACCGTCGGCATTCCCCTCAGTTATCCCGGCCATCTCCAGCCGGATCACGTCAGCATTTACGCCCGCGTCGGGCTGGTTTTCTAAGAGGCAAAGATTATGGACGATCGTCAACCCGTTTCCCTCGCCCGTCGCGCGCTGAGTTACCTGATTTGCTATCTGGTGGCGGCACAGCCGATGCTGCCTGTTGTCGCCGCGCAAATTACGCCGGTAACGCCGGGCACGAAAATGGATGCCGCCGGCAACGGCGTGCCGGTGGTGAATATCGCCGCCCCCAACGGCGCCGGGATTTCGCATAACCAGTACCAGCAGTACAACGTAGGCAAAGAAGGTTTAATCCTCAATAACGCCACCGGTCAGCTTACCCAGACGCAGCTTGGCGGCCTGATCCAGAACAACCCTAATCTGAAAGCCGGGCATGAAGCGCAGGCGATCATCAACGAAGTGGTTGGCGCCAACCGTTCGCAGTTGCAGGGCTACACCGAAGTGGCGGGTAAAGCCGCTAACGTGATGGTGGCCAACCCGTACGGTATTACCTGTAACGGCTGCGGCTTTATCAACACACCGAACGTCACGCTGACCACCGGTAAACCGCAGCTGGATGCCAGAGGCAATCTGGCTGCGCTGGAGGTGACGAAAGGATCGGTGATCGTCGAAGGTCAGGGACTGGATGGCAGCAGCGCCGATGCCGTATCGATCGTCGCGCGCGCAACGGAGATCAACGCCGGGATCCATGCGAAAGATCTGTCGGTGACGTTGGGGGCTAATCGGGTCGGTGCGGATGGTTCCGTCACGCCGATTGCCGGTGAAGGTGCGGCATCGTCGGTAGCGGTTGATACCGGCGCGCTTGGCGGCATGTATGCCAATCGTATTCATCTGGTGTCGAGCGAGAAAGGTGTTGGGGTTAACCTCGGTAACCTGGTGGCGAAGCAGGGGGATATTCAGCTGGATGCCAGCGGCAAACTGACGCTCAACAACAGCCTGAGCAGCGGGGCGCTAACGGCGAATGCTGAATCAGTGACCCTTGGTGGCGAAAACAAAGCGTCCGGACAGGTCACGCTCAGTGCACAGCAGTATGCAACGCTCAATAAAGGCACGCTGGTCAGCGACGCCGGAGTCAGCGTTACGGCGAAAGGAAATCTCACCACCAATGGCACCAGCATCACGGCAGGACATGATATTCAGCTTAATGGCACAACCGTTGTCACGGACAGCAATGCCGTCGCGAAAGCCGGTAACGATATCCGATTGCAGGCGCAGGATCGGCTCAGCAACAGCGGCCAGCTGACGGCGGGAAAAAATCTCAACATCTCGGCCAAACAACTCGATAATCGCGGCATGCTGGCCGGTAACACCACCGGCATCACCACAAGTAGCCTGCAGAATGGTAAGGGCGCGGCCATCTCCGGCGCAGAGAGTCTAAGCCTCAGCAGCGACAGCCTGCTGAATCAGGGCGTATTGTCCGCGCCGGTGCTCTCACTCAGCAGCGTGCAAACCGACAACAGCGGGCTGATTCAGGGCAGCAAAGCGCTGACCTACAGCGGCAACCGCCTGAACAATCTGGCGGGCGGCACCCTGAGTTCGGACAACAGTTTTGCACTCAATCTGCCGCAGCTGATTAACAGCGGGCTCATCACCAGCAAGGCAGGGCTGACGCTGAGTGGAGACGCGCTGACCAACAGCGGCGAAATCAACGCTGCCAGCCTGTTTGCCTCAAACGCGCAGCTGAACAATCAGCAGGGCGGCCTGCTGCTCGCGGATAACAACCTCAGTCTTCAAAACGCTGCGCTGACCAATGACGGTCAAATCGCCGCAGCGACAACCACTGTTGATGCCAGTACGCTGAACAACAGCGGCACGTTGCAGGGCAAACAATCGCTGCAGGCCAGCGGCAAGGCGATAACCAGCAGCGGTACGTTACTGAGTGACGGCAAATTAACGATCGCAGCAGACTCGCTCACTAACCGTGGCCTGTTGCAGGGACAGCAGCTGGCGGTGACGGCGGGCCGTTGGGATAACAGCGGCAACGCGTTGAGTGCGGGTGATGGCGTACTTAACGCCGCAACGCTTGATAACAGCGGCAAAATTCTTGGTCAGCAGAACCTACAGCTCAAAGCAGATTCGGTTGATAACAGCGGCTGGCTGCTGGCGCAGGCGCTCACGCTTCAGGGCGATTTAGTTAACAGCGGGCTGATTCAGGGCAGTGATGCGCTGACCGTGACGGGCAATAAGCTCAGTAATAAAACCGGCGGCCAGTTACTGAGTGCTGGCACGCTGACTGCTCAGGCTGACAGCCTGGATAATCACGGCAGCATTCAGGCCGACACGCTCGATATGCGGCTGCAAAGCTGGCAGAACGCCGGCAGCGCCCAGGCGACCAGGCAGTTCCTTGGCACCCTGAGCGGCGCGCTGGATAACAGCGGCACGCTGCTGAGCCAGAACGATTTTGCCCTCATCAGCAACGACATCACTAATAGCGGTACGCTGGCGGCCAACCGACTCAGCATCACAGCCCCTCAGCTGACTAACGCCGGATTGCTGCAGGGTAACAGCTCGCTCTTAATGAACAGCGCGGATATCACCAACGCCGCCAGCGGCCAGCTTATTAGCGGCGGTTCGCTGACGCTTTCCCCGGTACAGCTGACCAATGCGGGCCTGTTACAGGTGGCTGATGACTTCAACATCAACGGTCGTGACCTGACCAACAGCGGCCGCATCACCGCCACCAATCTGAATGCAGACCTGAGCGGCACGCTGAATAACAGCGGTTCGATTGCGGCACAGCAGTTGAACGTGTCTGGTGATGTGCTGAAGAATCAAAGCCTGCTGCAGGGTGACAACGGACTTAACGCGAATTTCAGGCAGTTCAGCAACCTGAGCGCGGGTCAGCTTCTCAGCAACGGTATTCTTGCAGTGAAGGGCGCCACCGCTGATAACGCCGGTGTGTGGCAGGGCAACAGCATTGACTATCAGTTTGGCTCGCTGACCAACAGTGGCACGGTTTACGGTATTGACTCACTTAAAGGTCAGTCTGACGGGCTGCTGGATAACCGTGGCAGCCTGACGGCGGGCGGTAACGCCAGCCTGACGGCGGGTAACCTGCAAAACAGCGGTAAGGTGCTGGCCGATAATCTGGTGTTACGCGGGAGCAGCCTGAGCAACAGTGGCTTATGGCAGGGAACTTCCTCGCTGGATGCACAGTCGAGCGGCGCTTTAATTCAGGCAACTGGTGGCAAAACGCTGACCGGCGGTGACCTGCTACTGAACGCTGCCGACCTCAATACGGCAGGTACGTTACAGGGTGACAACGCGCAAATCAGCGCAGGCCGCTGGCAGAATCAGGGCTCGCTGCTGGGCACCGCAGGCGTGTCTGCGGACGTTACGGGTGAGCTGCGCAACAGCGGTGAAATATTGTCGCAGGGCACGGCACAGGTCAGCGCGCAGAATCTGAACAACAGCGGCTCGCTGCTGGCGGATAAAGCGATGACGCTGAGTGGCGATGCGCTGAATAACAGCGGCAGCGTGCAGGGCAAAACGCTGGCTATTACCCCGGCCAGCGTGACCAATCAGGGCAGTCTGATTGGTTTACAATCACTGACTATCGGTCCGGCGTCGACCCGTGGTTTCCGTATGATGGCGGTACAGTCGCAGCCCGCACGTGAATTAATCAACAATGCTGGCGGTCAGCTACTGACGCAGGGCGCGCTGAACATTAGCGGTGATGTCATCACCAACAACGGCAGCTGGCAGGGACAGCAAATCCTGCTGAACGCCACCCGCCTTGCCAACAACGGCGCTATTCAGAGCGCGGGCGATCTGACGCTCAACCTCAGCGATACGCTGACGTCCACCACTAGCAGCAAAATCACCGCCAACGGCAACGCCGCACTCAACGCACTTAGTTTCACCAATCAGGGACAGTGGATTGCCGGAAACCTGACGCTGAAAGGCACGACGCTGAACAACGGTGGAGAAATCTCCGGCGTTAACGGACTGACGGCAGAGCTCGGCGGCACGCTGACGCAGCAGCAAAATGGCGCGCTGTTATCAGGTGGCAAACTGGATGTTCAGGCGGCGACGGCTAGCAATGATGGCCGCATTCAGGGCGGTGATCTGACGATCACCACTGGAACACTGACTAACAACGGGCGGTTGCAGGGTGATAAGAGCCTGTTGCTGACCACCCGTGGCCGCATCACCAACAACAATAGCGGGACGCTGATAAGCCAGAGCGGTCTGACGCTGACCACGCCAGAGTTGTATAACTACGGCCTGATTCAGGGGGCAACTAACCGCATCACCGCCAGCAGCAGCGCGACTAACAGCGGAAAAATGCTGTCTGCGGGCGAGCTCACGCTCACAACGCCTCAACTCGTCAATAGCGGCTGGTTGCAGGCAGCGCAGCTGACGCTGAATGCTGCCAACGCCAGCAACAGCGGCACCTTGCTGGCCGATCAGCAGGGAACTTTAACCGGCTCGCAACTGCTGAATCAGGGAACTGCGCAGGGTGGCTCGCTGGCGGTCAATTATAGCCAGCTCAATAACAGTGGCACGCTGCTGGGCGCTAATCAACTGGACGTTAAGGCCAGCCAGGTCACGCAGCAGGCAGCGGGTAAGCTGTTCAGCGGCGGCAATATGCTGCTGGAGAGCACCGGTTTTGATCAGCTGGGTCAGGTGGTAGCGCTGGGCGATGCCACGCTGAAACTGATCAACAGCTTTATTGCACGCAACACGCTGGTAGCCGGTAATCGCCTGACTATCAGCAGTAACGGAGCGATTGAGAACCAGGGCACGTTACAGGGGCAGGCGCTGACGTTGAGTGCAGGCGGCGACCTGACGAACAACGGCCAGCTCACCACCGGAACCGGCGACAGCAGCCTGAGCGGTAACCGCATCAATATGAACAGCGCTGGCACGCTGCAGGGCGGCGGCAACATTACGCTGGCCAGCCGCAGCGACGTAGCACTCAATGGTTTCACCGGCACGCGTGGCAGCCTCACCATTTCCTCGCCAGGCAGCATTGTGAACACGGCGCTGCTGTATGGCGGGCAGAATCTCTACCTGTACGCTAACAGCATTCAAAATCAGCGTGGCGATATGCTGGCAGGCAACAGTCTGTGGATGCAGCGCGACGCGGCGGGGAATGCTAATGGTGAGGTAATCAACACTTCCGGAACAATTGAGTCACAGAATGGTGATATCACGATTAGGACCGGGCATCTGCTGAATACGCGTGAGGGCTTGATCACTAGTGAAGAGGTAACCCAGCTTGCTACCCCGTCATGGGCGAATGGACCGAATGTTAGGATCCCGTTCTCGTGGTTTAAACCCGGCGATTACTATAAATACGTCAGTGGAACTCAACAACACCACGGACATGGTGATGACTGGGAAACCCATACTTACAGCTATGCGCCGAATGCTGATGTCCAGGTGCAAAAGATTGCATATCAGTCCATAGCCGTGACCGCTAATGCAAGCGGAGGAGCAGGACGTATTGCAGCGGGCCGAGACCTGAATGTGCAGGCGGCGCAGCTTGATAATTCTGCCTCCTCTTTGCTTGCTAGTAACAATATGGCGCTGTCAGGGAGGGAATTGAATAACCAAAGCTGGACTGATGGCACAAGCACGGCTTATCAGATTTACCGTTATAGTGGTGGCGCTACGTCGAGTTCATTTGGATACACGCTTGATGACAGTCCGGCGTATGAAACTACCGGTAGCGGCAACGTATATCGTGCCGTCATTCAGGCAGGCGGCAACGTTAACGCCAGCTTCAGTGGTGATATCAGCAATACCTCCACGACTTCCAATGCCGGCTGGACAGGCACCACTGTCAATGCGCCTGCATTAAATCAGCTCGCCGCAATCGGCCAGGTGGCAGCTCAGCAGCGCCAGCAGCTCGCCGCCATAGATAAAGTGGCGATTAATTCTCCTGAATGGCGCGACCAGCTGCAAAATGCCCTGCAGCAGGTCAACGGTGGCACGTCGCTGCAAAATGCGCAGCCTGAAACCGTTGGGCTCTCAAATCACAATGGCAAACAACAGGGCAACGCGAACCTTGGTAAGACTGCTGAACTGGCGTCAGGCAGCGCAGTAAAACCATCGGCCCTGGGCAGCTATGGTGCTTCAGCGGTGGATACCAGCGCCTATCCGCTCCCCACCAGTGACAATGGCTACTTCGTCCCGGGTGACAGCAGCAGTCCCTATCTCATCACCGTAAACCCGAAATTAAACGGTCTGGGGCAGCTGGACGCCAGCCTGTTTGGTGACCTCAATCAGTTGCTAGGTAAACAGCCTGGCAGCGCGCCACAGGAAAGCCGTCAGCAGTATACCGACGTAAATACTTTCCTCGGTTCGTCCTATCTGCTGGACAGGCTGAACCTCAAGCCTGAAAACGATTACCGCTTCCTTGGCGATGCGGCATTTGATACGCGTTACGTCAGCAACACCGTTCTTAACCAGACCGGCAGCCGCTATCTGAATGGTGTGGGCTCCGATCTGGACCAGATGCGTTACCTGATGGATAACGCCGCCGCGTCACAGCAGGCTTTAGGCCTGCAGTTTGGTGTATCGCTTACTGCGGATCAGGTTGCTTCGCTGGATAAGAGCATCATCTGGTGGGAAGCCACCTCTGTGAATGGCCAGACGGTGATGGTGCCAAAAGTGTACCTGTCCGAAAAAGATGCGGCGATGAACAACGGCAGCGTGATTGCCGGGAACAACGTGACGCTCTCTGGCGGTAACATCACCAACAGCGCCAGCACTATCGTGGCGAAGAACGCTGTCAGCGCCGACAGCCAGAACAATATCGACAACCTTAAAGCCGGGCTGATTAAAGCCGGAGGCGAGCTGAATCTCAGTGCGCTGAATAGCATTAACAACGTCAGCTCGACAATCAGCGGTAAAAAGGTGGCGCTGGAAAGCGTCAACGGTGACATCAACAATACCACCATCAGCTCACAGTGGACGATCGGCGGCAACGGGCCAGTGCAGGCAAGCAAGACGCTGCTTGGCCAGACGGCGGCGATCACGTCACTGGATGCGCTCAGCCTGAAGTCCGGCAACGATATCAACATCACCGGCGCTTCACTCAATGCAGGTGGCGATCTGCTGCTCAACGCCTGGCACGACCTCAGTCTCAACAGCATCGAGACCAGCGAAAGCCGCAAAAACGGCAACAAGGAAGCGCATAGCTCCGGTGCTGAACGCACGACCGTTTCCAGCGGCGGCAATCTGTCGCTGGTAGCCGGGCAGGATATTACCAGCCAGGCAGCAGCCCTGGCAGCGGAAGGCGATATTGGTCTGCAGGCGGGGCGTGATATCAACCTGAATGCAGTTGAGAGCCGCTCCGGAGACAGCGAACGGGGCAGTAAAAAAACGGTTATCAACGAAGCAGTGCGTCAGCAGGGCACTGAAATTGTCAGTGGCGGCAGCACGACGATGCTTGCCGGAAATGACATCACCACTCAGGCCGCAAGCATCACCGCAAACAAAGATATTGGATTACAGGCCGGCCACGACGTAAATATCACCACGGCGACGGAAAGTGATTATGCCTACAAGGAAGAAACTAAAACCAAAAAAGGCCTGTTCAGTAAGAAAACGACTCACACCATCCGCGAAGACAGCTCAACCACTGAAAAAGCTTCTCAGCTAAATGGCGACCAGATTTCAATCGTCGCAGGTAATGATCTGACTCTAAAAGGCTCCACTGTTGTCGGTGAAAACAATGTTGGTCTTAAAGCTGGCAACGATCTCACTATTACGGCGGCAACTGATACCCAGAGCAGCTATAGGCTGAGTGAAACCAAGAAGAGCGGCATGTTCAGCGGTGGCGGGATTGGGGTCACTTTTGGCAGCGCATCCTCGAAACAGCAGCTTAAGCAGGACGGCACTACAGAAAGTCAGAGTGCCAGTACCGTTGGCAGCACGGGTGGCAACGTAACGCTGGTTGCGGGTCATGACGCACGAATAGCCGGTTCTGATGTAATAGCAAAACAGGATATCAGCCTGGTAGGCGGGTCGGTCTCGATCGACCCAGGCAATGACACGCTTTCGCGCCATCAGAGCTTTGAGCAGAAACAAAGTGGTCTGACCTTAAGGCTAACCAGCCCGATTACTGACGCGTTACTGAGTTTGGGGTCACAGGCTAAAGAGGCCGGACAGGCAGGAGACGAACGTCTTAAAGCGCTTAACGCGGTAAAAATGCTGGAGAGTGGCTGGGCAATGTCAGGAGCGGCAGGACAGTCTGCGGCAGCCCTAGCTAAGGGTGATTTAAATAATGCCGGCATTAAGATTGAGCTGAGCGTCGGTGCCAGCAAAAGCAAGTCTTCTTCAGAATACAACGCCAATACGATTAGCGGCAGTTCGCTTAACGGCGGTGGTAATGTCACTGTGGTTGCCACGGGTGCAAACGGTGCCAGTGGTGACCTGAATTTGACCGGCAGCGGTATCACTGGAGGTAACGTCACTCTTGCCGCAGCGCATGACCTCAACCTGATCGCCGCCAGCAACAATAGCGATCAGAAGAGTAGCAATAAGTCATCTGGCTGGAGTGCGGGCGTACATATTGCTATTGGTCAGGAAACCGGTATTGGAGTGCAGGCCAGCGGGTTCATGGCCAGCGGCTCGGAGAATGGCAACACAACGTCTTACGTTAATAGCCGCGTCAACGCGAAAGATAATCTGACGTTGAGCAGTGGGAACAATACGCTACTCTCCGGAGCCCAGGCGCTGGGTAACCGTATCACCGTTGATGCAGGTAACAACCTCACACTGACCAGCCTGCAGGATATCGACAACTACCAAAGTAAGCAGCAGAGCGCCAGCGGTGGTTTCAGTTTCACCTTTGGCAGTATGACTGGCTCGGCTGGGCTGAGTATTAGCAAGAGCAAAGTTAAGAGTGAATACGCAAGCGTCGGGGATCAGAGCGGTTTGTTTGCGGGTGACGGTGGCTATGACATTTACGTTGGCAATCATACACAGCTAAATGGTGCTGTAATCGCCTCAACCGCCCAAGCGGCAAACAATCACCTGTCTACCGGCACACTGGGCTGGGGAAGCATAGATAATCATGCTTCTTACAGCGCCAGCAGTGCGGCAATGGGTATCAGTGGAGGATATAACAGCAACAATAAACCGGGAGAGCAATTTGCAGGCTCCGCGCTGCCAGCAGTAGTGAATTTGAATGGAAATGCATCCGGCACAACACAATCTGCGATCTCAGCTGGCACCATTACGGTTCGAGATGAACGGAACCAGAAGCAGGATGTAGCGGATCTGAGCCGCGATACCGATAACGCGAACGGCAGTATTGGTAAGATTTTCGATAAGGAAAAAGTCGAAAACCAGATGGCTTTTGCACAAGGCGTACAGGAACTGGCGGGCAAGGTTGTCAGTGATGTCAAAGCCTACAAGCTGGATGAAGCTGCAAAAGAGACCTCAGACCGCCTCCTGAAGGAACATCCTGAATACGCCAGCTTATCTAATGAAGATTTCAACACATTGGTTCGAAACGATTCTGGATATAAGGACGTGGCGGATAAGTGGGGTGCTGGTGGAACTTATTCGATGGTGGCCAGTGCAGTCGCGGGTGCGCTTGGCGGCTTAAGTGCCAACAACATGGGCGCGGCAGCCAGCGGCGCGATGGCACCATATATTGCTAATGCTATAAAGAAAGCCACCACATCATACAACGCTGACGGCACAGAAAAGACTAATCTGGTAGCAAACACCATGGCGCACGCCGTAGCGGGTGCCGTGCTGGCTCAGATGTCCGGCAGCAGTGCAGCAGCGGGTGCGGCAGGTGCAGCAGGTGGTGAGCTGACAGCGCGCGCGATTGTGAAAGTAATGTATCCGGACACCGACATTAGCAGCCTGACAGAAAATCAGAAGCAAATTGTCAGTAGCCTGAGCCAGCTTGCTGCAGGCCTTGCGGGCGGTATTGCGGCGGATTCGTCCATGGGGATTGGAGCTGGAGCGGGTGCCGGGAAGAATGCGGTGGAGAACAATATGTTTGGGCCTATTCCTGCTCCAGTCCCAGTCCCCGTCCCTGGGGCACCCGTAGGGCCTGGTGACAAAGTGAAACAGATTGCGGATAAGAATATTGCTTCAGGGCTCAAGGAAGGGCTTAATAATGTGACTGACTTGCTGGATAAGACAACAGCGTGCTCATTTGGCCGAGCCTGCTCGACAGATGATTCAGAAGAGGCTGATGGCCCGAGAGCTGGCGCTAATCTGACAGATGCTGAGAAGAATGAATATGGCGGCGTGGGATCTGGAACTCCTGGTGGATGGGAACCAGAGGATGAACAACAGGGCCGCGATAAAAATCTAAATGCTTCAGATCAGAGATCGATTAAATCACTTGAAGAACAAATTCGTATTCATGAAGATAAGCTTGAAGCATACAAAAATAACCCAGACTCTTTCGATAACAAAGGTTACCTTAAGAACGCACCAAATGAACAAGTGAGGCAAAGTATTATTGATGGTCGTATTCGTCATCTTGAGCAGGAGATAAAAACGTTCCATAAGAACATAAGTGAAATTAAAAATGGTAAGGAGTAAATTATGGAAGTTAATTTGGATGTAATTGAAAAAGCAATAACTAGAATTTTCTCAGACTTGAGGAGTCGAGGTGTTGATAGTTTTAAAGTAGATGCTGATTTTTACTGGAGTATTCCTAGTGAGAAAATCTATGACCCTTATACCTTACCAACAGAACTTGATATTGGTCAGTTAGAGGAAGATTACGATATTCTTGTTCAGATGAGCAATAAAGATCTTCTGATTGGTCATAATTTGAAAAATGTAGCCGTATTATTAAGGTATCTGTCAGAGAAATACCCTGCCTGACATGAGGTGCAGGCCAAATTAACCGAGTTTTAGTGTTTAAAGAAAGGCCCAAAAGTAAAAAGTTGCAATCATCATTAATGATCTAGACTGGTAACTACGGGCTTGAAGAAAATTAATTGTGGTACTTAATCACCTCTTTATTATATTATTAGCAATAAATACATTTTCCATTATCAAGAATGGCGGTGATGAAAAAAGAATTATTTAGTCAAGACGATGTAGATTCAGGCCTGAATGTAGTGGTCGTTTCATATTTTGATCGTATGTACGAAGATAATAAGTTTTTAAAAGCAAAGTGATTATTATCTAAGAGCTGGGTTTTATTTATGTTATTAAATGAGTTGATACATGCGAAATTTGACATTATCACTCTAATCATTGACATGCCGGAAAATAACCTAAAAAATGGTATGAAAGGAACAATAATAGATACTTATAGTCAACCATACGAGGCTTATGAGGTTGAATTTTGCGAGGACGAAGGAAGAACAGTAGCGCAACTCGCACTAACATTAGATCAGTTCGAATAATTTCGTCGGAAGATGGCGGGTAGATATGGCGATGTAGGTATTAGTTAAATATCATTATATGATACTTGGGCGATCTGAAGGAGATTAAGTAAATGGAAGATATAAGAGTAATCCAGAATGAAGTTTTCCGGTTAGGTTCTAAAGTCAACGCTTCTCATAATTCATTGATTATTCTGACAAAGCCTTCAGATTACGGAAAGCCATACCTTCACATATCTGAGGATCGCTATGAATATATTTATTCGGAAGAGGCTTTGAATTCTCAAGAAAATCAACCAAGGATTTAGATGAGTTGTTTTACTGGATTATCTATCCCGTAGTTCATCAAATGGCCGTGGAGTATGAATTATTACATCGAGTTGATGAGCATGAAGATTGCAGGAAAATAATTTTCCCCAAACTGCTAAAATACCTAGGAAAAATAAACCCACTTTGGGCTGAAATGGCTAAAAAAGAGTTACCTCCAATTTAGTTGAGAATAGCTCTCTGAGCCAGAAACAACAGGCTCATAAGGATAAAGAAATCGCTGAATGCCAGAACATGGCCTGCAAAGCGGTGGGCTCTTGCCAAATGGACGTCCTTTGACTGATGCAGAATCAAAGAATTTGTATCAAAATGCGACGGCTGTGGAAGTACTCCAAGATGTTCATAGAGCTGGGCCTACATATGGCGGGAAAAACACAGCAGCTCAAGTTGAGCAAGATGCTTTAGATTTATGTGGAGCAGTCTGTCGTGATACTGATGCCCTGAAGAACAATATGGTTGAATGTGGCTATAATTCAAAGCAAGTTGATGACGCTATTAAACAAATTATTAAGAGAAACCGTCAGTCAGGGGTTATAAAATGATAAGTGTGTGGGATGCTGGTATTTCAGCAATCAATAATGGGGAAAAATCTTCCGAATTTTTAGCATTTTGTAAGTTGCTGGGTGAAAGTACAGTATTGACATCTGACCCTGTTGAATATAATGAATCTATTGGTAAGGAAAAATACTATAAATTTTTAAAATCTGGAGCCGAGGCAGGATTTAGAAATGAAAAGCTAAATCACATTCATTTTTATCTTGAAAATGATGAAGGCTATTCAGCCTTTGATTACGAGTTATGTCACAACCTTAATAAATCATCTGTCGAAAAAAATGTGATGGAGTTTTTCGGTTTACCTGATGCATCCGGAGGAGGTAAATTAGATCTGTTGATTGGCTACGTGAATAAATGGATTAAATACAAAAATAGCGAGCAATCAATTAACTTTCAGTTTAATAAAAATGGCTTTTTATCAAGGGTTACGATTATTAATTTACAGTGTCCAATGGTAAAGCCCATCGGCTCCAGCAAGTGTCCGTTGATAGCCAGCTGTGGCGTAGGGTTAGGGCTGCCCCCATTGTGGCGATTAAAAGGGCGCTTGAGATTTTACGAAAATACAACATCTACTAAAACTCAAGGCGAAATGGTAGAAGCTAAAATAGTAGTGCTGTAATAAGAGAGGAACAGTTTAATCCCTATAATTGGAAGAGAATCAAACAACCGTAGATTTGACCGGAAATTATGATGGATTCCCTGATTTTGGTGAGTATGATTCGTTGATCAGAAAGAAACGATAGGTACACAAATCTTTAAAAGAGCCCCTCACAGACGCTTGTATGCGTTGTGAGGTTCAGTGCGCCGGTCTGTCCCTTTCAAACTGCCGTTATTCGGCGCAGCGCCCGGCTGCTGAGGCGCAGCTATCTTGAAGGCTGTGAATGTGGTAGTTACTTAGGGAGCTGACCGAGTATGATTAAGACTAAAAAGGACCAGATGAATAGTCGTGTTAATTAATATTGCTAAGTGGTATGAAAATGAGTGAGAACTTGAATCAAGTCACGTTGGAAGGCATAGATCTTAAGAATAGGTTCCTTGTGTCTATAGGATATTCCGGAGGAATCTTGGAGATACAACTTTCACCAAGCGAAGACGGAGGAACAGATGATGTAAAAATATCATTTGATTGGATCTATTCCTTCCGATTGACAGATGAAGGGGATTTACTTAAGTTACAAAATGATTTGTGTGGTAAATTAACTTTAGGAATATACACCTTGAATGACTCTGGTTATCTACGTTGGTTTAACGAACAAAGCTTCGAAATTCATAATGATGAAAAGCTAAACCACTATCTTATTGTTACAAGCACAGAGATAGTAGAAGTAATATCAATCGTGGATCCAAGTTATAAAGCAATGACTGAAGATCTTTAAACTGGATAACCAGTAAGAAATTGAAAATAAAGGATTTAAAATTAAAAGTTGCAGATAAACAACTAAAAATGAAATTCTCTAAATTCATCAAGGATTCATCTTTTTGAAGACTGTTGACCATGAAAAAGAAAACTGATGAGTTCATAAGTTTTGTGATCGATAGAAATGAGTTTTTAAAGAATGACGTCAAGAAATGCCTTGAGTATTGGATGCCAGACGCACCAGCTCCGATCTTGTTGTTTTCATTAGTTGGTAAATCAATTGTTAAACATTTAAGTTTTTTTAATGAAAATGAGAAACTATCTCTTTTCCAGCACATTGAATTGGGTATGACTTCTGATAATGAGGAGCTAGCAATAGCAGTTGCTACGGGACTTGTTGAGGCATTAGTCACAGCGTCTGATGCAAATGAATCTGTTTGGAAAGAGATTGAGTATTACCTTCAGGTCGAGTCGAAGAAACATGTATTAGCATGGAAAAATTTTGGCCAGTAATTAGTGATATAAACTCCTCCATAGATTGATATGGATCTTAAGGAGTGGACATCATCATATAAGGCAGGATGACTACGCGCTTCGCGGTTAAGACGTGTAGTGCTAAAAGAATTCAGCACTAAAGCTTTTAACTTTGAGCGTAATTATCCATGAAGTCGACCATGGCGCCGGAATGAGCATCAACATGTCTGATATATCGCATTACCGTCTCTGGCTTCTTCCATGTACCCTCCTGCATAATCTGCGCAGTGCTGTATTTTTTCGAGGCCATATCGATAGCTGCTTCCACGCGAGTGCTGTGCCCCGACCATCCACGATAGCGATTTTTATTCGGCAGCGCGTCATGACCGGGGCCCGCTTCACGCCATGCTCGGGCAAAAATGTCCTCCAGCGCGCGGGTAGACAAAGGCTTTAGCGATACGGCTGTCGCGCAATTAGTACGGTGAACAGGACCGAAGATAAATGCATCCGGTTTGTGAATCAGCCCTGATTTATTTAGCCACTCCGTAAGTCTTTGCGAAGACAGATCGCCCAGCGCTTTTATCAGGCCACCGGTCATCACAATCGTTTTGGTCCAGGCCACATCAAGAATGATTCGGCCATCTTGTGCGCGAGAGAGATCCCGCACGCGCAGACGTCCAAGTTCGCTGACACGCAGCAACGTGGCATATGCCATATGCAGAAATGCCAAATCGCGGCGCTGCTGCATCTTGTTGTAGCCTGACCAGCAGCAGTCCCTATCTCATCACCGTAAACCCGAAATTAAACGGTCTGGGGCAGCTGGACGCCAGCCTGTTTGGTGACCTCAATCAGTTGCTGGGTAAACAGCCTGGCAGCGCGCCACAGGAAAGCCGTCAGCAGTATACCGACGTAAATACTTTCCTCGGTTCGTCCTATCTGCTGGACAGGCTGAACCTCAAGCCTGACAACGATTACCGCTTCCTTGGCGATGCGGCATTTGATACGCGTTACGTCAGCAACACCGTTCTTAACCAGACCGGCAGCCGCTATCTGAATGGTGTGGGCTCCGATCTGGACCAGATGCGTTACCTGATGGATAACGCCGCCGCGTCACAGCAGGCTTTAGGCCTGCAGTTTGGTGTATCGCTTACTGCGGATCAGGTTGCTTCGCTGGATAAGAGCATCATCTGGTGGGAAGCCACCTCTGTGAATGGCCAGACGGTGATGGTGCCAAAAGTGTACCTGTCCGAAAAAGATGCGGCGATGAACAACGGCAGCGTGATTGCCGGGAACAACGTGACGCTCTCTGGCGGTAACATCACCAACAGCGCCAGCACTATCGTGGCGAAGAACGCTGTCAGCGCCGACAGCCAGAACAATATCGACAACCTTAAAGCCGGGCTGATTAAAGCCGGAGGCGAGCTGAATCTCAGTGCGCTGAATAGCATTAACAACGTCAGCTCGACAATCAGCGGTAAAAAGGTGGCGCTGGAAAGCGTCAACGGTGACATCAACAATACCACCATCAGCTCACAGTGGACGATCGGCGGCAACGGGCCAGTGCAGGCAAGCAAGACGCTGCTTGGCCAGACGGCGGCGATCACGTCACTGGATGCGCTCAGCCTGAAGTCCGGCAACGATATCAACATCACCGGCGCTTCACTCAATGCAGGTGGCGATCTGCTGCTCAACGCCTGGCACGACCTCAGTCTCAACAGCATCGAGACCAGCGAAAGCCGCAAAATCGGTAACAAGGAAACTCATAGTTCAGGTGCCGAGCGCACAACACTTTCCAGCGGCGGCAATCTGACATTAAAAGCCGGGCAGGATATTACCAGCCAGGCGGCAGCGCTGGCAGCCGAGGGCAATATTGGCCTGCAGGCGGGGCGTGATATCAATTTGAATGCAGTTGAAAGCCGCTCCGGAGACAGTGAACGCGGAAGTAAGAAAACGGTTATCAACGAAACCGTGCGTCAGCAGGGCACTGAAATTGTCAGTGGTGGCAGCACGACGATGCTTGCCGGGAACGACATCACCACTCAGGCCGCTAGCATCACCGCAAACAAAGATATTGGATTACAGGCCGGCCACGACGTGAATATCACCACGGCGACGGAAAGTGACTATGTCTATAAGGAAGAAACAAAAACCAAAAAAGGCCTGTTCAGTAAGAAAACGACTCACACCATCCGCGAAGACAGCTCAACCACTGAAAAAGCTTCTCAGATAAATGGCGACCAGATTTCAATCGTCGCAGGTAATGATCTGACCCTAAAAGGCTCCACCGTTGTCGGTGAAAACAATGTTGGTCTTAAAGCTGGCAACGATCTCACTATTACGGCGGCAACCGATACCCAGAGCAGCTATCGGCTGAGTGAAACCAAGAAGAGCGGCATGTTTAGCGGTGGCGGGATTGGGGTCACTTTTGGCAGCGCATCCTCGAAACAGCAGCTTAAGCAGGACGGCACTACAGAAAGTCAGAGTGCCAGTACCGTTGGCAGCACGGGTGGCAACGTAACGCTGGTTGCGGGTCATGACTCGCACGTAGCGGGATCGGATGTGATTGCTAAGCAGGACATCAGCCTGGTCGGCGGCTCGGTCACTATCGATCCGGGCAACGACACGTTAACGCGCCGTCAGAGCTTTGATCAAAAGCAAAGTGGCCTGACGCTGCAGCTGACAAGCCCAATCACCGACGCGCTGCTGAGTCTGGGTTCCCAGGCAAAGGCCGCCAGTGAGGCAGGTGATGATCGTTTGAAGGCGCTGGGTGCGGTGAAGGCACTGGAAAGCGGCTGGGCGATGTCACAAGGCGCTACGCAATCCGCTACAGCGCTGGCAAAGGGCGATATGAATAACGCGGGCATTAAAATTTCGCTCAGCGTGGGGGCCAGCAAAAGCAAATCTTCATCCGAATACAGCAGTAACACTGTAAGCGGTAGTTCACTTAGCGGCGGCGGCAATGTCGCCGTGGTGGCGACGGGCAACAACGGCACCAGCGGCGACGTGATACTGGCAGGCAGCGGCATCACCGGTAACAACGTGACGCTTGCCGCCGCACATGACCTGAATCTGGTTGCCGCCAGCAATAACACGGAGCAAAAGAGCAGCAACAAATCTTCAGGCTGGAGCGCTGGTGTTCACATTGCCATAGGTCAGGAAACCGGTATTGGCGTGCAGGCCAGCGGCTATATGGCCAGTGGCTCGGAGAACGGCAGCAGCACCGAATACGTTAACAGCCGCGTCAATGCTAAAGACAACCTGACGCTCAGCAGCGGCAACGACACGCTGCTGTCCGGCGCTCAGGCGCTGGGTAACAGCATCAGCGTGAACGCGGGCAACAACTTGACGCTGACAAGCTTGCAAGATACCGACAGTTATCATAGCCAGCAGCAGAGCGCCAGCGGCGGCTTTAGCTTCACCTTTGGCTCGATGACGGGCTCGATCGGTCTAAGCCTGAGCAAAAGCAAGGTCAACAGCGAATACGCCAGTGTCGGCGACCAGAGCGGTCTGTTTGCCGGCAACGGCGGCTATGACATTTTCGTGGGTAACCACACGCAGCTCAATGGCGCAGTAATTGCCTCAACGGCGGATGCCGCGAACAACAAGCTGTCAACTGGCACACTGGGCTGGGACAGCATCGATAATCATGCCAGTTACCACGCCAGCAGTTCTGCAATCGGCTTCAACGGCAGTTACAGCAAGACGCCAATGCCTTCCGGAGAGCACTATGCTGCCGGCGCGCTGCCGTCTGTGGTCAACATGAGCGACAGCGCCTCCGGTACCACGCGTTCAGCAGTGGCGGATGGCACGATTACGGTGCGCAACGCGCAGAACCAGACGCAGGATGTGGCAACGCTGAGCCGCGATACAGACAACGCGAACGGAAATATCGGCAAAATCTTCGACAAAGATAAAGTCGCGAACCAGATGGCGTTTGCACAGGGGGTGCAGGAACTGGCGGGACGGGTTGTCGGTGATGTTAAAGAGTACAAAATGGGCGCCGCCTCTGCCGAAGCTCAAGCGCGACTGCTAAAAGAGCATCCCGACTATGCAAATCTGACGCCAGAGCAGCTGAATGTGAAAATTCAGCAGGATCCGGGTTATCAGTCAGTCGCGGCACAGTGGGGCACCGGTGGCACCTATTCGATGGTGGCAACGGCGGTTGCGGGTGCGCTGGGCGGACTGAGTGCCAGCAATCTCGGTACGGCTGCAAGCGGGGTGATGGCTCCGTATATTGCTAACGCTATCAAGCAAGCTACGACAACCTACAACGCTGACGGTACTGAGAACGTCAATCTGCTGGCAAATACCATGGCCCACGCCGTAGCCGGCGCTGTGCTGGCACAGATATCCGGCAGCTCTGCGTCAGCGGGTGCGGCTGGCGCAGCAGGTGGTGAGCTGGCTGCGCGGACGATTGTAAAAGTGATGTATCCGGACACAGACATCAGCAGCCTGACAGAAAATCAGAAGCAGATCGTCAGCAGCCTGAGCCAGATTGCAGCAGGCATGGCAGGCGGGATTGCGTCTAATTCGTCGATGGGAGTCGGGGCTGGCGCGGGTGCCGGGAAGAATGCAGTGGAGAATAATTTCCTGAGCAAGGGAAATCCGCAGAAATACGCTCAAGAATATAAAGAATGTCACGGTAATGATAGCTGTGAGCAGAAAATCCGTAAGAATATGGCGAAGGAGTCGGCAGAAAATATTCAGGCCCTGAAGTCGTGCTGGGATGCAGGGGATACAGCCTGTGTAACGACGATGCGCACCAAGATAGAGCTGAGTGACAACGCATATACGAAATTGCGCCAACAGGATAATATGGCTGGGCGAGCTTACGAAGAGTCGGCAAAATGGTATGGCGATATCATTGATAGCTGTGCTGGAAAATGTGGCTGGCTGGAAGCCGCGTTATTAAAAACGGGTGCGGATGGACTAGGTAATATAGTTTATGGCTCACTGGGTGCTGGCAGTGTGCTGAAAGTAAAACAGGGTTCCAATCCTGTGCCTGAAAATGTTGTAAAAAAAGGGGCTGGTAATTCTCAGAATCCTGAAGCTGGGAATATAAATAAACTCGTAAAAAATGAACAAGGAATTTATGAAGTAAAAGTAAATTCGACACCGTTGGAAGGTCATGAAAGATTAAATACACCCGATGTAAATGGTAATGGGAAATATAATCCTGCTGAAGCCGCTGCTGCTGCGAGACTTGAAAGTACGTTGGGTAAACTGGAAAGAGCCCCTGATACAGGTGGAAAAACTGCTGATTTCATCATAAGTGGTGGCTCTAACGCAGGTAAAACGGTCGACTTTATGTACACTACAAAAAACTTGTCTCAGAAAGAGGTTGATGGGATCAACAGATTCTTTGAGAAAAATATGACAGTATCTAGAACTGCTGGAGAAATTCCAACAGGTCAAAAGCAAATCCTCGATCACTTAGGAAAAGCAGACATAGTTCCTGTAGATTTTAGTGTATTAACATCGTCTAACCAGAAAGTGTTTATGGACTACATAAAAACGTTGCCAAAAAATCAACAAGATAAATTAATTATTATGAGGTAATCATGGGCTCTTTTTTCGATATAGGATGCAAGCCATATAACAACAACTATGGTGAAAGAGGGCTAACAGTAGGGCTTAACAGAACAGCTTCGAATGCTTTAGAAGCATTGTTCGACGATGCATTACAGGAGTGTCATCCTGACATACATGAAAAGATAATGATGTTTTTGCCCTTAGATCAGATAAGTTTTAGTGAGTTAAGTAAAGAAGAGTTCAATATGGCCGTAAAAACTATTAGACAATGTCTTTTTGCTCGAAAAGAACCCAATGAAGTTCAGCTATATCAACAAGACATCTGGAATACAGAAATTCTGCCTCTAATGATGCAGGATGAGCGCTATCAACCTGATTAAAATGTAGAATTTCGGCCGAATCCTTGATGTTACCTTTTTAACCAGTTAGTTAAGTATTATTAACTGCGGCGCAGCTATCACCGGGATAAACTCCGAATAGGTTGTATCCAGAAAACCATTTTCGTGAACAGGACGTTTAAAATGACACTTTGTGGCATAACTAATGACGGGTTAGCCTTCATTTTATCGGCAGACGAAAAAGTATTTTCCTCCCGTTTTGAGCCGTCGCGCACCACCAACTGGACGATTGTGCATCATATCGTTATCCAACTGGCACGGTTTGTTACAGAGAAGACAGGCGCGACGAATTGGATAAACATCGATCGCTCAACGTTTCCCAATCAGTGTAAAAAATTCTCCGCTCTGGAGGTTTTAATCAAGATGACTAACAGGAACATCAAAATCCAGCAATCCGCTCCCCACTCTGCAGAGTCCCAATTACTGGTAGAGAAGTTATCAGCCGAACTCGCCTTCATAACCGGCGACAACGGCAAAAGTCATTTCAACGCCCAGGAATTCAACAATGAGTGTTGTTTGTGGGTGCTAGCCAGAAATGAAGCCGGCAATGCCGTGGGTTGCGGGGCGTTGCGGTCGCTTGGGAACAATACCGCCGAAGTAAAACGCATGTACTCCGATCGTAGTGTGCCGGGCGTTGGCGCAGCGCTATTGGAGTATCTGGAAACGCGGGCCAAAAGTATGGGATACCGCGAAATTCGGCTATCGACCCGCGTTATCAATAGCCGTGCCGTGGCGTTTTATTACCGTTCCGGCTACGCGCAAATCCAGAACTACGAACCTTACATCGGCAGAAACGAATCGATCTGTTTTGCTAAAACGCTGTGAGTTTGACAGCCTAATAATGGCAAGTTGCCACTAGTCGTATAACGATTACGGAGGTTGTCGCTATGCATGCTCTGATCGTTACTGCTCATCCGGACCAACATTCACACACGCACCACATCGTCTCTCAGGTGGGACAAGGAATTGCTGCTGGTGGCCACTGTCACCAACGGTGCAAAAGCGAACCACCCTAACGGTCAAAAAGTGTGGGTGCATGGCAATGCTACAGAACACATGGCAGAATATGCGGCATCTAAAGCCGAAACTTATACGCCAGAGGCGGTAAGGCTTGCCAGCCAGACAGAACTTCGCAGTTTTCAAGCTGCATTAGATACCGCGACAAAGAACGGTATGTCATATGGGCGTATAACAGTCGATGGTTGGCAACTGGAAATCAAACCTCCGCGCGCTGCTGGTGAGTTGCCAATAGTCATTCATGCTCGTTATCTAAGGGCAAATTAAATGGATATCGAAATAAAAAGTCCGATCATTATCACATTGGACGTAATAGAACTTGATGAACATATTCCATCATTGAAGTTTAACTTGGCGATTCAAGTAGATAAATATAATTATAGCTTGAGTGTCAGCTCCCATGTATGGCTTGAATGTCAATGCTTTGACGAATTTGTCGACAAGTTATTGAATGATGATATAGCCCATCTTAAAGATATGAATGGATGTTTTGAGTTGAATGTTAATCCAATTTTAGGATGGTTTGAATGGTCATGTGCTAAAGAAGATCTGCATGGGTATATCACAGTATCAAAAGGCAGAGAACGATTAACGGACGATGCGAAATCTGCAATGTATGCAGCGTTTAATGATTATCCTAAATGGTGGTGACAGTTAGATCAGCTCTAAGCTATTACAGCTGAAATTAGTAATCCCAGCTTTGGCCTGGGTTACTACCTTTAATCCCTAAACAGGCCCATTTCCCGCCACTGCTACCGTATTACACCAAGAGCGCCGGGGGATAGACGAGTAAGACGATGATTGGGCAGACTCTACAACTGACCCGCCCTATCACCGACGCGCTGCTGAGTCTGAATACTCCGAAAGATCATGATATAACTGGCACGCTTAAGGACATGGATGGAAATCCTGTACCTAAAGAAAGCGGTGGTTATTGGGATCATATGCAGGAAATGCAAAATACTCTTAGGGGACTAAGAAATCATGCTGAAACGCTGAAAAACGTAAATAATCCCGAGGCACAAGCTGCATATGGCAGGGCAACTGATGCCATCAACAAAATTGAATCAGCGCTGAAAGGGTATGGAATATGATTACCTTCCGCAAATTGGTGGGAAATATTAATACAACGAAAGATTCAGGACAGCAGTCTTCTCTTGAGGCATGGTTCGAGAGTGTTCTTGATGTCCCGGTCGAAGGCATGGCAGTAGGGGATCTCTGCCGTGCTGTGCGACAAAAGATATGTGTTGATCAGCTGATGCCAAGAATATTAGCTGTTCTGACTGAAGATCCCCTGACTGGTGATCTTTATGATGGTGAACTGATAGCAGCGCTGGCGACAATAAAAGGGAATGAGTTGCAGGATCATAAAGAGACATTTATCAAAATAAAGCATCTTATAAACGGGCTAGATCCTCAGAATATAAACGATGATCTAAAGAATGATATTTTAAAGATAAATCAGTTAGCTGTATAAAATAATCCCGCCCTTGTCGGTGGTTTTACGAGTCTGCAAATAATTCTGTATAATTGCTCAACCTTAAAGATGGCCGCTAAGGCGGTCACCGTACTCGATAATAAAGCGGCTCATCACCAGCCGCCAGTTAATGATTGGCATCGTCCACTTTGTCGCCGCAGCTTCCGTCGCTAGCCGGATAACCTTGAGCACTGACTCATCCGTCGGAAATTCTTTGCGCTTCTTAATCACTTACCTGGTCACGCTGTTCAGCGATTCGATAGCATCAGTCATATAAATCGCACGGCGGATATCTTCCGGATACCCGTACAGTGTGCTCAGATTGACCCAGTTTGTATGCCAGCTTCGGGTAATTTGCGGATAACGCTCGTACCACTTTGAGTGTTTTCATCCATAATAATTTCCTGTCTTCGTGATGTCGAGAATATATCAAAAACAGGCGATTACACAATTTAAATTACAGGCTACCAAATGATTAACTCGTTATTAATGTGTTTATTTAAGATTATTTGGTTTTATTTACTTACGCACTCGCCTGGAGAGCTTTCGGTCAATGATAAAAACCCAAAGTTTCATATAGGTATGTCGATAAAAAGGGTGTTTTTTATTATAGGGATATTTGATGCGTAATATTATCTGCTCTTTTGGTTTGATTCTGGGTATGACAAGTATAACAACATCTGCTCAAGCCAACACATTGACGCAAAATCTAACGCGCTGCGACACTTCGTTTTTCAGTGAAATTTATCATCAGCGTACATCAATTAGTCGTGTGGCCCCTTTAATGTTCGATCAGCAACATCATGCCTGGTTCAAAGCACCGCAAGCCATTATTAAATTTGTAATCAAATAAGCAGCGATTAAACCGCTCCCGCCGTACCTTCAAAAAACGTCACCAGCAATTGCCATAAATGCTGCGCGGCGGGCGTGAAGCGGTGATCGGCGCTGCGTAATAAGTGGCATTGGCTTTCGCGGGCGATGCGATGCTGAATCGGCACGGCGACTAAGTTCTTAGCGATGAGGTCGTCTTCAACCACTTTGGCGGTCATAAACGCGATGCCCATGCCGGCCTGGCTCAAGGCGATGGCGCTGGAAAACAGATTACAGCTATAAGCCGGGCTGAATATAAATCCTTCCTGACTGAACATGGCATTCATATAACTTTGAATGCCAAAATTTTTGTCCATACCAATCAACGAATAATTGACCAGTTCGGCCACTTCAATTTGCGGATAATCCGCGATGGGGTGTTGGCTGTGCACCACCGCGCAAATTGGTCCGCGGTGAAAACTCAAACACTTCAGGCCGGGAGGGCCAATCGGGCCAAAACCCACCGCCATATCAACGTCGCCTTTGGCAATCAGCGACACGGTGGTTTGCATATCGCCCGACAGAATATCGATAAACACGTCGGGATAAGTTTGCGAGAACGGCTGCAATACATGCCTGACGACTTCATCCACCATGCCCTGACCGACGCGCAATTTGATTGAGCCGCCGCGTTTATGGCGCAGATCTTTTAACTGGCGATCCAACTGGCTGCGCCGCTGATGGGTGTGCGCGTAATCTTCAGCCAATAACTTACCGGCTTCGGTCAGCACCACATTGCGGCCACGTCGCTCCAGCAGCGGCAGTTGCATCTCCCGCGCCAGTTGCGATAACTGACGGCTGATGGCGGCGGGATCAACATCCAGGGCTTCTGCCGCGCGACGAATACCACCGTAATTACCTACTTCATAGAGATACCTTATGGATTTTTCTGGATAGAGCAGCATCGCCATAGGTTTTTCTTATCCGTTGATCTGAGGTCAACAATAATAGCCTTTTATCTCCATTTTTTAAGCGCATTTTTATCTCCATACTCGAAGATTCACTATGCGAGGGCAGTACAAATGAAAACTATAAAAAATTACCTGCAACAACATGCCGATGAAATTCTTCTGGATATCAAGGAATTGGTCGCAGCGGAATCTCCATCAATGAACAAAGCCGCCGTGGATCGTTGTGGCGAAGTCTTACAATCGCTGTTTGCCAAACGTTTGGGAGTGGAAGCAGAGATTGATGAGCAGCCGGAGTACGGCAATCATCTGAAGTTCACGCTGGGAAGCGGTGACGAGCAAACCGTGTTACTCGGGCATTTCGATACCGTTTGGGATGAAGGCGAGTTGGTAATGCGTGAAGAAGACGGCAAGCTTTACGGTCCTGGCGTGCTGGATATGAAGGCCGGTCTGGTGCAGGCCATCTGGGCGGTACGCGCGTTGCAACAGCACGATTTACTGGCGGGCAAACGCATCGTGTTTCTCTGCGGCAGCGATGAAGAGGTCGGTAGCCCAAGCTCCAGCGCCTGGTTATCGCAGCACGCTTTAGGATCGGCGCAAGTGCTGGTGGTTGAGCCTGCGGTGGCGGGATCGGGCGCACTGAAAACAGCGCGCAAAGGTACCGGACAATATGAAATCACCCTCAACGGATTAGCGGCGCACGCCGGGAACAATCCCGAAGAGGGCATCAGCGCGGTACAAGAAATGGCGCATCAGATCATGTTCTTGCACAGCTTAAACGCGCCGGAGCGCGGCACCACCGTCAATGTGGGAATCGCGCGTGGCGGCAACCGCATCAATGTGGTGGCGGATAAAGCGGTGTTAGGCATTGATACGCGCGTTACCAGCGAAGCAGAAGCCGAGCGCATTCACGCCGAAATCAGCAAAATCACGCCACATTTAGCTGGCATCACGCTGGAAATTAGCGGCGCACAATCGCGTCCGCCGATGCGTCAAACGCCGGAATCGTTGTTGTTGATGGAGCGTGCGCAGCAGGTTGCCGAGCAGCTCGGTTTCTCTGTGGAAGGCAAGGCGGTTGGCGGTGGCAGCGACGGCAATTTCACTGCCGCGTTGGGCATTCCAACTTTAGATGGTTTAGGCGCAACCGGCGCAGGTATTCATGCGCGCCATGAACATATCATCATTGCCGATATTGCTCCGCGCGCGGCGCTGGTGGCGGGTTTGATCCTCGGAGGTGATGCGCATGTCTCAGGTTAATGTGGAGAAAAATACGCTGCGCCAACCGCCAGCAGCGAAAACCGAGCAAAGTCCTTATCTGCTGCTGTTTATTATTTTGGTGCTGGCGGCAGTGGCGACCTGGATTATTCCGGCGGGCAAGTTTGATCATGAAACCCGCAATGGCATTACTTTCGCCATCAAGGGAAGTTTGCATGAAGTCGCGCGTTCGGGCGTTTATCCCGGCGAAATCTTTCTGGCG
The DNA here is from genome assembly GCF_059730795.1 of Pantoea sp. X-Soil-ISGK-275. Classification (NCBI taxonomy): domain Bacteria; kingdom Pseudomonadati; phylum Pseudomonadota; class Gammaproteobacteria; order Enterobacterales; family Erwiniaceae; genus Pantoea; species Pantoea sp. X-Soil-ISGK-275. The sequence goes on from NZ_AP035977.1 coordinate 196,009, forward strand.
ATTGTACAAGGGGTGATCAAAGCCGCGCCGATCATTTTCCTGATTCTATTTACCGGCGGGTTATTAGCGGTTATCGAATCGACGGGTGCTATTGCTACGGCGCTTAATTCACTGTCGCGCAGTACCAAAATTAGCGATACGCGTATTATCATTATTTTTGGTGTGATATTCGCCATTCTCGGCACCACTGGCGTGGTGCAAAACTCGGTGGTCGCGTTTGTGCCGATTGGTTTACTGGTGGCGCGTTCGTTGGGTTTATCGCCAATGATTGGTATGGCGCTGGTGTATTTAACCTGCGCGGCGGGTTTTAACGTTGCGGTATTAGGTCCAGCCACTACCGGCTTAACCCAACATCTGGCACAGTTACCGCTGTTCTCAGGCATGTTATTGCGCGGTATTACCTGTTTATTGTTCGTGTTAACGGTGATGACCTATTTGATTATCTCGGTGAAGCGCGCGCGGAATAATGGTGAAGTGCGAATAGAACAAATTGCGCAGAATGATGAATCACTGGCGATTACTGGTCGGCATAAACTGATTCTGATCACCTGCGCCGCTACGCTGATTGTATTTATGATTGGCACGGTGCAATTGCATTGGGCCACCAATGAAATGTCGGCGATGTTTATTATTCTGTCGATTATGGTCGGCATGATGGGTCGCATGTCGGGTTCTGCCATTGCCAATACCTTCCTTACGGGTTGCTCGCAATTGGTAAAGGGCGGTTTCATTGTCGGTATGGCTGGCGCAATCTCCGTAGTGCTGCAGCAGGGCAATATTCTTGATCCGATTGTGGGCTTCCTGTCTGATTTACTGGCGCCGGTTCATCCCGCCATTGCGGCGATAGGCATGTTCATCAGCGCAGCTCTAATGCATTTCGGTATTTCATCCGGTTCCGGTGAATCCGCGTTGCTGATCCCGATCTTCTCGCCGCTCGGCGATAACCTCGGTTTAACCCGTCAGGTCACCGTACAAACGGTGTTGCTGGGTGAAGGTATCGTCAACTCCATCAGCCCAACGTCTGGGGTGTTAATGGCCGCCTTGGCCACCGCCAATATCTCTTTCGGCAAATGGATTAAATTCGTTGCGCCGGTAGTGGCGATTTGGTTTGCCATTTGTGTTGTCACCTTATTAATTGGTGTGGCGATCAACTGGGGACCATTCTAATAAATCGTAAGAAGCCACTTAATGGTGGCTTCTTATTTTTATATTGTTGTTAACACGATCAACATCCTTTCCGCTATTTCAGTCCCACGAATAATTGTATTCAATCCCCGGCCTTTTCTTAAAGTTATCTAATCATCGCTATTTGGCTTAAGTCGCGCTGGAACTCTCTCGCGTAAAGTGATGATATTGCCGCGTCGCAGAATTCCCTTACGTTCAATTACACAAATTAATATTAGCCAAACCCATTGCTGGCGATGTCTTTACGCATCGCGGCAGCGTTGCACGCTTCTCTGGAGTGAACGATGATGTTTCGATTGCATCCGCTGTTTATTAGCCTTATTGCGGCTTACGGGGTATTTAATCCGGCTTCACCAGTTTGGGCGGCGACGCTTCAGCCTTTTACGCCGGAATTAAATGACAACCGCGCCGGGGTATTTTGTATTTGTAATGGCTCGACTCAAACATTAAGTGGCAATCAGCGGTTTGCGCCCGGTCAGGACGGCGGTGGCACCATATCCATCGGACAATTGCTCAGCAGCGGCAGAATAATTTCGTATTCCTGGCAAGATTCAGGTCGCGTCGATCTGGGCGCGCAGAATGATGTGATTAACGTGCCGGACGCTTATGGCAGCGGCAGTAATAGCGTGCAGGTATATAATTCTGCGGCGATTAGTGCCATTGAAACTACGACCTTGCCGAATTTTTATAACGTTAATAATGGGCAATATATTAACGCGCGCGTGGCGCAGGTCAGCAATGGCACCATCAATGTTGATATCGGGCAAAAGGGCGCAGCAACCACCGCCAGCACCAACGGCTGGTCGATGGCGGCAAAACAGAGCGAATTGTTTACTGCCAGCGGCAGCGGCACCATGAACTGGAACTCCGCTAATCGCATCTCCTTTTTTGGTTCCTACACGCCCTATACCTATCAACTGGGGCAATGGTTCGACAATGTGGTCTCGTGGCGCGGCGCGTTTAGCGTCACCACGCTGGATAACGCCACCACTTCATTCAACGTGTCCAACGTCAGCAGCTTGCAGAGCTACAACAATTGGCTGATTGAGCAATTGCAAAACGGCAACTTGGCCGCCGATAGCTACAGCAGCGAGTTCAATAAAGCGCTCTCCTTACGCAGCGATGTCATCGCCTATGTGATCGATGCCGACGAATACTACGACGAAGTGACGCAGCCGATTGGCGAACGCATTGTGTTAAGCGCCGATGGCCCCAATGCCAGGGCAACCATTGGCAGCAGCGGCATTCTGGAGGTGGTAAACGCCAACAGCGCGGCGATGCGTGCCAGCAATGGCGCGACGGCGGTGATTGACGGCAAACTGGCCAGCGTTGGCAGCAACGCACTGGAACTGTTAAACGGCAGCAACGGCATTAACAACGGCGTCATCAACAGCGGCTTTTTCAATAATGCCGATGGCAGCGGCGTTGATGCCTCGACCGTTGGTGCGGGCGGCACCGGCGTGTATGCCAACGGTGGCAGCCGCTTCACCAACAATGGCGTGATCAATACCGCGATTAACAGCACCGGCATCCGTCTCGAGGATGCCAGCGGTGAGAATAACGGCACCATTAATGTCAAAGGCAAGGGCGCGACGGGCGTTGCCGTTTCTGGCAGCCAGGCCAATTTTGTCCAGAACGGCACAATCAATTTGTACGGCGAAAATGCGATTGGCGTTGATGTGCGTGACGATGCCAGATTGACCATCAGCGATGCCAGTTCACTGCATTTCTACGCGCCGAATCAAACCGGTTATCAAGCCACCAACTATGCGCACATCGATAGCAACGGTGGCAGTTATGATGTCTCCACGCCAGGTTCAGCGCTGTATCGCCTGAGTGACGGCGTGATCTTCAATCCGGTGGTGGCTGCAGATGTGACGTTGAGCGGTGCCAACACACGCGGCATTATCGCGTCAGGTGCCGGTTCACGACTTTACGGCACCACCTTGTACGGCACCGACAGCTATCACGTTAATGGCGAAGGGGCGATTGCGGTTCAGAGCTCGGAGGGTGCAGACGTGACTATCACCAACCCGATTGAGCTTAACGGCAACAATACCATTGCGGGCACCGGGCAAGGCGGATTCTTCGCCAACGTGGCGCCGATCACCGGCAACGGAACTAATGCCACTGCCTTTGATATCCGCGACGGTGTGATCTATCAGTCAACGCCGCGCGGCACCATCAATCTCAGCGGGCCAAACAGCATCGGCGTACGTATTCGCGGCGGCGGAAATATCTTTGACGGATCCAGCACCAACATAGCCTCGGGCGTCGCGCTGGATACCGCTGAAGGTAATACCGTTTATTGGACCGATCACAGCGGATTGAGTGCAGGCGGCATCGCCGCAGTGCGCGTAGGCAATAACGGCGGGCTGACGATAAATGGCGATACTGCCGGGCCGAATTTTTACTACAGCACCATCAACGCCAATACGGGCGCAGACACCATTTTGCTGGATAAAGGCGCAGCATCGTTAACCGCCAGCAACATTGGGCTTTACAATTCCGGCGGCGGCACCGTGCTGAACAACCGCGCCGAAACCAGCAACATTTCGTTGCAGGATGTCGGGATGAACACCGATGGCGGCACCTTAATTCGCTCCGCGACCTCATTCGATCCCAACGGTTATATGCTCGGTGCGGTGAGTGGCGCAGGCGCGACGGGCTACGTGTTCAGCAAAGAAGATGGTTCCACCACCAGCAACGATTTGATCATCCCACAAGGTTACAGCTTCTTTGTCTATGGCCCGGCAACTGGCGTACGCGCCAACACCACCGGGCGGGTGATCGCCAACGGTAACATCATCGTTAACAGCTCCGATGGCGGCTCGGCGATTGTCACCAGCACCGCCAGCGAGGTGATCAACCGCGGCACCATCGTTTCGCTCAGCCTGGTTTCGCCCATTATCGATCTGCGTGGCGGCAACTCGGTATTTATCAATGAAGGCAACGTCACCGCGCCTTACCCGGAAACCGTTGTGGTTGCGGGTGGCGCTACCAATGACCAAATTGCGCTGGTCGATGGCAACGTGGTGGGCGATGTGAACACCGGCAACGGCACCGACGTGGTCGAACTCACCGGCGGAACCATTGACGGCAGCGTGACGATGGGAACCGGTGCTAACAATGTGGCGACGATTGCTAACGTCAGCCTGGCAAACACCCGCCACATTACCACCGCAGGCGGCAGCGGCAGCACGCTGAACTTTAGCGAGATCAACGCGCGCGGAGGTTCGTTCAACAACGATGATCTGGCGCGCGGCGTCAACCTCGGTGCGGGTTGGAGCACCATCAACTTCTACAACACGCAATTTACCCTTACCGACAATCTCAAGCTGGCGCACAGCACCATCAACGTGGATAGCGGATCAACGCTGTTGGTTGGCGATCAGGTCAATCCGGTGTTGTCGGGCGAAACCGATGATTCGCTGGTGGTGAATAACGCCGGTACGTTGGATCTCACCAACGGCGCAGCGGGCAACACCTTGACCATCAACGGTGATTTGGCGTCGGCGGGCGGCAAGCTGACGTTGCGGACGCAGGGCGCGCAAAGCGACACGTTACGCGTTAACGGCAACGTTACCGGCACGACCTTTATCAATGATGCGCTGAGTGCTGCCACGCTGGCGGATAGCAATCGAGATGGCGTGATCTCCGCCAATGAAGGCGTTTCTCTGGTACAGGTTGCTGGTAGCGCCCGCGCCAATAGCTTTGCGCTGCAACGGGGTTATGTCGCCGCAGGGCCGTGGCAATACGGGCTTTACAGCTTTGCTCCCGAGAATGGCAATACAACCTGGGATTATCGTCTGGCCAATAACTACATTTGTGAAGAGGATTCCGTTTGCCAGCCGCAGACAGCAGGCAGCGGCGCGGTGCGCCCGGCGCTGATTCCACAGCTTCCTTCGTACATTTCGGCGCCGGTCGGATTGGCTTATTACACCCTGGCAACCATGGGTGATTTGCATCAACGGCTGGGCGAATTGCGGCAGAATCCAGACGGATCAGCGGAAATGTTCATCCGTTATTCCGGCTCCAACCAGAAGTACAAAACTAACCTTGATACGGCGCATTACGGTTACGACTTTGACCTCGATTACAGCGCGGTGCAGTTCGGCGGCAATCTGCTGCGGTTGGACGGCGAGCAAGACAGCCTGCGCGGCGGCCTGGCTTACACGCGCGGCAATGCACGCATCCGACCGAATGCCGCTGATGGTTACAGTTCAACCGATTTCGACAGCGACAGCCTGGCGATTTACGGCACCTGGCAGCGCGCAAGTGGCTTCTATCTGGATGGCGCGTTTTCACTCGATTGGCATCGTGGCGACACCGATATCGCTCGACAGAAAGAGGTGGCGAAGTTGAAAGGCAAAGGCTGGACCGCATCGCTGGAGAGTGGTTATCCGTTCCAACTGGCTAACGGCATTCGTCTTGAGCCGCAAGCGCAACTGCTGCATCTGCATTTGAAGATGGATGACTTCACCGACGACGATCAAACCAAAGTCTCTTACGACGATTATGACCAAACCATTGGCCGCGTCGGCGCGCGTCTGGCGCGTACCTGGCAGGACAGCGGCAGCGGGCAATATACGCCGTATCTGCGCACTAACTACTATCGCGGCTGGGGCGGCACAGCGAAAGTGAATGTCGGTGCCAGCAACAGCGACGTCAGCGAGAGCTTCAACAGCGGTAAGTTCGGCCAGATGTGGGATGCCGGCATCGGCGGCAATGCGGCTTTCACCAATAATCTCTCGCTGTATGCCGAAGCCAATTATCGCAAAGAGATCGACGGCAACGGCGTGCAAGGCTGGAATTACAACGCGGGCGTACGCTGGGTGTTTTGATAAAACGGTTACCTTCACAAGCCCGCCGGTTTAGTTGACGGCGGGCTTTTTTAGGTGTCTCGAGCGCGGTAAAATTGACAACCTACCAATGGTAAGTTACTACTAGTAGCTTATTCATGACGGAGGTTGTCGCTATGCATGCTCTGATTGTTACTGCTCATCCAGATCCCAACTCCTATACTCATCACCTTGTTTCGCAGGTAGCGCATGGTATTGCTGCGAGTGGCCACAGCTATGAAATTGCCGATCTGGCGGCGGAGCAGTTTGATCCGCGCTTCAATCAGGCCGATTTTGATCAGTTCAAAAGTGTTGCGCCGTCGCCTGCCGATGTTGTGGCTGAACAGCAACGTCTGGATCGCGCCGATGCGTTGATTCTGGTTTATCCGATTTACTGGTGGTCGTTCCCGGCGCAGCTGAAAGGCTGGATCGATCGCGTTTTCACCCAAGGTTGGGCGTACGATGATGACGGCCAAAACGTGGTGAAAAAGCTCGGCCATTTGCAGGTGCATTTGCTGGCGCTGGGCGCGGCAAGCCAGCGCACCTATGTGCGTCGCGGCTATTTCAGCAGCATGCGCACGCAGATCGACGAGGGGATTTTTGGCTACTGCGGCGCGCCGGTGATGACCAGCGAATTGCTGCTGCCAACCGATGAAAATTATCCCGAGGCGCATTACACGCTGGCCCACCAACTTGGGAAGCAACTTTTTCACGTGAAGGAATCGGCATGAATCAACCCACTCGCCAGCGCATGTCGCATCAGGCACGTCGTCAGCAGCTGATTGCCGTGGCGTGGAATCTGGTGCGCGAGCAGGGCAGCTTAGCGCTGACGTTAGGACGCGTGGCAGAAGAAGCGGGCGTCAGTAAACCGGTGGTCTACGATCATTTTGGCACGCGCCACGGTCTGCTTGCGGCGTTGTATGAAGATTTCGATCTGCGTCAGAACGCGATTATCGAGGCGGCAATGAATGCTGCCGGTGCCAGCCTTGTTGAGCGCGCTAACGTGGTGGCGTCGAGTTACGTTGATTGCGTGTTGACGCAGGGACGTGAAATCCCCGATGTGCTGTCAGCACTTGATAGCTCGCCGGAGCTGGCGGAAGTGAAGCGCAAGTACCAGCTCGATTTTATTGAAAAATTCCGTGGCTGGTTTGCCGAGGCAGCGTTGCCGCAAGCCAGCATGTGGGGAATGTTAGGCGCTGCCGATGCGATTTCTAATGCGGTGGTAGGTGGCGATATCAGCCAGCAGCAAGGATTAGCGGAACTTCAGGCGCTGATTCTGGCGCTGGTGGAGCGTCACCAGTAACCGAACAGGAGCAACAGATGTCATTGTGCGAGATTGATACCGCTTGCTGGCAACAACTGGAAACCGGCGCACGCGAGCCTGATTCCGGGTTTCACTTCTTAACGCTCGCATCCGTTGATCTACAAGGCAAGCCGCAGGCAAGAACGCTGGTGCTGCGCGCCGTTGACCGTGAAAAACGCACGCTGGAATTCCACACCGATATGCGCAGCCCGAAATGGCAGGCGCTGGCGGTGAATCCAGAGGTTACGGTTTTGGGTTACAGCGCGAAAACCCAGCTGCGGTTGCAGGGCACGGTCGAGCTGCACGCCGCATACAGCGCACTAGCTGCAGCGGCGTGGCAACGATTATCGCACCGGACGCAGCAAACCTATGCTGGCGCTGCGCCGGGAAGTGACATTGACAACCAATCCAACGATGTCAGTAACGCCGAGGATAATTTCGGCGTCTTGATCATCCAAATTACCCAACTGGATTGGTGCCTGCTGGCGCGCGAAAACAATCAAAGAGCGTTACTGAGTTACCGCTCAGACGGAGCGCTCACCAACAGCAAATGGGTTAATCCGTAGCTAAGGCGTACATTGTTCCTGCGCCTTGCGACGGAGGTTAAACAGCAGATAACTCGCCAGCGCCAATCCCCACACGCCTGCCGCGCCATACAACAGCACGCCGGAAAATCCGTCGGTTAGCACCTGCGCGGCAATAGCGTGGGTCAGTGAAACCTCGCCGCCGCCGGCGATGTGCTCGGCCAGCGCATACACACTACTTTGTCCCGGCATAAGGCGTTGCAGACTTGCCGCGATGCCCGCCACCAGCAAGCTGCCCATCAGCGCGATATTAATAGCAAGCGTAATCAGGCGCGCGCTGATATCGATGCCAGACGCCATACCCACGCGATTACCCGGCACCGATGCGGTTGTGGTGTTGGTGACGGGTGTGTTGGTCAGCCCAAGCGCGATGCCCGAGAGCAGCGCGCCCGGCAATAAACTCATCTGCTGCGCGGCGGCAAACTTCATCAGCATAAAGCCCGCGCCGATGGTGAATAATCCCAGCGGGATCATGCGCGCCGCGCCAAATCGCACCACCAACTTCTCGCCAAGCGGCGGCATCAGTAAGGTCGGCAAAGTGTAAGCCAGCAGCGCCAAACCGGTTGCCATGCTGCTGTAGCCAAGCCCGCTCTGATAATAGACCGGCAGATAAATCATCAGCGGCCAGAAGCTGAAGTTCATGCCAATCGAGCCCATCAGCGCACCGGAAAAGGCGCGGATGCGGAACACCGAGAAATCAAACATCGGGTGCGGATGGCGCTTCTCAACCCATACAAACAGCAGCACGCTGAGCAATGTAACCAGCAATATCAGCCGTGAAGCCATGCTGCTCCAGCCGAGGCTGCTGCCCTGCGTGATGAGGTAAGTTGCGCCGACTACGCTGAGCGATAAGGTGATCAGGCCGCCGAGATCGAGCTTTTTGGCTTCAGCATCACGTGATTCCACCACATTTTTCAGCGCGAGGATCAGCGTCAGCAGGGCGATAAATCCGTGCACCAAAAACACCCATTGCCAGCTAAACCAGGCGACCAGCATGCCGCCGATGATTGGCCCGAATCCCAGCCCAAAGCCAAAGGTAATGCCCCACGCGGCGAACGCTCGACTGCGCGCTTTTCCCTGTGGAAATTGGAATGACAAAATGGCGATCAGGCAGGTTAACATCGCGCCACCGCTTAATCCTTGCAGCAAACGTCCGACGATCAGCCACCACGCATTTCCCGCCAGCCCGCACATCACCGACGTCACGCCGAAGGCGATAATGCTGATGATGAAAATACGTTTGCGTCCGTAAGTGTCTGCCAGCGTGCCGGTTGCCATTAACACCGCGGTGCAAGCCAGCGTATAGGCGTTCATGATCCACTGCAGTTCGCGAAAACTGGTGTGCATCTCTTTTTCCAGCACTGGCAAAATCACCGGTACGCTGGATATCTCCAGGCCCGACATCAGTGCGGCCAGACAAACCGCCATCAGCGCCAACATGTTTTTCATACTCATTCCCTGCGATACGTTAAGAGCGTGCCAGCATGAAAGATTGGCGTGACAGTGGAAATCCGCCCGCATGCCATATATCGTCAAGATCGTGCCAAATTCTCCGGTGACCCTTAATGCAAATGATTGCTCCGTTACATGCCCGTTCGCCTGCACCGTTTAACCGCCGCATGGTTTTGCTGGCGTATGAATGCCTGTGTACCTTTGAATTCGGCACGGCGGTTGAGGCCTTTGGGCGCGTCGATGACGCGTTCGGCCAGCCTTTGTATGATTTGAGCGTGGCGTCGGTGGAGGAGGGCGTATTCGGCGCGCAAGGCGGCGTACGTTTGGTGGTCGACGGCGGACTTGAGCTGCTGGACGAGGCGGGCACCATCGTGATTCCCGGCTGGCGCAGCGTGCATGAACCGGCATCGGATGCGCTTATCGCTGCATTACAAAAAGCACACCGCAACGGCACGCGTATCGTTTCGATCTGCGCAGGCAGTTTCGTGTTGGGCGCTGCCGGTTTGCTGGATGGTAAACGCGCTACCGCACACTGGAACAGCACCGAAATACTGGCGCAGCGCTTCCCACAGGTGCAGGTTGAGCACGGCATGATTTATGTTGATGAGGGCAGCATTATTACGTCAGCGGGCGGCGCAGCGGGCGTGGATTTGTGTCTGCATCTGATTCGTCGCGATTATGGCATTGAAGTGGCAAACCGCACCGCGCGCCGCATGGTGACGCCGCCGCTGCGTGAAGGGAACCAGGCGCAGCTGATCCAGCAGCCGGTGCCGCAGCGTGCGGCAAAAAATCTCTCGCCGCTGCTTGATGATTTACGCAATCACCTTAATACGCCGCTGGTGATTGATCAGCTCGCCAGGCAAGCCGGTATGAGCCGCCGCACTTTTTTACGCCGCTTCCATGACGCTACCGGCACCACACCGGGAGAGTGGATGTTGAGCGTGCGGCTGGAAAAAGCCTGCGCGCTGCTGGAGAGCGGCAAGCTGAGCATCGACCAGGTTGCCGAGCAGGCGGGATTTGGATCGCCGGAAACCTTGCGGCATCACTTCAGACAGCGCTTGAATACTACGCCAACGCATTGGCGCAAGGCATTTAATGAAAGAGGGATGGTGCTTTAATTAAGCCAGGTGCGCCGAAAACCTGTAGGGTCGCCATTCATGGCGACCGTTTTGAACTTAATTTCCGCGATAAGTCGAATAACCAAACGGACTCAACAGCAGCGGAATATGGTAATGCTCGCCGTTGCTTTCCATATTGAACTCCACCGGAATCTCCGGGAAGAAGGTCTTCTGATTGTTCATTTTGTAATAGTCACCGGTTTTGAACACCACGCGATAGCTGCCTGCGCTGGCGGTTTTATCTTCCGGGAACAGCGCGCTGATTCTGCCGTTGCTGTCGGTTTTGCCGCTGGCTAATTTCACCCAGTTATTATTTTGTTTCTGATCGAGTTCAACCTCAATACCCGCTGTTGGTGAGCCTGTCTGCAGGTTCAATACATGTACGCTGAGAGGATTTTTTGGTGCGGCGGGTTGTGCAGCTCCTGCTGACAGGCTGGTCGCAATCAGGATGGCACTGGCTGAGGTAAAAAGAGTTTTCATTAAGATATCCATATTTAGCAGGTGAATGTGCTGCAATCCTAGGTTCTGCGACAACAAAATAAAAATCGATACGACTAAATGTGAAATTTCTGAAATCAAAAAATGAGTTAAGTGCGTGCTGTCATCGAAGGAGCGCATTCATGCGCACCTGGTCACCATAAATGGCGACCTCCGGAACGATTGTGTGTTTCGGTTTCCTGTTTTACCGCTTCGATAACCTCTTCATGATTATTCTTAGTAACCTGTAAGAATAATCCTTCGAAAGTTGTACCAGCCTTTAGACAGTGTACAAATATAACGTTTAGTCCGTGATTTATTATTAGCCTGCAAATGTAATTTATTGGCTAATAAGCGAAGGGTAAAACCATGATAAGCGAAGCGGTAAATAAGTTGAGATTGATCAAGAAACAATCAAATATCCGTTTTTTTGCAAAAAATAACTCTCCTGAGATCGATGCAGCTGTAATTAAGCGAAGCGTAAATACAGTATCAGGAGAGTGTTGTGCAGAAGTGAATACCGTTAAAGGTTTATTCTTTTAAGAAGAATGTTATTTGCGTCGGCTGATCTTGCCTCCTTTTCTTCCTGCTTCAATGGCACGCTCCGGGTCATTCTTGAAGTTGCCGCCGCTCGCCTGACCACCCTTGCGTCCAGCCTCAGCTGCACGTTCCTTATTCTCTGCGAAGTTGCCTGCACCACCACGACGTTGCGTCTTTTTTTCTTCCTCATCGGGTTGCTGCTTAGCGTCCGTCATTGGTTCTCCTCTCTGTTAAATACCAATTTGATGCAAAATAAATGTAGTGCCATTTTTACCAGTTTCAAGCCTGGGTTTATCTTAAGTCTTAATTCTAAGAGGCTTGCTTGTGTAACTTCCAGCTAAATTTTTGATTGTCTCTAAATGTAACTATCATTAGTTATGATCTTGAGTTTTTTAACGTCAAAAAGAAAGCTTCTTTGAGTCGTTAATAAGCGAAGCGGTAAGAGACTTTACTTGTAAAGTAAATCGCAATTCCTTTATGCAATACTTGCAGCTTCCCACTTGCTTGCTAGGTTTAATTAATCTCCTTATTTAGCCTAATTAACGCTTCGCTTATTTTATTTATTCACGCTAAATGAGCTGATGTCATACCCATCAGGCAGCTAACTGTCGATGTTCTTCTCACTACCGGAGCAAATTAATGACCAAGGAATTTGTGTATCTGGACTGGTTACGCGATGCGCACGCCATGGAAAAACACGCAGAGTCTTTGCTGCAGGCCGCGACGCTAAGGCTGGAGGATTTTCCCCTTTTGCAGGCGCGCATGAAGCAATACACGCAGCAAACCTGTGAACAGCAACAACAGGTGAAGGAGGTTTTGAAGCGCTATGATAGCAACTGGTCGGCGCTCAAAGAGGCGTTGGGACGCATGTCGGCGGTGGGTCAAGCCGCCAGTGATATGTTGCGTGATGAAGAGGGCGTGCGTATTGCAGTGAGCAGCTATGTGTTCTGTAACTATAAAGTAGCCACCTACACCGCATTGCTGGCCGCAGCGCAGCAGGCGGCGGACAGTAAAGGCATAAAGACTTTCCAGCTTATCCTGCAAGATGAAATCCAAATGGCGGATTGGCTACTGCATCAGTTGCCGGATGTAGCGAATGAAGCGATTTTGCAGAGCGCGGAAGCGGCAGTTTGACGAATGAGTGCGGACGGTCAGCAGCCTGTATCTGCTGACCACGTCATTTTGCATTTATGCGTATATATTGAAGATAAATGATCATTTTTCTTTGAGTCAAATTGCGGTAACTGGGAAAAATAAGAACATTTATTCACTATCCGTAAGGTCTGCGAAATCCTTTCTTGTAAATTAAGCAAAAAAATCAGCCTGGTGATTTTATGTATATCGCCATCATTAAATAAAACTGATCAATGAAATCGTTTTCAAATCAATAACTATCTGCACATAGCCAGTTTGATGTACCTGCGTCTCTAATGTTAATGAAATAGCTGACGATAACAGTAGGGATGCTGCCGATTAATTTTCGGAGCCTCTTCCATTTTTAAAACAACACCATTGTCTTCACACCTTTTCAATCAAAATCATTGAGGTTTCTAAATGGACGTAGTTCAAAGATTTTCGCGTAATGTAAAGTTGCGAACCAAACTTACCATATCCTCTGTGCTGAATATTGCGATGCTAATGTTGGTGGCGTTGCTCGGATTAAATTCGCTGTTCTTAGCGGAAACCGGCGTCAATGGCATGATGAAGGATGATTATCCGACCATCGCATTGGGCAACCAGTTGATTGATGAAATCAACGTGACGGTGCAGCAGCAAGCACTGCTGCTAAGTCCCATTGATGCGCAGCGCAGAGCGACCATTCAAAGCAATCTTCAGGAAGCATCGAAAAAGATCAGCGAAACCTATAAGCAATTAGGTGCGCTGGCAACGGATGAAGAATCTATTGATTTTCTTAAGCGCGTTGAATTGAAGCGGGCTGACTTTCTGAAGGAGCGAAATGCTTTCTTCGCGTTAGTGAATAGTGATGTGACAAAAGCGGTGGATTTCTATTTTTCTACCCTTGCCACGGCGCAAAGAGATTATATCAATGAGGTTGAGGGTTTCATTAATCTGCAAGAGCAGCAAATGAATGGCTCTTACAATAATTTTATGGCGTCATACAGTAAGACCAAAATCTCCATGCTGATTATTTTTGTGGTGGCTATTTTGGTTTCTGCATTAATTGGCTGGATTATTATCCGTTCCATTACTGTGCCTTTGAAAAAAGTTATTGCGTTTCTAGGCCGCGTAGCGGATGGCGATCTCAGCTCCGATTTTTATGAACAGCGCAAAGATGAAATGGGGCAGTTAATTAATGCCATTCAGCAGATGCAGGAGAAAATGTCAGAGATTGTCAGCCATATTCGCATTAGCGCTGAACAGATATCTGGCGGCGCCAGCGAAATCATGTCGGGCACCAACGACCTTGCCGCCCGCACGGAAGAGCAGGCTAGCTCGGTGGAACAAACGGCGGCCTCGGTGGAGGAATTCAGCGCCACCATCAGCAATACGCGAAATAATACCCACGTTGCCGCCGATCTCTCCGCCAAAGCGGAAAGCACGGTGGGACGCAATGCCAGCATGATGGATAACGTTGCGACCAAAATGGCCGAGATCAACGATTCTGCCAGCCGCATGGCGGACATCATTAACCTGATCGATTCAATTGCTTTCCAGACCAATATTCTGGCGTTGAATGCTGCGGTGGAAGCCGCACGCGCCGGTGAACACGGTCGTGGTTTTGCCGTGGTGGCGCAAGAAGTGCGCGCGCTGGCACAGAAAACCGCCACCTCGTCGCATGAGATCCGCAATTTAATTGAGGAGTCCTCCACGCGCATTGCCGATGGTCGCGATATGGTGACGGATGCCAATAAGCTGATGAACGGCATGATGTCGAATGTCGCCGAGATGAAAGAGCTGCTGGTGCAGATTAATCAGGCCAGCACCGAGCAGGCCGACGGCATCAGCCAGATCAACACTGCGATTAGCCAGATTGATATCACCACACAGCAAAATGCGTCGCTGGTGGAGCAATCGCTGGCGGCATCGGCAATGCTGAGTGAGCAGGCGGCAAATATGGTGAATAGTGTGAGTGTGTTTACGCTGCGTCAAACCGCTTAAGGCGATGTGGGTCCAGAACGTTCTTCGCGTTCTGGATCTCCTATTATTAGATAGCCTGATATGCGCCGGTACCTTCTGGCCACGGCGTCAGCAAATCAAATCCGGTTTCGGTCACTGCGATGGTATGTTCCCACTGCGCCGACAGCGAGCGGTCCTTTGTGACTACCGTCCAGCCATCGGATAGCACGCTGGTGCCGGCTTTGCCCGCATTGATCATCGGTTCGATGGTGAAAATCATACCCGCTTGCAATTCCAATCCCTCACCCGGCGTGCCGTAATGCAGAATCTGCGGATCGCCGTGATACACCTCGCCAACGCCGTGACCGCAATACTCACGCACTACCGAGAAACCGGCTTTTTCCGCCACTTGCTGAATTGCCGCGCCGATATCGCCTAATGTCGCGCCCGGTTTCACCACGTTGATACCCGCAACCATCGATTCGTAGGTGATATCCACTAAACGTTTGGCACGCACCGAAGGCTGACCGACGTAATACATGCGGCTGGTATCGCCGTACCAGCCATCTTTGATAATGCCGACATCAATATTAACGATGTCACCATCCCTGAGCTTTTTCTCGCCCGGAATGCCGTGACACACCACGTGGTTTACTGAGGTACAGGTCGTTTTGCTGTAGCCGTGATAGCCGATATTCGCTGGAATCACTTTCAGCACGTTTACCACGTAATCATGACAAATCGCGTCCAGTTCATCGGTGGTAACGCCCGGTTTGACGTATGGCGTGATGATCTCCAGCACTTTAGCGGCGGCATGTCCGGCGGCACGCGCCAGTTCGATCTCTTCAGCGGTATGCAGTTTGATGCTCATTACGCGATTCCCTGCGAGGTGAATAAAGGATGGCCAAGCAGTTGCGCTAAATCCGCGCCGCTGTCGCGTTCAACGCGCATCAGCAAGCGCGTCAATTCCTGATGATTGAGTGACGGGTAAATCTCGGCCAGCATGCCGATCTTCATCCAGTGTTCTGCCTGCGCATTGATGGATCGGCTCATCGCCGTGCTGGCGATGCGCAGATTCTCATGCATCAGGTCGGAGATTTTTACGATGCCCATGATAAGCCTATATATGAAATGTATGCGATATGTATATAGGCTACCGTTTTGGGAGGTGATATGCAAAAGAGAAGTGAAGCCAATCCATGGCATGAAAAATCCTAAGGCGCCTTACTCAGACTTTGTTGGAGGACGACGGCTAATCTTGCCTCCTTTCCGTCCCGCTTCAACGGCTCTTTCAGGATCGTTTCTGAAATTGCCTCCACTGGCTTTGCCTCCCGCTCTGCCAGCTTCTTTCGCACGTTCTGGATCGTTGGCAAAATTCCCTGCGCCGCCTCTGTAGCTCTGTTTGTTCATAGGAAGACCTCTTATCAATGTTCCGTTAGATTTGAGGACTAGCTAGTCACGCTGAAATAGTAGTACGCCGTTGTGCGAAAGCCAGAGCGGCAATGACGATCATTGAAAGAGATCATGAAATAAATGTTTGAATGTTTGTCGATTTAACCGTGACCTCCGTCACATTTTACAATTCCTGACTATACTTCTGCCTTTTGGGTTTCAACCTTTGCGCTAGAGGGCGCGTTAAATATGCAGGGAACAGGAATGGACACATCGCAGCAAAACAGTGACGACGATTCAGCGCTAAGCAATCTCACCGTCAAACAGCGCATCTTCTTTGTGGTACTGGTGGCGACCATGGGCGCGTTGGCCTTTGGTTATGACACCGGGATTATCTCCGGTGCCTTGCCGTTTATGACTTTACCACCTGATCAGGGCGGTCTTGACCTCACACCGTTCACCGAAGGTTTAGTCACTTCATCCCTGATCTTCGGTGCCGCACTGGGTGCTTTTCTCAGTGGCTATTTCTCCGACCGCTTTGGTCGTCGTATCACGCTGCGTTCTCTGGCACTGATCTTTGTGCTGGGCGCGATTGGTACCGCGTTAGCGCCGAACCTGCACGTGATGGTGGCGATGCGTTTTCTGCTGGGGATTGCGGTAGGTGGTGGCTCCTCAACCGTGCCGGTGTTTATTGCCGAAATCGCCGGACCCAAACGTCGTGCGCCGCTGGTGAGCCGCAATGAGCTGATGATTGTTTCCGGTCAGCTGCTGGCGTATGTGGTCAGCGCGGTGATGAGTTTCACACTTAACGATCCGCATTTGTGGCGTTACATGCTGGCGATGGCAATGATTCCCGGCGCCTTGTTGTTTATCGGCACCTTCTTTGTGCCGGCTTCGCCGCATTGGATGGTGGCGGAAGGGCGCATCAAAGAAGCGAGCCGAATCCTGCATAAATTGCGCGAAACACCGCGTGAAGTAAAAAAGGAGATGACAGAGATGCGCCAGCACGCGAAGGCGGCGCGTCAGGGGCCTTCGGCACGTGAACTGCTGCAAGAGAAATGGATTCTTCGCTTGTTGCTGGTGGGCGCGGGGCTGGGCATTGTTATCCAGTTCACCGGCGTGAACGCCTTTATGTACTACACACCTGTGATCCTGAAAACCACCGGCATGGGCACCAACGCGTCGATTGCGGCGACCATCGGTAACGGCATTGTCTCGGTGCTGGCAACCATGGTGGGCATCAAAGCGGTGGGACGTTTTGGACGTCGCACCATGCTGATGACTGGTTTGACGGTAGTAATAGCCATGCAACTGGTGCTCGGCTGCGTGCTGCTGCTGATGCCACAAGACATGACGCAAAGTATCTTCGCGCTGGCGGCGATTCTGGTGTTCCTGTTCTTTATGCAAATGTGCATTTCGCCGGTGTATTGGCTGCTGATGTCCGAGCTGTTCCCGATGAAAGTGCGCGGCGTGCTGACAGGCGCTGCGGTTTCATTCCAGTGGATCTGTAACGCGGCGGTGGCGTTTGCTTTCCCGCCGCTGCTGTCTGCCACCGGCAATGGTGCATTCTTTATCTTTGCGGCCATCAACGTCGGCTCGCTGATCTTTGTGATCACCATGCTGCCTGAGACCAAAGGCAAATCTCTCGAAGAGATCGAAAACGAAATGCGTGAGCGGTTTAGCGAGCAGGAGCAGGATCAACAGACCGCCTGACGGCGCTTGAGAATTCCTGGTTACGGGAGGAAGATACGCCTCTTTCCCCGGGCCAGGATTTCCCATGCTGATCACCGCCGAGAACACGCGCACCTTTAATACCGACATTCGCCTGGCCTGCACGCTGGCCGCCGTTGCGGGCGCACTCAACACCGCAGCGTTTGAAACCGTCGGTTTCTTCTCGGCAAACATGACCGGCAATGTCTCCTCACTTTCCGACCATCTGGCCAAAGCCAATCTGCACGTCGGCCTGTTTTTTCTGCTCATCGTGCTGCTGTTTATCGCCGGATCGTCGGTCTCAACGCTGATTATCAACTCCGGCAGACGGCGCCAGATCCGCGGCATCTACGCCATTAATATCCTGATTGAAGGCATCGCGTTGCTGGTGCTGGGTGTGATTGAAAGCGGGTTCCGCTTTAGCGGATCCGGCGTGCTGCTGGTGCTTAGCCTGAGTTTTTTGATGGGATTGCAAAACGCGGTGGTGACGCGCATCTCCAACGCGCGTGTACGTACCACGCACGTTTCCGGCACCGCGACCGATATCGGTATTGAGCTGGCAATGCTGTTTGATGTGCTGCGCCGCAAAGAATCTCCTAAGGATGCGCCACTCTATATTGAGCGGCTAAAGCTGCATTTTTACACCGTGCTGGCGTTTTTGGGCGGTGGCGTGCTGGGGATTTTGCTGCTGCAGTGGATGAGTTATCTGCTGCTGATGGTGATTGGTGCGCTGCTTAGCGTGCTGGCGTTAACGGCACTCAAACGCCTCTAATCGGTGACCCGCTTCACACTTCTCAACGTTGTTCGCTAATACTGCTTGCCACTTTTTCCGCGCTGTAAGCATGATAGCGCCCGTTAAGGATTGTTACTGTTCGGCAGGCAAAACCTGAGACGCGCCCTTTTTCAGTTGAAGAGGGCGCGTCTCAGGTTTTTTTTTTGCGCGAAAAACACGCCAATCCTTTGTAGGGTCGCCATCTATGGTGACCGATAGACGCTTAACTGGCGAGCATTAGGGCATTGTTCAGGAGAAAGAGTGATGCAATATCAGGAACTGGCGGATGACATCGTTAGCGGTGTTGGCGGCAAAGAGAACATTATCAGCGTGATGCACTGCGCCACGCGTTTGCGCTTCAAGCTGAAAAACAGTCAAAAAGCGCAGACCGCCGCGTTAAAGGACAATCCCGGCGTGATCATGGTGGTGGAGAGCGGCGGCCAATATCAGGTGGTAATTGGCAATCAAGTCGCGGAAGTGTATCGCGAACTCACCGCGCGCCATGCGCTGGATAATCAGAACGAGGCCGCAGATAACGCTGCACCGCAAGGCCTGTTTGCACGCTTTATCGATTTGGTTTCCGGCATTTTTACCCCGTTTATCGGCGTGATGATCGCCACTGGCATCATCAAAGGGTTGCTGGCGTTGGCGCTGGTGCTCGGCGTGATGAGCGCCGACAGCGGCAGCTACAAAGTGCTGTTTGTTGCCAGCGATGGTTTGTTCTACTTCCTGCCGATTTTGCTCGGCTACAGCGCCGGTAAAAAATTCGGCGGTAATCCATTTGTCAGCATGGCGATTGCCGCTGCACTGGTGCATCCGATGATTCTTGAGGTGCTGCAACAGCAGCAGCAGGGCAATGCACTGACCTTCATCGGCATCCCGCTCGAGGTGCTGAACTACAGCTCATCAGTGATTCCGATTATCTTCGCGGCCTGGGTTTCCAGCCTGATTGAACGTTGGGTGCATCCGCGCTCGCCTGTCGCGGTGCGTAACTTCACTACGCCGTTGTGCTGCTTGTTGATCACTGTGCCGCTGACGTTCCTGGCGATTGGTCCGGCGGCGACCTGGCTGAGCCGCATGCTGGCCGAAGGCTATCTGTGGATTTACAGCCTGAGCCCAATGATTGCGGGCGCGGTGATGGGCGCGATTTGGCAAGTGTGCGTGATTTTCGGTCTGCACTGGGGATTGGTGCCGATCATGCTGAACAATCTCGCCAACTTTGGTCACGACACTCTGCTGCCATTGCTGATGCCAGCGGTGTTGGGTCAGGCGGGCGCGACGCTGGGCATCTTCCTGCGAACCCGCGAAGCGAAACTCAAAGCGATGGCGGGATCGGCGTTTACCGCCAGCATCTTCGGCATCACCGAACCGGCAGTATATGGCGTGACGCTGCCGTGTCGACGTCCGTTTATCTTCGGTTGCATCGGTGGCGCCCTGGGCGCGGCAATCCTCGGCTTCTGGCACACCACCATTTACTCCTTTGGTTTCCCGAGCGTGTTCACCTTTATTCAGGTGGTGCCGAACAGCGGCATTGATGCCAGCGTACTGGCGGCGTTTGCCGGTGCGGCGGTGGCACTGATTTTCGCCTGCGTCAGCACCTATCTGTTCGGTCTGACCGAGCCTGCAGCCGACGTGGTTGCGCCGCCCTCACCGGTTTCGTCCCCCACCAAGCTGACGCGCCGCGAAAGTGTGGTCAGTCCGATAGCGGGAGACGTCATTCCGCTGGAACAGGTTAAAGATGAAACCTTTGCCAGTGGTTTGCTCGGCAAAGGGGCAGCGATTATCCCGCAGAGTGGCCGCGTGGTTTCGCCGATCGATGGCGTGGTGTCGTCAATGTTCCGTACTGGTCATGCGATTGGCCTGACATCAGCGCAGGGCGCGGAAGTGTTGATCCACGTCGGTCTCGATACCGTGAAGCTCGATGGACAATATTTCTCTCCAAAAGTCGCCAACGATCAGCCGGTCAAAGTGGGCGACCTGCTGCTGGAGTTCGATCTCGATGCGATTAAAGCCGCAGGATTTGACCTCACCACGCCGGTGCTGGTGAGTAATAGCGATGATTTTGTGGATGTGTTAACCCTGAGCCGCACGGCCGTGAGCGAAGGCGCTCCGTTGTTGGCCGTGCTGAAATAATTGAGGAGCAAACAGATGACTAAACGTTTCCCAGACGGATTTTTATGGGGCGGCGCCGTGGCCGCGAACCAGGTTGAAGGCGCGTATCAGGAGGGCGGCAAAGGTTTATCGACCTCCGACCTGCAACCCAAAGGCATTTTCGGTGCGCGCGTCGAGCGCAGCGGTGATGATTTTGGCATCAAAGATACCGCCATCGATTTCTATAACCGCTTCCCGGAGGACATCAAACTGTTCGCCGAAATGGGCTTTACCGTGCTGCGTACCTCAATTGCCTGGACGCGCATCTTCCCGCAGGGTGATGAAGCGGAACCTAACGAAGCGGGATTAGCCTATTACGATCGCCTGTTCGATGAGATGGCCAAATACAACATCACGCCGCTGGTGACGCTGTCGCATTATGAAATGCCGTATGGCTTGATCAAAAAGTACGGCGGCTGGGGCAATCGCATCACCATCGATTGCTTTGAACGCTATGCGCGCGCGGTGTTCACCCGCTTCCAGCACAAGGTGAAACTGTGGCTGACTTTTAATGAAATCAACATGTCGCTGCACGCGCCGTTTACCGGCGTGGGTCTGGCGGAAGAGAGCGATCAGCAGGCGATCTATCAGGCGATTCATCATCAGCTGGTGGCGAGCGGTCGCGCGGTGAAAGCCTGCCACGAAATCGTTCAGGACGGCAAAATCGGCAACATGCTGCTCGGCGCGCTGCTCTATCCGCTGAGCTGCCGTCCGGCAGACGTGTTGGAAACCTTGCAGCAGAACCGCGAATGGCTCTTCTTTGGCGATGTGCAGGTGCGCGGCGCGTATCCGGCCTATATGAAACGCTTCTTTGCCGATCGCGGCATCAGCATCGCAATGACCGAAGAAGATAAGCGCGACCTGCAAAACACTGTCGATTACATCTCCTTCAGCTACTACATGACCGGTTGCGTCACCACCAATGAAGAAGAGAACCAGAAAGCGCGCGGCAACATTCTTTCGATGGTGCCGAACCCGCATCTGCCGAGCTCCGATTGGGGCTGGCAGATCGATCCTGAAGGGCTGCGCATTCTGCTTAACATCCTGTATGACCGCTATCAGAAGCCGCTGTTTATTGTGGAAAATGGGCTTGGGGCCAAAGATGTGGTGGAAGCGGATGGGCAAATTAACGACGATTACCGTATTCAGTATCTCAACGATCATCTGGTGCAGGTGCGTGAAGCGATTGAAGATGGCGTGGAGGTATTGGGTTATACCTGCTGGGGACCGATCGATTTGGTCAGCGCATCAAAAGCCGAGTTCTCCAAACGTTACGGCTTTATCTACGTGGATCGCGATGATGCGGGCAACGGTACGCTGGCGCGTTCACGCAAGAAAAGCTTCTTCTGGTATCAGGACGTGATTCGCAGCCATGGCGAAGCGTTGAAGTGAGTGGGTTGATTGAAGGGTGCGCAATCATGCGCACCTGGTTTACGCCTCGTCCGCATCATCCTGTAACGCCAGCGTCTCTTTGCGTACCCGCTCAATGTGAATGGTGAGGAACATGCGCTCCTCGCTGGAGAGCTCATACAGATATTTCTGCTGAATATGCTTATCGATCTTCTCTGCACATCGATAGGCGAGCGGATATTTGTCGCGCACCACATCATGCAGCGATTCATCCTCGCTCCACACGCCGCGTTTGCCCAACATGCGCTGTGCAAAGAACTTCAGGTGGTTGACGAAGCGGTTGTAACTCAAGCTCCTGGTGCGGTAATCCAGCTGAAGGCGATACTTCACGATATGCAGGATCTCTTGCATAAATTGCGTGATGTGCGATACATCGGCGAAATCGCTGCCGAGCTGCGCATTCACCAGATGCAGGGCGATAAATCCGGCCTCATCTTCGGGTAACTCCACGCCAAGCCGTTTGTGAATCAGCGCCAGCGCTTCGATACCGAGGGAAAACTCTTTCGGATAGAGCGTTTTGATTTCCCACTTCAATACGTTACGAATCGGGATGCCTTGCTGGTGGCGCTCAATCGCAAAATGGCAGTGATCGCACAGCGCGATAGAGAGACTTTCATGCAGCGGCTGACCCAGCTGCTGACGCGCATTGGCAATGATCAGTTCGCTGGTGGTGATCACCTCAAGCGGAATATCCGACAGCAATTCGCTGAGCCGGCCTGTCAAGGTATCACTTTGCAGCGCAAACACTTTTTCGATCTGCTGCGCATCCAGTTCGTCGCCGACGCGCTTCTGAAACGCCAACCCGCGTCCCATCACAACCTGTTCTTTGCCGTTGTCGCCCAGCACTACCGCGACATTGTTGTTGAGGATTTTCGCGATTTTCATTTTTATCTGCCCTGAAAATAAAAAACCTGACCCACCGGGAGGACGGCGTGTCAGGTTTTGCCTGCGCTGAACGCAGTAACAATCTCGCAAGATCATAATCGGCTGTGCTTATCCGACAAGCACAGCGACAGTTAAATGTGAAATGCATCATATTTCCAGCGCGATTAATCACAGGCGATCGGGCGCTAACGACGCGGCTTTTTATATTTGTAAGGATAACATAAGGAAATGATCAGATTTTTATAAAGTTTGCGTTAAGGCTGCCGATAGTACCGTAACGTTAAATTAACAGGAGTTGCGTTCATGACTGGGATTTCAACATTAGGCGTCGGTTCAGGACTGGGTTTAAGCACCATCCTCGACAAACTGACTGCGGCAGAAAAGCAATCGCTGGCACCGATTTCCAAACAACAATCGGCGGCGACCGCCAAGTTGTCCGCCTACGGTACGCTCAAAACCGCGATTCAGACTTTCCAGACGGCTAACAACAAATTAAACGATGCCGCCCTGTATACCTCGACGACCACAGCATCCAGTTCAACAGCGTTTAGCGCCGATTCCAACGGCAATGCGTTGGCGGGCAAATACACCATAAGCGTGCAGAAACTGGCGCAATCGCAAACGCTAACCAGCGATGCCAAAACCGATATCAAAGTGGCGATTGGTAGCGATGCTGATTCCCGAACCCTGAAATTTGTCACCACCGAAGGTAAAGAGAAGAGCATCACGCTGACCAAAGATCAGACCTCGCTTTCTGCCATTCGTGACACCATCAACAAGTCCGACGTTGGCGTCACCGCTAGCCTGATTAAGGTCTCGGCCACTGAATACCGCTTTCACTGACTTCCTCTGCATCTGGCACCGGCAATGCAGTGAAATCGCTGAGCGTGACCGGCGATGATACCTTGCACGACTTTATCGGCTTTGATGCGACAAATGCTAGCAGCAGCGGCATGACGCAGAGCGTCGAGGCGCAGAACGCCAAGCTGACTGTTAATAATGTGGCGATTGAGAGCAGCAGCAACGTGATCACCGACGCGGTGGAAGGCATCACGCTGAAGCTTAACGATGAAACCAGCGGTAATCAGACGCTGACGGTGAGCAGCGATACCAACAAGGCGAAAACCGCCATTACTGATTGGGTAAATGCCTATAACTCGCTGCAGGATACGATGGCGAGTTTGACCAAATACACGCCGGTGGATGCGGGTAAAGATCCGGACGGGAAGAATGGGGCGCTGATTGGCGACGGCACGCTGCGCAACATTCAGGTGCAGATGAAGAGCATTCTGGCGAACACTTCCGGTTCCAGCGTTTACAAAACGTTATCGCAGGCGGGCATTACCACTGATCCCACCAATGGGCAACTTAAGTTGGATGCGACCAAACTGACCACCAGTTTGCAGGTGAAGCCAGAAGCGATTCGCGACATGTTTGTTGGCGATAGCAAGAAAACCGGCGTTTCGACCGTACTGAACAACACTTTCACCACGTTCCTCAGCAGCAAAGGCGTATTGCAGGGCGCAACGGATACCATCAGCAAGAAGCTGAATACATTGACCGATCAGTACAATACCGCCAGTAAACGTATCGATGACACTATTGCGCGCTATAAAAAGCAGTTCACCAATCTGGATAAAATGGTTAGCGTGCTGAATAACACCAGCAACTATCTCACCGAGCAGTTCAGTAATAGCACTAAGACTAATAAGTAAGGAATGATCTGTCGCCATCGTAGGGTCGCCATTTATGGCGACCTCTATTTCAAACAAAAACCTTACTTTTTCTTATTCAACATCGACTTCAAATCGGCAAAAGGATTATAGGTGGCTTCACCCACATCTTTTTGCGCATCTTCTCCTGCCACAACCGTTGTACCGTACTGATCCGCTTCGGTGTATTTCGAATGTTCATGGTCGTGACAATACAGGCACAACAACTCCCAGTTACTGCCATCTTCCGGATTATTGGTGTGATCGTGATCGATGTGATGAACGGTTAATTCGCGCAGATTGGAATAGACAAATTCGCGCGAGCAGCGGCCGCATACCCACGGATAGATTTTTAATGCTTTTTCACGATAGCCGCTTTCCAGCCGCGTGTAGTTTTTAGGGATCAGAGCCATTGCCGACGTTGCCTGTGAGAAAGAGATAAAGTGCCATGTTATCCGCACAGCCCTTGCCTGCCAATGATGTTTATCATCCCTGAGCATCCCTTCTAAAAAACCGCCTACACTTGCTTGTATCTACGCGGAAATAAAAGTCCGCCCGCCCCGATCGATGGAAATTCGCTAATAAAATGATGCCCGTAAATGATCCTCCGTCGGCAAGCCGGATGCAGCGTATCGCGTTGACCATGATGATGGGAATGCTCGCGACGATTCCTGTCTGGACCCACAAAATTTATTATCGGGATGACCTTTACCGGATCCTGGATGGGGATAGATCGACATGGCTGAGCAATGGAAGACCGGGCACCTGGTTATTACAGGCTTTGATCTCTTTTGGTAATACGCTCAGCGATGTTTCTCCGCTTAATTTACTGCTCGGATTGCTGGCGCTGAGTGTTGCGGCTGTGCTCTTCACTGAAAAGCTTAAAATTCCTCTGATTGGCTGCTGGTCATTTGTACCGCCAATTTTTATCGTGCTTAATCCCTTTCTGGCGCAGGGAATGCTGTATACCTTTGACAGTTTCACCATTCTTTTGTCATTCGCTGGCGCCATGCTGGCAAGCCTGGTGAACCGATCCAAGCCGTTTCAGGCGGTTATGTACACGGCGCTAATATTACTGCTGATTCAGACGCTCTATCAGCCAGGACTTAATGTCTATATTGCTTGCGTAGCGTTACTGGTTATTTCTCGGTTAAATAATGATCAATCTACATGGGCGTGGCTGGCTGGGAAAATAGTGGCGCTGGGCATTGCCATTGTGGTCTATAAACTGGCGATGAATTATCTGCTGCCGGTAAAGATCGACTGGTACAGCATGAAACACAGCAAGCTATTATTACCCAATTCAGAGTCTTTGCCAGTCATCATTGAGACGATTAAAACCTTCAGTCGCCTCTTTATTAGCGCTTATCCGCGGGGCATGATGATATTTTTATTGCTGCCTTTGCTGATGCTGCTGTCAGGCCTAATTGTGATGGCACTCAATTTAAAACAGCAGCGTAAATTCACGGTAAGCGCAGCCATCTTGATGCTAAGTGCGGGATTAATTGTCATTATGGCGATTCCCGGTCTTTCTTTGGCATTAGCCACTCCCTTATTTGCACCACGCATGTTGGGCGCCAGCAGTATTACCTTCCTGTTCTGTTTCTACGTATCCGTGCACGCTTTACCTGCTATAAGAAACTGGCTGGCGGGATTCAGTGTCATCTTGCTGTTTTATCATCTGGTGGTGATGTTGATAAGTTTCAACACGGTGGTGAACGACCAACGTTACCAAATGGATGTAATGAATCAGATTAAAATCACGCTGTCGATTCCTGGCGCACAATCGATTGATTCCCTCGCGTTTGTTGGTCAGCTGAATGATGCTCCGGAAGTACAAACCAATATTCGTAACTTCCCCATCATCGATCATATTCGGATGAAAATGCTGGGTGAGTCTGAGGGGTGGATTTGGCTGGCTTTGATTAAAAACGCTGGCTTGAGGTTGAAAGCGTTGAAAGCAACGGAAGAGATGAGAGTGATTAAACCACGCCAGTATCTTTCGCAAGGACCGGATTTTGACGCTTTTCAGGAGGGGCAAACGATGGTAATTGATTTCAGAAAGTCGGGCGGGCAGGTTAATCACTGATTCAGCTGCTCGGTCCGGGAATGATTGTCATATCCCGGACCGAGTTTTATATATGGTGCTATTTGGCGGCGTTATTTATTCATCAGCTCTTTACGTACGATCTCCGCACCGGCGCTTAACGCATCCAGTTTGCCTCTTGCCACGCCGCGCGGCAAAGGAATCATGCCGCAGTTGGTGCAAGGATAAAGCTTATCGGCGTCGACAAACTGCAGCGCTTTACGCAGCGTCGCGGCAACTTCTTCCGGCGTTTCAATGGTATTGCTCGCCACATCAATGGCGCCAACCATCACTTTTTTACCGCGAATCAGTTCCATTAATTCCATCGGCACATGTGAGTTTTGACATTCCAATGAGATGATATCGATATTCGACTTTTGCAGTTTAGGGAAGATCTCTTCATATTGACGCCATTCGGTGCCCAGCGTCTTTTTCCAGTCGGTATTGGCTTTGATGCCATAACCGTAGCAAATATGCACAGCGGTTTCGCATTTCAGCCCTTCGATGGCTCTTTCCAGGGTAGCAATACCCCAATCATTCACTTCGTCAAAGAAGACGTTAAATGCAGGCTCATCAAACTGAATAATATCGACGCCCACCGCTTCTAACTCTTTGGCTTCTTCATTGAGAATTTTAGCGAATTCCCATGCCAGTTTTTCACGGCTTTTATAGTGGTTATCATAAAGCGTGTCGATCATGGTCATTGGACCCGGCAGCGCCCATTTAATGGGACGATCAGTTTGCTGACGCAAAAACTTAGCATCTTCAACAAACACGGATTTTTGACGGCTTACCGGGCCAACCACGGTCGGAACACTGGCATCATAACGATCGCGGATTTTTACGATCTCGCGCTTCTCAAAATCCACGCCGTTAAGGTGTTCAATAAAGGTGGTAACAAAGTGCTGACGCGTTTGCTCGCCATCACTGACGATATCAATGCCTGCTTGCTGTTGATCTTCCAGACACAAACGCAGCGCATCTTGCTTACCGTCGGTTAATTCCTGATCTTGTAATTTCCACGGCGACCACAATGTTTCGGGCTGAGCCAACCATGATGGTTTCGGCAAACTACCAGCAGTGGAAGTCGGTAATAATTTTTTCATAGCAGGTGACCTTATATTTTTATGGGTGATCAAAGAACGGGAGTAGCAAACCATTGCTCAAGAATAGTTTGGTAAGGCTTAATGAAGCGCTCCTCCGTGAACTTCCCTTGTTCAACTGCCAAATGGCTACGTTCTTCTCGATCATAAACAATTCGCGTTAAAGAATAATCCTGATGATTTAAGCTTGGCTGATACTGATTACCGGCGGCCGAGTTAGCATTATAAATCTCAGGACGGTAAATCTTTTGGAACGTCTCCATGGTGCTGATGGTGCCGATCAGCTCAAGATTGGTGTAATCACGGAGTAAATCGCCATGGAAATAGAAAGCCAATGGCGCAGCACTGTTTGCCGGCATGAAATAACGCGCCCGCAGACCCATTTTTCCGAAATATTCATCAGTCAGTGAGAGCTCATCCTGCTGATATTCAATGCCCAATACCGGATGTACATTGCCGGTGCGGTAATAGGTATTTTTACTTGAAACGCTCAGGCAGATAACCGGTGCTTTATTGAAGTTAGCTTTGTAGGCATCTGAGTTAACGAAATTCTTGAAAATATTGCCATGCAGATCGCCAAAGTTATCAGGTGTACGGAATTCAGTGTGGCTCTTGTTATGCTCTGACAACACGACGCTGAAGTCATAATCACGTACGTAGGAAGAGAAGTTATTGCCCACAATCCCTTCGATGCGCTCATTGGTTTTTTTATCAACGATATTCGTTTTCAAAATTTCAATGACTGGGAAGGTATTGCCATTGCCTTCAGCACCGAGATTCAGCTCAGCCGTAATAATCTCCAGCTCAACCGCATAACGATCACTTTTTGGGTTGTCCCAATGCGCCAGAGAATTAAAGCGGTTATCAATCATCACCAGCGCGTTGCGCAGATTCTCCTGACGCTTCTCACCGCGCGCCAGATTCGCAAAGTTGGTGGTGATGCGTGTATTGCTCGAAGGATTGTAATTTTCGTCGAAACGAAGGCTCTTAACCGTAAAAGTAAAGGCGTTGTTCATTTTAGTCTGCTGTCCTGATTATTAATATAAAGCCTTGCTGTGGCTGGATTTTACGCTTTCCCCTTGTTCTTTTCGGGTACTCTCAATCAGCAGGCTTCATATTATTTTAAGTTATTAACGATGGTACTTTTATGCCTGAGTCGCTGGTTGAAAAAAAGTGATTTAATTTCATCGAACATGAAGGAATTTCATGATGAGAGGAATGATGAAGATCGTGCGCACAGCAGTCAGCCCGTGCGGTGTGGCACAGACTTCATCATTGCAGGTATACTCTCCCCAAATTTTTTAACGGGTCAGACACGAAAATGGCAAAACTCACCTTACAAGAGCAAATGCTGAAAGCAGGCTTAGTCAGCAGCAAAAAAATGGACAAGGTCCAACGAACCGCTAAAAAATCACGCGTTCAGGCTCGTGAGGCCAGAGAGGCGGTGGAAGAGAACAAAAAAGCGCAGCTGGAGCGTGATAAGCAGCTGAGCGAGCAGCAAAAACAGGCGACTTTGGCTAAAGAGTATAAAGCGCAGGTTAAGCAGTTGATCGAAATGAATAAAATCGATATTTCGAAAGGCAATATTGGTTTTAATTTCACCGACAATAATCTGATCAAAAAAATCGACGTGGATAAGCTGACCCAGACCCAACTGATTAATGGCCGCCTTGCCATCGCGCGACTGAGCGTGGATAGCAATGGTGAGAGTCAATACGCGATCATTCCCGCCAGCGTTGCGGATAAAATTGCCCAGCGAGATGCGAGCAGTATCGTATTGAACAGTGCGCTGAGTCAGGAAGAGCAGGATGAAGACGATCCGTACGCTGATTTCAAAGTGCCAGATGATTTGATGTGGTAATCACAACGCCGGTTATGCAGTCAGAACGGGCATATATTCCGGACGTTTACCGACTCACCGCTTACCGGATGAATAAAATTCAACTCGCTGGCGTGTAACATCAAACGCGGCGTTTGTTCGCTACCTGGCAGCAAGCGCCCGCCATACAGATCGCAACCCAAAATCGGATGGCCCAACTGCTGGCAGTGAATGCGCAGTTGATGGGTGCGTCCCGTTTCAGGTGTGAGTTCTACCCGCGTTAATGGCAGCATCCCGTCATGCGTATGCTCAATGACACGATAGCGTGAATGAGCAGGTTTGCCATTGACTGCGCAAATCGTCATTAGCGGAAACAGCGCCGCATCTTTAGCAATTGGCGCGTCGATCACACCTTCATTCTCAGCCAGATGCCCACACAACAGCGCGTGATAAATCTTGGTTACGCTGCGCTGGCTGAACTGCTGGCACAATGCGGCATTCATCGCCTTGTTGCGGGCAATCACCATTAACCCCGAAGTACCGAAATCCAGCCGATGCACCAGCGTGCAGCCGGGGAACAGCTTTACCAGTCGATGATGCACCGAATCGAGATTGAGCGGATTTTTCCCCGACAGGCTGAGCAGGCCAGCAGGTTTATTGATCAGCAGCAGATGCTCATCCTGATAGAGAATCTCAATTTCGTCATCGCAAGGCGGGGCAATAAAGTGATCGATAATGGTAGACATCAAAACGCCCGGGTTGTGAATGGAGGCGGATAATAACGAATTTTCAACTAGCTGGCGAATCTGGTGGATAAGCATTCGCCTGGCCAAAAATTATCGTCCAGACTTACAGCAAAGACGTGGTCTGCGCAGGCAATGTGCTTTACACTGCGCGCTGAAAAAACTGAGTAGATAACGATTAGGTAGGCGGCAATGGCGATGAACGGAACGATCACAACCTGGTTTCAGGATAAAGGTTTTGGATTTATCAAAGATGAAAATGGCGATAACCGCTATTTCCATGTGATTAAGGTCGCTAACCCTGAGCTGATCAAGAAAGATGCCGCGGTGACATTCGAGCCGACAACCAATAACAAGGGTTTGTCAGCCTATGCGGTGAAAGTCTTACCCGAAAGCAAATATATCTATATTGCCGGTGAGCGCCTTAAGCTTACGTCGATCAAGTCTTACGTGGTTTACAGCGAAGAAGTGCCGGTTGAGACGCGTATTGATAAAGAGAATACCGTGCTGTCAGTGGGTATTTTGATGAATAGCATCAAGCCGAAAACAGATATTAAGCCGGATGAAGTGCGCTCACTGAAAAAACTGGCGATTACCACTTTTCAGGGCACAACCTTGATTTTCACGGCAGATGAAATCGATATAGATGCCACGGTGAAAATGCTGAAGGTGTAATGCCAGTTAGTCAAGAGGTCGCCATGAATGGCGACCCTACGTTTTTGTAGGGTGCGCATTCATGCGCACCGGCTAAAACTTCTTAAAAACTCTGCCAATCCGCATCATTCACCACCGCAACGCGCGAGGGTTTAACGAATGAAGCCGTACGCATCACAGCCTGCTTTTGATGAACCTCGCCCACACCCGCAACATGGAATTTACCCACCAGCTGATTCAGATTCCCGGCCTGCTCCTGCAGCGACTGCGAAGCGGCAGAAGCTTCTTCCACCAGCGCGGCGTTCTGCTGCGTGACATCGTCCATCTGATTCACCGCTTGCTGCACCTGTACAATGCCCTGGCTCTGCTCAACGGCGGCAGCGGCAATCTCTTCCATCAGCTGGCTCACCTGATGAATGGCATCATTCATTACGCTCATATTGCGGCCCACGTCGCTGGCCTGCGCGGCACCGGCTTCGGTCAAACGATGAGACTCTTCAATCAGCGTCTTAATTTCACGCGCGGCGGTGGTGGAACGCTGCGATAAGCTGCGAACTTCACCGGCGACCACGGCGAATCCTTTGCCATGCTCACCGGCACGTGCGGCTTCAACAGCCGCATTGAGCGCCAGGATATTG
Organism: Pantoea sp. X-Soil-ISGK-275; assembly: GCF_059730795.1. Taxonomy (NCBI): domain Bacteria; kingdom Pseudomonadati; phylum Pseudomonadota; class Gammaproteobacteria; order Enterobacterales; family Erwiniaceae; genus Pantoea; species Pantoea sp. X-Soil-ISGK-275. The sequence goes on from NZ_AP035977.1 coordinate 227,662, forward strand.
GTCTGGAAAGCAATGCCTTCAATGATCGAGACGATTTCGGTCACTTTGCGCGAGCTACCACGAATGTTATCCATGGTTGAAAGCATAGTGGTCAGTGATGTGCTGCTCTTCTCCGACAAGCCGCTGGCGTTAGCAGCAAGCTGACTCGCCTGGCGGGTGTTATCGGCAGTCTGGCGTACGGTTTCGCTCAGTTCGGTCATGCTGGCAGCAGTTTGTTCCAATGATGCCGCCTGCTGTTCGGTGCGTGACGAAAGATCTTCGTTGCCCGCGGTGATCTGTACCGATGCGCTGCTCACCGATTGTGACGCCTGCCGTACGGACGAAAGGGCAACTGATACGCGATCCATCAAGACGTTAAACGAGTGCGCCATATTGCCCACTTCATCACGACGACTTTCATCCGCCTTCAAGGTTAAATCGAGGTTCTCGCTGGCGGTCATCATCACTTTACCCGCCGCAGACAAGCTGCGACGAATACGCAGTACAGTGAACAGCGACAGCACACCAAAAATTAGTACAGTGGCGATAACGCCAGCAATGGTGGTCCAGAGCACCGAATGGAAGGTACTTCGGTTGGTGGCGCGCAGTTCATCACCGATGGCGATATTCAGCTGCAGCTGTTTTTGATAATCACTGATCAGCTGTCGGATGGCGGCACCGATGCCGGTTTGTCCGTTGATCAGATCCATACTGATGTCATTCTGATGGGCGCGTGATGCCGCTAAGAAGGGCGGAAGCGCGGCAATGACATGCTCAATATTGGCGTAAGCAACTTCCGTTAAGCGCTTATCTTCATCATTGGAGATATCGTTTGCCATGTAGTAATCGGTTTGTGATTTCAAATCCGCCAGCTGTTTCTGGATCTCATTCTCAATCACCGGCATTTTACTGTCGTCGGTCTGGCTTTTGTGTTTGTACAGCGTCAGCGCCAGTTGGTTACTGCCATCAATCAATTTGCCAAGATCCTTGATCGAGGGAATGGCATTGGCCTGTACATATTCAAAACGATCCTGAAAACCTGAAAGCAGAGAAATGGCGAGGACAGCTTGTAGGATGATGGCACCAAACAGGATGGAGAATGTGGCAAACAGACGTTGGGAGATGTTCATTTCATTATCCTTAATCTTAAAGCATCCCGGCTTTGGCAGCTCAGGGAAGAGGGCAAGTTAATAACCATCGGCAGATTAAGGAATTTAGTTAATTTAATTTATCCGGTGCGCATGAATGCGCACCCTACGAAAACCTCGCCAAACAGTTGTAGGGTCGCCATTCATGGCGACCGTTTAACGTTTACCCGATGTGCATTACGCCATCAATGGCAACCCGGCTATGGCCTGCGGAACAGCGCCAGGCTGCGGCCTTCCAGCTCGAAATCCTTCTCCTTGGTAATCACCAAACCCTTCTCAACGCTGTCCGACGTCGAAAGCTCCAGTACCCAGCCGCCTTCACCAAACTGGGGAATACGGAACGGCACGTTGCCTTCGTACGGATTAAACAGCATCAACACGTCATGCCAAATCCCTTCCTCCGTCTCTAAATCCGGGCGACCGAGATACACCCCAAGCGTGGTGCCATCATCCCATTGATCGGCCTGCTGGAAACCGCCACCGGCGTTAAACCATTTGATTTCCATCCCATCGCGCCAGCTTTCACGCCGCAGCAGCGGCTGTTTGGCTCTTAACGCCAAAATATGCCGTGTAAAGTCGCGCAGCGCATCAGCGGAAGGCGGCAGGTTTTCCCAGTGCAGCCAGGAAATCTCGCTGTCCTGACAGTAGCCGTTGTTGTTGCCAAGCTGACTGCGACCAAACTCATCGCCTGCCAGCAGCATCGGCGTGCCGTGCGAGAACAGCAGCGTGGCGAGGAAATTGCGTTTCTGCCGCTCGCGCACCGCATTGATGCCTTCATCGTCCGTCGGGCCTTCCGCGCCGTAGTTGTACGAACGGTTCTCGTTGTGGCCGTCGTTGTTATCTTCGCCGTTGGCTTCGTTGTGTTTCTCGTTGTACGACACTAAATCGTTCAGCGTGAAGCCATCATGCGCGGTAAGGAAGTTGATGCTGGACCACGGACGGCGACCGCGCTGATCGTAGAGATCGCCGGAACCGAGCAGGCGCGCGGCGAAATCATTTGTGACCATGTCACCTTTCCAATATTCACGCACCGTATCGCGATACTTGTCGTTCCACTCCGCCCAGCCTGGCGGGAAACCACCAACCTGATAGCCGCCAGGCCCGATATCCCATGGCTCACCAATCAACTTCAGTTTGGACAACACCGGATCCTGCATGATGGCGTCAAAGAAGCCACTACGTTCGTCAAAGCCTTCCGGTTCACGACCCAGCACGGTGCCGAGATCGAAGCGGAAGCCGTCGACGTGCATCGATTCGGCCCAATAACGCAGCGAATCCAAAATCATCTGCAGCACGCGCGGATGCGAGGTATTCACCGTGTTGCCGGTACCGGTATCGTTGATGTAGTAGCGATGCTGATCCGGCAGCGTGCGGTAATAGGAGTAGTTATCGATGCCTTTAAACGACAAGGTTGGACCGAGTTCATTACCCTCGGCAGTGTGGTTATAGACCACATCAAGAATCACTTCGATGCCGGCATCGTGGAAGGCACGCACCATATCGCGGAAGCCCTGAATGCCGCGCGGACCAAAGTAGCGCGTGGCCGGCGCGAAGAACGCCAGCGTGTTGTAGCCCCAGAAGTTTTTCAGACCGCGATCCAGCAGATGCTGATCGTCCGGGAAACCGTGCACTGGCAGCAGTTCCACGGTAGTCACGCCGAGGCTTTTGATGTAATCGATCGAGGCCTGATTGCTCATCCCATCGTAAGTGCCGCGCATCTCTTCAGGCACCGCTGGATTAAGCTGGCTGAAGCCTTTTACATGGGCTTCATAAATCACCGTTTTCGACCATGGAATATTGGGGCGATTGGCATCCTGCCAATCGAATTCGTTAGGATCGATGACGACGCATTTCGGCGTAAACGGCGCGCTGTCGCGGGTATCAAAACTGAGGTCTTTGTCTTCATGCAGCAGGTCGTAAGCAAAGTGCGACTCGTCCCACTGCAATTCGCCCGCCAGTTCGCGCGCGTAAGGGTCGAGCAACAATTTGTTGGGGTTAAAGCGATGGCCATTTTCCGGCTCGTACGGGCCATGCACGCGATAGCCATAAAGCGCGCCGGGCTGCAAACCGGGAATATAGCCGTGCCACACTTCATGGGTATATTCCGGCAAATCGAAGCGGGCGATTTCGTTTTCGCCGCTTTCATCGTACAAACACAGCTCAACTCGCTCAGCGCAGGCTGAAAACAGGGCAAAGTTCACGCCCTGGCCATCATAGTTAGCGCCAAGCACTTGTCCCGAACCTGCTGTAATTTCCAGATGCTTACTTGTCATCAATAATTCTCCACACAGATTAATCGGGTAATGCATCAGCTGCTTAGCAGCACCAACGGCGCACTCGAGGCCGCCTCATCCAGCGCGATGTAATCGCCAATCGCCACGCTTGTGCCTGTCCATAAGTTGCGATAATGGCGATGGGCGAGTGATTCGGTCAGAACCACTTCGGTTTGCGTCCACTGCGCGTTATCGAAACTCAGGCGCGGCAGGATCACCAGCAACGCGTGGTCGCTGTCCTGACGCGCAAAAGCGATGACTTTCTCCTGATGTTCGCCGCTAACCTGCAGCGGCTGATAATCACCCACGCGGAACAGCTGCGGATAATCGCGGCGCAGATGCAGAAGGCGGGCAATGACCTGTTGTTTCAGTTTGCCGCTCAGCCAGTTTTGCGCATCGTTGAAATCGGGAGATTCAGACTCTGCAAGCTGCTGCTCCAGCAGATCAAAGTCCGGCGTGCGGCGGTTGTCGGGATCGACCAGGCTGAAATCCAGCGCTTCGCTGCCCTGATAGATATCCGGCACGCCCGGCGCGGTGAGTTTGATCACCGTTTGCGTCAGGCTGTTGATCAGTCCGGCCTGAATAAACGGCTGCAACGCGTGGCTGAAGTCGCTGAGAAACTGCTGATTGGCCGGTGAAAGCAGATGGCGTGCGTAATCCAGCACCGCCTTTTCGTAGGCTTCATTGCTCTCTGCCCAGTCGGTGCGCAGCTTGGCTTCGCGTAACGCTTTCTCGACAAAGGGAATAAAGCGTTCTTCAAGTTGGCTGGCATCCTGCGGCTGCAAGGTGGTCGGCCACACGCCGGCTAACGCCTGATACAGCATCCATTCCACCGCCGGTTCCGGTGCGGCGCCATCTTCCAGCTCCACCACCTGCGCCTGATTAATCTGCCGCCAGCGCGTCACGTGTTCCGCCCACAACGCAGGCGCTTCGCTCAGTGTGTACAGCCGCGCACGCGCATCTTCGCCACGCTTGGTGTCGTGGGTTGAAGTGGAAGAGATGCCATCGGGTTGCTGCTGCAGCCGTGTTTGCATCTCGCTGTGGAAATGCGCCAGCGAGAAGGCATGCGGCAGCGGCTCTGCGCCCACTTCATTGATGGCTAACGCGACGTGATTGCGGAAGAACAGCGTGTCTTCCACCGACTTCGCCATCAGCGGTCCGGTCAGTTGCTGGAAGCGCACGCGGAATTCATGCGCCTCTTTTTCGCTCTCTTCGGAAACCGCGCCCAATAGCATCGCCTGCAGCAAACTCAGCACCGTCGGAGACGCGCTGTTTTTCACCCTTTCCAGCACCTGTTGCAGCAGCTCTTCGCCTTCAAGCGGCATGCCATCCTGCTGGCCGTAGGTGCGATACACCGGGAAGGCGATGAGGATTTCCCGCAGCGCGACGTGCAGTTCCGCTTCACCGAGGTTGCGATGTTCGGAAACGGCAATCTGCGTCGCCAGCTTGAGTAAACGCGCAAATTCACCGGCGAAATTGCGATCGACCATCAATTCGCGCGCCACGCGCAGTCCACCCTCAACGTCGTTGGGTTGTCCGGTGGTGGCTTCATAGGCCAGATGCAGGGTATCGATCTGCGAATCATCGACCAGCGCGTGCGACAGCGCAGCAATAAATTCGTAGCCGGTGGTGCCAGAAATCGGCCAGTCGGCAGGAATCTGTTCCCCTTCGGCGAGGATCTTTTCCACCGTGATATAGCAATCCGGGCCGGTGGCCTGGCGCAGCTGACGCAAATAGCCTTGCGGATCGGCAAGGCCATCTACGTGATCGACGCGCAGGCCGCTGACCGCGCCCGAGCGCACCAGCTCGAGAATCAGCTGATGGGAATCGGCAAACACCGCTTCATCCTCAACGCGCACGCCGACTAAACCGGTGATCTCAAAGAAACGGCGATAAGAGAGCTCGCTGCGTGCATCGCGCCAGCTCATCAAGCGCCACGGCTGCTGCTCATGCAGCTCGGCAATCGCTTTAGCATCGGTGATCGCCAGCACCTCGTCAGCGCGATCCTGCCAGCTGGCGGGCGTCAGCGGGTAAAAGCTGTCGTAATAGGCCAGCGCCGGATGGCCGGTTTCCGGATGCGCTTTAATGCTCAGCTCACCTTTTTCCAGCACGTTCTCGAAGCTGTCGCCGAGAAACGGCAGCGTCAGACGGCGCGTCCAGTCAATGTCAAAGTGATTGGCATAGCGGCTGCTCTCGCCATACTCAATCACATCGCGCCACCAGGCATTCTCCAGCGAGGCCGCCATATGGTTTGGCACGATATCGAGAATCAAGCCGATCTCCGCGTCCTGCAACGCTTCAACCAGCCGATTGAAGCCGTCACGCCCGCCAATTGCTGGTTCGATCTCATTGGCATCGGTCACATCGTAACCGTGAGTGGATTCGGCGGTGGCGCTGAAAATCGGCGACGCGTAAAGATGGCTGATGCCAAGGCGTTGCAGATAAGGCACCAGCGCCGCGGCGCGATCAAAGGTCATGCCGTTGCGAAACTGAATGCGGTACGTCGCGGTTGGAATACTCATTTTGTTGCTCCCTGATCCAAACGCACCACAATGGTGTGTTGGGGTAATGCTTCAGTTTCTTGCGGCCAGGCGAAAATCGTGCGGCCTGGCATGGTGGGTAAAGGTTGCGTCTGCTTGCCGATATTCAACGCCAGCGACAGCTCGCCCTGCGGAAAACGCCAGCTGACGGCAACAAAGCCTTCCGCCGTGGCGAGCACCTTGCCACTGTTGCCGCCCGCATCCGCCAGCAGCGGCACGATGTGTTGCTGACGCAGCGCCAGCAACTCGCGCGTTAACGCCAGCCAGCTCTGGCCTGCCGGCGTTTGCAGCGTATTCCAGTCAAGTTTCGAGCGGATGAAGGTCTGTTCCGCATTAGGATCCGGCACTTCTTGGTCATGCCCGGCGTGACCGGTGAACTCCTTCGCGCGGCCTTCACGTACTGCTTTGGCCAAATCGCCATGGAAATCGGTGAAGAACAGGAAGGGATTGGTTTCGCCATACTCTTCGCCCATAAACAGCAGCGGAATGTGTGGCGATAGCAGCAGCGTCGCCAGCAGCACTTTGGTACGATCGCTGCCCGCCAGGCTGATCAAACGATCGCCCTGCGCGCGGTTACCGACCTGATCATGGTTCTGGATGAAATCGACGAATGCCACTGGCGGCTGGCTGGCGCTCGGTACGCCGCGCCGCTGTCCACTCTGCGGCGACAGTTCGCCCTGATAAGCAAAGCCTTCGGTCAGCACGCGCGCCACGCGTTTCTCTGGCACGTCGGCGAAATCTTCGTAATAAGCGTGGGTTTCACCGGTGGCGAATACGTGCACCGCATTGTGGAAATCATCGTTCCACTCGCCAGTAAACAGTGGCGCGTTGCCCTGTTTATCACGCGGATGCAGGAAGATGACGTTGCGGCAATCTTCAGTGGTGAGATGGATAGGGCGCTCGGGAATGGCCTGACGGATGCGTTCGGCAATCTCAATCAGCGCATGCTTGCTGGAGCTATCTTCAATCTGATCGATGGCATCAAAACGCAGGCCATCCAGATTAAACTCCTGCAGCCAGTAGAGCGGCGCTTCGACGATGTAGCGACGCACCGCATCGACATCATAAGCAATGCCTGCGCCCCACGGCGTCATGCGCTCCTGGTGGAAAAACTCCGGCGCCAGTAGCGGCAGATAGTTGCCTTCCGGGCCAAAGTGGTTGAGCACGATATCCAGCACCACCGACAAACCGTGCGCGTGGGCGGCATCGATAAAGGCTTTGAAATCATCCGGCGATCCGTAAGCCGCATGCGGAGCGTAGAGCAACACGCCGTCGTAGCCCCAACCGCGATTGCCGCCGAACTGCGACACCGGCAGCACTTCCAGTTGCGTGATGCCTAACTCAGCCAGCCAAGGCAATTTGGCTATCGCCGCCTGGAATGTGCCTTCGGGCGTGAAGGTACCGATGTGCATTTCATACACCACCGTTTCATGCCACGGACGACCTTGCCATGCGGTGTGCTGCCAGCGATAGCTTTGCGGATCGATAACCAGTGAAGGGCCGTTGACGTCCGCCTTTTGCGCACGTGCGGCGGGATCGGGCACTACCGTGCCATCGTCCAGCACAAAGTTATACTCTGCGCCGGGCGCTACGCCGCTGACTTGCAGCGCAAACCAACCGTCACCTGCGTCGAGCATGGCTGCGTCGTTATCGGCAAGTCTTAAGGTGATGCGCTGTTGCCCAGGTGCCCAAACACGAAAACGGACGCTGTCATCAGCAAGAATTTCAGCGCCCCAGGATTTTTCAAATGATCTGAATTCCATTCAATTGCCTCGTTTAGCCCACGCAGGGGCAATGGACGACATCAAGCGATTCGCTACTGGCTGAAAACGATAAATAATTTGGGATGAAAGTTAGGTCGGACAACAAATCATAGTCGATATTTTGGCGTTTTCTGGCGTGAGGCAGTGGATTTCAGGCGGGTTTCGGAAATTATCTGTTTGAACGCTGATGTGTCACGCTTCGGTTATCCAGATGGTTGAGCGTATGAATGGCTGTTAGGGCTAAATGGCACCCGATTGCGGCGCGTCGTTTTGCACATTAAGCCGCGCCGTAATGGTATGTAAGTTCTAAAAAATCATCCGTAGAATCGATTTTTAGCATTATTTTTGAGCAGCATTTTAATCAATAATCTGACTTTGTCTGTCGCTTGGGAGGTGGCTTGTAACTGCCGTTCAAAATCGCTGATATCGACGACCTCACCCGTATTTGCAAATGTGTAATGATTGTGATGACAATTATCATTGTTTTTGGTCATTTCTTCTGTCCAGTAATGAACGCATTCGCCAGACCAAAAAATCTCATCTTTGAGTTTTGTCGCCGGGTTGCCGCCCCAACAGCTGTTTGAGGGGATGGTTTTACCCGCCACGAGGCTCATCGCACCCACAATACTACCCGAGTGGATAACCGAACCTTTCAAAATCATGGCGTTTTGACCGAGCCAGACATGGTCACCAATATAGATACTTTTGGAATGATTAATTCTGGCGTGATCTTCTTGATTAAAGACTAAATGTGGATCGGCGTTACGCATCCATATACCGAGCGAAATACAACAATCATGTCCTATAAAAATGTGCTTCTCTTCGGAAAGAATGAGTGTCAATTTATCATTGATATAGTTATTTCTTCCCAGATAACAGATGGAGTTCGAGTGAATAACGATCGTCACCGGATAGGGGAAATGGCTTGAGCTTAAATACACTATCGAGTTATTCGCATTAAATTCAATGCTTGAATTATGCAACTTAACGCCGGGTTCGCAGATGAAGATATTTCCTGAGCCAGAGAAAACGATTTTACTGTTGATCATTTCAGGGAGTTCACCGAGGAACATATTTCCCTCGAGCGTCGAAAGTGCTTCTTTTTCCGTAATAACCATCGATGATTAAGCCTAATCAAGCATTGTGAGATACCTGAAAAGCGGCGATCAAAGTTCGAAACTTAAGATGGCACATAAAAAAATGCCAGTCAGCGTTAACTGACTGGCATATCGGTTGCTGAGCCGTTAGGCCGATTTATACTTAACCTTGCGTTTACGCAGCTTATCGAGCAAACGATGCGCTTCTGCTTCCGTCGCCACCGCAGGCGATGAACCTTTCAGCGGTTTACGTGCCGTTTCACTCAAGGTTAATACCGTCAGCAAACCAATAATCCCGGCACCGATCATGTAATACGCCGGCATCAGATTATTGTGCGTGGTATCCACCAGCCATGCAGTGATTAGAGGCGTGGTGCCACCAAACAGTGAAACCGATAAGTTAAAACCAATCGCCAGCGCGCTGTAACGAATATCGGTGACAAACAGCGCCGGTAACGTTGCCGGCATGGTGCCGCTGAAGCAGGTATGCAACAAGCCCAGTATCGCCAATCCGGCAAACACCAGCAGCATGTTGCCAGAACCAATCAGCATGTAGCTCGGGATCGCCAACACAATTAAACCCAGCGCACCCAAACCAATCACCGGGCGGCGGCCAATGCGGTCGGTTAAATGTCCCCACATCAACGTCAGCGGCATCATGATAAACATAATCACCATCACCAACATCAGGCCGGATAATTCACTCATTCCCAGCACACCGGTTAAATAGCTCGGCATGTAGGCAGTCAACATATAGTTGGAGACGTTGAACAGCAGCACCAGACCGATACATTTCAGCAGCGGTTTACGCTGATCGCGCAGCATCTGCCACACGCTCAGGCGCGGTTTGTTGTGCTCCATCTCTTCGCGTTTATCCATGTGATCTTTAAACGCAGGCGTCTCTTCCAGCTTTAAGCGGATATACAAACCGAACAGACCCAACGGCGCAGCAAGGAAGAACGGCACACGCCAGCCCCAATCCATCATGGTTTGATGCGGTAAGAAGGCGATCATCGCGGTGACCAGGCTGGCGCCCAGCAAATAGCCGCCCAGCGTCCCGAACTCAAGGAAACTGCCCATAAAGCCGCGCCGCTTATCGGTGGAGTATTCCGCGATAAAGGTGGCAGCACCGCCATATTCACCGCCGGTAGAGAAACCCTGCAATAAGCGCGCGAGCAGCAGCAGAATTGGCGCGGCGATACCAATGCTGGCGTAGCTCGGAATCAGACCGATACAGAAGGTACCGATCGACATCATGATCATGGTTAACGCCAACACCTTCTGACGGCCAATGCGATCGCCGAGCGGGCCAAACACCATGCCGCCAATCGGACGCACTAAAAATGCCGCAGCAAAGGTACCGAACGAAGCGATCAACTGCGCGGCAGCGCTGGCATCGGCAAAGAACACCTGACCAATGATCACGGCGAGATAGCTGTAGACGCCGAAATCAAACCACTCCATCGCGTTACCCAACGCGGCGGCACTGACCGCGCGTTTGAGTAATTTGTTGTCGATGACGGTGATGTCATCAACGGTTAAACCACTGGATGTGGCTGAAGTATGTGTATCATTTCCTGTGCTCATATATTCCCCAGGTTAGAAAATGGTGCGATCTCATAGCTTTCGCAGCCGTAATTTCTTCAATGGAAAAGAAAGCTATAAGAGGCAGAAGAAGCGCAAACCCTAGTAAAGATTTCTATATCCCGCAAGTTGGCGGGATAAAACACTACTTCATCTGCAGAAATTAATGATTTTAGGCTGGTGGTCGCCCAAAAGGCGACCTGGAGAGTGTGGGGTAATTCAGCCTGGACCTTCACTACCGGCTGCCAGCAGCGGCACAATCACATCGCTGATCGGTGTGGGAATGCCGCGCGCCCGACCATAACGCTGCACCACGCCGTTGCGGATATCCCACTCCAGCGGACGATCGGCCTGGCGATCGGCAAGGATCGAAGTACCTAAATCGCTCGGCGCGCGGTGGAAACGTTCGACAATCTCTTGCGGCACCTCATCTTTTAACGCGGCACCTTCGGCGCGCGCCACCGTCAGGCACTCCTGTAAATAGGCCAGCGCCAGCGCGGTTATATCTTCGCGCTGGAACATGCCCGCACGACGATTCGACAGCACCATCAAACCGGCAACTGCGTTTTGCAGCAGCTTGCGCCAGGCGATGGTAAGAAAATCGGCAGAGAGATCGACTGCGCAGCGCGTGTCTTTTAAGGCCATAACCACACGTTCAGCCTGCGGGGTTTCTGGCAGCGTCAGGCGCGGTTTTTCGCGCAGCCAAACCGAAGCATCCGGTTCGCGCTGGGCCGGGAACCATACCACCGACGGCAGCACGGTTGCGCCATTGACGTAGGGCGCGAGTTGGCTTTTCTGCTCAACGCCATTTTGCAGCGCGCACACCACGGTATTTTCATTGCACAGCGCTGCTAACCACGGCGCGGTGTCTTCAACCTGGGTGGTTTTCACCGCCACAAACACCAGATCGAACGGCTGCGCGATCTCGGCGGGATTGGTGAGCACCGGGCCGGGAACGATAATGTTGCCGCTGTCGTGACGCAGTTCCAGCTGCGGATGTGCGGTACGCCCGCAAATCGTTGGCGTGCGTCCAACTTCATGCAGCGCCGCCGCGATAGTGGTGCCAATCGCGCCCGGTCCAATAAGGGCAATGGTGGGATTCTCAGACATCTTTAAGCTCCTGATTATCAAGTGGCAGATCGTCTCTTCAGCAGCGAAGCATAGCCGGTTACAGCACGGTTATGTGCTTTTTCCGCAGCAGTTGGCACATTTCGTCATCGGGTTGAGTATCAACAATCAACGTACTCGCCAGAGACAGCTCGCCGATGGCAAACGCCGAGGCGGAATTCAGTTTCTCATTCGATACCATCACCACGGTTTCAGCCGCGCGTGCGGAAAGCGCGCGTTTCACACTGGCTTCTTCGTAATTGCCGGTGGTTAATCCTGCGGTTTTGTGTACGCCGGTCACGCCCATGAAGAACAGATCGGCATTAATCCGCGCAATCGCTTCCAGCACCGCCGCACCCACCGCAACCACCGAATGGCGATACAGCAAGCCGCCAATCATGATCACTTCAACCAGCGGATAATCCACCAGCGCCACGGCAATGCTTGGACTGTGCGTCACCACGGTAAAGGCAAGATCCGACGGCAGCAGCTTCACCATCTCGGCGGTGGTGGTACCGCCATCAATAATCACCACCTGATCGGTTTGAATCAGCTGAACCGCTTTCTGCGCGATTAGACGTTTGGAGCTGATCTGCACGCTTTTGCGGGTTTCAAACGGTGCGATAGCCGCAGAAACCGGCAGCGCCCCGCCGTGCACCCGTTGCAGTAAACCTTCGGCGGCTAACTCACGCAGATCGCGGCGAATCGAGTCCTCCGATACCGCAAAACGCTGGCTCAGCTCGCTCGACATCACCTGTTTTTCCTCGAACAGAATGGCGAGGATTTGCTGTTTACGTTGACTGGAGAGCATTATTTTCTCATTCATGTTTTTGCTTGTATCTGCACGATTATGCATGCTAGCGTAGATTTTGTCATCAAACGTCGGGCGAAACGCGCAAAAAAAGCTTGCCCTAAACATCGAATCTCTGGAGAAGCCCAATGTTAATTCTTATCGCAGGACCGGTACGCAGCGGCACCAACGGCAATGAAGTGTTAATTCATGAAAATATTAAGAAATTAGATCAGATTGCTCTGCAGGTCTACCAGCGCGGACATACGCCGGTGATTGGTGAATGGCTGGCGTTGCCACTGGCAAGCGCGGCCGGTTCGCAGAAGATTGGCGATGAAATCAGTGAATCATTTCTCTATCCGGTAGCGCATCGCTTGATTCACTGTTGCGATGCGATCTTGCGCATTCCGGGTGCTTCACAGGGTGCGGATAACGATGTGCGGATTGGCAGGGAAAGGGGGATCGCCATCTTTACCCAGTTGGATGAGATTCCGGTGGTTGAGGCGTAGAAAAGGCGTGGTCGCCATTTATGGCGACCTGCTACGCGTTACACCTGTGCCATACCGCCATCAACAAACAGTTCGGCAGCATTAATAAAGCTGGATGCATCGGACGCCAAAAACGCCACCACTTTACCAATCTCACCCGGTTCGCCGAGGCGACCCAACGGTACCTGCGCTGCTAGCGCATCAAACAATCCCTGACGCTGATCTTCGGATACTAAATCACCTAAACCTGGCGTGCGCACCGGGCCGGGACTAACCACGTTGACGCGAATACCACGATCTTTCACATCCAGCGCCCATGAGCGGGCAAAGTTACGCACTGCGGCTTTACTGGCGCTATATACGCTAAATCCGGCGGTGCCCTGAACCGATGTGGTTGAAGAAGTAAGAATCACCGATGCGTTGTCGCTCAGCAGCGGCAACGCCTTCTGCACGGTAAACAGCACGCCGCGCACGTTGGTGCCAAAGATACGGTCAAAATGCTCTTCGGTGATGGCGCCGAGCGGCAGCATGTCGCCGCCACCGGCGTTGGCGAACAGGATATCAAGGCGGCCCGCTTGTTTGGCGATCTCTGCGTAAACGTTGTCGAGGTCGCTTAGCACCGCAGCATCAGCGCGAATACCGCTGGCGCTGGCACCGATGCTGGCGACTGCCGCATCAAGCTCCGCCTGACGACGACCAGTGATAAACACGCGTGCGCCTTGTGTCGCCAACTCCTGCGCGGATGCCAGACCAATGCCGGTTGTGCCGCCGGTTACCAATGCGATTTTGCCGTTGAGTGCGTTCATGTTTGCTTCTCCAATGGGTGATGAGGTTTTGATGACTGCGTTGCAGTGCATGAGAAGCAATCTATCTTCACGGCGTTTGCTAATAAATGGTGTAAAATCGAAATGACTATTCCTGTGTGTGGATAATTTGATGCAGCGGAAAACAGTATGGATCAGTTAATGGCGATCAAGGCGTTTGCGCGCGTGGTCGAAGCGGGCAACTTTACGCGTGCGGCGGATTCACTCGACATGCCGAACGCTACGCTGAGCAAACTGGTGCAGGAACTGGAAGCGCATCTCGGTATTCGCTTGCTGCAACGCACCACGCGGCGCGTGACGGTGACGCCGGAAGGGCGCGATTACTATGAAAAAGCACTGCGCATCGTGCGGGATTTGGAAGATATCGATCACTCGTTCAATGCGGAAAGCGCCAAACCTGGCGGCTATCTGCGCATCGATATTGGCGGATCAACCGCGCGTGATGTGTTGATTCCGGCGCTGCCTGATTTCATCGCCCGCTATCCGGACATCCGTATCGATCTTGGCGTTGCGGACCGCGCGGTGGATTTGATCAGCGGTAATGTCGATTGCGTGATTCGCGGCGGTCCGCTCAGCGATTCGTCGCTAGTGGCGCGACATCTGGGGGATGCGGAGATGATTACCTGCGCTGCGCCGGGCTATATGAAAACCTACGGCGTGCCAGCTTATCCGCAGGAGCTGAAAAATGGTCATCGCATGGTGAGTTATCTGTCGCCGCAAAGCGGCAGGGCGTTCCCGTTTCGTTTTACGCAAGGCGGCGAGCAGCTGGAGATTAAGAGCGAGCATCGGATCGGCGTTAACGAAAGTAACGCACATCTGGCGGCAGCGGTTGCGGGATTAGGGATTATTCAGACTTTCCGCTACGCAGCGGCGGCAGATTTACAGGCGGGAAAATTGGTCGAGATTCTTGCGGCGTGGCGTCCGGCGAATTATCCGTTTCATGTGGTGTATCCGCAGAACCGCCATCTTACGCAGCGGTTGCGGGTGTTTATTGAGTGGTTGCGGGACGTGTTTCCAGAACGATTAAACGGGACAATGTAGGGTCACCATTCATGGCGACCCCACGGATAATTACAGCGTGCCGGTGCCGCCGTCGGAGCACCAAACCTGGCCGGAAGTGAAGCTGTTTTTCACATCGGCAAAGGTGACGTAGAGCGGGGCAATTTCAGCCGGTTGTCCCGGACGGCCCAGTGGGGCGGATGCACCAAACTTCTCCACTTTCTCTTGCGGCTGTCCGCCACTTACCTGCAGCGCGGTCCAGTATGGACCAGGCGCAACGGCATTAACGCGAATCTGCTCTTTACCCAGCTGTTTTGCCAACGCTTTGGTGAAGGCGACAATCGAGGCTTTGGTCTGCGCATAATCCAGCAATATCGCACTAGGATCATAAGCCTGCACTGAAGAGGTATTGATGATGGAGGAGCCCGCTGGCAGATATTTCAGCGCCGCTTTGGTAATCCAGAACATTGCATAGACGTTGGTTTTGAAGGTGGCGTCAAAGTCTTCAGTGGAAAGCGTGCGGATCGATTCGTTGAACTGCTGACGTCCGGCGTTATTCACCAGAATATCCAATCCGCCCAACTGGTCAGCGGCCTGATCGACCAGCTTCTGGCAGAACGCTTCTGAACGAATGTCGCCCGGGATCGCCACCGCTTTGCGGCCTTCGGCTTCAATCAGTTTCACCACTTCTGCCGCATCGGCTTCTTCTTCCGGCAGGAAGTTAATGGCTACATCGGCACCTTCACGGGCATAAGCAATGGCCACGGCGCGACCAATACCGGAATCGCCGCCGGTGATAAGCGCTTTACGGCCGGTCAATCTGCCGGTACCACGATAGCTGGTTTCACCATGATCGGGACGGGGATCCATTTTGCTCGCCAAACCCGGCATCGGTTGCGTCTGCTTTTTAAAAGGCGGAACCGGATACGCTTCAGTAATTAAGGTTTTTTTGGTGGCTTGCGTTGTCATATATATCTCCTTGTCGCATGAAGTGAATAAATTAAGCCTGGCATAAATGTGATGTTTGTCACGTTAAAAAGTGAGCAATCAGATTTATTAAGACGAAACGGCAAGATCTGGGTGCTATTAATGGAAGGCAGTTACGTAAGG
This sequence comes from Pantoea sp. X-Soil-ISGK-275, assembly GCF_059730795.1. Lineage (NCBI taxonomy): Bacteria > Pseudomonadati > Pseudomonadota > Gammaproteobacteria > Enterobacterales > Erwiniaceae > Pantoea > Pantoea sp. X-Soil-ISGK-275. Next base: position 243,364 of record NZ_AP035977.1, read on the forward strand.
TTATTAACGGTATTTATTTCAGAAGGATAATACTGAATGGGATAATTCTGAGGGCGTCCGTGCCCAGGCGGGTTTCGGGTGTTATGTACTATTTAAAACGTGGTTGGCTACTTCTTGCCGCCTTTCTTACCAGCTTCTGATGCTTTAGCGGGATCGTCTTTGAAACTCCCTCCGCTTTTTTCTCCGCCTTTTTTACCGGCTTCTGATGCTTTCTTTTTATCGTCAGCAAAATTGCCGGAACCGCCTCTATGCTCAGCCATAAAACATCCTCTCGTGAGTTGTTGTTGCATGGCGGAAATAACTGCTTCAACGCCATGCCCGTGCTGCAAATTTAAGATTAGCGAGCTTCAGATTAATCACAAGCGGAGCGGAAGTGATTATTTATCGTTCACCGGCGGGATGTTAATAAAATAAGTACCGCTATAGGGAATCGGTAAGAAATCATGGAAAATCTGCTTTAAGGTCTTTTCAGGTTCTACGTCCGCAAATAGCTGCGGATAGAGTGACTTAGCCATAAATTCTGCCGCCGCGATGTGCCACGGGCTGAGGTAAAAGTTCATCCAGATCACCGCCGAGTGACCATTTTTCAATGCAGATAATTCACGTAAACCCTTTTGCTGCGCCGTCAGCTGTTCAAAACTGCTGATCACGGTTTCTGGCGCCACGTCTGGCCCTAATTTCAGCAAGCCCTGCGAGGCATTATCGCCAAAACCGGTGGCAAAATAGTACTGCGGTCGTGCGGCAATCACGCTTTCTTCACTCAGGCGTCCAAACACGCCGTGCTGCGTTTTATTGGCGATGTTGTCGCCGCCCGCCGCGTTGAGTAATTCGCCGAGGCTGCCGTTGATTGCCGTCACGCAGCACTCGTTACGGCGTCCGAGATGCAGTTGCAGCAGCACCGAAGGCTTTGCACCCTGATACGTGGCTAAGCGTTCACGAATCACCTGCATATGCTGATCGTAAAATTGATTGAACGCCTGCGCGCGTGCTTGCTGATTCAGCACTTCACCAAAAATTTCCACGCTGCGGCGGGTGTTTTTCAGCAGATGCACACGCAAATCGATCTTCACCACCGGGATATGTGCCGCCTTCAGCATGGTGACCAAACGTAAGTCGGCATCATCGTAGCGCGCCAGGCTCGGTAAAATCACCACGTCCGGCTTCAGTGCCAGAATCTGCTCGGGATTGATGGCGTTGGGCCCGCCGGAACCGAGCGACGGGATTTTCAGCATCTGCGGAAACTGGCGGGCAAAACTGTTCCAGGTTTGGCTGTCGTACTTTTTCAGATCCTGCGGCCACGCCACAATATGCTGAAACGGATCGCCCGGCTCGAGCAACGCCAACGTATACAGCATGCGGCTTTCGCCCAGCACGATACGCTGTGGACGATCGGGGATCTCAACGCGAGTGCCGTCAATATCGGTGATGGTTTTCGCCCACGCCGCGCTACTTATTAGAACCAGGAAACCAGCCAAAATCCTGGCGAGCAAGGAAGGCGCACGTCGAGCGCCTGGGGTAAATATCGAATCAGAATTCAACGCTGGCCTCGAGCATCAGGTTGCGGGTTTCTCCTTCACGCACGCGCAGATTGCCGCCGCTGGAGGTGTAATAGTGCTTATTAAACAGGTTGTTCAGATTGAGTTTCAGTTGGGTTTTCTCACCGAACAAATGGTTGTTCCAGGCGATAAAGCTGTCCGCCACCACATAATCGGGCATGTTAAAACTGTTTTCTGGATCGCCTGCGCGCGTTCCCACATAACGCGCGCCGCCGCCCACACGGAAATCTCCCGGCACGCCGGAGATCGCCAGATTATGACTCAGATAGAGCGCGCCAGCGTGGCGGGGCGCGTTTTGCAAACGGTTACCGTTGTTAGCCGCGTTAACGCCATCATCAACAATCTCCGCTTTGTCATAGCTGAAGTTGGCGCTGAGATCCCAGCCCGGCAGCACTTCGCCATTTAACTCAAATTCCGCGCCGCTGGATCGGGCTTTATTGATGGCGCGCGTAGTGCCGTTAATGCTCAGCGACATATCGCGCTCGTCAATGCGATACAGCGCCACGCTGGCAAACAGCTTCGGTGAAATCTGCCATTTGCTGCCCACTTCCCATGTGGTGCCCTGTTCCGGTTTTCCGACGTTGCCGTCATCATCCACATCGGTCGATGGTGTGAAGGATTTACTCACGCTGGTGTAGAGCGAAAAGTCTGGCGTCACTTTGTAGATCAAACCAGCCTGCGGCAGGAATTTGTTGCCATCGCTGTCCAGCGTTTGCACCACCGGATCGAAGCCTTTCGATGCGCGCTGCTCGTAATGCTGATAGCGCCCGCCGAGTACCGCGATCCAGTTATCCGTCAAACTGATGCTGTCTTTGGCATAGATGGAACGGCTGTGCGTGCGATTGAGGTTATTAGCGTTGGCGGTGTTTTCGGTGCTGCTGTTGGTGATTGGCGACAAAATATCATACTGCGGATTGTTGAAGTTAAAACCGGTGTTGGCTTTGCCTTGATACTGATGCGCGCGATAGGTTTGGATCATCTCGTAATCGGTACCCAAAACCACATCGTGCGTCATGCCGAAAACTTGCTGTGAGCCGATCAAGTCCCAGGAAACGTATTTGGTTTTATGGTTAAAACCGCGATTGGCATCGGCGCGACGCGTCACCACGCCGGTGTTGGGATTGACTGCGGTAACGCGCACTTCATTGTTATCGTATTGGCGCTGGTTCCAGCCGAGGGTAACGCGCGTGCTCCAGTCGTCATTAAACTGCCAGTCATAATGGGCGTTGAGGGTTTTGTTGTGGCCCCACGCATGGTTGGCTTTGTCATCCAGGCGATCTTTGTAACCAATATCAATCGGTTTGCCGCTGATAAATGCGGTGCCGCGATCGTAAGGAATGTCGTATTGATAATCAGAATAGCTAATCAGGAAGCTGGCTTGCTCACCAAACCACTGCAGCGAAGGCGCGATCAGCGTGTGCTTTTCAGTGCCAAAATTGCGCCAGTAATCCTGATTCTGTTTTTCCGCAATCAGGCGGAAGGCGAAGCCGTTGCCGAGCGGCCCTGTGATATCCACGGTGCCCGCGCCGCCGCCTTCACTGGAGGTTCTGCCGCTGACTTTGGTGTGCCATACATACTGCGGCTTCTTGCTTATCACATTGATTACGCCACCCGGATTTTGAATGCCGTACAGCAACGATGCTGAGCCTTTCAGCACTTCCACGCGCTCGGTGGTGGCATCAAAGTTCAAACCCTGGCTGCTGCGCACCCCATCGCGATAGATCGAACCATCCGAATTGCTGCCAAAGCCGCGACGTACAAAGCCATCTTCGGTGCCGGCCAGCGTGTTGCCTTCCGTCACGCCGCTGACAAAGCGCATTGCATCGGTAAGACTCGACGCCTGAAAGTCTTCAAGTTGCTGCTGCGTCACCACGCTGACTGACTGCGCCTGGTTAATACGCGGCGTAGACGTTTTACTGCCGACCGAACTATTAGTGACGTTGTCACCTTGTGCGTTCTCTTCCTGCGCTGAAACGGTGAGCGTGCTGCTTTCCTCAGCGGCAAAACTGCTGGCGGAACTCCAGAGGCTAACGCCGTAAATCGCAGCAAGGATGGCTGGATGGCGTTGGGATTTAAAAGTGAAGGGCTTGTTGTTATTCATTCATCATTAACCTGGTGCAATGCAATTGAGAATCATTCAACCATGTTGTAATGTAGTAGTAAATGGAAATAATTTCGAATCTATTACACTTTTATTGGTATAAATTCATTGTCTTACATATTTTATTCTTGGTAGTAATTGCATAATTCACTACAAACCTTCAGTAATAATCTCACTCTTAAAGAGCAACCAGCAGATGAGCAGAAATAGCAGTAAAAGTCGTGTGGATGTTCTGGGTGAACGCTATCGATCGCGCGCGCCGACATTATCATCCAGCCTGCAAGCGGTGGCGCGTTACATCCATGACCACCGCGAAGTGGTTTTGGATGCCACGGCGATGGAAATTGCCGACGCCACCCACACCTCGGATGCCACTGTAGTTCGTGCGGTGCAGGCATTAGGTTTTGCCGGTTTGCGCGATTTGAAAACCACGCTGACCGCCTGGTTTGGCCCGGCGATGAATTCTGAAGAGAAGATGAGCGCCACCGTGGGCGAACTCTCGTGTGATATCAATTCGGGCATCGATTTTGTGCTGAGCGGCCATAAACGCGCCTGCGATGCGTTATCTGAACCGCACAATCGGGAAGCGGTCGCCAAAGCGGTAACACATCTTATAGATGCGCGTCAGGTAGCGCTGTTTGGCATCAATGCTTCGGGGATTTTGGCGGATTACAGTGCGCGTTTGTTCACGCGTATTGGGATTCCGGCGGTGACGCTCAATCGCTCCGGTATTGCGCTGGCGGAAAAGTTGATTGGGCTGCAGCGTGGTGATGTGCTGATTATGATGGCGCAGAAGTCGGCGCACCGTGAAGGCATCACCGCACTGAAAGAGGCGAAACGTCTTGGCATGCCGGTGATTTTGCTGACTAATGCGCTGGATTCAGCTTTCGCTAAACAGGCGGATGTGATTATCAACGTGCCGCGCGGCGGCGAGAATGGTCGCATGCCGCTGCACGGAACGGTGCTGGTGTGTCTGGAGATGCTGATTTTGTCGGTGGCTTCCGCGACCTCATCGCGTACGGTGAAAACCATGAAGCGTATTCAGGACCTCAATCGATCGCTGAAGCCATCCGGCAAAAAGTAAGGCTATTTGCTGGCGCTGTTGTTTACAGCGGCGCGTTTGCCGAAGCCGTTGCTGGTGACCAGCCATACCGCGCAGACAATCAGCAGCGAACCGCTAATAAAGCCCTGATTGATCTCTTCACCCAGCACTAACCAGCCCCATAAAATGCCAAACGGCGGGATCATAAATGTCACGGTCAGCGTGCGCAGCGGACCAATATCGGCGAGCAGGCGAAAGTAGATGATGTAAGCCAGCGCGGTGCAGATAAACCCAATCGCCAGAATGCTGGCCCAGACTTCAGGAATTTGCCAACTTGCCGCTGACGTTTGCGGTGCGCTAAAAGCAAAGATCGGCAGCAGAAAGACTGACGCGCCAAGTTGGGAACCAAAGGCGACTTTGGTGGCATCAAGACCGCCACGTGCACCGATCCAGCGCTTGGTCAGGAAACCGGCAAAACCATAACAGGCGGTAGCGATCAAACAGGCTAATATTCCGCCAATTAACGTGCTGCTGAGATGCGCTTCTCCGGTGGTACTGATGACAATAATTCCACTGAATCCGGCGATCATGCCGATAACTTTATTAACTGTTAGCTTTTCGTCGAAGAAGGCCGCGCCAATAATCACACCCATCAACGGCGTAGTGGCGTTGAGAATCGCCGAATAACCCGCCGGCAACACGCGTGCCGCGAGGCAGTACATCAGGAATGGAATCGCCGAGTTGATAACGCCCAGCAACATCGCCCAGCCCAATTTGCCGTCAAAGCGGCGCGGAATGCGCATCACCGCCATGATAATCATTAAACCCAACATGCCGCAGAATACGCGTAAAAATGCGGTATTCACCGCGCCCAGCGCCGGAACCGCAATGCGCATAAACAGAAAACTGGCACCCCAAATCGCCGCTAAAATTAGCAGCCGCAACAAATCCGATGTTCGCATAGGTTTCACAATTGTTAAGAAAGAGTCGCGCACAGAATAGCAAACAACCCACTCCGTAGGGTCGCCATTAATGGCGACCGATGTCGCTGTGCAGAAAATTTTTCTTATGTTGTGATCATCAGGTAGTATTTAGGAATTGATCATTTCCTAAATATGCGGAGAGCGAAAATGTCAGCATCAGTTATCAAGCACGCGCCGGGCTGGACGCAGCCATTCAACGAGTTAGAGGGATTTTCCCATCATTACGCCACCGTTGACGGCGTGCGTTTGCATTACGTCAGCGGCGGCAATGCAAATGGAGAAACGTTGCTGCTGCTGGCGGGATTTCCGCAAAGCTGGTTCGCCTGGCGCCAGGTGATGGCGCTGCTGGGCGATCGCTATTTCATTATCGCACCGGATTTACCCGGTCAAGGCGACTCGGATAAACCGCTCAGCGGCTACGACACCACATCGCTGGCGCAGAATGTACAGGGCTTGATGCAGCAATTGGGTCATGAAAGCTATTACCTCGCCGCGCACGACGTCGGCGCGTGGGTTGCCTGGCCGTATGCCACATTGTTTAGCGATCAGGTGAAAAAGCTGGCGCTGCTCGATGCCGGCATTCCTGGTGTCACTTTGCCAGAATCGCTGCCCGCCACGCCGGATAAAGCGTGGAAAACCTGGCATTTCGCGTTTCATCTCTTACCGGATTTGCCGGAAGCACTTATAGAAGGGCGCGAAGCAATCTACCTGGAATGGTTCCTGAAACGCAAAGCGGCCAGCCCGATGGTGTTTGGCGATGAAGACATGGCGGAATATACCCGTTTGTTACAGCAGAAGGGCGCAATACGCGCCGGAATGGCCACTTATCGTGAAGTGACGGTTTCGGCGGCGCAAAACCGAACGTTGCTTCGTGAACGCGGTAAATTAGCCTTGCCGTTACTGGCGATCAGCGCCGATCAGGGTTCGATTCCGGATATGGCGTTGCCGTTGCACGAGTTCGCGGCGGATGTGACGGGAATTAAAATAGCGCACTGCGGTCACTTCATCCCGGATGAGCAACCGCAGGCGCTGGCCGATGCGCTGCACGAGTTTTTTAATTAAACGTAGGGTCGCCATTCATGGCGTAATACCGCTCAGTTAAGCGCGGAGCGACTTTCGTTCGCCCTGTGCTGAGGCAGTTGCAGCACCTTCGTGCGGCGATCGAGCAGAGGACGCCTGGCCGCGCCCTCTGCACTCCCGGGCCCTGCGCCAGCCCAACCCGCCGCTGCGCGGTACCTTCACTCATTCACGATTCCTGACGGACCGGTGGCGATTCGCTCCTGCTCAGCGCCACCTCTCGCCGCATCCATGCGGCTCGCCCTGGAATCCCTCATTCGCTCAGCGGGTTAGGATGTCGCCTCAACACCCGCGCTGCAGCAACTGTGCATTTTCCTGATTCACCATCGCTACAAACCCCGTAGGGTCGCCATTCATGGCGACCTGGTGCGCATGAATGCGCACCCTACGAAAAAACAATCCAGGCACCGTCATCACAGGCGGCGGTGTTGGGCGCCATCCGCAGTGCCGAACGCAGAGTGACGGCCAGGATGAGCCGACAGGACGTCGGTGAAAGCGCGGCATGAGCCAGGAAGGCGAATCCGCGTGGTCCGTCAGGACGGAGCGATAAGCGAGGGAACAGCGAGGACGGCGCAAGGCGCGGATTGCTAAGGTCCGCGCCTTCGGACCTTAGCCCGGCCGCCTACTTCTAGTATTCTGAAACTGTCAGATGCTTAGCGGGCGGAACTTCTGCGATGCCAGTACACTGCTTATCTGACAAGCATTACGCCATTCATGGCGACCAAAACCCAGCTCAATCAAAACGACATCGTCACACCGGCATAATATGCTCGGCCCGGCTCGTTATAGGTCGACGCACCTGAATTCTCGCGGTAAATGCGTTTATCAAACAGGTTGTTGATACCGGCATTGGCGCGCAGGTTTTTGCTGATGTCGTAATTGACGTTCAAACCAAACACCGAATACGGGCTGATTTCCTGCGTTGTCATGTTCGAGGTATCGATATTGGTCTCTGCATTTTGACGCGGTTTCTGGCGGCCATACTGCGTCCAGTTGATGTTGGCGCTGAGATCCTGCGTCGCTTGCCACTCCAGCTGCGAGTTGATAGTGAATTCCGGGATCACGGACAGCGGATTGCCGGTTTCCTTACTTTCGGAGCGGAACATGTAGGTAGCGTTGGAGCGCCATTCCAGCGTATCGGCAATTAAAGGAATGGTCAGATTACCTTCCAGTCCTTCCACGATCGCTTTGCCGCCGTTTTCCCAGCGCAATACGTTATAAACCGGTCGCGTGCTGGAATACACCGGCTCGGTGCCCGACACAATTTTGTTTTTGTAGTCATTGCGGAACCAGGTGATGCCCGCGACGTAGCCTTCGTTGCTGAATTCCAGACCAATCTCTTTGTTGACGCTGGTTTCGGCATCGAGATCGTCGTTACCCAGCAGATAACATTGGCTGAGACCAATCGGGCAGCCGTTGCCACGCGTCGAGAGCAGATAACCCGGCGTTGACTGATAGAGGTTCGGCGCTTTAAACACCCGCGCAATACCGGCTTTCAGGGTGAAGTAGTCGCCTAACCCTTGTGAAACGTTCAGGCTTGGGCTCCAGTTGGCACCAAACTGATCGTGATAATCAAAGCGCAGGCCTGGGATCACTTCGGTGGTATCGGTGGCAGCAATGTTGTCTTCGAAGAACAGAGAACTGATGGTAGCGCTGTTCTTACTGCTGCGCTGCGACGGATCGCCAGAGCTGCCTGGCAGATTGACGCCGCTCGCGTTGGACGCCAGCATTGATGCCGGATCGTTCAGCTCGTCGCGGTTCCACTCCGCGCCCAGCGTCACGGTTTGATCAACCAGCAGCTGCAACGGGAAGTTGATCTCTCCGCCCGCGCGATAGCTTTCCAAACGGCTGGTAGCGTACGTATCGCTGTTGATCATCCCTTCGGTACGACCAGCAGTGCCTTCCTGCAGACGCGTGTTATTGGTTTTCTCGTAGTTGAAGTTGAGCTTCGAGGTTCCCCAATCCCAGATTCCGTTGTGCGCAATGCCGTAGGTTTGGCGATACATGCGGTTCGTTTCATCGCCGTACAGCGATTCGACTAAACCGTCGGTGCTGGCGTTGCTGTTACTGTTTTGCGTATCACCGGCGTAAATGTTGCCCTGACGGCTGTAGCCGTAAGAGAAGTCGACAATTTGCAGCGGCGTGATTTTCCACGACAGCACGGTATTGATGTCTTTATTGCGCACGCCTTCACGGCCCGCCGCGTAAGAACCGTTTTCGGCGGTGTTGATATCGAACGCATCGGCATCGGTACGGTTAATATTGCCGTACAGACGCATGGTCAAGGCATCACCGGCCAGCGGGCCGCTGAGATTGAAGTTAGCGCGTCGCGTATCGCCTTCTTTATCGTTTTCCGGCTGGCTGGTGTAGAGCGACAGCGAGCCGTGCCAGTCATTGGTTGGACGCTTGGTAATGATATTCACCACGCCGCCTGCCGCGCCAGAACCGTAACGTGCAGCGGCTGGGCCACGAATCACTTCAATGCGCTCCACCATTTCCGCTGGCACCCAATTGGTATCGCCGCGTGAATCACGCTCGCCGCGCCAGCTGTAACGCACTGAGTTACGCGAAGAAACCGGCACGCCATCGATCATGACCAAGGTGTTTTCCGGGCCCATGCCACGGATATCAATTTGACGGTTATTGCCGCGGCTGCCGCTGGCACCGTTACCGGTGAGGTTTACGCCGGGCATTTTGCGGATGATGTCGGATAGATCGTTAACAGGGGGATTTTTCTTGATGTCTTCAGCCGTAATGGTGGACACGCCCGGTTGCTGTTTGAGCTCCTGCTCGGCGGTGACGATCATTGATTCATCGTCAGCCAGCTTTTCTGTGGTTTCAGCTGCAAAGGCTGGCGACGTTAGCATTCCCGCTAAAAAAAGCGCAATTGGACGCTTTTTGCCACGCATGGTTACATTCACTTAAGTTTTCTCCCTGTTAAGTTAACAATTGTAAGTAAATGCGCATGATAATGATAACGTTTCTCATTGTCTATTCAGCGAGACGGCAACAAGCCTGACAATACAAACCTTTACAAAGGATTTTCCGTTGCGGAGTACGCGTTGCGGGGAAGGGAACGCCTAAATTGCTTAGATGAATCCGTTATGAGTAAGAAGAAATGTATCGATGAATATTGGATAAGCAGGCTATTGATTCATTAGCAAATTCTGAATTCTGTTGAGTCTTGGATGCCAAACTGGTGCGGAAATCCCGCCTTGCAACCGTGCTTGCGGCTATTGCCATATTTCGGCAATAGATATGTTTTTTTCGCATTTGTGATTGTTATCTATCTTCCAGAGAATGTTCAGCGGGACGTTCTGAGGATGACAATTCCTTCCGCCACGCGCCTTTCGCGCGAGGTGAGTCAGGAGACAAAACCATCGCTACCTCAACGCCTTTTCCCTGTGGGGAAACTTTTTATAAATCAGGAGAAAGGTTCCAGTGAAATTCGCCAAAGGCATGACAATTCTTGCGCTCGCGCTGAGTGCACACACCGCGTTCGCCGCCGATGAATCCGTCCCAACTGACAGCTCAATCCACGTGCAGGCCGATCCCGCGCTGAAAAGTTTGCTGCCGGCGGATGTGGTGAAACGTGGCTACATTGTTGCCGGAACCAACCCCAACACGCCGCCAACCACCTTCTATAAAGAAGACAACAAAACCTTGGCCGGTCGTGAAATCGATATCATGAATGCCGTGGGCGAACGCTTGGGAATCCAGGTTCAGTGGCGCGACACCGGCGGATTCGACAACATCATTCCTGGCCTGAAAACCGGTCGTTACGATGTGGCGCTCTCCAACATCAACGCCACGCCAGCGCGTGCCAAAATCATCGACTTCGTCGGTTACTACGATGCCAGCCGCCTCGGCATTATCTCGCGTAAAGATGCCAACATCGCACCATTCAAAGAACTGGCTGACGTATGCGGTAAAGAAGTGGGTGCCGGTTCCGGTACCACGCAGGTCACGCGCCTTGAAGACGCCAGCAAAGCCTGTGAAGCGGCGGGTAAAAAGCCAATCAAAGTCTCCGTCTTCCCGGATCGTCCAGCTGGTGTGCAGGCGGTGGTAAGCGGTCGCGTGCCGATGTTCCTTGGCCCGTATGAAGGCTTGCTGTGGCAGGTGAAAGTGATCAAACCGCTGACCATGAGCGGCGAAATCACCGTACACGATGCGCCAGTTTCCGTTGCGTTCCCGAAAGATTCTGCGCTGGAGCCCGCCGTGCAGGCCGCGCTGAACTCGCTGATCAAAGATGGCAGCTACAACAAGATCCTCGACAACTGGGGCATCGGCTTTGGCGCTGTTAAAGAAGCCAAACGCAATCAGGAAATCTTTCAATGAGTGATTTTCACGACCACACCGGCGATTTGAAAATCGTCGGCAAACGTTACTACGGACGCTGGCTGAGTGCGCTGGTGGTGCTGTTGTGCGTGGTGGCGATGGCGAACTCGATGATTAACAATCCACGCTTCGAATGGAGCGTGATTGCGGAGAACTTTACCGGCGAATCGATCCTGCAAGGCGTATTAATGACGCTGCAGCTCACCGCGATCTCTGTGGTGCTGGGTTTTGCTTTTGGTACGGTGCTGGCCCTGATGCGCCTCTCCTCCAATCCGGTACTGGTGGGGGTGAGCTGGTTTTATACCTGGTTCTTCCGTGGTGTGCCGATGCTGGTGCAACTGTTCCTGTGGTACAACATCGCGGCGCTTTATCCCACCATCGCCTTGTCGATTCCGGGCCTCGGCGAAATCTGGAGCACGCAATCTAATGCGTTAGTCAGCCCATTCAGTGCGGCGGTGATCGCGCTGGTGATGCACCAATCCGCTTATGCCGCTGAAATTGTGCGTGCCGGTATCCAGAGCGTCGGCAACGGCCAACTGGAAGCCGCGCGTGCGCTTGGCTATCGCCCTTCACAGATTTTCCGTCACACCGTGCTACCGCAGGCGATGCGCGCCATCATGCCGCCAGCCGGCAACGAAATCATTGGTCAGCTTAAAACCACGGCGGTGGTGTCCGTGATCTCGCTGCAGGACGTGCTGTTCTCGGCGCAGATTATTTACCAGCGCACCTATGAAGTGATTCCGCTGCTGCTGGTGGCAACCTTGTGGTATCTGCTGATGACCTCGGTGCTGTCAGTCGGTCAGTTCTATGTGGAACGCTATTTTGGGCGTGGCGTCACACGCCGGGAAAAACGCAGTTTGCTGAAATCGCTGCCGGGTTTTTCAGCGGCGAAAGCAGAAAGGAGCGTCAGCAATGGGTGAGGCGATCGCATTACGTAAAGTCACCAAACGCTTCTCTGGCGTCACCATTCTAGATGAAGTGAACCTGGATATTCCTGCCGGTTCAGTCACGGTGATCCTTGGGCCATCCGGTTCCGGGAAATCCACGCTGCTGCGCTGCATTAACCATCTGGAAAAACTGGATGGCGGCACCATTCGCATCGGCGGCGAGATCATCGGCTACAAGCAGAAAGGCCAGGCGCTGCACGAGTTAAGCAGCGGTGAGGTTGCGCGTCAGCGTGCCGAAATCGGCATGGTGTTCCAGCAGTTTAACCTGTTCCCGCACCGCACCGTATTGCAGAACATTGTGGATGCGCCGATGCGCGTGAAGAAGCAGAGCCGTCAGCAGGCGACCAGCAAAGCGCTGTCGCTGCTGAAGCAAGTGGGTTTGTCAGGCCGCGAAGAAGAGTGGCCGCAGAATCTCTCCGGCGGACAGCAGCAGCGTGTGGCGATTGCTCGCGCGCTGGCGATGGATCCCGGCGTGATGCTGTTTGATGAACCGACGTCAGCGCTCGACCCCGAACTGGTTGGCGAAGTGCTGCAGGTGATTAAACAGCTGGCGCACTCTGGCATCACCATGGTGGTGGTCACCCACGAGATTGGTTTTGCGCGCGAGGTAGCCGACAACATTGTGTTTATGGAAAGCGGCAAAATCGTGGCGGCGGGGCCAACCCAGCAAGTGCTCGACGACCCGGAAAACGGGCGCGTAAGAAACTTTATTGCAACGGTGCTTTAAGCACCGTTTTTCTTTTTTGATGCCAGGAACAGTGATGACGCAAAAACCGGTAATGCACAGCGCCCATTGGGGCGCTTTTCATGCCCAGCAACAGGGCGATCGGCTCACCATCGAACCGTTTAAGGGCGATCCCGATCCCAGTCCGCTGCTGCAAAATTTCCGCACTGCATTAAACCATCCGGCGCGCGTTTCCCGTCCAATGGTGCGTCGTGGCTGGCTGGAGAACGGACCAGGCCCGGACGATCGTCGTGGCAACAATGAGTACGTCGCGGTGAGCTGGGATGACGCTTACGCGTTAGTAACGCGCGAACTGCAACGCGTCGGCGACACTTATGGCCCGGAAGGCATCTTCGGCGGCTCTTACGGATGGTCAAGCGCGGGGCGCTTCCACCACGCACAAAGTCAGGTGCATCGCTTCCTCAACACCACGCTCGGCGGCTACGTGCGCTCGGTTAACAGCTACAGCTCCGGCTCTGCGTCGGTGTTGCTGCCACATATCGTCGGCGACATGAATGAAATTGCCCGTCGCGGCGTCAGTTGGGAAGAGATCGCCCAGCACAGCGAAATCGTGCTGGCATTTGGCGGTTTAGCATTAAAAAACTCACAGGTCGCCAGCGGCGGCTTGAGCGAACACACCGAGCGCGGCTTTATGCAGCAGGCGGCGCAGCGTGGCACGCGCTTTATCTCGGTTAGCCCGCTGAAAAGCGATCTGCCTGAGGAAGCGCAGGGCGAATGGCTGGCGCTGCGACCGGGCACTGACGCGGCCTTCATCCTTGGCGTGTTATCGGTATTGATCGCAGAACAGCTGACCGACGAGGCTTTCCTCGCGCGCTACACCGTGGGCTGGCCAGAAATGGCGGCCTACATTCGTGGCGAAGAAGATGGCACGCCGCGCGATGCGGCGTGGGCAGCAGAAATTTGCGGCGTCAGCGCGGAGTTCATCAGGGATTTCGCCCGCCAGTTGCACGGCAAACGCGTGCTGGTGACGGTGGCGCATGCCTTGCAGCGCGCCGAAAACGGCGAACAACCGGTATGGCTGGGATTGGTGCTGGCGGCCGCGCTCGGTCAGCCGGGCTTGCCGGGCGGTGGCTACACCTATGCGCTTGGCGCGCTAGGCCATTACGGCAAGCATCACAATCTGGTGAGTTTCCCGGCACTGCCGCAGGGCAAGAACGGCATCGATCGCCTGATTCCGGTAGCGCGTATCGCCGATATGCTGCTCAATCCCGGCAAACAATTTGACTACAATGGCCGCCGCTTAACCTATCCACACATCCGTCTGGCATATTGGGCGGGCGGCAATCCGTTCCACCATCATCAGGATCTCGCGCGCCTGCGTCAGGCTTTCTGCCAGCTGGATACGCTGATCGTCCATGAAATCGCCTGGACCGCCAGCGCGCGCCATGCCGATATCGTCTTGCCCGCCACCATGACGCTGGAGCGCGAAGACATTGGCGGCGCACCTACCGATCGCCATTTGTTTGCCATGCAGCCGGTGTCGCAGCCGTTCGGCGAAGCCAAAGATGATTACGCGATTTTCACCGAGCTGGCACGCCGTTTAGGGCGGGAAGAAGCCTTTACCGAAGGACGCGATACGCGCGGCTGGTTGCAGCATCATTACGCTCAGCTGCAACAGAAGCTGGCGGCGCATCAGGTTGAGATCCCCGACTTCGAGAAGTTCTGGCAACAAGGCGTGCTGGAGCTGCCGCAGCTGAAAGATGGCGGCCGCATGATTAACGCGTTCCGCGCCGATCCAGAAGCGTCGCCGCTGCCGACGCCGAGTGGGAAAATCGAAATTTTCTCCGCCACCATCGCCAGCTTTAATTATGAAAACTGTCCCGGTCATCCGGTATGGCGCGAGCCGCAGCAGCAACCGAATGCCGATCATCCCTTCTGGCTGATTGCCAATCAGCCGGCGACGCGCTTGCACAGCCAGCTCGATTTTGGGGATTACAGCCTGAGCGGTAAACGCGATGGCCGCGAAGTGTGCAGTTTGCATCCGGCTGATGCGGCCGCGTTGGGTATTAACGATGGCGATATCATCGAGCTCTATAACGCGCGCGGCCACGTACTCGCCAGTGCGCGTTTGACCGAATCCATTATGCGCGGCGTGGTGCAGTTGCCGACCGGCGCCTGGTACGATCCGGTCGATCCCACCGCGCTGCGTCCTCTGTGTCGTCACGGCAATCCTAATGTGCTGACGCTGGATATCGGCACCTCGTCGCTGGCACAAGGCTGCAGCGGGCAAATCACCGTGGTACAGGTGCGGAAATATCAAGGTGAAGTGACGCCGGTACAGGCGTTTAATCCGCCAAATACATTATCATTCTCGTAGGGTCGCCATTCATGGCGACCGGCAAAGGATGTGAGCATTAATGCTCACTTTGGAGTGATATATGGCCTTAACCAAAATGCGTCAGCAAGGTGAAAACCTCGTGCTAACAATTCCCAGTGATATTGCGACCAAAGCCGGTTGGCATGTGGGGATTGAGCTGGATGTCACTACAACTGACGAGTCAATCAACATCAAACCTGTTAACCGGATTGCACGAGGCAGGAAAACAATTGACCAACTGTTAGCTGGCATTGATCAGGCCGAGATTCGTAAGTTCAATCAGGCAGTAAGAGACGAGTTTTGCCGCGAAAGTTGAACCACACATCATGGACGAAATCCTGTCGATGGTGGTGGATTTGATTGATCCGCGTTGAAACGCTGAAAACTCACTCAACATTCGTAGGGTCGCCATTCATGGCGACCAATTGCCCCTTAACTGACCCGCTTTTTCATCTCATGCCGTGGTTTTCCGGTTTTGCGTCAATTCTTTCACCGTTTCCGCTGCACGTTTTCCGGCGAGGAACGCGTGGTCCGAGTTGTAATATTCCCACTCGCTGTAGCGCCCGGAAAGATGGATGCCTTGCGTCGCCAGCCAGCTGCGAATGAGTGTAACGTTAGCGGTGCGTTGATGGTCATACACTACATAGGCGTACGGCATATCCACTTCACTGGCGGTCACGATTTCATCATCGGCATTGATGATGCCGACCCGAATACAATCAGCGATACAGCGTTCAATCAACGCATCACCTTCACAAGGCAGCGGCTGATCGGCGCGATAGGTCATTTCGCAGGTCAGGCCAAAACCGCCTTGTGGATTACAGTGCGGGCTGGCGTTGCCCTGTAAAAAGATGCGATGGAACAGCGTGTTGCCGGGATAGTAAATCCAGTGCTTGTCGCTGATATCCGCGCGGCCAATGCCCAGATTGACGCAGCGCACCGAGATATGGCGCAACTGCTGCGCCGCTTTCTGCACCGCCTCGGGCGCAAAGCTGCCCATCAACCGCACCAGCTCCGGCAGCGGCAGGGTGCTGATCATCTGGTCATAATGGAACTGGCGACCATCACGCAACAGCACGCGCCGTTGCAGCGGCTGGATATCACTGACGTCCGCTTCCATCTCCAGCGCGCAATTCAGATGGGGCAGAAATCCTTCCATCAGCGCCTGAAAACCGCCGCGCAGCGGATAGCCAAAGCGCGCGTTGGGACCGACCGGCTTATCCAGCGGCGCCAGCGCGCCGGAGATGATCTGCTCCAAATCCGGCAGCGGCACGCGTCCGCCGAGCCATGAAGTCTCCATATTCACCAGCGGGGTTTTCCACAGTTTCTGGTTATACGGCAGGGCGAAATGTCGCGCGATGCCTTTGCCCCAGGTACGGAAAATGAAGCTCTCAAAATCTTCGCTTTCCGGCGGACAGGCCAAGGTTTCACCATCCGGGATGGCGCCATCGGCGCAGCAGTCGCGACGCGCTTCGGTGGCGACTGCCTGCAAAGCGGGAGGTGAAGCATAGCGCGCCTCAATCGCACCCAACACGCACTCGCCAATCACCTCGGCGGGCAAACCGTGCAGTGCCGACTGGAACGGATAACGGGTGTAAACATCATGGCTGTAAACCCAGGCTTCACGCGTTTGCCAGTGCTGATTGTCGCCCAGCAGGATGTCGTACAAACGCAACACGTAAGGATCGTTGGAGAACATAATGTGGCCGGCGTGATCGAAGGTGAATCCCTGATCCTCGACCGAACGGCACCAGCCGCCCACGCTGGCATTTTTCTCCAGCACCACCGCGCCCGCGCCGTAGTGATAACCGGCGCTCAATCCGGTTGGCCCGGCACCGAGAATCAAGCACTCAACAGTATTGTGCGCCTGCACTGGTGGACGGGCGGCGGCCACGTCGGGCTGGGAAATCGGGCGTTTCGTCAGCGCCACGATATGCGCCTGCATCTCTTCAGCGGTGCGATCCCACGAAGTTGCCGCAACGCGTGCCGCCATGTTTTTCGCCAGCTGATAGCGGGTTTCGAGCGGCATGTTGAGCGCGGCATCGCAGGCCTGAATAAAGCTCTGATGAGAATCGGCGATGCTCACCACCTCGGCGTAATGGCGCACCACATCGGCAATCGCGGTGCTGACGATCGGCAGCTGCGCCGCCATGTATTCCAGCACTTTGGTCGGGCTAATAAAACGCGTCGATGGATTGAGCGCGAACGGCATCAGGCACACATCCCAGCCAGCGAGAAAGTGCGGCAAGGCGGCGTAAGGTTGCTGTCCAAACCAATGCAGATTGCTGCGCTGCGGTAGGCTGGCGACGTCAATTTTTACCACCGGGCCGACCATCACGATCTGCCAGTCAGGATGCGCATCTGCTAGCGCGGCAATCAGCGTCAGGTCGAGGCGTTCATCAATCACGCCGTAATAGCCGAGGCGCGGCTTGGGCAGGTTTTCCTGCAGCGGATGGCCGTTAGTGCGGTCCAGCGCTTGTTCAAAATGTCCCGCATCGACGCTGCTTGGATAGCAGTAAACCTGCGGATGGCGATGTTTCTTCGCTTCATACAGGCTGGTGCCGCCGGTAAACACCAAATCAGCACGGCTCAACAGCGCCGATTCACGCTGCTGCAGTTGACGCGGTGCCTGATTAAAGGCGGAAAGCTCATCCATGCAGTCATAGATAATCGCGCTCGGGGTGAAGCAGGCCAAAAGCGGCAGCGCCATCGGCGTGTAAAACCACACCAGCGGCGTTTCATCGTGATCCAGCAGCTCGGCCAGTAGCGGCTGCAGCACAGCGATTTGGCTGTCGTGGAAGCCGGGCGCGGCCACATCGGTATGCGGCTCGATCACCGTCACATTCGGTGCCGGTTGATAGTGGCGTAACGCGGCTTCACCGGGCTGATAAATCGGTTCTTCGATAAACACAATGCGGTGGCACTGGGCGAGGCGCGACAACAGATGCTGTGGACGTTGAAAAACAAATCCCCAACGTAAATGACTGAATACCACTAATACGGATTGTTGCATGGTGCTTTCCTCTGGCCTGCTGTTTGGGATGATAAGTCTCTGAAAACGGGCTAATACTCGTTGTGATTGCTGTAATGACGCGGCATAAACCGGGTTCAGCAGGCGCTTTTTGTGAGGATCGACATCCCACAATCCGCTGCGTGGCCAGTCCTGCAGATCTTCCCAAAGCGGGCGATCAATAATCGGGTAGAGGCAGATGCCGCGAATATCACTGCCGTTGAGTTGGGCTTGCGCGACATCGGCGGTCACTTGGGTAAGCCAGGCGGCGCGTCCGCTGCCGACGTGGCTGGTTTCCGCCAGCAAAATGGGCCGCTGGTAACGTTCGGTTAACTGCGTCAGCAGCGGATGCAGCGGCACGCGGCGCGCATCGCCCAGATGCCACTCCAGCCGACAGCCGGACCCGGTGAGCCACTGATTGCCGTGGTAATAATTGGCACCAACCACATCGAGGTAGTGCGGCTTGCCGCCGAGCTCCGGTTCGCGCAAACCGACGATCATGTCCCACGCCTGATATTGCGACGCGTTGATATCGCGGGTGCGCTGCCGACACGCATCGCTGTCTTCATCCGGCACCACATGAATAATCGGGTCGCAGTGCAGGAAACGTGCACGCGGATCGGCGCGGCGAATAGCAGCGCAACCTGCTAGCGTGGCGCGAATTAATTGACGTTTAATCTCATCGGGATCGCTGTGTGCATTATTGCCAAACAGGCCGACAGAAATTCCCCATGCCATAAACGAGATTTCATTCATCGGTGAATAAATCGGTGCCTCTTCATAATATTCCGCGAGAAAAAGCGCTATGCGCTGACAAAAAGCGGCGAAGCGCGGCACAAATTCGCTGGAAAATAAGGTTAAATCGTCCGGCCAGCCGTAATGGCAAAAGGTCCAGTTAATTTGCATGCCAAATGAGCGCGCTGAATTCATGCGTTTTTTTAAACTTTCGAGTGTGGCGTGCGGTTCCATTTCCGCCAGTCGCCAGCCAATACTTTCACGGGCCGAGGTTATGCCAAACTGCTGCAGCGCGGCGTAATCGTTGTGGTATTGCGATAAATGGTCGGTCAGCGCATTCATTGAAAGCCGTTCGCCGAAGGGATTGATATGATCCGCTCCCTCATAACCGGCTTGCCAAAAGCTGGAAAATGGCGGCATGGTGTTCCCCCGGAATAAAATTCAGGAAAGTGAAGTAAATAAAAGAAATTAACTACATTGTAGGGTCGCCATTAATGGCGGCCTATTAAATGAATATTAAAACTAATTAAAATTATAACCACGCTTTAGCTTAACGCAAATCACTGAGCTGAAAAGAAAATAAGCCTAGCGTGAGTTTTGCGTAATTAAGTGAAGCGGCAAAGTTAAAATAAAATGACATAGTTAAACTAATTCTTACGCTTAACTCACATATTGAAAAGAAGCACGAGTATTAATTTTTTTCATCACTACACTTTAATTAACCCACTTCGGGTTTACGGAGGGTCCTATGTCAGAACGTCCAGATGATGATGATGTAATTCCACTACCAGGTGATGATGAAACATTACCCGACGAAGATGATGATTTACCCCGCGATACTGAATTCCCTGAAGATCAGCAACCTAAAATCTGAAAATGGGTCGAGCCGCCGCTGGCGGCTCACTATTTAGAGTGCACTCTGCTGTAATTCCCCCATAATACCTCTCCAGGATTCATTTATTTTTTTAACACTTAAGGGAGAGATACGATGGTCAACGACTATTTCACACAGCCAGCGATTGGCGTCACGGTTGAGCAGCATAAACGCACCGTTGCGGTTGCGGCGGCATTAGCGGTGGCAAAAGAGTCAGTTAGCGCCTCAACCTCTGCCAGCGGATCAAAGGCATCGTGGGATTTGCAGGCGGTTGCCAATGAGATCGCAAATCTGGCCGATGCCATTCAGGATGCGCTGGAGCCGGTTGAAACGCTCTAACCCAGCAGCTGGGTTAATTGCGCCAGATGCGCGCTGCTAGCCAGCTCGCTGCTGTTTAGCAGTTGTTGCTGGCGTTGCGGGGATTCCTGCTGCAGTGCCGCGCGCAGCTTGCCTGCGACATCCACCGCATCGGCCAGCGATTGCTGACGCGTGCGGTGATGCTGCAACTGCAAGCCATCGCGTAGCCTAATCGTCACCAGATGAAAACGCAGCGCCGGGTTAATCGCATCCGGTGGCGCATTTTCATCTGGCATACGAAGTACTTTAGCCGCCAGCGGCATCACTTCCTGATTCAACTCGCCTTCGGCAAAATCCTGCAAGCGTAAATCGCCATAAATCAGCATCGCGGCAATCACGTATTCCAGACTGAAACGCGCTTCAATGCCGTTGGTCGGCACACGCACCGATGCGGCAATATCGCCGCCCGGCGGAAACGCCACGCTAATCTCGCTAATGCTTTGCAGCAATGTTTCCAGTGATTTACCGCTAGCCAGCCATTCATTGCGCAAGATGCGCGTGGCTTCGGCGGCGCTGTGCGTACCGGCGCAGGTGGGGAAGGGTTTGAACTCCAGTCCAGGCGTAACAATGCGCCACGGCTGCGCCCAGTTCTCAATCAGCTTTTCCGGCTGCGCCTGGCCGTTGCTGGTGGCAGAGATAAATGCTTCGATCACGCCATCCTGCTTACCATCAAAACCCGCCAGCGTAAGCTGGGCGGCGGTCACCGCGCGTTCTGCCGCAAACCCCGCGTGCAGCGGCTTCACCGCCGAACCAAACTGCGCGCGTAAACCGCTGGCCTGCGTGGTGGCGATGCCGATCAGCGTCGCGGTGGCAGAGACATCTAAAGCCAGCAACCGCGCCAGCGCGGCGGCGGCGGCAACCGTGCCGAGTGTCGCGGTATTGTGATTACCTAAGGCGTAATGCTGCTGGCTGACGGCGAGACCTAAACGTCCGGCGACTTCAACGCCAATCGCGTAGGCATCAAGGAACTGATCCAGCTCAGAAGGCTGCAGCTGCTGCCAGGCAAACAGCGCGGGCAGAATCACCACGCTGGGATGTCCGCGAAAATCCGCGTGAAAATCATCGTAATCCAACGCGTGGCTGGCATAACCGAGCAGCAGCGCGTGAGATCGCGCGCTGCCGTCGCCATATACGCTGCGCAGCGCCGGTAAACCGCTATCCGGCACCTGGCCTTGCAATACCGGCCAGCTGACGGCGAGGAAATCACGCACGCCCTGGCGTGCGGCAGCACGTGCAAGGTCGTCAGGTTGGCTGTGAACAATGCGCTCAGCCAGCGCGGCAGTCAGGTTCATCAGCTCACGCTCTTGAGAGCCGCGACCGCCAGATTGGCGAGATAGCGCGACGTCGGCAGCAGCACATCATCATTAATGCGAAACGCCGGATGGTGCAGCGCATAAGGCTCGCCGGTGCCAATCATCATGAATGCGCCTGGCAGTTGTTGCTGATAGAACGCAAAATCTTCGCCAATTGGGCTGGCTTCCACCACGCGCGCCTCAAAGCCGCTGGCGCTGGCCTGCTGCAAGGCAAAATCGGCCCAGTGCGCGTCATTCACCACCGAAGGCGGGCCTGCATGCCAGTTGAATTTCACCTCGGCGGCAAAGGCAGCGCCAATACCTTGCACGATCTCACGGAAGCGCTGTTCAAGACGTTCGCGCGTCTTCTGTGAGAAGGAGCGCACCGTGCCTTCCAGCCAGGCGCTATCCGGAATCACGTTCCAGGTGCTGCCGCTATGAATCTGGGTGATCGAGACCACCGCGTTATCGCCGGATGGCGCATTGCGGCTGATCAGCGTTTGCGCCGCCGAGATAATTTGCGCAGCAATCACAATCGGATCGTTGCCCTCATGCGGTTTAGCGGCGTGGCTACCAATGCCAGTGATGCTGATATCAAAGCGATCAACCGCCGCCGTTAACGGACCGGCTTTGCTGCCAACCACGCCTGGCGGCAGAGACGGATCGTTGTGGATGCCGAAAATAGCCACCGCATCATCCAGCGCGCCAGTAGCGATCACATCGGGCGCGCCCTGGCCGGTCTCTTCCGCCGCCTGGAACAGAATGCGCACGCGACCTGGCAGCGTATCTTCCTGCTGTTTGAGCAGAATCGCCGCGCCCAGCGCCGCCGAACTGTGGAAGTCGTGGCCGCAGGCGTGCATCACGCCGGGACGTTCAGAACGGAAGCTCACATCCGACTGCTCTTCAATCGGCAGCGCATCGATGTCAGAACGTAGCACCATCAGCGGACCGTTTTCACGACCTATTTCCGCGACTAAACCGGTTTTGAGCGGCAGATCCAGCACGCGAATATGGTGTTTCTCTAATTGCTGGCGAATACGTGCGGTGGTTTCAAACTCTTGATTGGAGAGCTCAGGAAAACGGTGCAGTTCATGGCGGAAAGCGATCAGCTGTTCGCCTAAGGTGTCGAGTGATTGGCTCATGCTGTTACTCCTTGTTGCGCCGCCTGGCGTGTTAACCACGCATCGTGGGCGGCTTCATCCAATACTTTCTTCATATATTGCGTAATGTGGCCTTTGCCAAGATCGGTGGTGTGCATCAGCTGGAAACCGCGCTTTTTGTACATCTCGATCAGCCACGGATGGCTGGTGGCGGTGCCGAGCGACACCGCAGGCGCGCGTAATTGGCCCAGCAGAATCTCCTGCTCAAGGCGATCCTGCACCTGACGGCCATATTGCTTGCCGGGATAATCGGGATGCGCGCCAAACCAGCCGATGTGCGGCAGGCCAAACGGGCCGGGCAGCGGTCCCCACGGATAACGTACGGTAACGGATGAGACCATCACCTCATCGGCATACAGGGCATAAACACCGTTGCTTTGCAGATGACGCAGCGTTTTGGCAAGGTCGGCGGTAGCGGCATCAAACTTGATGCCCAGTGCCAGCGTAGGCGCATACGCGGCATGCATCAGCGCCTGATAGGTTTCCACCTCGTCTTCTCTGACCTGACGAAATTCAAGTGACATAGATATCCCCGGGAAAATATGCGCTTTTGTAGGGTCGCCATTAATGGCGACCTAACAGGCATTCATACAAAAGAGATCAGACTACCAGCAAAGCCATTCCCCGCTATATGTGAAAAATAACTAAGCTAATGCGAATTTGTGAAAATGAAATCACCCCTTTTGCATTGCTTAAATCGTTATTTACCGTAGTATGCAGAAAATACATAGCGCTATAACTATTCTGTATTAACCCTCTGAATTATCTTAATTTAATCCGTTATAGCCTTATTCTTAATCAGGGTGACGCCGTGTTAGCGATCAAATCTCCGCGTGCATATGCACATGAATCCGGTTTGCGTGCGCGCGCCGGTGAATTTATCAAACCTTACGCTTCCCATATTCGCATCTTTACTTCTCCTCGCGCCTGGCAGGCGGTTAATCCGGAATTAACCCACAGCCTTGAAGCCAATGCTATTCGCTGGGAAATAGAGTATCTGATCGGTGAATGCACCGATGCCGCGATTGCAACCCTGAAGCAAAATGTCGAGCAGCAGGGCGTTGAACTGCTGTTTGCGGTCGGTGGCGGACGCGTGCTGGATGCGGCGAAAGCGGTGGGTAGCCAATTGCCCAATCTCAACGTGATCAACTTCGCCACGGTTGCCGCAACCTGCGCGGCCTGGTCGCCGGTAGCGATTGTTTACAATGAGCAGGGCGGCCATGTGCGCAGCCAGCCGCTGGGTAAAATGCCGGATTTGGTGTTGGTGGATAGCGAGATTATCGCGCGCAGCGACGTGCGTTATCTGAAAGCCGGCATCGTTGATGCGCTGGCCAAATATTACGAGTTCTATCCTTATCAGCGTAACAATCCCCACGATCTGGCGCTGGATCTCAAAGTAATGACTGCCAAACGCGCACTGGATCTCTATCGCGAGCTGGGTGCAGCGGCGGTTGCGGCTAACGAACAGCAGATTGTCACGCCGGAGCTGGTGAAAATCATCGATGCCAACATCGTGTTGGCCGGATTAGCCAACAGCGTGCGCGATGTGTTGCCCACGCCGGGTTTTGCCCACGCCATTCACAATCGTCTGACGTATCAGCCGGAGCTGCACGAATGGCTGCACGGCGAAAAAGTGGGTTACAGCCTGCTGGTGCAATCGCTGATTGAACATAACGGCGTGCCGGATGCCGATTTGCTGGCGCTGCTGCGTGAGTACGACATGCCGCTGACCTTAGCACCGTTAACCGGCGACCGCGCGGCAACGATCCGCACTATCGCGGAACAAATTAAATTCCCGGCGGCCAGCGCCGAACGTCTGCCATTCCGCATCTCTGCTGATGCGCTGGAACAGGCGCTGCTGGCGACCGAGAACACTTTTTAATCGCACCACTTTTTATTGACCAGGACAAATTAATGGCTAACTCACAACAACAACGCCGCATCCGTTTAGGCCTTTTCGTGCAGCCAGTAGGACAACACGTCAGCGGCTGGCGCCTGACGGAAAAACTCGGCGATCCGACTGACATTGACTGGCTGATCACTATCGCAAAAAAAGCCGAAGCCGGTAAATTCGATCTGTTCTTCGTCGGCGATGCGCTGGCCACCAGCATGTATCGCCTGCCATCGACCATGGCGCGCCTGGAGCCGCTGACCATGCTGTCGGCGCTGGCGGTCAACACTAAACGCATCGGTCTGGCGGCCACCGCGTCCACCACCTTCAGCGATCCGTTCACCATGGCGCGCAGCTTCTCTTCGCTGGACCATATCAGCCGTGGTCGCGCCGCATGGAACGTGGTGACCTCGTTCTCCACCGATGTGGCGCGCAACTTCAGCCGCAACGATATGCCGAACCACGCCGAGCGTTATGCGCGGGCGCGTGAATTCCTCGAAGTAGCGGAAAAACTGTGGGCCGGCTGGGAAGAGGGCGCGGTGCAGCCGAATAAAGAGACCGGCGCGTACTTTGTTGATGACAAAATCCAGCCGATTAACCACCAGGGCGAACACTTCCAGGTGCAAGGCCCGCTGAATATCACCCGCTCACCGCAAGGCCGTCCGGTGATCATCGAAGCAGGATCGTCCGCCGATGGCCAGAAACTGGCGGCGGAAACCGCTGAAGTGATCTTCACCGCTGCGGCCAGCCTCGAAGAAGCGCAAACCTTCTATCGTTCGCAGAAAGATCAGGTAATTGCCGCCGGACGTAATCCGGATCACGTGGTGATCATGCCGGGCGTGATGCCAATTGTTGGCCACACGCGCGAAGAAGCCAAAGCGCTGTGGAAAGAGCTCAACACGCTGGTGGATATCGAAAACGGTCTGCGTCAGCTGTCGCTGCGTTTCAGCATGGATCTCAGCCAGTTCCCGCTGGATGGTCCGGTGCCAGAAGTGCCGCTGGGTGAAGGTAACCAGAGCCGCGTCAAACTGATGACCGACATGGCGAAGCGTGAAAATCTGACGCTGCGCGAGCTGGCGGCGGTAGCGGCCGGTTCACGTGGACATCGCGTGATTGTCGGTACCGCCGAAGATATCGCCGATGATTTCGAGCTGTGGCTGAACGAGGGCGGCGCGGATGGGTTCAATATCATGCCGGCGATTATGTCCGAGCAGCTGGATCTGTTTGTTGAGCTGGTAATCCCGGAACTGCGCCGTCGCGGCCTGTTCCGGGATGATTACGAGTTCGCCACGCTGCGTGAAAACCTCGGCTTGCCGGTGGCTTAATCCCTTCAGGAGCACAACATGGTCACCTTATCAAAGCGTGTGCAGTCCGTGTCGCTCTCTGCCAATGCGGCGGCGCGTCAACTGACGCGCCAGCTAAAAGAGCAGGGCGTCGATATTCTCGATCTCACCACCGGTGAGCCAGATTTTGATACGCCTGCGCATATTCGTCAGGCGGCGGTGGCGGCGATGGAAGCCGGTGAAACGCGCTACACGCCAACCAACGGCACCACGCCGCTGCGCAAAGCGGTGATAGCCAAGCTGAAGAATGAGAACCAGCTCGATTATGAGCTGGGGCAAATCTGCATCGCTAACGGTGCCAAGCAGATCATCTTCAACGCCTTTGCCGCCACGCTGAATGAAGGCGATGAGGTGATTGTACCGGTGCCGTATTGGCCGACGTTCCCGGATAGCGTGCGTTTCAACGGCGGTGAAGCGGTGCTGTTGGAGTGTCCGCTTGAGCAGGAATACAAGTTGCAGCCGCAGCAGCTGGCGCAGGCAATTACCAGCAAAACCCGCTGGCTGGTGCTGAACAATCCCGGCAATCCTTCCGGCATGGTGTATAGCGCTGATGAGCTGACTGCGCTGGCGACGGTGCTACGCGATCATCCTGATGTGCTGATCATGCTGGATGAACTCTACGAACATATTCTGTTTGATGGCCGTGAACACGTCAGCTTGCTGCACGTCGCGCCGGATTTAGCCGAGCGCATTTTGCTGGTGGGCGGCGTGTCGAAAACCTACGCCATGACCGGCTGGCGCATTGGTTTTGGTGCCGGGCCAAAAGCCTTGATCGACGCGATGGTGGTGGTGCAGTCGCAAAACAGTTCCGGTGCCAGCGCGGTCAGCCAGGCTGCGGCGGTGGCGGCGTATAACGGTGGACTCGACTTCCTGCCGCCGCAACGCACGGCTTATCAGGATCGCCGCGATGCAATTATGGCGTTCTTACAGCCGGTGCAGGAAATTGACGTGCTCAACCCAGATGGCGCGTTCTTTATTTTCTGCCGCTGCGCCGGTTTATTGGGTAAAACGCGTCCCGATGGACAGAAGATTGAAACTGAGCAGGATGTAATAAATTATCTGCTGGAAAGCGGGGTATCGGGCGTGGCGGGCAGCGCGTATGGTTTGTCACCTTATTTCCGTTTATCCATTGCCACCGATATTGCGACGGTGCGTGAGGCGGGCCGCAGAATTGCGCAGGCCTGTGCGGCATTAAGCTAATTCCTGCCAGATGCGCCAGATAATTATTAGGTTTTGTCTGGCATCTTATCGCAATAACTTTATGAGTCAATTATCAACTTTCCAACCCGCGTTTCATCCCGCATAATGCGCCTTTCATTATTTCCGGTTATTATTTCATGTCTAAACCATCCTTAAGTCTCAATATCGCTTTAATTAGCGGCCTGGCCATTTTCGCGCCGCTGCATGCTATGGCAAATACAGAAACTTCTCAGGCGCCGATCATTATTCAGGGTGCAATGCCGGTTGAAGCCGAGCATTTCGCCGCCAAACTGGAAAATGCTAAAGAGCGTCAGATTGGCGAATGGCGTTTCTGGCAGGGCACGGTTGAAGGTTATCCGGTGATCGTTTCTGAAACGCTGAAAGGCATGTCAAATGTCGCGGCGGCAACCTCGATTGCAGCAGTGGAATTCAAACCTAAAGCCATCATTAATCAGGGCACTGCAGGCGGTCACGATCCGGCATTACATGTCTATGACATTGTCGTGGGCAAATATTCGGTCAACCTCGGCGCGTTTAAAACGCCGCACAAGTTACAGGGCGCGGGCAGTAATTCCGTTGATTGGAAACCGATGGATTTGATGGCCTCAAAAGGCAGCGCAGGTGAAGATAAAAATGCCCACAGCATTCGTCAGTTTGCCGCCGATGCGCAGCTGATGAAAGCCGCTGAGCAGGCGATGCCGGCTTACACCCAAGGCAAAGTTGTGGAAGGCGTGATCGGATCGGCTGATGTGTGGAACAGCGAGTTGGACCGTATTCGCTTCTTCCATGAGAACTTCAACACCTCCGTTGAGGAGATGGAAACCGCGTCGGCTGCGCAGATCTCATCGCTGTTCAATATCCCGTTTATCGGTATTCGTGTGTTATCTAACAACATCACCAACAACGGTAAATACGACGCGCAAACCGGTATCGCTTGCCAGGATTATGTGTACGATGTTTTAAAAGCGTATATCAAACAGATTAATGCGCAGAAATAATAAGTAAAAAAAACGCAGCACTTGCGCTGCGTTTTCATGTTCACACTTTGTACTGCATGCGCCGATTAAATCAGGAAATCATCCATCGAACCGCCAGCTTCCAGTGCGGCTTTAATCGGGGAAGGCGTGCGGCCCTGGCCGGTCCACAATTTCTCGTTACCCTGTTCGTCGATGAACTTATACTTTGCGGGACGCGGCGCGCGTTTCGACTTAGGTTTGCTTTCCTGGGTATTTAATTGCGCCAGGTCACTAATATCGATACCGTCTTTCAACAACATCTCTTTGTACAGCGCCAGTTTTTCTTCTTTTTCGCGCTGGGCTGCAATTTCTGCTTCCGCTTCTTCACGGCGTTCTGCGACTACCACGGCGAATTTTTCCAGCATCTCTTCTAATGCTGTAACCTCAATATTACGTGCTTCGGCACGCAGCGTGCGAAGATTGTTCAATGCGTTAAGTGCATCGCTCATGAATAAATCCTTATTACTTATTTGACTGGTGTAAAGGAGAGCATTCTACGAGATTTTTTGGCAAATTAAAATAATCTGTTCCAGACAGAATTGTCCGGAAAATATCCGGGTGATCAGATGTTTCTTTATATTGGCTGACGCGTTTTCAAGCTGTTTGGCTTATTCACGTTATGTTTTTGAGTAATGAGAATAATAGTTGCTGCATTATTCAGCATTTTAATGCGATGTATGTGAAGGTCGCCATGAATGGCGACCCTACAAATCTGATGCGTGCTGGAATCTGTTCAATTTCACATAGTTGCCGAAAATCCTTGCATGAACCTTCCTGAAAATAACGCTTGTCAACTATTACTCGTTGATGAATAAGGCGTTTAACCAAGTGTAAAAGTGTCAGTAAACCGGTAACATTTTCTTGCATTGTAAACCTTAATGCGTATATTTCTCATTTGCTTTCTTAACGGCTTCCTTACTGTCGTTCCTCTTTCAGACGTCAGCAGTGGTGCCGCAAAAAAATAACGAAAAGTTGATCGAGGAATTGTATGTCTTTCAGTGATTTGCGCGTCAGGAAACCCGGCAATGCCCCGCAGCGTGCATTGCGCCACTCCTTACTGGCTATGATGGTTGCGTCGGGTATCGCGCAGGCAGCAGAGACCACCAACACCGAACAGACGCTGAACGTGGATGCCAGCGCGAATGCGGATCAGCAACAGCAGGCGGCACAGGATTACAGCGTACCGGTGACGCGTGCCGGGACCAAAATGGCGCTCACCGCGCGCGATATTCCGCAATCGGTTTCGATCGTTAGCAAGCAGCGTATGGAAGACCAACAGCTGCAATCGCTGAACGATGTGCTGAAAAACACCACCGGCATCCACGGCGTCTCGGGCGATATGGATCGTACCAACTACTATTCGCGCGGTTTCCTGATCGACAACTATATGACCGATGGCATTCCCACCGCCTTCGCCTCACGCTGGAACCTCGGCGATGCGCAGAGCGATATGGCGCTGTATGAGCGCGTAGAAGTGGTGCGCGGTGCCACCGGTTTGCTGACTGGCCCAGGCAACCCATCTGCTTCGATCAACATGGTGCGCAAGCACGCCGACAGCAAAGAGTTCACCGGCAGCGTTTCAGCCAGCTATGGCAGCTGGAACAAACAGCGTTATGTTGCCGATATCTCTGCGCCGCTGTCCGCCGAAGGTAACGTGCGTGGTCGCCTGGTGGCGGGTTATGAAGATAGAAACAGCTTTATTGAACGCTATGGCGCAGATAAAAAATTCGTCTATGGCGTGGTTGATGCCGACCTGACTGATTCCACCAAATTATCCGTTGGCTATGAGTTCTCGCAGGTCAATACCGATTCAACCATGTGGGGCGGTTCTCCGCGCTGGTACACCGACGGTTCACAAGTCAAGCTTCGTCGTGGTTACAACACCGCGCCAGATTGGGCTTACAACAACAAAGAAAACAAAAAAGTCTTTGTTAACCTGCAGCAGAACTTTGATAACGGCTGGAACGTCACGCTTAACGGCACACACAATGAGATGTTCCTCGACAGTAAGCAGCTGTATATCGATGGCTATATCAATAAAGACACCGGCATTGCGGTCAATCAGTATCCGGCGTTTTACAACTATGACGCAGTTGGCGGCACCGGCTACAACACCGGCAAGCGTAAAGTGGATGCGGTGGATGCCTTCGCCAGCGGTCCTTACGAGATGTTTGGCCGTCAGCATGAGCTGATGTTCGGCGTGAATTACAGCCGTCAGGACAACAAATATTACAGCGCCTGGACCAACATCTCTCCGGCGCAACTGGGCAACTTCTACGATTACAACGGTAATTTCCCGGAATCCGACTGGAGCCCGCGTGAACCGGCATCGGACACGCAGCTGGTGCGTCAGAAATCTGCCTATCTGGCAACGCGCATCTCGCTGGCCGATCCGCTGCATGTGATTCTGGGCGCGCGTTATACCAACTGGAATCGTCAAACGCTGACCGAAGAGATGGAGAAGAACAACATCACGCCGTACGGTGGTGTGATTTGGGACTTCTACGACAACTGGTCCGCGTATGCCAGTTACACCTCGGTGTTCCAGCCGCAGGATTATCAGGATGCAACTGGAGCCTTCCTGGCACCGGTAATTGGCAAGAATTACGAAGCGGGTGTGAAATCCGACTGGTTTAACAGCCGCCTGACCACGTCTATTTCTGTGTTCCGCACCGAACTGGATAACGTCGGCGAAGCGACCGGCGAGACGATCAACAATATTACCGTCTACGAAGGTAAAAATGGCGTTGTCAGCCGTGGCGTAGAGTTCGAAGTGAACGGCGCGCTGACTGATAACTGGCAGATGACCTTTGGTGGCACCAGCTATGTGGCGGAAGATCGCGAAGGCGAGAATTACAATTCTCAGCTGCCGCGCACCTCGTTCAACTTGTTTACCAGCTATCGCTTGCCAATGCTGGATGAGTTGACTCTTGGCGGTGGTGTAACCTGGCAGTCGAAGACTTACACCGATATTACCGGTCCGGAAGGCAATGGTACCTGGCGCGCACGTCAGGGCAGCTACTCGCTGGTTGATCTGTTCGCACGTTACGATGTCACTAAAAATGTCTCGCTGCAGGCCAACATCAACAACCTGTTTGACAAAGAGTACGACAACAACGTCGGTAACGGCGGCATCGTGTACGGCGAGCCACGTAACTTCTCGGTTTCGGCGACTTATCGTTTCTGATGAAAATGCTGGGTGTGCAGGATTGCGCATCCAGCGGAGAATCTCGCCAATCCTTCGGTCGCCATTTATGGCGACCTCCCCAACCAGATTCATGAATTTGAGCGTCATGATGAATTGCTCTCTGCAGACAGTGCCAATTTACCCACTGAAGTGAAAATGGCGTCGTCCTGTGGCGTATGAATGCGGCCGCATAGCACGTTACGCAGGTGACGTTGTAACGGGTGGAGGCGCGTCAGCGCGTGATTACCGATGCTCTCAACCATCAGCTGCACGCTGCGAATGGCGTTTTCGGTTACCACCTGTTTAATTTGCGCGGCATGCCCGCTGGCTACGTGGCCTCGTGCAGCGCTGCTTAGCAGGGTTTGATTAGTAAATAGCAGCGTGTCGATGCGGCCAACCAGTTCCTGAAAGCGTGGCAGTGATGCCAGCGGCGCATCAAGATTGGCCGGCACGCGTTGCTGCAAAAAGCCGATAAACCAGTCGCGTGCGCTGTTCGCAATGGCGTCGTACAGCGAACCGAGCAGCACCGCCATCCACACCGATTCCTCTTCGTTAAGACCCGCTCGCGGCGTACTCCAGGGCGCGACGTTTACCGCGTGATCAAGCGGGATCAGCACATTGTCCAGCACCACGCGATGGCTACAGGTGCCGCGCATGCCGAGATGATCCCACTCATCAATGATATGGATGCCGGGCGCGTTGGCCGGCACCAGATAACCGCCGACCAGCGGATCGGCATCGTCGCTGCTGGCCCAGACCAGAAACCAGCTCAGCCCATAGCTGCCGGTGGAGTAAATCTTCTCACCGCTGATGCGCCAGCCTTCAGAAGTGCGGCGTGCGCGGGTAGCGGGCAATCCGCCGCGCGCGGGCGTGCCTAATTCCGGTTCGACGCGCAGCGCGTTAATCAGCGCACCGTCGCGAATCACACTCTCCGCTACCTTACGTCGCACCGCATCTGGCCAGTTTGAGCTGTCGTCGAGACGGCGCGTGTTGAGATACTGCATGATGAGGATCAGCGCGGCAGAAGGTTCGCTGCGCGCCACGGCCTGGATAATCGCCTGGCTTGCCAGCAAATCGCCGCCGCTGCCGCCCGACGCTTTCGGCAATACGAAGTGCAGCAAGCCATGCTGCTGCAACACACGAAAAGCTGTTTTGGGAAATTCGCCGCTGCGATCAACCTCTTCAGCGTCTTTTTCTAAAGCCTGAATAATCACTGGCAATATTTCAGTCAGAATGGGCGGGTTATTTGCCATACGTTATTAATTCCCTGATCAAATCAGGCTTAATTGTTTCCATTTCTACCACCGCTGTAAAAGCAATAAACCGGCTATATACATGCGGAATCGGCATAATTCTGCCGCCGGTTGAAGTGTTAATTTGCAATGGCTGTTTCTACGTAACCCATTAAATAGGGTTAGCAACTTCACCTGCATTTATTTTTGGGAGTTATTTAATGCCAAATAATTATTTAGTTTCCCGTCGGCATTTTCTGGGATATTCAGCCGCCGCGGCGATGGCGGCAACCTTACCGGGCCGCGTGTTTGCCGAAGAGCATATGGCGGGCATGCAGATGCCTGGCGATTTACTGCAAGGGGGCCCAGGAAAATGGGCGCTGGCGAAGCCGACACATGTGCGTCTGGCAGTGAATCTCAACGCCATCTGTCTTGCACCGGTTGTGGTGGCCGATCAGCATAGCTTCTTCAAAGCGCACAACCTGGAAGTGGAGTTTGTTAACTTCGGCAACTCAACCGAATTGCTGCTGGAATCCATCGCCACTGGCAAAGCCGAAGCCGCCATCGGCATGGCACTACGCTGGCTGAAAGCGCTGGAACAGGGCTTTGATGTGAAACTCACCGCAGGCACGCACGGCGGCTGTATGCGCCTGCTGGCGCGCGATGGCGGGCCAACCACGCTGGAACAGCTGAAAGGCAAAACCATCGGCGTTACTGACATGGCGGGCGCGGATAAAAACTTCTTCTCGCTGATGCTGAAAAAGCACGGCGTCGATCCCAATATCGATGTCGACTGGCGCGTGTTCCCGCAGGATTTGCTGCCGATGGTGCTGGAGAAGGGCGAAATTCAGGCCGCTAGCGGTTCCGATCCGGTGATGTGGCGCTTAACCCAGAAGCCGGGCTACCGTGAGATTGGCACCAATTTAATGGATGAGTACGCCAAACTGAGTTGCTGTGTGGTGGGCACGCGCGGCAGCTTGATTCGCGAACAGCCGGAAGTGGCGGCCGCGATCACCCACGCAATTTTGCAGGCACATGCCTATGCGGCCAAACATCCGGAAGCGATTGGCAGTGAGTTTAACGGCCAGGCGCTCAACACCACGCCGCAGGAGATCGCCAGCGTTTTGAAAACCCATACGCACGGACACTATTCGGTGGGGAATGCGTTTGTGAATGAGATCGACGTATATGCGCGCGATTTGAAGGCGATCAACGTGTTACGACCGGAAACCGATCCACTGCTGTTTGCCAAAGGGATTACCAGCAACGTGTTGGTTTAGAGGGAAAAGTCAGGTCGCCATGAATGGCGACCCTACGGGATTAGGCGATTTTCCTCGAGGTTTGCACGGCGCTCGCCAGCTTTAGCGATTCCGCGGGCACCTGATGCGCGAACAGCTGGGTGGTCAAATAACTGCTGCCGCCGTCGGCCAGCAACACCACAATACGCTTGCCGCGATTCTCCGGTCGCGCCGCAACCTGTTGTGCCGCCCACAACACTGCACCAGACGAATCGCCTACCAGCACACCTTCGCTCAGCGCCAGTTGCCGCGCCGCAGTGTACGCCTGCCAGGTTTCTACCGCGATCACCTCATCGTAAACGCGGTGATCAAGATTGGCAGGAATGCGCTCCGGCGTCTGGTTGCTAAACGCATGTACGCCGGTGATCTCCAGCGGATCGGGACGCAATTCGCTCGGCTGGGAACCCACGCCCGGCTCGACGGCGATCACCTGCAAACCCGGATGCTGCTGTTTGAGATAGCGTCCGGTGCCGGAGAGCGTGCCGCCGGTGCCGACGGCGGCGATGAAGATATCCAGCTCGCCGCCGCTGTCGCGCCAGATCTCTGGCCCGGTGGTGCGCTCATGCACCGCCGGATTGGCCGGGTTATCCAGCTGCAGCAGAAAATGCACTTCCGGTTCCGCCGCAGTAATCTGCTCGGCCAGCCATTTAGTGGCGGCGACAAAATCGCCGTTGCTGGCGTCGTAGAATTCCTTAAATCCTTCAATGGTGCTGAACGGCACCACTTCGGCGCCGTACGCCTGAATAATCTGGCTGCGTTCGATGCTGACGAAATCATTGATGTAAACGCGGAACTTGTAACCTTTGGCCGCCGCAATCGCCGCTAACCCAATACCGGTATTGCCGCTGGTGGTTTCAACCAGCGTATCGCCGGGCTGGATAATGCCGTTGCGTTCGGCGGCTTCAATCATGCTGAGGGCGATGCGATCTTTGACGCTGTGATTGGGATTAAACAGTTCGAGTTTAGCGACCAAATCCGCCTGAATCTCTTGCTGCTGCGCGTAGCGAGACAGGCGCAGCAGCGGCGTGTTGCCAATCAGTTCAGTGATAGAAGCAGAAATTTTTGCAGCCATAATCGACCTCATGTGTGGGGGCGGTCGCCATGAGTGGCGACCCTACGAATTACCATTTCACCGCGCTGCGCTGCCATGACAGCAGGCGATCGCGCACCAGGAACAGCAGGGAGATCAGCGAAGAGAACAGCAGCGCCATCACAATCAGCGCGGCGTACATATTGGCGTAAGCCGCCCAGCCTTGCGCCCACTGCAAATACCAGCCGAGCCCGGATTTCACGCCCATCATCTCTGCTGCCACCAGCACCGAGAACGACGCGCCCAGGCCCATAAACAGGCCGACAAACAGGTGCGGCAGCGCTGCAGGCACCGCTACGCGCAACACAAGGAACAGTGAATTGGCACCCAGCGTGCGCGCCACATCGTAATAACGCGTATCAACGCTGGAAACGCCCGACCAGGTCAGCACCGTCACCGGGAACCAGGTCGCCAGCGCGATCAGGAATACCGCCGCCGAGAAGCTCGACGGGAAGAAGTAGAGCGACAGCGGCAGCAGCGCAGTTGAAGGCACCGGTCCGAGGAAACGCAGAATCGGATGCACCCAGTAACCCAAGCCGCGCGACCAGCCAATCGCCACGCCGGTAATAAAGCCGACCACGCTGCCGTAGATAAAGCCGAAAGCCAGAAGACGCAGCGAATTGAGCACGCTATCCAGCAGGCGCGGCCAGTCGGTGGCGTAGGCTTCCACCAGCGCGCGCGGCGGGGCGAAGAATGGCGCGGGCAGCAGCGCCAGTTTGCCGGTCACGGTTTCCCACAGGCCAATCAGCAGCGCCAGCACAATCAGCCACGGGCCACTGCGCTTGAGCGGTGCGAGTAGTGTCAGGCGTGGAAACAGACACGAGGCAATCGCCAGTCCGCTGAGAACAAGCGCGATGGCGGCGAACAACTCATGCGTTTCATTCACAAAGCGCGGGGCGGCAAAACCCTGCGGCTTATCCGGTACCGCCACCATCAGCGCTAAAAGCGCCCACCACAGCAGGAGCGCAACCCAAACCGCTGGTTGAAGGCGGCGCGGCACGTCACGGTTGCGGGCAATCGTCAGGGTTTCACTGGCCATTATCGTCTCCTTAGCTGGACATGTTGCTCATGTGCGCCATGTTGCTAGCGTGCTGATGGGCCGATTCTGCCGGCAGCAGCTCCGGCACATAGTGCTCGGCAAAGCGTTGCGCATCGGTATCCGGGCGGATCACGTTGATTTTCTTCAGCTCATCGATATACACCGCCACCTCATTGCGCAGCTGCACGCCGGTGGAGTGATGGCTGTGAGTGTGCTCTTTCAGCATCGCGGCAATGTCTTCCACCGCGACGGAGCCCGGCACAAAGGGTTGGAAGATTTTCGCCGTCTCTTCCGGATGTTCGGCGGTCCACTGCTGCGCATCAACAATCGCCTGGGTGATAGCGCGCGCGGTGGCGGGATCGTCACGCACCAGCGAGCCACGCAGGCCCAGCACGCAGCAAGTGAGGCTGGCGTATTCGCTTTTCAGGTTGTTATCCACTTCCACCAGATCGTGCTGCTTCTTCAGCAGCCAGCCCTGCGGATCGTCGGTGGCCAGCGCCTGCACTTCACCTTTGCGCAGCGCTTCGCCAAACAGGTCGGGCGGATATTGCAGCCAGTTGACCTGCTTATCAGGATCGATGCCCTGTTTCGCCAGCTGAATGGCGAAGAAGTTGCGAATTGGGCTGGCCTGATCGCTCACCGCCACCGATTTGCCCACCAAATCTTTCACATCGCGGATGCCGCTGTTCTGTGGGGCGAGTAGACGCATGCAGCCGCCGTGCGTGCCGACGGTGAGATCAACATCAAAACCCTGCTCCAGCGGCTTCAGCCAGCGCAGCGCCATGCCGATACCGCCATCGGCCTGGCCGGTGGCAATCGCCTGTAAAAGCGCATCGGTTGGCCCGCTGAAGTTCACGGGCTCGACATTCAAACCGTACTTTTTAAAGAAGCCTTGCTTTAGCGCCACCGAAATCGGTGACTGACATACTGCGGTTTGTCCCCAGGCCAGCTTGATAGTTTTGAGGGATTTATCATCGGCAAACACCTTGCTGCCCAGCAACGGATTCACCGCCACGCCGGCACTAAAGAGACCCAGCCCGCGTAATAACGCGCGGCGGCTCAGAGAGAATTGTTGAAATGCCATCCTGTCTTCCTTGTAGATAAAGTTCACAGGCACTATGGCAAAGGCAATTAGCGCGACCAAATAACAATCCCGCATGACATCATGCAGTTTTTCATTATGAATATTTGCGGATAGGTTTGCCGGAATGGCTATTTCGTCGTGGGAAAGACGCGCCTTATGCTTTATTTCTTAGCATATCAAGCAGGAGCGAAAATATGGCCTTAACCTCGGCGGGCGTTAATATTGCGATTGAGAAAGTTAATCATCACTTCACATTAGAAGGCGAAGATTTACCGGTGCTGGAGAATATTAATTTGCAGGTAGAGGCCGGTGAATTTGTTGCGCTGCTGGGACCATCCGGCTGCGGCAAATCGACGCTGCTGCGTTTGCTGGCCGGACTCGAACCGCCCGCCAGCGGGTTACTGGCGGAAGAGGGCAAAGCGATTACTGCGCCGGATCCGTCGCGCGTGGTGGTGTTTCAGGATCCCACGCTTTATCCGTGGCGCACTGTCTATGACAACGTTGGCCTCGGCTTGCAGATTCGCGGAGAGAGCCGAACGCTGCGCGAACAGCGGATTAACGCGATGCTGGATCGCGTCGGCCTCAGGCAGTTTGCCCGCGCCTGGCCGCATCAGCTCTCCGGCGGCATGGCGCAGCGTGCGGCACTGGCCCGTGCGCTGGTCAATGTGCCGCGTTTATTGATTCTGGATGAACCGCTCGGCAAGCTCGACTCACTGACGCGGTTGCGTATGCAGCAGGAAATTGTCGATCTGTGGCAGGAGCAGCAGTTCACCACGCTGATGGTGACGCACGACGTGGAAGAAGCGCTGGTGATGGCAAATCGCGTGGTGGTGTTCAGCCCACGACCAGCAAAAGTGGTGGATGTGATCGAGGTTAATCTGCCGTGGCCGCGCCGCCGTGACGACCCGCATCTGGTGGCGCTGCGCAGCCGGATACTGGATTTGTTGGGCGCGGACCGCGTGGCAGCGTGATGTTGGTCGCCATGAATGGCGACCTTTTAACATCTAATCCTACGTTCTCCGGCAAGCGGCCAAAATATCGTCCGCAGCCTGATATTCAGTGGTTTGAATCCCCGTTAATCCCAGCATGGTGGAGAACAGATTATCCTGCGAATATCCCTGATGCGCCGCTTCTTTATCAAGACAGCTTTTACTCACGCCATAGCGCTGTTGATAATCTGGAGATAACCAAATCAGCATTGGCACATGTTTCTGCACATCCGGCGCAATCGCATACGGCATACCGTGCAGATAAGCGCCATTTTCGCCTAACGACTCACCGTGATCCGATAAATAAACCAGGCTGGTGGTGTATTCATCCTGATGCGCTTTCAGCACATTAATTGCTTTATCTACGATGTAATCGATATACAGAATGGTGTTGTCGTAAGTATTGACCAGCTGTTCTTGCGAACAATCCTGAATTTGGCTGGTATCGCACGTTGGAGTAAATTTTTTAAACTGCGCAGGATAACGGTTGTAATAGGTTGGGCCGTGGCTACCAATGGTGTGCAACACGATAACACCATTGCCTTTCAGGTTTTTAATGTAGTCCTCAATACCGTGGAATAAAACGTCGTCATAACACTCTCCGTCATGGCACATATTTGGCAGATTCAGACTGCTCATATCCTGATGCGGGACGCGATCGCAGGCACCTTTACAGCCGCCATCATTGTCATTCCAGAGAACCTGCACACCGGCACGCTGGATAATATCGAGCATCCCTTCCTGATGGCTGGCAAGCTGATCGTCATAATGCGCGCGCGGCATATTTGAGAACATACAAGGTAATGAGACCGCCGTGGCTGTGCCGCAAGACTGCGTATTCGGGAAGTAGGTGACATCATCTTTCGCCAGCAACGGTGTGTTTTCGCGTCCATAACCATTCAACTGGAAATTCACCGCACGCGTGGTTTCACCCACCACCAAAATGGTCAGGTTACGCTTTGGACCCGCCAGCATCTCCGGCTTCTGTTTAGCATCTAAACCAATTTGCACCAGCGGTAAATTGGCGGTGCGGCTGTGGTTATACCAGGAAAGTGTTGCCACGATCGAGTTTGAAGGGCTGAGCGATTTAATCAGCTCTTTTTGGTTACGAAACAGCGAGGCGTAATCTTTATAAAAAAACGTCGCGACTAAGGCGATGCAGATTACCGACGCGACAATTGACGCCGTGCGTTTGGCGATGCTTTTCCAGATAGGTTTGCTGTTTTTAACGCGAATCCAGAAAACTAATAGGGCAGCCAGCAGCCCGCTACCACCCAGCGTAACAATTAACTTGGGTGATAATAGAGCAAAGGATTCAGACGGTGTGGTATCGATAATATTCACGATCATCGAGCGATCAATAACAATACCAAAGGTCCAGATAAAATATTGCGCAGCGGCGGAAACTAAAATGAAGAGCGCAAGAATAACGCGGTCAAGCCACAAAAAGGAGGCTAATGTGGCAATAATATTGATTACGCTGAATGCTACTAACGGCATTGAAGCGAATACCAAAATGGTGCGCACGCTATCGAGCGGCATGGCAGCAAGCACTTGTCGATAAAACGCAATGTTCAAAAAGACCGCGATATAAATAGAAACAAGCGAAATAAAAGAGAGCCGACTTAACGTCGGTCTTTTGCGTAGCGAGAACGTCATTGGTCCATCCGTCATAGTGAAGATGGCACCAGCTTAAGCAGTGAAGGTTAAGTGAACCTTAGTTTAGAACCAGACGGCAAGAAAACTGACTACGGCGAACACGCTGACAGCGACAGCCAGGTATTCACTGAATGGTCGGGTTTGTATCGATTGCATTAAAAATCTCCTCTTTAGTTGAGGATATTTTCATTGCTGAAGATTAAGCGAACCTTAGCGCGAGAGGAATTAATGACAACCTACGTCTTATTTTTGCTGCAACCTCATTTACCTTTTCGGAATGAGTTTTGCGGCCTTATACTTTGGCCGGTATTTATTAGGGGCACACATTATGACCACCGATTATCCCTTGCTGGATGTGCAGGGCGTAACCTTTTCGTTGCAGGGACGCATGCTGCTGGCGCCCGTTTCACTGCAACTCAACGCAGGAGAAAGGCTGTTGCTGACCGGTCCTTCGGGCAGCGGTAAAAGCACCTTGCTGAAGATTCTCGCCTCGCTTCTGGAACCGAGCGGCGGGCAGATCCTGTTCGAAAACAACGATATTGCCAGCTTGAAAACCGAACATTATCGGCAACAGGTTTCCTATTGTTTCCAGACGCCGCAACTGTTCGGCGACACGGTGTACGACAACCTGGCGCTGCCGTGGCACATCCGCCAGCAGAAACCGTCGCGCGACAAGCTAGTTGAATCACTTGCCGATGTGCATTTGGCTGCTGACATGCTCGATAAAAAAATCGAGCAGCTGTCGGGCGGTGAGAAGCAGCGCGTAGGCTTGCTGCGCAACCTGCAATTTCTGCCGCTGGTGCTGCTGCTGGATGAAGTCACCAGCGCATTAGATGAAGAGAATAAAGTGATCATCAACGCATTGATTGATGCGCTGGTGCGCGAGAAGCATCTCGCCGTGATCGGCATCAGCCACGATGGGCAAGAGATCCGCGAGGCACAACAGGTGCTGAAACTTGAGGCACCAGAGCAGGGAACAACCAATGAGCCAGCATAATATTACCGACAGCTCGCTATTACTCTCGCTGCTGCTGGTGGTGATTGCGCTGCTGATCAGCCAGAAAGAGAAGCTTGGCATGAGCAAAGACATTATCTGGAGCGTGTGTCGCGCCATTATCCAGCTGGTGATCGTTGGCTATGTGCTCAAGTCGATCTTTGACCTGAACAATGACTGGCTCACCGTGCTGATGGTGCTGTTTATCTGCGTCAATGCGGCGCTCAACGCGCGCAAGCGCAGCCTTAATATCAGCAACGGTTTCGTTATCTCGTTTGTGGCGATTACCACCGGCACCACGCTGACGTTGACTATTTTGCTCCTGAGCGGTGCCATCGAGTTTATCCCGATGCAGGTGATCCCGATCTCCGGAATGATCGCCGGCAACGCGATGGTGGCGGTGGGGCTCTGTTTCAGCAATCTCAACCAACGCTTCAGCGATAACCGGCAAAAAATTCAGGAGATGCTGAGTTTGGGCGCACCGGTAAAAATGGCGTCGGCGCGCTTTATTCGCGACAGCGTCCGCGCGGCGATGATTCCCACCGTTGATGGCGCCAAAACCGTGGGATTGGTGAGCTTGCCGGGCATGATGTCAGGGCTGATTTTTGCCGGTATCGATCCGGTCAAAGCGATCAAGTATCAGATTATGGTGACCTTTATGCTGATTGGCACGGCAAGTTTATCCACCATCATCGCCGCCTATTTAGCCTATCGGCGCCTGTATACCGCGCGGGCGCAGCTGAAGTTCTGACCTAAATTGCCGTGGCGAATAGCAAGTCGCGCAACCAGCGATGCCCGGCATCGCGGTGCGTTCTTTCGTGCCATGCTACGGTTTTAGTGAAGCCCTGAATCTCCAGCGGCGGCGCGAAGACTTTCAATCCCGCGTGGTGCCGCGCCAGACGACGCGGCACCACGCTGATCAAATCGCTAACGCGCAAAATCTCCGGCAGCACCAGAAAACTGCACACCGAAAGCGTGACGCGGCGCGAGCGTCCTATCGCATTCAAAGCCGCATCGGTGGCGCCATGAAAATTCCCGCCAAGATAAGACACCAGCGCGTGATCCTGCGTGCAGAAGTCGTCAAGCGTGAGATTTTCAAGGTGGGCGAGCGGATGATCGTCGCGCATCAGACAAACATACTCTTCCGCGTACAACGCGCGAGCATGCAGTTCAGGCGGCGCGGTATTGGGCGTGATTAAGGCGATATCCACCGATCCGCGTTCGAACTGTAACGCCAGCTGCTCATTGTTCACTGGCAATACCGCCACGCGAATGCCCGGCGCCTGCTGACGCAACGCCGCCATAAACGGCACGATCACCGCGCGGAGTGCGTAATCGGTGGCGGCAATATTGATGGTCATCTCAGCGGTGGCCGGATCAAATTGTTTCGGCTGCAGCAGCGCACTCACTTCCGTCAGAATACTCTTCACCGGCACCGCCAGTTCCAGCGCGCGCAGCGTCGGCACAATGCCGCGCTGGGTGCGGGTGAACAGCGGATCGTCAAAGCATTCACGTAACCGCGTCAACATGCCGCTGACCGCCGGCTGCGTCAGCGATAAACGCTCCGCCGCTCGCGTCACGCTGCGCTCATCGAGTAGCGCATCAAGAGCTTTCAGTAAGTTGAGATCTAAGGTGCGGAGATCGGTTTTCATGGTTTTCATCTTCAACGGGGATGCAGCAAGCATAGCGTGATGCAGATATCACAGTAAGTGATATCACAAATAAAAAATGGCGATTGGCCTTATGTCTCTGCCAGCTGGATACTGCGACTGTCCTTTAGCAACCCACTTTTAACCCTGAGATTGACCTTATGAAAATGAACGCGATTAACTGGCCCGAAGGTTTTGTGCCGGGCTTTACGGATAACTATTGCTCGAATGAAGTGATCGTCGCTGGCCTGACAACCGCCGATATCTGGCCGCTGCTTAACACGCCAGCATTGTGGCCGAGCTACTATCAGAACTCCGCCAACGCGCGCTTTTATGACAACAAAGGCCCTGAGCTGGAGCAGGGCGCACGGTTCTACTTTGAAACCTTCGGCTTCCCGGTTGAGGCGCAGGTCACTGAATATGTGGCACCTGTAGCAGGTGAACCGGCGCGCGTTTCATGGCACGGCTGGGCGGGCGAACCGGGAAGTGTCGACCGTCTTGACGTTCTGCATGCGTGGCTGGTTGAAGATCTTCCTGATCATCGCGTGCGCATCCTGACGCAGGAAACGCAAAACGGCAAACCGGCGGTTGAGCTAGCAAAAGCGCAGCCTAACCCGATGATTAACGGCCATCAGGATTGGCTGAATGGCCTGATTGCTGCCGCCAAATCGTAGGCTCGCCATTAATGGCGACCCTCTCACAGATTACTGCTCAGCCAGCGCAGCGCTTGGTATTGAGATCGCAAACGGTTTACGTCGTCAAGGCGTTCATTTCTCCAAAACAAAAACCGCCCTAAGGCGGTACAAAGAGGAATACTGATCATATGAACCGTGCTTTACCTGCCCATTGCGGAGAGAAATCCTGAGCACATAATGCTGGCTCAATGCTCACCACTTCTGCATCTGCAATATTGTGCAGAACAAAAGGATCATCCTGAAGAAAGTGATGAATGTCTCTGACATTATCCCCCTGAAAAAGTATATAACCTCCAGCACCACTATTGAGCGGGCCTGCGAAAATGACTTTTCCTTCAGTAAACCCCCTGACCAGCCATTTCTTATGAGCGTCCAGATGAGCAGAAATCGCATCGGCTTCTGCCAGGTAAGTCAACGTTACGGCGTGCAGCATGATTTATTCCTTGGTGGCAGAACGCGCCACAATGGTCTGAGGAATTAAGGACAAAGCGCGGGACATTTCTCTGCTTTTTACTTCTTCCCCTTTTGACACACCTTCTACCCGGACACACTCCACATCCGTTATGCCCAGGAAAGCCAGAAATTTACGCAGAAACTGCTCCTGAAAGTCCATACTCTCAAGCGCTGTCCCGGTATAAAAACCGCCGCGGGCTGAGGCTATAATGACTTTTTTCCCCCCAGCCAACCCGACAGGTCCCGCCGGGGTATAACTGAATGTCTTGCCCGGCTGGGCGATCCGGTCGATCCAGGCTTTTAGCTGACTGGGCACGGAGAAGTTGTACATGGGTGCTCCAATCACGATCACTTCGCTGTCCAGAAACTCGTTAACCAGTGCGTCTGATAAATGTCGCTCGGACTCCAGCTCAGTTGTCGTGGCTGGGCTCACTGCAACGGGCCTGAACCCTGCGGCAACGCCTCCGCTAAGATGCCCGATTTCATCCTGCACGAGGTCCCTGTAGACCAGCTGATGCTTTTGATCTGAAGCCATCAGCGTCTTTACTATTGCAGCCGACAGCTGACGGGTGACTGAAAATTCAAGATTAATACTGGAATCGAGATGAAGAATTTTCATTGCGTATTGTCCTGTGGTGTAAAGATCAGTGAGTAGTGCGAGCCGCCCTGGCAATGAACGCAGCGACCTCTTCGGGATGTGAAACCATGGAAAGATGGCCTGAGTGAATCCGCGAGGTGTGAGCGCCGATTTCACGGGCAAAACTGGCCTGTACTGATGAGTTGAGAGCGTTGTCGTTTTCTGTAATCAGATACCATGCGGGTTTACTGCGCCAGGCTGCTGTCTCTACCTTTTCGATAAAAGCTGCCGCCGCTATAGGCTG
Source organism: Pantoea sp. X-Soil-ISGK-275 (assembly GCF_059730795.1). NCBI lineage: Bacteria > Pseudomonadati > Pseudomonadota > Gammaproteobacteria > Enterobacterales > Erwiniaceae > Pantoea > Pantoea sp. X-Soil-ISGK-275. The sequence continues at coordinate 287,598 of NZ_AP035977.1, forward strand.
CTGCACGGCAGCGAGGAGCTGACTCTGTTCAGCGCTGATGTCGTTCGCCATAACCCGATGAAACAAAGCCGGATCATCAAGCCAGACAAAGCCGTGTTTATCAGGTGCCATACCGTCCATAGGTGCATGAAATTGTGCCAGGGCTTCCGATACAGATTGATAGTTGTCAGGAACCAGTGCTGACAGATAAACCAGCCCCTTAACGTTCGCAGCATTGCCTGCCTGAGTGATCACTGCACCGGCCCAGGAATGACCAACGAGCAACACGTTACCTTCCTGACGGGCGAGTACGCGTTCAGTCGCTGCGACATCTTCACGCAAAGAAGTCAGGGGGGTCTGCACAGCCGTGACGTGATAGCCCCGGGCCTTCAGCCGGGATATGACAGCAGACCAGCTTGAGCCGTCCGTAAAAGCACCGTGTACCAGTACGATATTATTGACGCCTTTATCCTGAGCCATAAGCAGTGAAGAGTGTGCGAGCAGCAGGCTCAGGATGAGTGCGCCTTTTCGCATGGCGCCCGACAGTAAATTATTCATCCGCATTTCTCCTTATGAGGGCTGATCTGATTTCAGACAGTGTAATCACCCTGGCAGCCCCGTATGAAGTGTCTTTAAAGACAGGTATCATGCGAAATCAGACATTCAGATGAACGGGAAAAAATTATGCGTGTTGCGTTGCTGGCGCTCCCGGGTAGCATGCGATCGGCGATTGCCGGTCTGGCAGACATGTTCTGGCTGGCCAATCAGGTCATCATGCAAAACCCGTCAGTAAACAGTGAAGTCTCCCGTAGTACGCCTTTTTTTGACGTCAGTATTATTACCTCTGATGGTCAGCCGGTCAGGGACGTCCAGGGCAGATTCATTGAGAGTGATGGTGCATTCAGTGACACGGAGAACTTTGAACTTATTATTGCCAGCGGCATGCAACTCGATGAGCAAAGGTATCCAGCAGATAGAGCAGCAATGTGCAACGCGGCCAGTTGGCTGCGCATTAGCCATTCAAAGGGAAGCTGTATTGCCGGTGCCTGCGCGGGGGGATTTGTACTGGGAGAAGCGGGTTTACTCAATGGGCGGATCTGCACAACAACATGGTGGTTATACCCTACTTTTACGGAGCGTTATCCGCTGGCTAAGCCGGTATGGGGAAAGGCTCTGGCCGAACAGGACAATGTGATAACCACGGGCGGACCACTTTCGTGGGTCGATCTCGTGATACACCTCGTGCGCCGACATTTAGGTGGTCAGCTGGCAAAACTGACCGCGGATATGGCCGTTGCAGACAGTCAGCCTTTATCTCAGCAAATTTATGCGCCCGCCGGCTTTCTTAACGCAACCCATCCGCTGCTAACCAAAGCTGAAAATCTTATAAGTTATCGGAATCCGGCAATGACGGTAGAGCAGCTCGCTGAAGCGCTGAATATGACGACCCGAACGCTGAACCGTAAAATGAAATCACTCCTGCAGGAAAGCCCTAAAAGCTTTATTACCCGGGTTCGTATCGAAACGGCGACGCTCCTTCTGGAAAGTCCGGGTAAAACCATTTCTCAGATCGCAAATACCTGCGGATATGGCGACGAAACGGCTTTCAGACGCGCCTTCACTGCAGTGATGGGTATGTCGCCAGGCAGCTTTAGAGAGCGGCTAAAAACCACGCACTCTTCAAATATAGGGATTCAATAATTGTGCTGCGCTTTAACGCTAACGCCTTTTGATCACCGCAGACTTACTCGCGAGATAGGGTCTGCTTTAGGCGAGGAGCGGATGTTACTTCACGTTTAGGGCAGGGCTGGGGGGGACTAAAGACCTGATTATTCAATTTGCAATGTTGATAAAAAGTTCTTTGCTTTTGTGAATAAGTTTCCGCACATATTGATGTGTAGGACTCTTCTCTTTGCTATCGAGCTGGCCTCGCAACTAAAGTGAATAAATCAGCGATGCTGGTAAACCTCGACTCACCGTTAATGGATGTGACTTTAACCTGATGGCAGGATCACAGCTGTCTGGTTAGATGGATTTAGATGATTAATTGATTTGGTTCTATTTTATCCCGATGGTCTGTACAGACTTAAATTCAATCCATCATAAGTATTTTGATGGGTGGTTTAAAAAATAAAGATAAACATTGTTAATAACTCTATTCTTTTCATAACTAACTCTTCTTTCTCACTGATTGGGTTTAATTTAGGTTGATTTATGATAAATTTGGTTAATTTAACTGAATTGATTGGTTCAGGTGGTGATTTATATGTTAGCGGAATTCAAAAGCCCCGTAAACAGTGTGTTTTTTAAACGCTTCATTTCCTCAGTTTATAAACGCTGAAAAGCCTTTCATCAGCCAGTTCTGTATTCTTTCTATGATTTTTTGTGTGTTGGTGGTTATTATCCACTTCATATATGGTGCTTCGGCTAGTTCAGTGAAGAAAAAACTGGCTACGGGTAAAGCCTTTTCATATCTAAATAAGACTGTTGGTAGTGTGTTTATGGTTTTTGCTATTGGCCTAATAGTCTCTGTTATTACACCATATTTTCATTGAGTGCTAGTGTTGAATAAAGGTGGCCAAATTGGTTGTGGGCGCCTTTACTTTCTGAAGACATATGTTCGTTAAGCAGAGAACGTAACATTTTTATCTTAGCACGAGAAAATTCTTTTAATCAGATTCAAATTTCACTTGTTATGACTCCTGCATCCTAACGACTACTTTGCCCTTCGCGTGTCCCTGACCCAGATAGGCAAGAGCTTCCTTTGCTTCTATAAACGGGAATACCTTGTCGATCACCGGCCTGATTTGTTCTGTCTCAATGAGTTTGCCGATTTGGGCGAGCTGATCGCCATCAGGACGGACAAAAAGAAATGAATAGCTCAGGCCCCGTTTTTTCGTAAGACGCATGATCTTGCGGCTCATCAGCCCGAAAACTAAACGCAGCAGGACGTTTAGTCTCCGCGACCGGGCGAACGCAACATCTAATGGACCGATGAGAGAAACAATCTTTCCACCCGGCTTGAGAATTTGGGTGGATTTTTCAATTGAATCGCCTCTGATAGTGCCGAGAACCACATCGTAGCCGCTCAGCTCGTTTTCAAATTCCTGCTTTTTATAATCAATCACTTCGTCTGCGCCAAGATGACTCACCCACCCGGCGTTGTCTGTGCTGGTTGTCGTGGCCACCTGTGCGCCAAGGTGCTTCGCCAGTTGGATGGCAAAACTGCCAATCCCCCCGGAACCTGCCGGGATGAATACTTTCTGACCAGGCTGCAACCCGGCTCGCTCTGTCAGCGCCTGCCAGCATGTGAGGCTCACCATCGGGAGCGAAGCCGCCTGCACGAAATCCAGGTTCGTGGGTTTTATGGCTGCAGCGCGCTCTGGCACCACTGCAAACTCCGCAAGAGAACCTATTCCCGTGTCGAAAGTGCTGGCGAAAATTTCGTCACCTGGCTTGAAACGCGTCACGCGACTCCCCACGGCGATGACAACCCCGGCTAAGTCGCTTCCCAAAGTGGCGGGGAGTTTAAAATGCAAAACCGGTTTGAATATTCCGGTTGGGATCATGTTATCAATCGGGTTCAGACCCACAGCGAAAACTTTTACCAGGATTTTATTATCAGCGGGGGCAGGGCAATCGATGTTATCGAATCCCAGCTCAGGGGATTTACCATAGCGTTTAAACGTAAGTGCTTTCATCGTCTTATTCTTCATTTATTTTTTCGCATCAAGCTGAAGACGTTTGCGCACCACCTTATCCAGGAATGACGCAGGGGCGAATCTGAGAATAAAATTCAATTGGCCTGCCAGCCTTCCCGCCGTGTAGCGCACCTTCGGGCGTAAGGTCTGAGCCGCTTTAACCACCACGTCAGCCACCACCTCCGGACTTTCCGCCTCAGCCATTGCTTTGCTCACCACTTTCGTCAGCTTGGCCCGGATCTGGTCATACTCCTGAAGCTTTGCATCCGCCTCGATATTATTGGCTTCAAACTGTGTTTTCATGTAGGCAGGTTCGATGACAGACACTCTGATGCCCTGTGTGCGCAGTTCATGATCCAGTGCTCCGGTATACCCTTCGACCGCATGTTTACTGGCAGCATAAAGTGCCACATACGGCAACGGAACGATGCCGAGTATCGAACCGATATTGATGATGCGCCCGCTGCCCTGACGGCGCATATGAGGGATCACTGCGCGGCTCAACCTGACGATGCCCAGAAAGTTGGTGTCGAAAATGTGTTTGGCCTGTTCGACAGAACTCTCTTCCGCCGCCGCTGGAGCAACCCCAAAGCCCGCATTATTAACCAGAACATCGATTCGCCCCTCCAGACGCAACAACGCCTCAATTGCGGCCTCGACAGAAGCGTCGTCCGTCACATCCAGCGCCAGTAAAGGAAATGGATGCTTTCCCGCCTGTGCGCCACGCTGGCTCGTACCATATACAATAAATCCAGCAGCTAAAAGTTTACGGGCAGACGCTTCGCCGATACCCGAGGACGCACCGGTAACCAGTGCTACACGTTTTTTTGTCATGCTGAATAAAGCCTTCATGATGCGTTTGAGGTTTCTCATCGCTGATGAGACGACAGGCTGTAAGGTATTTATGTCGGATTTACCGCTGTGCAGAATAGCCGGAAGAGCGTTCTGCACAGTGCACCTCATTGATTACAGCGCTTTATATCGTTCGGCGGCTTCGTCTTGTTTGACGTCTGAAAGCAGAGCCTGACGCGAAGCATCGAGGGTGTCCCAGCGGGCAGCATTATGTAAAGGCGGAATGGTGACCCGTTCACGGCGGTCAAAACCTACCAGTGCGGCATCCACTAACTCGCCCACTTCCATGAATTTTGCCGAGTTAGAGATGTCGATACCCGCACGGTCCCAGATTTCCGTGTAAGTGCCGGCAGGGAGCACCGCCTGGATATAAATGCCTTTAGATGACAGCTCGACATTCATTCCCTGAGACAGGAAGAGCACAAAGGCTTTGGTGGCGCCGTAAACCGTCATGGCAAATTCTGGGGCGAGGCCGACGATGGAACTGATGTTGACGATCGATCCCTCGCCCGCTTGCACAAAGCGTGGAGTCACGGCACTGGCCAGTCTGGTCAGGGCGGTGATGTTAAGCGCGATAAGGCTTTCTATTGAATCAGGTGTCTGCTCTGTAAAACTGCCGGACTGCGCGATACCCGCATTATTGATAAGAATGCCAATCCGTGTGTCCTCACGCAGGCGAGCTTCGACCACAGCTAAATCGCTCGTTTGCGTAAGGTCAGCAGGCAAAACATCGACAGAAATGCCATTTTCCTGTCGCAGACGATCGGCCAGTATTTCTAACTTCGCTTTGTCGCGCGCAACCAATACCAGGTCGTGGCCCCGGCGGGCGAACCGTTCAGCGTAAACCGCACCAATACCCGTGGATGCGCCTGTAATGAGAACTGAAGCTTTAGTCATAAGTTGATCTTCTTTATTAAAGTGTAAACAGAATTCGCCATGTGCGATGTATGAAGAACCGTGACACCGGTGCTTTACTTACTGGTCTCAGTCAGCGACGGGTAATCGGTATATCCCGCTGCGCCACCGCCATAAAGTGTTTCAGGATTGATTGAGGCCAGAGGTGCGCCCGTCTTCAGCCTTTCGACCAAATCCGGATTGGAGATGAACGGGCGACCAAACGCGAACAGATTGGCTTTACCCTGCGCAAGCTGAGCGGACGCCAGTTCCAGGTCATAGCCATTGTTGCCGATGTAGGTGTTTTTAAAACGCCGGCGCAGGGAGTCGTAATCGAACGGGGATACATCACGCGGTCCGCCCGTCGCACCTTCAACCACATGGAGGTACACAATGCCCAATGCATCGAGTTGTTCAACAACGTAGTCATATTGTGGCTGCGGATCACTGCATGAAATCGCATTAGCAGGTGACACCGGTGAAAGGCGTACGCCGGTGCGTTCTGCGCCAATCTCATTATTTACAGCCGTCGTGACTTCCAGCAGCAGGCGCGCACGATTCTCGACAGAGCCGCCGTATTCATCAGTACGCTGATTTGCACCATCTTTGAGGAACTGTTCCAGCAGATAACCATTCGCGCCGTGGATCTCTACGCCGTCAAATCCGGCGGCAATGGCATTGGCCGATGCCTTTCTGAAATCGTCAATAATCCCCGGTATTTCCTGCAACTCCAGCGCACGTGGCTCAGAAACATCAGCGAAGCCATTGTTCACAAAGGTTTTCGTCTTGGCGCGAATGGCAGACGGCGCGACCGGTGCAGCGCCACCCGGCTGTAAATCAACATGCGAAATTCGTCCTACGTGCCATAGCTGTACAAATATGCGCCCGCCTTTGGCATGCACCGCGTCAGTCACTTTGCGCCAGCCATCAATCTGAGCCTGCGTATAAATCCCCGGCGTATCCTGATAGCCCTGCGCCTGTGCTGAGATCTGCGTGGCTTCAGTGATCAGCAATCCTGCTGTGGCACGCTGGGCGTAGTAGGTCGCCGCCAGTTCGCCCGGTACCAGCCCCGCTCCGGCCCGGTTACGTGTCAGCGGTGCCATCACGATGTGGTTGGCCAGTGTTAGTGAGCCAAGTTCATAGGGTTGAAATAATGTCTGATTCGTCATGCTTATTCGCCCTTTAGTGGTGGTTCAAGGTGTCAATATAATGATGATGATCATAATCTATAAAGTCAACCCGTTTGATTACGGTCATCATCAATGTATACTTAAACTCTATTTTTAAGAGGGGCAGGAAAGCATGAAAGTGTCGAAAGAGCAGGTTCGGGAAAACCGGACACGGATTGTTGAAACGGCCTCAGAACTTTTTCGTGAGCGCGGTTACGATGGCGTGGGCGTGGCGGAACTGATGTCAGCGGCAGGCTTAACTCATGGCGGGTTTTACAAGCACTTTGGTTCCAAGGCAGACCTAATGTCAGAAGCGATGAGCTGCGGATTTACGCGTTCTGCAGAAATCACGGCAGGTGTGGACCGGGACAAATTTATTGAATACTACCTCTCCCGACAACATCGCGATGATATGGGGAAAGGGTGCGTGATGTCAGCACTGGGCACCGATACATCCCGTCAGTCTGAGTCAATTAAGGCGACATTTGCCGTCGGAATTGAACGCCAACTCGCCGTTTTAGGAACTGAAAATGGCACACGCGCTGACCTGATAGATACCATCGCCCATCTTGTGGGTGCACTGGTGTTGTCTCGTGCCTGCCCGGATAATTCCGCTCTGGCTGATGAAATTCTGGATGTCTGCCGTGCGCGTCTTGTCAATCACGAAGCCAGTAAGGATTGAATGTGCCGGGCTGGGGGTACTTTTTTCAGCAGTGCATAAAAATAAATCACCAACGTCCGCTGTTGGTACGAAGCGGTTATCTGACAGACCTGAAGGTCCGCTGTGAGCGAGGAGCAGACTTTTGATTCATGACGATTCCCTGTTTCTGCCTGGCTGAACATAACCTATATGCGAAACGCTTGCCCTGGCAATTTCAGAAAGTGCCAATTACTATCCAGAATCTATGGATATGAACATTTTTGGCTTTTTGCCAGCATTACTCCCTGTTGCACTGTCCCCCGGAGCGAGCTTTACTCTCGTTATGAACAGTGCTCTGACAGGAGGTAACAAAGGTTTATTAAGAACCCTCACCGGAACAGCTCTGGGTATATATACCCATGCATTTTTTATAGGGCTTGGTATCACGGCAGTGCTCATCTCGTCGCCAGCAGCGTTTGCTGTGCTTAAAGTAACTGGAACTGTCTATCTGCTTTGGTTAGGCGCGATGCTTATCCGGAGTGGGATAACGGTAAATTCAGGTGGGCTTATTGGTGCAAAGCATTCCGTGACTTTAAAAGAGGCTTGGCTGGCTAATGTTTTGAACCCTAAAGCCATCTTTTTTTATCTGACAGTCGTTTCACAGTTCGCAGGCGCGAAGGGTGGCGTTTGCAACTACCTTATACTGGCATCAGTTCATATAGTGGTTATGAGCATCTGGCTTTTTGCAATCACTCAAACGCTCATATTCTCAGCCCAAAAAACTAACCCATTAATGCTGAAAAAATACGTCAACATTGTCGGCGGGATGATGCTCATTGCTTTTTCTCTACACAGCCTTATCTATTAACTCCTCAGCAAGAGCCATCACGTTCGCTCCTGGCACAAAGGGGACGCACGAGTAAGGTCAGCTAAGCGCTGACTTGGGGACAATAAATTGAGCGGGAGAGGTATGAAACCTCGCTGCATTTGTTAGGCCAGCCACCTGGTTCAGCTGGCCTTAATTTAAAATTTTTTTGTAGGGCAAGTGGTCAGGTCAGCGCGACCCTGACCTTTAGTCCAATAACCAGCGCGGCAAAAAACATTATGCAACCAGCGGCGATGAAAACACCGGTTACGCCGCTGAGACCAAAAAGTAATCCTCCCAACGCAGCACCCGCAGCAATTGAGGACTGAACGGCTGCGACTACCATGCCGCCAGCGGTTTCAGCCTGATTGGGAACGGAACGCGCTACCCAGTTTGACCACGCAACGGGAACGCCACCAAATGCCATTCCCCACAACGCAACGAACAACATCAATCCTGTTTCCTTGAGTGGCAGCAAAATCATGCTTAATGCCGCCACACCAACAAGTGCTGGCATCAGTATCAGGGTAAGACGCAGGCTTTTCTCCATCAGCCACCCGGCAAGCAGCGTTCCGATAAAATTAGCGACGCCAAATCCAAGCAATATCAAAGACAAACGATCCACATCAAGTTGAATAATATTTTCAAGAGCCGGCCGAATATAGGTAAACAGCGCATACTGACCCGTATGGGCAATTACACACCCCGTCATTCCCACCGCAATGCCTGGGCGGCGGAGTAAATCCATGACAGATGCCGTTACCATCATTCGACGCGGAGCCATTGCGGGAAGGGTAAACAGCTGAAAGAGCAGAGTCAGTACGCCTACTGCGGTTGCAGCGATAAAAGCGCTACGCCAGCCATAAAGCCCACCTAAATAGCTTCCCAGCGGGATCGAAACTACGGTTCCGACAGCGATACCGCTAAAAATAACGGAGAGAGCACGCGGGACGCTTTGAGCAGGAACCAGCCGCATAGCTACAGCAGCTGCCATGCTCCAGAAGCCTCCCAGCGCGATGCCCAGCAAGATGCGCATGATTAACAAAACAGCCAGACTGGATGAAAGTGCGACAAGCAGGTTAGAGGCAATCATCAGCACGGTAAAACCCAGCAAAACAGTACGGCGATCATAATTACGCGTCAGGCGGGGAACCATCAGACCCGCAAACAGGGCCACCACAGCCGTTACTGTCACAGCCTGACCAGCGAGCGCTTCGGTCACACCGAGATCGGCGGCCATGGGTGTCAGCAGGCTGGCAGGAAGATATTCTGCTGTCAGTAAGCCAAACACCCCCATAGTCAGTGAAATCACGGCCATCCATGCGGATTCTTTGGGTTCAGAACAGGTTAAACTTGCGGATACAGCTTCAGTTGCTTCATTTCTCATAACACACTCTTTCTGGAGTAAAAAATCACAGCTCCAAGTCTAGAGTCGAGCAGCTGGACGATCTATGATGTCTTACCCTGATTTTTTACCCGAAACTCCGGATATGCATGTGAATAAACATTTTGCCCTGTCATCCGAGCTCATCAGTGAATTGCTGCTGGAAATGCGCCTGCGTGGCGTGCAGTATCGTCGCTTGCAGACGGGTTCTGAGTTTGGCGTCGGTTTTAGCAACAGGCCGGGACACGCCTATTTTCATTACATCGCCGTGGGTACTGCGCTGCTTCGCACAAGTGAGGGTACGCTGCACGAACTGCACGCCGGCAGCATGGTGTTCATGCCGCAGGGTGAGGAGCATCAGCTTTTATCGGATGCCAGCTGTTCATTTCAACATATCGACACGTTCGGCTCTGCGCCATTAGGCGAGGCCGTCAGCGGAATTAACACCTGCCCGAGTTCGCATCCGACACCCAGCACGGTTCTGTTTTATGGCTGTATGGAGTTCGATCTTGGTGGAATGCAGGGCCTGGGTAAACTGATGCCGCAAGCCATCGTGGTTGAGGCAAACGAACAAATTTATCCGGGGCTGGTTCCCGTTCTGGGCGCGATGAAATCGGAAATCTGTTCCGGACGCGCGGGCTTTGCGGGCATTCTGGCACGCCTCGCAGAAGTGGCGGCGGCCATGATTGTGCGTGGATGGATCGAAAACGGTAGCGAGAACGCCGCAGGCCTGATCGCTGCGTTACGTGATCCACGACTTGCCCGCGCCATTCTGGCCATTCATCGTGATACAAGCCGGGAGTGGTCTGTTGCCGAGCTTGCTGCCCAGTCGCATGTGTCGCGTTCTGTTTTTGCTGAACGCTTCAAATCAATCATCGGCATACCTCCCCAGCGCTATGCAAGAGAAGTGCGAATGCGCATCGCGGGTCACTGGATTACTCACGATAAGATCTCAATTGACACCGTTGCTCTACGTCTTGGCTATGCCTCGCAGGCAGCGTTTAGCAGAGCGTTCAAGCGCATCAATGGCTATCCGCCGGGCGCTATGCGTCAGCGAACAGCGAGAGGCGTTATTAAAGATCCTGAGCTAATCAGCCGATAAGTCCGGATCAGCTCTTGTGGCCCGAAGATGCCGCATAACAGGCTCCAGCGGTGCCGCGATAGAAAGCCTGACGTTCTCATTATCAGGCATTTTTTAGCACCTAATGGGTTTAGAAGCAGAAATAAATGTGTTCAGCATCATCAGCAAACAACGGAATCACCAGCATGCATATCGCGTTCAAACCTACATTTTCTGCCGTTTGGTCCACGGATGCACAGGGCATTTGCATTACCAGCCAGGAAAGCCCTGAAGGTCTGATGCCATTACTTAAAGGCATAACGCTTTGTGAGTGGCTTAGCCTCGCGCTGGTAGAGGAAGATGCAAAAATCGCATTGCAGTTGACAGCGGCATTAGAGTTTAGGACGCCTTTTAATATAGAAGTGCCGATCAAATGTCTGGATGGAAAGTTGCGCCATGTGATTGTTTCAGGTCTGCCGGCATGCCAATCAAATGATTCTCATGCACAGTTTAGTGGCTTCGTTTTAGATGTTACCGGACAGCGCAAAGCACTTCAGGACGCGCTGCGTACGGCGACAGAATATCGTCTGTTGATAGAAAACAGTACTGATCTGATCGCCCACTGCGATGCGGAAGGCCGGTACGTGTCGATCTCTCCTTCTTATAGCGAAATGATAGGCTGGTCATCCGATGAAATAGTTGGCCAACTGGTGGTGGACTTCCTGCATCCTGAAGATAGAACACCTGCTGAGGTCGTTCTGGCAAATATCTTCAACGGTGCTGAGTTACCAGACGTCGTTGAGGTGCGCAAGCGGCATCGTAACGGCCACTACATTACACTTGGTACTAAGGCCTGCGGCGTTAGCGATCCCTCTACAGGTAAAAATATCGGGGCAGTGCTGGTTTCGCGCGATATCACCCGAGATAAAGAAAAGATGATGATGCTTGAGCGGCTCGCTACCCGCGACACGTTAACCGGACTGCCAAACCGAGCCTGGATCAACGACAAAGTGCAATCCATGCTGACGCACGTAGAAGATCCTTCGTATACGACTGTACTGTTTATCGATCTAAATGGATTCAAAGCCGTTAACGATTCGATGGGGCACGCAATGGGTGATATGTTGCTGCAGCAGGTAAGCGAACGGCTACAAAGTTGCATGCGCCAAGGCGACTCGTTAGCACGCCAGGGAGGAGACGAGTTTGTCGTGGCAGCAAAGTGCAGTAGTCATGATGCTGCAGCCGGTATTGCACTGCGCCTCATAGACGGCCTGAAAGCTCCTTTTTCTATTAGTGGCGTGGAAGTAAAGATCGGAGCATCGATTGGTATCAGCCTTGCGCGTTTCGGGACGAAAACGGCCAAAACGTTATTCGACAATGCCGATAAAGCGATGTATCAGGCTAAAGCACGACGTGATGGGTCATATCAATTTTTCCGACCTGATACGCTGCCGTTGTAAGAAATTTGCCAGAAGAGGCCATGGCGAACATCGTTGACACCGTTTGGGCATAAAAGGCCCGACTTCCAGTATGATTTTGACTTCTACTGGCATTACAGGTAGCAGTGATGCCCTTTTTAAGCCAATCAGAGAAAGAATAAGAGCGCAATTTAAGGGAAATTGTTCTTATTTTACACCTGTTTTTAAGACGTTCTTCGTTTCTAAAATAATGTAACTAAAAAAAGAGAAAATATTCCCCCCCCAAAAATATTAATTTAAATTTAGTGATGGGTGAATTTAATTTAAATTAATGCTTTGAAAAGGCTTAATTTAACTTAAGTTATTCGTGGTAACTAAAGTGGTTCTTATAATTTCCGGGCGTGATAAATTTGAGTGAAGCCCTTATTAATTTGCCGCGCAGGCAGGGTTAATTTCACTGTCTATAATTTCTGTTCTTCTGCAAATCATCTTGAACTTTTAGAGAATTATAAATGAAAATATCTACACGCCTGGCTGCGGGTTTCAGTCTGCTCATTATTCTTTTCGTATTGTGCACGGGGATTGCTCTGAACGCATTATGGCAGGCGCGGGATGGGATGGAAGATACGGTTAATAACAAGATGAAGCGCTTTACGCTGGTTCAGGATATGCGAGGAATTGCTCGAGATATGGCTATTGCTGTTCGCAACCTGGCGTTACTGAGCGATCCCGTAGAAATGCAGCCTGAATGGCAAAGATTAATCTCGCAGCAGAAAAATTATATTGATAAGCGTCGTGAGCTGGTGGAAAGCATGACGATCAATGTTTCATCTCAAGGGAAGGAGGCTCTTGATAAGGTCGTTTCCTCAGAGAGCGCCGCGATGGAGACCTTAATGATCGCAGGGAAGATGGGACTCGATAACCGTCAGCAGGAAGCAACGGTTTACCTCTTGAAAACTGCACGACCGGCGCAGCAGGCATTAATGGGAGCGCTGGATGCGCTGACGAATATCGAAATGACACTCAGCAAGGAGACAATGGCTGAGAATAGTGCATCCACGACACGCACAGCGTTTATTTTATTAATAATGGCGGCATTCTCGGTGATTATTTCTGGGGTGACCGGTTATTTCATCGTACGCGTACTGATGCGTCAGCTAGGCGGCGAGCCCGCCCAGGCACAAGAACTTGCGGCAGCCATCGCCGCGGGGAATCTGACAACCTCAATAACCTTGCGCCGTAACGATAAGCACAGCCTACTGGCATCGTTAGATCGTATGCAGGAGAGTCTACGTGGGCTGGTATCACAAATTAAAGACTCGGCTGGATCTGTTGCTTTAGCCGCAGATGAGATATCGAAAGGCAACACAGAACTTTCATCACGTACTGAACAGCAGGCCGCTGCGCTTCAGGAAACGGCCGCAAGTATGGAGCAACTTACGGCAACGGTGAAAAGTAACACTGCAGGTGCGCAACAGACGGCACAAGTTGCACGTGGGACAGCAGATCTGGCGCGAGCAGGCGAGGCGGATGTGCAGAAAATGTCGGATACGATGAACGAGATTTCTCTAAGCGCGACAAAAGTGAGGGATATTACTTCAGTCATTGAAAGCATTGCCTTCCAGACCAATATTCTTGCACTCAATGCCGCCGTTGAAGCTGCTCGCGCCGGTGAGGAAGGAAGGGGATTTGCCGTGGTTGCCGGTGAAGTCAGAACGCTAGCACAACGAAGTGCGACTGCTGCGCGGGATATAAAACACCTTATTGAGCAGGCCGTAGGGCAGGTGGAAAGTGGGGTGAATGTGGCGACAGGAACCGGCCAGAGCATCATGAAAATCGTCAGCATGGTAGGTGAGCTCGCGGATGCGATGGACGAGATATCTCTGGCTTCTTCCGAACAAATGCAGGGGATTTCGCAGGTCAGCATTGCCGTTAGTCAAATGGACGGCGTAACACAGAACAATGCTGCATTGGTTGAAGAATCCTCCTCTGCGTCACAAGAGCTTTCTGCTCAGGCGCATGCTTTACGTGGCATGGTTGAAGCGTTCCAGTTGTAATAAATCTCATTTACGTTGGGGCCCTAGTCTGGGCCCCGCATTATTTAATCTTTTTCCTACGACTCCGTGAGAATCAGCCTCAGGCATGCTTATTCTGTGGCTCTACCCGTTAGCCTATAGCTAAGTCGCTAACCAAATCCGATTACCGCAAAGTGGATAACACCTCCATTACAACCCATATTCCCCACGCAGCAGCCCAAACAGCCAATCGTTATGCCACGCATTTCTCAGCCAGTAACTTTCCCGCAGCTCACCTTCTAATACAAAACCGACTTTTTCCAGCAGTCGACGAGAGGGCGTATTGCCTGCGGTGACAGTGGCACTCAAACGTCGAATGCCGCCTTCGCCGAACGCATAGTCACAAATGGCGCGAAGCGATTCGTTCGCATAGCCTTTGCCTTGCGCTTCCGGTGCGAACAGAAAGCCAACTTCGGCACAGTCGCTATCGCGATGAATATAGCCGCTAACACCGATGCAATTGCCCGATTGTTTCTCCCGCACCATCAGACACAGCCAATGCGCGCTGCGTGGCGACCAGATCGGCAATCTTGCTGTGAAATCGGCGTGAATCTTTTCTTCAGATTTTGCATCGGAAACGTAATGCATGACCTGTGGCGAGAGCTGAAGCTGACGGAAGAAAGCCCAGTCGTCTTCGGTGATTTGCGAGCAGGTGAGTCTGAGGGTTTCGAGAAGCAGTTTAGGGGTCACATTTCGCCTTCGTTTGTCGGATACGAAAGTGAATTAAGGTAAACCAGGTCGCCATAAATGGCGACCCTACAAATCACAACTGGAACCGCAACGCCACGCCAAACGCCTGCTCGGCACCGACAATAATCGCCGACGCTTCCTCGCGGAACGGCACGTCGCCGAGCAGCAGGCTGGCTTTCACTTTGCGCAGATCCGTGGTGCGTAAGCTCAATCCTGCCATGCGCGCGCTGCCGTCGTAATCAATCGGCAATCCGACGAAGCGCTGTGTCACATATTCCGCAGAGGCAAAGCGCACCGTCGCCACGCCCGCGTTGAGCACAAACGCGCCTTCCTGACAGGCGGTGAGCTTATCGGCACCAAACAATCGGCTGTAAGGCTGGGCGGCGGCGGCGGGATCCTGCGCCACCACCACGAACTCGACGATATCGCTCACGCCATTGGGATGGACGCGCCACGCGTCCTGCCATACCGAATCCGGTGTGTCATGCTGGCAAAAGAAGCTGCGACCGTTCGGCACCAGTGACGGGCGCAGCCGCACGGTGCGGAAACGCGCGTCCTGCTCGCTGCCGTCCGGCAACGTCACAGGACGGAAAAAGCTCGCGGGCAGATCGCCGTCAATGTCCTGGCTCTCCAGATAGCGCCACACCGCGTCGGCATCCTCGGTTTTCCACACTAAACCGCTGAGGCCAATCGGCGACTGCCATAAATCCTGGCGCAGATTGCCGCGCCCAGCTTCAAACCCCAACAGCTCCAGATAGTTATCACCAAAAATTGCCAGATGATTACTGGAACCGAGCGAGTGATGACCGCGCTCGGTCAGCTGAAATCCCAGGCGACGAAACAGCGCGCTGGCGTCATCCAGCTGGCTGGCAACGTTGATCACCACATGGTCGAGACGTGGAACAGGTACAGAAATCGTCATCGCTTTTCTCCTTGCTCTTAGGGTCACGATGCCAGCGCCTGTTGCTGGCGCAGCGTCAGCAATGCGCGCTGGGCCAGTTCAGTGAAGTAATGCACCGCCGGTTCCAGCATCGCTTCATCCGGATCGAATCCGGAGTGATGCAGGCCAAATTCACTGGCGCTGCCGATGCTGACGAACGCGCCTGGCAGCTGCTGCAGGTAGAAGGCGAAGTCTTCGCCGCCCATTTGTGGCGTGCCAACTTGGGTTTGATAGCCTTGCTCAGCTGCCAGATCCAGCGCGAAATCGGCCCATTGCGGCGTGTTGACCAACGAAGGCGGCCCTTCCTGCCACACCAGATCCGTCTGCGCGCCAAATCCGGTGGCGATGCCATTGATCAGCGCTGTGATTTTCTGTGGGATCTGCGCGCGAATCGCCGCGTTGTGAGTGCGCACCGTGCCTTCCAGTTCCACCGTTTGTGGCAGCACGTTCCAGCTGTTGCCTGCGGTAAAGCGCGTCACGCTGACCACCACCGATTCCAGCGAACTGAATACGCGGCTCGGCAGCGTTTGCAGCGCGGTGACGATGTGACTGCCAATCATGATGCTATCAATGCCTTCATGCGGACGCGCGGCGTGCGCGCCTTTGCCGGTGATAGTGATTTGGAAGCGATCGACGTTGGCATAATAAGCGCCGCCGCGCGTCCGCAGCGTGCCGGTCGGCAGATCCGGCGCGTTGTGCAGCCCGAAAATCGCCTGCACATCTTGCAGTGCGCCCGCTGCGATCAGCTGCTTCGCGCCGGTGAAAATCTCCTCGGCAGGCTGAAACAGAATGCGCACGCGGCCGGGCAGGTGGGATTCGATGCGTTTCAGCTGCTGCGCGACACCCAGCATCACGCTGCTATGCAGATCGTGGCCGCAGGCGTGCATCACGCCCGGCTGCTGCGATCGCCACGCGTGATCGCTTTGCTCGTCGATGGGCAGGGCGTCGATGTCGGCACGCAGCGCAATCAGCGGTTCGCCGTGACCAATTTCTGCCACAACACCGGTTTTCAGCTCCAGCGGCAGCAGCTTGACGTTCAGCTCCTGCAGCCAGCGGGTAAGGCGTTTAGTGGTGGCAAATTCCTGATCCGACAATTCGGGATGCTGATGCAGCTCGCGTCGCCAGCGCACCAGCTGTTGATGGGAAAGATCCGTCATGGTCATCCTTGTGTGTGTTCAGGTAAGAAAGGTTCGCCGAGCGTCAGCATCAGGCGGTTAGCCCAGGCGAAGAAGGCGGCGGATTGAATCAGGTCCAGCAGCGCCAGCGTGCTGAATCCCTGATCGCGCAGCGCCTGCAGCTGTTTCAGGCTGGTGGCGGCAGGCGTGATCGATAAGGTGGCGACCAGATCGATCTGCGCCGCCCAGCGCGCCGATTGTCCGTGTGACAGCTCCGCGCCCGGCGCGACATTCAGCAGCTTCTGCACCGACGGTTCATCTTTCGACAGCTGGCTGGCTTTGCGCGCATGCACCGAGGCGCAGTAGATGCAGCCGTTGACCTTGCTCACCACCGTGGCGGCGAGTTCTCGCTCGGCGCGTGAAAGTCCGCCTGCGGTGTAGAAGATGCCTTTATCGGTTAGCGTGCGCTGCTCGAGCAGCGGCTGATTGCGGCCCAGCAGGCGGAAGTAATCAGAGTCGCTGTGGCCGAATTTCGCCAGCGTTGCCTGCTCTTCAGCGCTAAATTCATGCAGCGGTTTCGCCGCCAGCCACGGTTCCCAGCCCAGTTCCTGTTGGGTAAAGGCGGTGAGGGCGGTTTTACCGCTGACGGTGAGCGGCGCATCGTGCCATTTACCGGCAACCGCATGTGGCTGCGACGCCGTCTCTTCGCCGTTGAGCAAACGCAAACCCGCGAGTAAGCGGCTCTGGAAGCTGACAAAGGCAATCAGTTGCGCCAGTGTGACGATACCGCGCGGCGACCAGCCGGCAGTTTGCAGTTTCTCGATGTGCTGCGGCGCGGCATCAACCGGATGCAGGCTCAGCAGTTCCGCAAACGCCAGACCCGCAGCGAAGCGCGCGTTTTGCGGCTGATCGTGCTGGCGGTAATGCGCTTCAAGACTTGACGCACCATGCCAGGCCGCAACCTGCGCGGCGAGGGCGAAGCGCTCTGCTAACGGCAAATCTTCATCATCTTGCGAAAACAGCACGTCGTAGCTGCCTTGGGTATGCTGGGTGGCGGCATGACGCTCGGCACGGGCCTGCGCCAGTTCAGACGCGGGATCGATATCCGCCAGCGCGGCCAGTAAATCTGTCGGTTGAGACATGAAATTCTCCAGTTTGACTTTAGAAGGTCACCATAAATGGCGACCCTACAAAACCTGCGTAGGGTCGCCATTCATGGCGACCGCTAATCACCTAGCCACGCAGCGCGGGCGCAATATGTTCCGCAATCAATTCGATGGAACGCAGAGTGTCGGCGTGTGGCGGATCGATCGAGTGCACCTGGAAGCTGATATCGGTGACGCGCTGCAGCGATGTATCGGCCAGCAGCGATTGCCGCACCTGGTCGGCATCGCCGAAATGTGCATCCAGCTGACGCGCCTGTTCGTCCAGCGTGTGGCCAATCACATGTCCTGATTCGCGGAAATGCTGCGCCTGGCGCTGCAAGCCCGGTTCGGCAAGGCGGCGCGCGTAGTCACGGGAATCAGCCACAAAGGCGGTGCGCGATGCCAGAATACGGGGCGCAATGCCCGCCGGTAATGCCGCCAGATAGGCATCGATCATCGGGTTCTGCATCTGATCCAGCGGCAAATCCGGCTGGCCCGCCGGACGCGGTTGGGTGCGCGACAGCATCAAACCGTGCCCAGCTTGTCCCGCGCGCGCGGCGCCTTCCGCCGAGAAGGTGGCGATCCACACGCGCTGCGCCAGTGTCGGCGCAGCGGGATAAAGATGGTTATCCGGATGGCCCAGCGTATCGCCGCGCCAGGCGCTCAGCAGCTGATGCAGATGATCGGCAAACACGCTAGCGCGCTGGTCGATAGTGATGCCGAACGGCAGAAACGAGGTCGCGGTGCCGCCCGATCCTAACCCGACCTCGAGGCGACCGTTGCTTAGCAGATCCAGCACCGCCGCATCTTCGGCGACGCGCAGCGCGTTCTCCATCGCCAGCGTGATGATGCCGGTACCAAGGCGAATGATGCGGGTGTGCGCGGCAACGTGGGCCAGAAACAGCAGTGGCGACGGCAAGCCGCCTTCTTTCTCGTGAAAGTGGTGCTGCGCAATCCATGCACTGTCAAAACCGTTGCGCTCGGCGTGCTGAATCTGTTCAGTTGCCAGGCGATAGCGCTGTTGTGCGCTGGTGTCATCCAGCAGACGGGTGAAAAATCCAATGCGTTTACGCGTCATGCAGACTCCTTAATCAGCGGACGGAAAGCGGGAATCGCGTCAATCAGCGATCGGGTATACGGATGCTGAGGCGCGTTAAATAGCGTGACGGTGTCACCTTGCTCCACCACTTCACCGGCGCGCAGCACGGTCACGCTGTGCGCAATGCGGCGCACGGTGGCGAGGTCGTGGGTGATAAACAGATAAGTGAGGCCGAGCTCGCGTTGCAGTTGTTGCAGTAGTTGCAGAATTTGCGCCTGAACCGTGACATCCAGCGCCGAAGTCGCTTCATCCAGCACCAGAATCGCCGGTTGCAGAATCAGGGCGCGGGCGATGGCTACGCGCTGACGCTGGCCGCCGGATAATTCGCGCGGTTTGCGCGTCAGCAATTCCAGCGGTAACGCTACGCGCTGCGCCACCGCGGCGACGCGTTCCCGGCGCTCTTCGCTGCTGAGCTTCTCAAAGTTACGCAGCGGTTCCTCAATGATGGCGAACAGCGTCTGGCGCGGATCGAGCGAGGCAAACGGGTTCTGATACACAAACTGAATCTTGCGGCGCAATTGGCGTTGCGCTTCACCGCGCAGCGCGGTGGCGTCGATGCCATCGATCACCACGCGGCCGCTGTCGGCCTGCTCAAAGCCTGAAAGAATGCGCGCCAGCGTGGTTTTCCCCGAGCCGGATTCGCCAACCAGCGCGTGCGTGGTGCCGCGCGCCACCGTGACGCACACCTCTTTCGCCACCTGTAACTGCTGCTGGCGACCAAGTGAAAACTGTTTATTAATGCCGGAGAGCTGAATCGCCGGTGACGAGAAGTTGGCTTGAGTCGGCACGGACAGCGCGCTGTCGCCTGGATCGGCATCCTTTAATAGCTGCCGCGTATAAGCATGTTTCGGCGCGTTGATCACCTGCGCCGCCGGGCCTTGTTCCTGCACTTCGCCATGACGAAATACCAGCAGGCGATCGGCGCGTTCTGCCGCTAGCGCCAAATCGTGCGTGACAAACAGCACTGCCGTGCCAGATTCACGGCGCAGCACATCCAGCAGATCGAGAATGCGTTTTTGCACCGTGACATCCAGCGCGCTGGTGGGTTCATCGGCAATGATAATCTGCGGACGCAGGGCGAGGGCGATGGCAATCAATACGCGCTGTTTCATGCCGCCGGAGAGCTGATGCGGATACTGCTTGAGGCGCTGTTCCGGATGGCTCAGTCCTACTTTTTGCAACAGCTCCAGCACGCGTTGCTGGCGTTCGGCCTTGCTGATTTTCAGGTGCAGCTGCAGCATTTCACCGACCTGATCGCCAATGGTTTTCACCGGATTAAGCGAGTTGCCCGGATCCTGCGGCACCAAGCTGATGCTGACGCCGCGCAGGCTATCAAGACGTTTGGATGACCAGCCGGCGATATCGGTGCCGTTCAGCACAATCCTGCCGCTGTCACGGCGACCGTTTTCCGCCATCAAACCAATAATCGCCTGCGCGGTGGTGGTTTTGCCGGAGCCGGATTCCCCGACCAGCGCCACCATTTCACCGGGCTGCAACTCAAAGCTGACGTTGTGAACCACCGCGCGCCACTCGCCGCGCTGGCGATAGCTAAGGGTTAAATTTTCAATGGCTAATAACGCGCTCATGCGTCACCTCCGGCCAGTTGACGGCTAATGCGGTTAGCGGCCAGCACCACGGCGACCACCACAATGCCGGGGAAAGTTGTGAGCCACCA
Source organism: Pantoea sp. X-Soil-ISGK-275 (assembly GCF_059730795.1). Taxonomy (NCBI): domain Bacteria; kingdom Pseudomonadati; phylum Pseudomonadota; class Gammaproteobacteria; order Enterobacterales; family Erwiniaceae; genus Pantoea; species Pantoea sp. X-Soil-ISGK-275. The sequence goes on from NZ_AP035977.1 coordinate 308,299, forward strand.
CGCGGTCGCCAGATAGTTACGTCCTTCAGCCATCAATAATCCCCATTCGGGCGTTGGCGGCGGCGTGCCGTAGCCGAGAAAGCTCAGCGTCGACAGCGCCAGAATCGCCTGACCAAACTGCAAAGCGGCGAAGGCGATCACCGCCGTCAGCGAGTTGGGTAGAATGTGGCGCCACAACACGCGCCAGAAACTGCCGCCGCTGCCGTAAGCCGCTTCGACGAATTCACTGCGGCGCACGCGCACCACTTCGCCGCGCGCCAGGCGGGCAAAACTGACAATTGAGGCGATGCCCACCGCCAGCGCGGCGTGAACGGTGCCGAAACCCAGCAAAATCAGAATGCTGAGCGACAGCAGCAGCGAGGGAATTGACAGCAGCACATCGACTAAGCGCATCAGCCAGTTCTCGGTGCGCCCGCCAATCGCGCCTGCCAGCACGCCGAGCGTGGTGCCGCCAATCAGCCCCATCGCCACGGCTGCGACCGCCGCCGACAGCGACTGTGACGAACCATAGATAATGCGCGTGTAGAGATCGCGGCCTAGCTGATCGGTGCCGAGCCAGTACGCGGCCTGCGGCGGCAGACGCTGCGCGCCGGGCACGCCTTCAGTCGGGCTGAAATGGGTAAACAGGCCAGGCGCAAACGCCGCCAGCAGCGCCAGCAGCATTACGCCCCATGCCAGCCATAATCCGGGCTGGATATTGAACACGCGCGGGGTGCTGATTTTTTGCCGTGCAGTTGAGTAGTCGACCAGGCTCATCGTTGGCCTCCGGCAATGGATTGCAGACGCGGATCGAACAGTGGCATCAGCGCATCGACCAGCAGGTTAATCAGCACAAACGCCAGCGCCGAAATCATCACCACCGCCTGCAACACTGCGACGTCCTGATTATTCACCGCCTGCTGCGTTAGCTGGCCGACGCCGCTCAGGCCAAACACCGTTTCGGTAATCAGCGCACCGGCAATCAATTCACCAAGCAGCAAGCCGGCAACGTTTAGCACCGGCAGCAGCGCATTGCGCATCACGTGATGCCATAACACATGGCTTTCGCTGGCGCCTTTGGCGCGCGCCACCGCCACGAACGGCTGGGTTGACACCTGATCGATGCTGCGCAACAGAATCTGCGCCAGCGGCGCGGAGATCGGGATCGCCACGGTAATCACCGGCAGAATCAAACCCTGCAGCGCCGATGGATTGATCACCGGAATCCAGCGCAGCTGGAAGGAGAACAGCTGAATTAGCGCGATGCCGAGCCAGAAGGTCGGCAGCGAGATAAACAGCGCCGGTACCGATTGCAGCACGGAACGCAGGAAGCGCAGCGCTGGCAAGCGCGATAACGCCGCCAGCGCGAACGCAATAATCGTTGCCAGTGCAAAGCCGAGCAGCGCCAGTTGCAGCGTGGCGGGCAGGTTGCTGATCAGCTGTTCGCTGACCGGCACGCCCGCCTGCACCGAGTAACCAAAATCACCGCGCAGCATCGCCAGCAGCGTGTGCACGTACTGCTGCCAGAGCGGATTATCCGCGCCGTAAGCCAGTCGCATTTCGGCGATTTGATCCGGGCTGAGGCCCAGATCCGGATTCTGAAACTTGATCAGCACCGCATCGCCGGGCAGCACCTGCAGCAGAAAGAACGACAGGGTAAACGCGGCCCACAGCACCAAAACGCTTTGACCCACTCTTCGCAGCAGTGAACGTTGCATCATTAACCTGCCTTAGTGTTTTTCCAGCCACGCGCCGTAGAACGACGGACGACCCACAGCTTCAAAATTCACGCCTTTCAGCCAAGGCGCACCGGCAAACACCTGCGGTTCTTCAAAGATCGGAATCACATAGGCCTGATCGAGCAGATAACGCTGCGCATCGCCGGTCACCGCCAGGCGTTTCGCCGGGTCGACTTCCGATGAGATAGCCAGTAACAGCGTGTTGAGCTTGTCGTCGCGGAAGTTCTGCACTTTGTCGCTGGAGCCGCCTTTCTGCAGCAGCGCATCGCGGTTGGTTGGATAGAACTGGCTCTTCACCACGTCAGGATCGGCGCGGCCCACTTCGGATACCACTAGCGGGGTTTTTAGCGGATCGAGGTTATCCAGCACGCGGCTGCCGGCATCACCGGCTTTCACCGCCAGCGCAACGCCAACCTGACGCCACTGTTGTGCCACCAGCTGCAGCACCTCTTTGTTCTGCGGCTGCGGCAGCGATTCATAAATGGTCAGCGCCAGTTTCTTGCCATCCTTCTCGCGGATGCCGTCGCTGCCCGGTTTCCAGCCCGCTTCATCCAGCAGTTTTTTCGACAACGCCGGATCGAATTTCAGCTTGTCGGCCAGGTTAACGTAACCGGCCGCCGAAGTGGCGATCACTGAGGTAGCCTGCGGATAGTTTGGGGAAAACAGGGTTTGCACCACTTGCTGCGCGTTGGTGGCGTGCAGCAGCGCCTGGCGTACTTTCACATCGCTGACCAGTGGGTTATCCGGGCGGAAGCTGATGCTGTCGTTAACACCGCGCGTGGGTGCCGCGTAAATCGGGAAGTTTTGCTGCTGCGCCTGCTTTTCGTCGTAGGCTTGCACCTGACGAATAAAGTCGGCCTGACCCGCCAGCAGCGCGCCGATGCGCACGCTGTCTTCCGGCGTGACGATGAATTTAATGCCGTCGAGATTGGCTGGACCTTGCTGGGCGAGATTTTTCGGGCCCCATTGGTAATCTTTGCGCGCGGTTAAATCGACTTCGCGCCCGAGTTTTTCATCGCTGACCACAAATGGACCGGAACCGATAATATGACGCGCATCGCCGAGTTGATCGAAGCTACGTTGCAGCGTGCTGAGAGAAACCAGGCCCGAGCCAATCGTTGCGGTGCCCTGTAAAAAACCGGGAGACGGTTTTTTGAAATAGAATTTCACCGTCTGAGGATCAATAACTTCACTGCGGTCGTAATTGTTGATCACTTCGGAAACCGGCAGGCGCTGGGCTTTATTTCCCAGACCGTAAGTATCAAAGTTTTTGGCTACCGCATTGGCATCTAAGGGCGTGCCATCGGAGAAGGTGACGCCGGGACGAATTTTAAAGGTATATTCGGTTTTATCCGCGTTGCTGCTCCAGCTTTCGGCAATCCAGGGTTCAACTTGTAATGTTTTTGGATTCTGCCACGTCAGTTTATCGGTGATTTGATTCAGAATTCCGCCATTGGGATAAAAGCCACCGGCGGGGGGATAAAGGTTGGTATGCGCCTGTTGTTCGAGATAAACCAGCGTGCCGCCTTTGACGGACGTGTCTGCCGCGTGGGCGCTAAAAATCCCTGATAGCAGGGCCAAACTCAACGCCTGCAAGTGAAAATGCTTAGTCATGGTGTTTCCCTTTTTAATCAATAGCCCGACGGGCGGTTTTCATCATTGAATGCCGCACACGGGAGTTGAACCAAGGAATTGCACTAAGCTTTGCTAAAAAAAATAAATAGGCGTTTGGAACGCTATTTATGGCGACCTGATTATTGCGGAACATATATTGAGGTCGCCATAAATGGCGACCCTACGGTGTTTTTTTCGTAGGGTGCGCATTAATGCGCACCTTTTTACATCACGCCCATTAAACGCGGTAACCACAGCGATATCGCCGGAATATAGGTAATTAACATCAGCACAATAAACAACATGCCATAGAAGGGCAGCATGGCGCTGACCACTTGCTCAATCTTTTGCTTGCTCACTGCGCTGGCGACAAATAATACCGTGCCAACCGGTGGCGTAATTAAACCGATGCCGAGGTTGGTTAGCATGATCATGCCGAAATGCACCGGATCGACGCCCAGCGCGGTGGCTACCGGTAACAGTACCGGGGTCAGAATCAGGATCAGCGGCGCCATATCCATTAACGTTCCCACCACCAGCAACAGCAGGTTGATACACATCAAAATCACATACTTGTTGCTGGAGAATTGGGTAAAGGCTTCGGTAATGATGGTCGGTAATTGCATAAAGGTCATCACCGCACCGAAACCGGCAGCGAAGGCGATCAACACCATCACAATGGTTACCGTTTTGATGGTGCGGAATACCAGAATATGCAATTGCGTCCATTTGAAATCACGGTAAATAAACATGGTGACAAAGAACGCCCAGATGCAGGCGATGGCCGCCGATTCTGAGGCAGTGAAAACGCCCGAAAGAATCCCGCCGAGAATGATGAAGATGGTGAACAGTCCCCAAAACGCATCGAAGAAGATTTTCACCGCCTGCTTATAAGGGATGCGTTCGCCTTTTGGATATCCGCGTTTACGTGCAAAGGCAAGGCACATGACCATCAAACAGAAACCCAGCAGCAGGCCAGGAATAATCCCGGCGACAAACAGCGAAGAGATGGTGACAACGCCGCCGGTGGCGAGCGAATAAATCACCGAGTTATGGCTGGGCGGGGTTAAAACTGCCTGAACCGAGCCGCTGGCGGTCACCGCCGCAGCGAAATCACGTGGATAACCTTTCTCCTCCATCTGCGGAATCATCACCGACCCAATCGAGGCGGTATCCGCTACCGAAGATCCCGAAATCGCGCCAAAGAAGGTTGAGGCGACGATATTCACCAGCGACAAACCACCGCGAATAAAGCCAACGAAAATATAGGCGAAGTTAACCAACCGTCGCGCAATGCCGCCTTCCGCCATAATCGCGCCAGCCAAAATAAAGAAGGGAATGGTCAGCAGCGAAAACTTATTGATGCCGTTGGTAATCTGAATTACCACCGCTTCCAGCGGTAAGTCGATCCACCATGCGCCAATAAACGCGCTTAATCCAACGGCGAATGCCACGGGAAAACCCACCAGCAGCAACACCACCAAACTGCCTATCAAAATCAGTGCGTCCATTTTCTTCTCCGCTTAGTGGGTGCCGCCAAGAGTCACGATGGCGCGTTGGCTTTGATCGCCATTAACCAATCGCTCAATCACAAACAACAGCGTAAAGATCGCGCCAACCGGAATCGGCAAATACATTTCGCCGTAGGTCACCACCGGCAATGAGGCCAGCGTTTGCACCCACATCGCTTCGCACAGGTTGTAACTGGCGCGGAAAATCACCAGACAGGTGATGATCATCAGCGCATCAGACAACTTCAGCAGCCAGCGCTGATTGGCGGGCGAGAGCCGGTCGGTCATCATCGACACGCAAATATGCGTGCCGGCGCGGAACCCGACTGGCGCACCAATAAAGGTAAAGATGATCATGCAAATGATGGCGACCGGTTCGGGCCAGGATAACGCGTCGTTCAACACATAGCGTGAGAAAATCCCGATGGGAATCACCGTTACCATGATCAGCAAGGCGACGGCGGCAATCGCCATGCACAGCAAATAAAGCCCATCCATCAGACGAGAATATGCAGTCATAATATTTACCTGGTTAAAACGCCACGCAGGCACGTGGCGTGGAGAGGATTACTTCACATCAGCAATTTGTTTCATCAAATCCTGATATTTGCCGCCAAACTGATCGCGCACCGGCTGCGTGGCTTTCATGAAGGTTTCACGGTCGGTTTGCTGGAAGGTCACGCCACCGGCTTTCATCTTCTCGATGGATTGCTGGGTATAGGCTGCCCAAAGCTGGCGTTCTTCCTCCTGCGCCTCTTTGCCTAATTTCTTCAGCAACGCCTGGTCATCCGCCGAGAGACGATTCCACAATGGTTTGGAGTAGAGAATCATTTCAGGCTGAATAAAGTGCCCGCTCAGCGTGTAGTACTTGGCAACGGGCATATAGTTGTGGGCGACAAAAGTTGGCGGGTTGTTTTCAGTGCCATCCACCACGCCGGTTTGCATGGCGCTAAACACTTCGCTCACGCCCATGGCGACCGGATTCGCTCCCATCGCTTTCAAGGTCGCCAAAGAGATCGCACTGTTTTGCACGCGGATTTTCATGCCCTTGAGATCTTCGGGTTTGGCGATCGGCTTTTTGGTGATCATGTTGCGCACGCCGGCATCGGTCCAGCCGAGGAAAATCATGCGGGCGTTGGGATCGTTATCGAATTTCTCGACGATACTTTTCCCGATATCACCATCCAGCACCTTGTGCATATGATCTTCATCGCGAAAAACATACGGCAAGGTTAATACGCTGGTTTCCGGCGCGATGCTGGTGACCGGTGCCAGCGAAACACGAATCATATCAATCGCGCCCAGTTGCACCTGCTGCAGCGTTTGGTCTTCATCACCCAATACGCCACCGGCGTAAACCTTCATCTCTAACCGCCCGTCAGTGGCTTTTTTCAGCTTCTCGCCCATGTGTTCAAGTGCTACCACGGTGGGATAACCCGCCGGTTGTACTTCGGCCACTTTGATGACTTTAGCGGACGCCACGGCAGGGCAAAACGCTGCCGCAGAGGATAACGAAACGACCAGAAGTAATTTTTTAAACGTCATGCTTTTTCTCCAGCTAAGGGGGAGGCAGGAAGGTGCGGCGCATTGATTTTGTCGAGAGGTGCCGCGTGGTGCCAGCATAGAGAAAATAGTGGCTGGAAAAATAAGGGAATGGCGATTGGATGAATTGCGTCACATTTTGAAACGATGTTTTAATAATTTTATATTGAATATCACATTTTCAAAACATCACCACAACAATCCCTATTCAGCGGGGATAATTGTGTGTTTTCAAAGGAGTTTACACCAAACGGTCCAATCTATCTCCCTGATATGCATAAAGTAAATATAGATACGACAATATCATGTTTTACGAACCCGCCTTCTGCGCCACACACTACTCGCCATATTCATGACGATAAGGATAAGGCGCATGTCATACCGACTGAGTTTGCTGGATAAATCGCCGATTGCTGATGGAGAGACAGCCAGCCACGCGCTACACCGTACTTTACAGCTGGCGCAGCAGGCGGAAAGCTGGGGTTATCACCGCTTCTGGTTGGCGGAACACCACAACAGCGATCGTCTGGCGAGCCCGTCGCCGGAACTGCTGATCGCCTGGATCATCGGCCAGACGCAACACATTCGCGTCGGCTCCGGCGGTGTGATGCTGCAACATTACAGCCCGTACAAAGTGGCGGAAAACTTCAACCTGCTGGCGTCATTAGCGCCGGGACGCATTGACGTCGGCGTCGGCAAAGCGCCAGGCGGCTTGCCGCTTTCGACGCGTGCGCTGCAGCTGGGCGTACATCTGCAGGAGAAAGGCAGCTTCGCCGAACAGTTGACGCTGCTGGATAGCTGGCTGCATGTGCCGCCGGTGGGCGACGAAGAAATTCTGCGCGCCACGCCGCAGCCGCCGCGTCCGGCCAATCGTTTCCTGCTGGGTGCCAGTGAAGAGAGCGCCAAACTGGCGGCGGAACTCGGCTGGCAGCTGGTGTTCGCTGCGCATCACAACGGCGATCCGCAATTAATGGAAAAAGTCCTTAACAGCTATCGCCAGCACAGCAACGGCCAGCGCGCGCTGGTGGCGGTACAAGTGGTGGTGGCAGATTCTCCGGCAGAAGCCGATCTGCTGGTGGATAACCTGCGCGTGTATCACGTCAGCGTCAAAGATGGCCCAAGCGTGAATGTCGGCAGCGTCGAGCAGGCCGAACGCTACGTGCGTCAGGGCGGTTACAGCGATTACGTGATTGAACCGCGCACGCCGTCGCTGCTGAAAGGCACCGCCGCGCAGGTGCATGCCAAGTTGGATGCGCTGCATCAGCATTTCGGCATTGAAGAGTTTGTGATTGATACGCCGGTGGCTGAAGAGCAGGCGCGCGTGAAATCACTTGAACTGCTGGCCACTCACCGTTTAGTCACGGCTTGATTTGCTGCTTACGGAGGCAGGTATGACGCAATTTAGCGAACATCAGCTGATTGACTGGCGACGTGAGCTGCACAGCTGGCCGGAGTTATCCGGTCGCGAAGTCGAAACCACCGCGCGCCTGCGCCGCTGGTTACAGGACGCCGGTTTGCGTCTGCTGGATTACCCGCTGGAAACCGGCGTGATCGTGGAAGTGGGGCGCGGCGACACGCTGATTGCGCTGCGCGCCGATATCGATGCGCTACCGATTCACGAAGCCACCGGACTGGCATACCGTTCGCGCAACAGCGGCGTGATGCACGCCTGCGGTCATGACGTACACAGCGCGGTGATGCTGGGCGCAGCTTTGCAGTTGAAAGCCGTTGAAGATCAATTGCCGGGCCGCATTCGTATTCTGTTCCAACCGGCGGAAGAGAACGCCACCGGCGCACGCCAGTTGATCAATGCGGGCGTTTTGGACGGGGTGCAGGCGATTTTCGGCATGCACAATGAACCCGGTTTGCCGACCGGCACCTTCGCCACACGCGGCGGCGCGTTTTACGCCAATGCGGATAAATTTATCGTGCGCGTTTCCGGTAAAGGGGCGCACGCCGCGCATCCGGAAGAGGGCGTGGACAGCATTGTGGTCGCCAGCCAGATCATTCAGGCGCTGCAATCGCTCATCAGCCGCAGCTTTAATACGCTGGACAGCTTAGTGCTCAGCGTGACGCGCATCGACGCTGGAAAAACCTGGAACGTGCTGCCCGGCGAGGCCGAATTTGGCGGTACGGTGCGCACCCATGACAAACAGGTGCGCGCCGAGCTGGAACAGCGCGCCCGCACGCTGGTCGAGAACATCGCCGCCGCCAACGGTGCCAGCGCCACTTTTAGCTGGCATCCCGGTCCGCCGGTGCTGGAAAACGATGCGCGTTGGGCGCAGTTTGCCAGCAACGTGGCGCAGCAGGCGGGTTACCGCGTGCAGACCGCTGAGCTGCACCTCGGCGGCGAAGATTTCGCTTACTACTTACAGCAGATCCCCGGCGCGTTTGTCAGCATTGGCAGCGCGAGCGAATTTGGTCTGCATCATGGCGGCTTCAATCCCGATGAAGCGCTGATTGCCCCCGCTGCACACTACTTTGCGCAACTGGCTCAGCAAGCGTTGCAGCACCTCAATGCGCGATGTCGTGACGCCATTCTGAACTAGCTCGATTCACTGATTTCATTTCGATTCTGCACGGCGACACGATGTCGCCGTCAGGCTGCGCTTTGGCAAAAGAGAGAACATTATGACTGCAAGACAACTGCGATTGGGCACCATTCTGCATGGCGCATCCGGCAATATGTCCGCGTGGCGTCATCCGGCGGCGCTGGCGGATGCCAGCATCAATTTTGATTACGCCAAACACATTGCACGCAAGGCGGAAGCGGGCAAGCTGGATTTCCTATTTGTTGCCGATGGCCTGTTCATCAACGAAAAATCGATTCCCCACTTCCTTAATCGCTTCGAGCCGCTGACCTTGCTGTCGGCGCTGGCGGGCGTCACCGAACATCTCGGTTTGGTTGGCACGGTTTCCACTTCGTACAGCGAGCCGTTCACCGTGGCGCGTCAGTTTGCCAGCCTCGATCATCTGAGCGGCGGTCGTGCGGGCTGGAACGTCGTGACCTCGCCGCTGGAGGGATCGGCGAAGAACTTCTCGCGTCAGCAGCATCCTGAACACGCGCTGCGCTATCGCATCGCCGATGAGTATCTGCAAGTGGTGAAAGGGCTGTGGGATTCGTGGGAAGGCGATGCTTTCGTGCGGAATAAACAGAGCGGCCAGTTCTTTGATCCCGAAAAGCTGCACACGCTGAATCACCACGGCGATTTTTTCCAGGTGCAAGGACCGCTGAATATCGAACGCACGCCACAAGGACGTCCGGTGGTGTTCCAGGCGGGCGCATCGGAAGATGGCCGCAAGCTGGCCGCTAAACATGCTGACGCCATCTTCACCCACCAGCCGACGCGCGAAGAAGCGCAGGCATTCTACCGCGATGTGAAAAAACAGCTGGTGGCGAATGGCCGCGAGCCGGGCGATCTGCACATTTTCCAGGGCGTTGGCGTGATTGTGGGCGACAGTGCGGAAGATGTGGAGCAGCAGTATCAAACCACCGCCGCGCTGGTTTCCATCAAAGATGCGCTCAACTATCTCGGTCGCTTCTTTGATCATCACGACTTTTCACAATATCCGCTGGATGAGCCGTTCCCGGCACTCGGCGATATCGGGCAAAACAGCTTCCGCAGCACCACCGATGAAATCAAACGCAAGGCGCGCGAGCATGGCCACACGCTGCGTCAGGCGGCGCTGGAAGCCGCGACGCCGCGTCCGCTGTTTCACGGCACGCCAGAGCAGGTGGCCGACGGTTTGCAGCTGTGGTTTGAGAGCGAAGCGACCGATGGCTTCATCATTCAGGGCGGCACGCCAGATACCTTCGAACGCTTTGTCGATCGCGTGGTACCGATTCTGCAAGCGCGCGGGTTAACCCGCAGTGAATATCCCGGCACCACGCTGCGCGGCAGCTTTGGTTTGAAAGATCCGGTTAATCAATACACACAAAAATAAAACACGAGAATAAACGCTATGCAGAAAAAATCCCTTATCGCGCTGCTGTTGCTGGGCATGAGCAGCGCCGTATTCGCCGAAGATGTGGCGGTGAACGGTCAGAACGTTAGTGTTGAAGCCAACAAAACGCCAATTAATACCGCGAAGAATGCTGCTGCCGTGGCGCAGATCCCAGCCGGACATCGCTTCGCCGTGCCGGGCTCGTTCACCGTGGCGGTGGCCGCGCTGAATTCGCCGCCATTAACCGTATTCAGTGATGACAACAAAACCCTGCTCGGCAGCGAAGTGGATATCGCCCGCTTAGTCGCCGACAGCCTGGGTTTGAAACTCAACGTGGTGCCCACCTCGTGGGAAGACTGGCCGCTGGGCGTGGCTTCGGGCAAATACGATGCGGCGATCAGTAACGTGACTGTTACTAAAGAGCGCAAAGAACGCTTCGATTTCGCCACCTATCGCAAAGATTCACTCGGCTTTTACGTCAAATCCAGCAGCCCGATTAAGGCGATCGCTAAAGCGGAAGATATTGCCGGACTGCGCATTATCGTCGGCTCTGGCACCAATCAGGAATCGATCCTGCTGGCCTGGGATAAAGCCAATCAGGCCAAAGGATTGAAGCCGTTTACGCCGGTGTATACCAAAGACGATGCGGCACAAACGCTGGCGCTACAGTCGGGTCGAGCCGATGCCTTTTTTGGTCCGAACGTGATTGGCGCATGGAAAGCGGCGCTGACTAAGCAGACGCGTTTGGTTGGCAGCGTTGATGGCGGCTGGCCGAAAGCGGCGCACATCGCGGTGACGGTGAAGAAAGATGGCGGCCTGGTGCAGCCGATCAACACCGCGCTGAATGGCGTGATCAAAAACGGCGATTACGACAAGGTGCTGAAGCGTTGGGGTGAAGGCGTTGAGCGTATCGACGGTTCAGAGATCAATCCGGCCGGATTGGGCGATTAAGGAGGCCGCATGAGCGAGCAACTGTTCCGCGAAGTGTCACCAGAAGCGCCTGAGCTGCAGCCGATTTTGACCGGACTGTTTGGTGAATACGCCGCGCGTTACGGCGCATTCTTTACCAACCAAAAAGAGGTTGAGCTGACCGAATGGTATTTGCCGCCGCGCGGGCTGTTTATCGTGCTGGAGCGGGACGGCGAGATCATCGCGATGGGCGCGTATAAACCCTACGACGCGGTGACCGCTGAGTTTAAACGCATCTGGACGCGCAGCGATCTGCGTCGTCAGGGATTGGCGCTGCTGATTCTGCAGGAACTGGAGCGCCGCGCGCTGCGTGCGGGCTACCAGCGCGTGTTTCTCACCACCGGTTTCCGCCAGCCGGAAGCGGTGAAGTTGTATATCGGCTACGGTTATCAGCCGCAGTTTGCGCTGCTGGAGGATATGGAAGTCTACAGCCAGCCGCCACACGATGGACGCTTGCGCTTCCTGAAAGTGATTGATGTGCATAGCGTGGCGCAGGCCAGCTAAGGAGTTGCCATGAGTAATGAACCACAACGTTTAACCGTGGTGCCGGCGCGTTATCCGGCACGTACCGTCGGCGCGATTGTCGCGCTGTTTATTCTGGCCAGCGTGATTGATTCTGTTGCCTTTAATCCGCGCTGGGAATGGGGCGTGTTCGCTAAATGGTTTTTTGATCCGGTGATCCTCAGCGGTTTGGGGCAAACGCTGCTGCTGACGCTGTTTGGCACCCTCCTCAGCCTGATTTTTGGCGGCTTGCTGGCGCTGGCGCGCCTCTCGTCATCGTGGCTGCTCAGCACGCTGGCGTTCGGCTACATCTGGCTGTTCCGCTCGTTGCCGCTGATTGTGGTGCTGATCATCCTCTACAACTTCTCCTATCTGTACGACACGCTGTCGCTCGGCATTCCGTTTACCGCGCTGTCGTGGGGCCACTTCCAGACCATCAACGTGCTCGGCCAGTTCCCGGCGGCGGTGATTGGTTTGACGCTGGTGCAGAGCGCCTATAGCGCCGAGATCATTCGCGGCGGCTTTTTGGGTGTCGATCACGGCCAGTTTGAAGCGGCGTCGGCGTTGGGATTATCCTCCACGCGCCGCACCTTCCGCATCATTCTGCCGCAGGCGCTGCGCGCGATTATTCCCACCACCTTTAATGAAATCATCAGCCTCGCCAAAGGCACCTCAATGGTGTACGTGCTGGCGATGCCGGAACTGTTTTACACCATCCAGATGATCTACAACCGCACGCAGCAGGTGATTCCGCTGCTGATGGTCGGCGCGGCCTGGTATCTGATTATCACCACCGTCTTGTCACTGCTGCAGCACAGCGTTGAGCGCTGGCTGGCGCGCAGTGTCACCCGTGAACCGCAGCCGTCGCGCTGGCGTCAATGGCGTAACCGTAGCGCCAAATCTGCAACTGAGGAGCTCTCCCATGTCCGAAGCCATTGATTACCGTAATCTGCATAGCGCTGGCGCCATCAGCATCACCGGCGTGAGCAAGTCGTTCGGCAAACTTAAAGCGCTGGATGATGTGTCGCTTGAGCTGGAACCGGGGTCGGTGACGGTGATTCTCGGGCCATCCGGTTCGGGTAAATCGACGCTGCTGCGCACCATCAACCATCTGGAGCGCGTCGATGAAGGTTATATCCAGATCGATGGCGATTACATCGGTTATCAGCGGCGCGGCGACAAACTGTATGAGCTGAAAGAGCAGGCGATTCTGCGTCAGCGCATCAACGTTGGCTACGTGTTCCAGAACTTCAATCTGTTCCCGCATCTGACGGTGCTGGATAACCTGATTGAAGCGCCGATTGCGCATCGTCAGCTGTCGCGCCGTGAAGCGATCGATCGCGCCGGTGAGTTGCTGGATGTGGTTGGCCTGCGCCATAAAGCCGATGCCTGGCCGCGCCATTTGTCGGGCGGCCAGCAGCAGCGTATCGCCATTGCGCGTGCCTTGATGCTCAACCCGCGCGTGATGTTGTTTGATGAACCGACGTCCGCGCTCGATCCAGAGCTGGTGGGCGAAGTGCTGGATGTGATCAAAAAGCTGGCGCGTTCCGGCACCACGCTGGTGATCGTGACGCACGAAGTCGGTTTTGCACGTGAAGTGGCAGATAACGTGGTGTTTATGGTCGATGGCCGTATCGTCGAGCAGGGCAGCAGCCATCAGGTACTGAATCAGCCGCGCCACGAGCGCACCAAACGTTTTCTGGCGCGGGTACTTTAATGGAACGAGTGATTATTGCGGCGTTGCTGACAGTGATGTTAGGCGCGCCAGCCATCGCAGCAGAAACGCTGGATGCCAAAAACAACGAAACGCCGATCAATATTGCGGCGAATCCACAGGCTATCGCGAAAATTCCGGCGGGTTTTCACTTTGTTAATCCGGGTTATCTGACCGTTGCCACCACGTCAATGAATTCGCCGCCCATCGGGTTGTGGGCATCGGATAATAAAACGCTGATTGGCAGCGATCCGGATATTGCGCGTCTGCTGGCGGACAGTTTGGGCTTAAAGCTAAAACTGGTGCCAGCCGCCTGGGAAGATTGGCCGCTGGGCATCACCGCCGGACGTTACGACGTGGCGATGTTCAATATTGCCGTTACCGAAGAGCGTAAAAAGAAGTTCGACTTCGCCACCTATCGCGCGGATAACCACGCATTTGCGGTGAAAACCAACAGCGCAATCACCGCGATTAAAGGCCGCGAAGATGTGGCGGGTAAGCGCATTATTGTAGGATCAGGCACCAATCAGGAGCGGATTTTACTCAGCTGGGATGAGAAGAACCGCGCGCAGGGCTTAGCGTCGGTGCAGCCGATCTATCTCAATGATGATGCGGCGGCTACGCTGGCACTGCTTTCCGGGCGTGCCGATGCATCGTTTGGTCCGCAGGCGATGGCAGCATGGAAAGTCGCTTCGCGCGGGCAAACCAAAATCGTCGGCCACGGACCTTTTCGTGCGTGGGTGGCGGTGATTACTAAAAAAGGCAATGGATTGGATGTGGCGCTGCAGCAGGCGATCAACGGTGCGATTGCCAGCGGCGAATATAAACAAGTGTTGGCACGCTGGGGCGAACAGGAAGAGGCGGTTGAAACCTCGCAGGTGAATCCGCCGGGGATTGTTTATCAGTGATTATTTGTTCCGGTCGCCATAAATGGCGACCCTACAATGGTATGGCGCGGTTTTCGTAGGGTGCGCATTAATGCGCACCTGGTCGCCATAAATGCCGATCGTACGAATATAAGGCGCGGTTTGTAGGGTGCGCATTAATGCGCACCTGGTCGGCATAGATATCGATCGTACGAATATATGACGCGGTTTTGTAGGGTGCGCATTTATGCGCACCTGGTCACCATAAATGGCGTTTTGATAAAAACTGAGGGTTATATTTTCGCTTTTTTGATCCAGACCAGCGCATCAGCAACCGGCAGCGGGCGGGCGAAATGGAAGCCCTGAAACAGATGACAACCTCTATCACGCAGGTAGGTAAAATACTCCTCACTCTCAATGCCTTCGGCGAGCACATTCAGTCCCATTTCACGCGATAACTCGATGGTTTTCTGCACCACTATGGCGGATGATTCGTTTTCAAAAATCTGCATGATTAACGATTTATCAATCTTAATATCATTAATAGCAAAATCACTGATCGATTTAAGCGATGAATAGCCGACGCCAAAGTCATCAATCGCCCATCTAACACCCAGCTGACTAAAATGGCTGATCACCTCGCCAATGCGTTTTTGATCGTAAACAAAGGTGGTTTCAGTAATTTCAAACTTCAGGCGCTCTGGACGGATTTTATAATGTGACAGCGTCAGCAAGGTATCCTGGGTGAAATCCCGGTGTATCAACTGCAGCGGACTGATGTTAATCGAAAAGACCAAATCACCGAGATACTGACCGCGATCCCATTCGGCGATTTGCTGCAAGGCGCGTTCCATCACCCATTTGCCAATCTCTATTATCAAACCACTTTTCTCGGCCACGGGAATAAACACTTCTGGCGAGATAAAGCCTTTAGAAGGATGCTTCCAGCGTAGCAAGGCTTCAAAGCCGATCAGTTTTTTTATGGTTATCCACCTGTGGCTGGTAATAGAGTTCCAGCTGGTTTTTTTCGATAGCTTGTGAAAGTTCGCGTTTGATTAAATCGGTTTCAGAGTAATTGCCACGCAGTGTGAATGCCGTCAACAAGAGTGCGATCATCGGCACAGCGCAGTTAACGATATAAAAGCCGGACTCATGCGGAATATTGAGCTCAAAGGCGCTATGTTGCCATGTTAATCCGGTAGAAATAAAAAAGAGATAAACCGCCAGGCAGATTATCGGGAATATTTTACTTAAGTAAGTAGTTTGCTGGCGTAATACCAATGCTGAACCCACGGTTAACGCCACCAAATAATTGTACTCGGAGTGTTTCTCCACCGAATGACCATTATCCAGCAGGAAAAGCAGCATTATGATCAGTAACAAAGCATGGACGACGAGGTAGAGATGTTTGTTCAACCGGTTACTGAAAGCCGCAAGGACAATATAAAATCCTATCACGGTACTCAGGCAATATAAGGCTGTGACACCATTTTCTCCCCTGATGAAATTGGTCACTATCATATAAAAGCCCGCCAGGATGCTGGAAAATCCAGCAATGAGCAGCGTTAAGCGCAATTTTTTCTCTGGGTTATCACCCTGCAAAATGAAGGGCAAATCTCTTAGCATGGAATATCGGGAATTTAAATAAGAGATCATCTGAGGTTCTCATTTTTCTTTGTCATATTTTTCAACTAGCGTCGCATAATTATTTTAGATTCATGCCTGGTGAAAGTCATAGTTTTGTTTACTTAAATAATGGATTGTTCCTACCCAGTTCCCGGTATGCACGTTAGAATCATCTACCAACGGAAAGGCTTTTACTGAGCTTAAACCCACTTTCAACGTACTGATTGCAATGAAAATACGATTCCTGTCTGCCAACGAGCTTAAGCTGGCCGAGGTGCGTACCATCCTTGAGCCGGTCGGTGTCGAAGTGCTGCCCATCGCACGCCGTATCGAAGAGATTCAGACTGAAAATGAGGTCGAACTGGTGCGCGACAAGCTCACCAAAGCGTTCTCGATTATTGGTCGTCCGCTGTTTGTCGAGCACACCGGGCTCTATCTGGATGGCCTGAACGGCTTACCTGCTGGGCTGACTCGCATCTTCTGGAGCCGCTTGAATGCCGAGCGCTTCACCAAACTGGTGAACGGTCTCGATAGTCCCTGCGTCACGGCGAAAACGGTGCTTGGCTATTGTGACGGGCAAAAAATGTATCAGTTCGAAGGCGAACTGCGTGGCACCATCGCCACCGAGCCGGCCGGTCCACGCGAATTTCAGTGGGACTGCGTGTTTATCCCGGAAGGGCATACGCAAACCTTCGCCGAAATGGGCGAGCTAAAAAATGAGATTTCGATGCGTCGCCTGGCGCTGGATCGCTTCGCTACCTTTTTGAAAACATCGCGGGGATTGGCATGAAACCCGAGCTTAAACGCGCCTACGATGCCGGTAAATTGATTCTGTTTGCCGGTGCGGGCATTTCGCGCAATCTGGGCTTACCAGAATGGCATGAGCTGATTGCGCATCTGGCTAAAGAACTGGGCTACGACCCGAAAATCTTCAACACCTACGGCACGCATTTGTCGTTGGCGGAGTATTACAAACAACGTAAAGGCTCGCTGGGACCGCTGCGCAGCTGGATGGATCGCGAATGGCATCGTCCGGATATTGATGTGCGCAGTTCTGAAATCCACACCATGATCACGCAAGGCAACTTCTCACGCATCTATACCACCAATTACGATCGCTGGCTGGAGATGGCGCATGAGGCGCACAACGTGCCTTACAGCAAAGTGGCGAATGCGGCGGATTTGGTATCGTTGACCGAAGATAAGCGCCATATCATTAAGTTGCATGGTGATTTCGACGACGATACTTCCATCGTGCTAGATGAAAGCAGCTACTTTGAACGGCTCTATTTTGATTCGCCGCTGGATATCAAACTCACGCACGACGTGATGGGCAACTCGGTGTTGTTTGTGGGCTACAGCATCAGTGATTTCAATATTCGTCTGTTATTCTACCGCCTGACAAAAATGTGGGGCCGCACCGGATTGGCTACCGCGCGTCCGAAATCGTACCTGTTCACCAACCGCAATAATCCGGTGGCGAAAGAGGTGTTGGGGCAATGGGGCATTGAGATGATCGTCTCGGAAGAGGACGATCCGCGCAAAGCGCTGGCGCTGTTTCTGGAAGAATTACTGGCTTGAAGGCAGAAAGTCATTGCCTGGAAAAGTTTGTTCAGAATATACTGTATATAAATACAGTTAACCGAGGTGCATCATGGCAGTCGAAACCAAATATGTTGTAGTCAGAAAGGGTGAAGAAAAAATGACGTTTGCCAATAAAAAAGACGCGGATGCCTGGGATAAAATGCTGGATATGGCAGACGCTTTCACCGATTGGCTGCAGCAGCATCAGCCTGAACTGGGTGAAGCGCAGGCCGAAGCATTGGGTCTGCTGTTGGCTGAACAGAAAGACGCGGTGCAGCATATCCTGCGCACCAGCAAGCTGCCGGAAAGCGTAAAGGAAGAGGTTTCGCAAGCGTCTGAAGCTTCTGCGGAAACCGAGACCGAAGCGGAAACGGCAGCGCCGGAAAAGAAAGTTCGCGCCGTTAAAGCGGCGTAATTGGTTTCGTCAGGTGTGCATTGATGCGCACCTGATAATCTTCCGCACCCTCAATGTTTAATCTGATACCGCGTACTGCGCCCGCCGCCGGGTAATTTCTCCAGACACCCTTTCGCCAGCAATTCAGTCAGATGTCGCGTCGCGGTAGCTTTACTCACTTTCGCCACTTTCTGGTACTGGCCTGCGCTGATGCCTTCACTGAACCCCTGTTCTCCGCCATCCAGTAAGCGATTCAGCACGCGGGTTTGCTCGGCACTCAATTCAGCTGCATTGTGCATCAACCAGAAGCGCGCTTTATTTTGCGTGCGCGTGACGGTTTCCAGTGCCTTTTCAAGACTTTCATTCAGCACATCACAAAACCACAGCAACCAATCGGTGACGTCCATTGCGCCGCGCTGCGTCTCCTGCAGGATGCGGTAATAATCGGCACGTCGCGCCAGAATCGATGCGGACATGGCATACAAACGGATGCTCTGGCTATCAGCCTGCGCCAGCGCCAAATCTGTGAGGGCGCGAGTGATACGTCCATTACCGTCATCAAACGGGTGCAGCGTAACAAACCACAAGTGGCACAACGCGGCGCGCAACAGCGGATCGAGCAGCGGATCCTCGCGGCTGTAATTAAACCAGGCAATAAATTGCTCTAGCTGCGCTTCCAGCCCGGCGCGTGCTGGCGCTTCGAAATGTACCGTTGGTCGATCGATACGGCCTGAAACCACCTGCATTGGCTCATCGCCGCGCAGCGTGCCGACATTTAACCGCTTAATGGTCCATTCACTTTCGGGAAACAGCCAGCGATGCCACTGACATATACGCGCCAACGTTAATTCCTGATCGCGTTGCGTAATGGCATCCATCATCATGGTTGCCAAACCTTCTGAACGTTCGGAAACCGGGTAAGGCTGATCGAGTGAAACGCCTAAACGGCGGGCAAGCGAAGATCGTACCGACTGCGCGTTGACGCGCTCATCTTCAATCGCTGAAGAAGAGAGGATATTGCTGAGCAGCGTATCCAGCGTTTGTTGATCGCTGTTATCTTGCACGCTGGCGCGGCCCAGCAAGACGCCGCGTTGCTGCTGCAACTGGCGCAGGCGCGGCAGTATTTTTTCATCCTGCCAGCGAAACCGCGGCCAATCGGGCTGCTGCCAAATCCACATTATAAGCTCACTCCTGAATTGCATGAGCTGAATAGGGTTGATATTCGGCTCATATAGTGAGCTGAATAATAGCCTTTATTCGGCTCATTGACCAGAAGGGAGCGGGCGCTGGGCTAAAGCCGGTCGCCATTAATGGCGACCCTACGGAGTTTAGTGCGTCGCCATCAAGTTCCCCCGCTGCGCGCCGATAGAGTGTTCAAAGGGATGTACGCGCACAGGGAGTGGTTCTGATTACCGAAAAGTGTCAACTCCAGGAGCGCCATAATGGCCAAACACGCATCACCTAAGAAAAAAATGAGCACCCGCACGCAGATGCTGCTGACGGGCGCCTTAACCATCACGCTCGGCTTTGCCGTGACCATCGGCGTGCTTAGCTGGCAATCCAGTAATGAACAAAAGTCGCTGGCTGAAAACTACCTGCAGCAGATAGCGCAAAGCCAGGCGCTGCAAATTCAGCATCAGCTCAGTTATGCGCGCGATGTGGCGCACAACCTCGGCCACAGCCTGATTGCGCTGCCAGCGGCGGGAATTCAGGATCGTAAAGTCGCCGATAAGCTGATGGAATCTGCGCTGCGCGATAATCCTGATTATCTGTCGATCTCGGTGATCTTTGAAGAGAACGCCTTCGACGGACGTGACGCGGAGTTTGCCACCCAACCCAACGCGGCACCCAAAGGGCGCTACGCCTTTTTCGTCGATCGCGATCAAGCCGGCAAATTCAACATGCATCCGCTGACCTCTATCTTCACGCCGGGTCAGGGCGATTACTATCTGCTGCCACAAAAAAGCCAGAAAGACATGCTGATCGAACCGTACAGCTACGCTTACAACGGCGTGCCGACGCTGCTAACCTCGGTGGCGGCGCCGATTGTCAGCCAGGGCAAATTGTGGGGCGTGGTGACGTCCGACATTTCGCTGGCGTCACTGCAGGAGAAGGTCAACAAAATCAAACCGTGGGAAGGCAGCGGCTATGCGATGTTGCTCTCCAGCGCGGGCAATGTGGTCTCTTATCCAGATAAAAGCCAGACCAGCAAGCCGTGGAAAGGCGATACCAACAATTTCAGCAGCAGCGTGATGGAGCATCATGATGCGTTGCTGGATGAAGATGTGTTGGTGACGTGGCAGCCGGTGGTAATTGGTAACAGCGATCAGAAATGGTATCTCGGCGTGGTTGCGCCGGTCAGCCAGGTAATGGCTGCGGCACATCGTCAACTGATCAACGCGGTGATCCTGATGATCATCAGCATTCTGGTGGTGTGTACGCTGCTGGGTATGCTGTTCAGCCGCAAAGTGCTGAAGCCGATTGGTGGCGAACCGCTGGAAGCCGCGACCATCGCGCTGGCCGTCGCCGATGGCAAACTCGATAACATCATCACGCTTAAAGGTCGCGATAACAGCAGCTTGTTCTATGCGCTGCATACCATGCAAAACCAGCTGCGCGATATCGTGGGACAGATTCAGGATGCCAGTTCGTCGGTGCGTCAGGGCGCGGGTGAAATCGCCAGCGGCAACCTCAATCTGGCCTCGCGCACTGAGCAGCAAGCTGCCGCGCTGGAGCAAACGGCCGCCAGCATGGAGCAGATCACCGCCACGGTGAAACACAACGCCACCAACGCGCATCAGGCAACAACGTTGACCGACAATGCCACGCATATCGCCAGCCGCGGTGAAACGCTGGTGGGCGAAGTGGTGCAAACCATGGCGCAGATCGACGATAGCGCGAAGAAGATTGGTGACATCACCGCCATCATCAACAGCATCGCCTTCCAGACCAATATTCTGGCGCTGAACGCCGCAGTAGAAGCGGCACGCGCCGGGGAACAAGGGCGCGGGTTTGCTGTGGTGGCGTCGGAAGTGCGTAATCTGGCCCAGCGCAGCGCCAATGCGGTGAAAGATATCGGCGCGCTGATTGAAGAATCCACGCAGCGCGTCGGCAGCGGCGTGCAGCTGGTGCAGGATGCCGGTAGAACCATGCAGGAGATGACCCAGGCGGTGAATTCAGTGCGCACCATCATTGGTGAAATTGTGATTGCGTCCGATGAGCAGGCGCGCGGCATCAGCCAGGTGACCATCGCGGTGAACGAGATGGACAGCACCACGCAGCAAAACGCCGCGCTGGTGCAGGAGATGTCTGCCGCCGCCAGTTCGCTGGAAGATCAGGCTTCGCAGCTGGCGAACACCGTTGGGCGTTTCCAGCTGAGTTAATCGAGCCTTAGCTAAGAACGCGCTGAGCGTGGCACGCCGTTTTTCTCTGAATAACGGCTGCCTATCCACCAGGTGATCAGCGCCGCCAGGGCGATCGCGCCCAGCACGGCAAATGCACTGCGATAGGAATAGGCTGCGGCAATGTTTCCCGCCAACGCGGAACTCATTGCCGCGCCGATGCCCTGCATGAGCATGATAAAGCCCTGACCGGCATTGGTATGTCCGCTGCCCTCGAGCACCTTCACGATATAACCCGGCACCGCCACGCCCAGCAGACCCGCCGCTACGCCATCCAGAATCTGTACCGGAATCATGAAATAAGCGCCGTCAAAAGCGGAGGCAATCAACGCACGTAACGGCAGCACCAGCAGCGCCGCCGTGATCAGCACAGGATAGCCAAAACGCGGTGCGTGACGTGCAGCATACAGCGCCATGGGAATCATCACACATTGTGAAATAACCACCGTGGCGGCAGCATAAAGTCCGGGGCTGATGGCTGCATTGTGTGCTGCCGCCACCCGCAGGCTCAGCATAGGTAACAGCGCGGCATTGCCAAGATGGAAGAGTAACAGCGTAACTCCCGTAATAATGACGGCAGGATTACGGGCAATCTGATAAAGACGTGGGACGTTGCTAACCGATTCGCTGCCAGAAAGCCCGCGCGCGGCAAGGTTATCGATGTCATTATGGCGAATAGCCAGCACGGCTGCACCTGCACACAGCGCCATCGTTGTCATGAGTACAAACACCGCACCCGTGCCCCACAACCACACTGAAGCACCCGCAATAATGGCGGCTGTCATATTACCGCCGTGGTTGAAGGCTTCATTTCTCCCCATTTGATGGCTGAATCCTTGCGGACCGGCCAGGCCAAGGGTAATACCCGTCAACATCGGCGCGATGAGCGCGGCGGAAAGGCCAGTCACAATCTGCGATAAAACCACGATCCATCCCTGATGGAAATACCACAGCAGTAAGGTGGATAGGGTGATCAGGAGTGAACCGATGAGCAGCAACGATCGTTTATGGCGAGTAGCGTCTGTGGCTAAACCCGCCGGCAGGGTGGCAACCAGCCCTGCAAGGCCACCGGCGGTCATCACCCAGCCAATATCTCCTGCATTCCAGTGGCGTTCTGTCAGAAATATGCCGAGAAAAGGCCCAAGACCATCTCGTACGTCAGCCATAAAAAAGTTAACCAGACACAGAGCCTGAAGCGAACGCAGTGGCATAGAAATCCTTAGCAAGTAATCGGAACGGGACGAACGTAATCATGGCAGGAAAACGGCAATTTTCCTGCTGTGATGGGCGTTAATTATGTTGCCGGGTACCAAACCGCTGCCGATACTGGCCGGGCGTGACGCCGGTGAGCTTGCGGAAAATTTTGCGGAAAGCGGAAGGGTCGCTGTAGCCGATCTCCCAGGCGATCTGATCGACCGAACGATTACTCAGCTCCAGCGCGTCGCGCGCTTTCATAATGCGTACCTGCTGCAAATAATCCGTTGGTCGCAGGCCGGTCGCTTTCTGGAAATGGCGCAGAAAAGTACGTGGCGTCATGCTTGCCAGCGCCGACATGCTCTCAATGCTGTGCTGCTCGGCAACATGGGCATGAAGATGATGCTGTGCGCGCAGAATCAGGCTATCACCGTGATCGAAATTGGGGATAAATGCCGAATAGGTGCTTTGCTCGCGTCGCGGCGGGTCGATCAGTAAAAAGCGTGAGGTCGCCAGCATGGTGCCGGTACCGAGCACTTTTTCGATCAGCGTTAAACCCAAATCCGTCCACGCCAAAATCCCACCGGCGGTAATAATGTCGCCATCGTCAATCACCATATTTTCCACCGCGACGTCTACCGCAGGAAAACGCTCCGACAGCGTCTGTGCAAAGGCCCAGTGCGTGGTGGCGCGACGATGATCGATCAGTCCGGTTTCGGCCAGCACAAAGGCACCGGCGCACACCGAACAGAGTGTTACGCCTGCGTCATAAAGCTTACTCATCCAGTTGGCGGGCACCTTCATGGGCACCATTTTCGCTGGCACCACCAGACTTGGCGGCGCAATCACGTGGCTCAGGCGATGTGCTGTATCGGGATGGCTATCCCAGACGCAAACCATGTGATCGCTATGCGCATCAATCTGCCAATGTGAGACACGAATCGTCCGCTTGCGCTCTTCACCCGATATATTCTCGGCCCATTCCGCAGCAATCCTGAACATATCGGTTAAGCCATATATCGCCGCGAGTTGGCAATCGGGATAGATCACTAAGCCAATCTCCGCGACAACGCTGCTTTCATCAGTTTTTATCATTTGTCAGTTACGGCCCTTAATGTGTCATATTTGACAATATTAGCCGTTGCCGCTTTCCATGACAATAAGCCCATCGAACGCAGACAATCACATACAGAGGACTTACTCATGAGCAACGGCATCATCACCACTCAAGACGGTACCAAAATCTTTTACAAAGACTGGGGCCCAGAAAACGCCCAACCGGTAGTGTTTCATCACGGCTGGCCGTTAAGCGCCGATGACTGGGATAACCAAATGTTGTTCTTCCTGGCGCAAGGTTATCGCGTTATCGCCCACGACCGTCGCGGCCATGGCCGTTCCGATCAGACCGATAGCGGCAACGATATGAACACTTACGCCGCCGACGTGGCAGAACTGGCTAAAGCGCTGGACCTGCGCAACGCTATCCATATCGGTCACTCAACCGGTGGCGGTGAAGTGGCGCGTTATGTAGCGCACGCTGAGCCAGGCCGCGTGGCGAAGGCGGTGTTGATGGGCGCAGTGCCGCCAATCATGCTGCAAACCGACGCCAATCCGGAAGGTTTACCGAAATCGGTGTTTGACGGTTTCCGCTCGGCGCTGGCAACCAACCGCGCGCAGTTCTTTATCGATGTGCCAGCGGGTCCGTTCTATGGTTTCAACCGTCCGGGGGCGAAAGTCAGTCAGGGCTTGATCGATAACTGGTGGCGTCAGGGCATGGCGGGCGGCGCGAAGGCGCAATACGACTGTATCACTGCCTTCTCGGAAACTGATTTTACCGAGGATTTAAAAGCGATCACGGTGCCGGTGTTGCTGCTGCACGGGGAAGACGATCAGGTAGTGCCGATTAATGATTCGGCGCATAAGGCGATTAAGCTGCTGAAACAGGGCACGCTGAAAACCTACCCAGGTTTGTCGCACGGTATGTTCGCGACGCATCCTGAGCAGATTAACCCCGATTTGTTAGCGTTTGCGAAAGCGTAAATTACCGAGTTCACGAATCGTAGCGGCGCAATTATTTGCGCGATAAATCGCGCCGCTACAGCATGTGCAATGTATGTTTACGCTAAGCCACCGGTGTCATGCCGGTTTGCCGGCTGTTCGCAGCCGGGAAACCCTGCTTAGCACGCAGCGCAATTCCCAACGCGACCAACAGCAATAGCAGAATCGCCCACGGAAAAGATTGGGAGCCGACATGTTCCAGCAACATTCCGCCGGTCAAACCGCCGAGGGCGATAGCGCTGTTCCAGGTGACGACATTCATGGAGAGCGCGACATCGGCATATTCGCCGGCGGCATCTGCCAGAGCCGTTTGCAGCAGCGTCGCGGCACCGCCGAAGGTGAGTCCCCAAACGGCTATGCCCGCATAGATCACGGCGGGTGTTGGCGTACTTAGACCAAAAATCACCGACACCGCAGCAAAGATGGAGAGTGACAGCAGCACCGCTTTGCGCAGATGCGTATCAATGATCTTACCGGTAATGAATATTCCCCCCAATGCCGCAATACCAAAGATCAGCAGCACCACATCCACGCGATCAGCCAGACCGGCTGAAGCAATGAACGGTGCAATGTAGGTGTAGAGAATGTTATGCGCCAGCATCCAGGTCAGCACCACGCCGAGCACGGCACTTACGCCGGGGAGGCGTAATACTGCGCCGAGCGGCATTTTTTGCGTGGCAGATTGGCCGGGATAGTTCGGTACGGCCAGCAAAATCCAGCCGATAAGAATGAGAGAGAGACCCGACATGGCGGCAAATGTCAGACGCCATCCCAGCAACGAACCCATCCATGTGCCTGCCGGAACACCGAGTGAAAGAGCGATTGGCGTGCCCACCATGGCGAGCGCCAATGCGCGTCCCTGCAGCGATGGAACCACCATTCTTCGCGCATAGCCCGCAATCAGACTCCACGCCAAACCGGCTGACGCACCAGCAAAAAATCGCGCTATTAAGATGATGACAACGTCAGAAGAGACGGCGGTAAGAGTGTTAAACAGCAGAAATCCACACACGGTGCTCAGCAGCACAACCCG
The DNA here is from genome assembly GCF_059730795.1 of Pantoea sp. X-Soil-ISGK-275. Classification (NCBI taxonomy): domain Bacteria; kingdom Pseudomonadati; phylum Pseudomonadota; class Gammaproteobacteria; order Enterobacterales; family Erwiniaceae; genus Pantoea; species Pantoea sp. X-Soil-ISGK-275. The sequence goes on from NZ_AP035977.1 coordinate 333,969, forward strand.
GCGCGACCAGCTTCGGGTCAGCAATGTGAGCGGAATCGCGGCCAGTAGCGAACCGGCTGCATAGGAGGTAACCCATTGACCGGCCAGCGAGGGGGAAATATTAAGCCCCTGACTAATTTGTGGCAGCAATCCGGCGGGTATGGTTTCAGTCAGGATGCAGATAAAACCTGCCATTGCGAGCGCCAAAAGCGCCAGGATTGGCAGCCGTTGGGCTTCTTCGTGCTTAAACGTTGAATTCATTATTTAGCCTGCTCTTGATTTGCAACAGCGCCGCGAAGCGCCATGAATATATGTATCGATCGGTATTTATATTGCGGAGGCGAGCTGTGCGTTGTCAATGAATTCTGTATCGATTAGTATAAATGGCGGAGGATGTGATGATGAGAACAGGCAGACCAAGACAATTTGACCGGGATGAAGCGGTGATCAAAGCGATGCACCTTTTCTGGGAGAACGGCTATGAATCAACCTCGCTGGCGCAGCTCAAAGCCTCTATAGGTAAAGGCATCACCGCGCCAAGCTTCTATGCCGCGTTTGGATCGAAAGAGGCACTCTTTGCTGAAACCGTGAACTGTTATTTGCAAACCCATGCTCAGGTCACGGAAGCTTTGTGGGATACCCGCGTGCCCGCTCGGCAGGCGCTGGAAACCGCGCTGCTCAACTCCGCCAGAATGCAGTACGATCCTGCGCATCCGCGTGGATGCATGGTTGCGCTAAGCGTGATGTTTTCCTGTTCTGAGGAAAATCGCCACGTGCTTAAACCGCTTGAAGCATCGCGCATGCGCACCCGTGAAGGGATAAAGCATTGCGTTGAAAGAGGGATTGGCAGCGGTGAGTTGCGGGATGAGGAAGAGACGCTTTCGCTGGCGGTCAGCTTCAACAGCTTTATGCTGGGCATCTCGACGCTGGCGCGGGATGACGTCCCTCTCGCCGAAATTGAGCGGGGAATCGCTCAGATGATGAGGTTATGGGATGCCTCGCGGACAATCCCACAACCTTAAACAGCGCGTTACGGTTTGCGCTTTAGCGTAATGCGGGTCAACTCCGATGGTCGGCCCAAACGCACCGCCATGCCAGGCCAGAGCGCGGTGCCATTGTTGACGTAGAGCTGCATGCCGTCGACCTGATACAAACCCGACACGAAGCCCGCGTTGGGTTTGGCAAACAGGCGATCAAAGCCAACAATCAGGCCGCCGTGCGTGTGGCCAGACAGCTGTAGATCGATGTTTTTCAGCGCATTTTGCCGGGCGTTGCGCGGCTGGTGGTCGAGCAAGATCACCGGAGCGTTTTCCGGCGCACCGGCCAGCGCCAATTCCAAATCGGGGCCAACTGCGCCACGTCGTGCTGCTGACGTATCCGGCATGCCGGCGATCACTAGCTCGGCGTTATCGCGCTTAATCACCGTATGACGATTGAGTAGCGGCTCCAGACCCAGCGATGCCAGATGCGCGGTCCAGCGCTCCTGCTCAAAGAAATATTCGTGATTGCCGGTGATAGCAAACACGCCATCGCGGGCATGCAATCCGCGCAACGGCTCGACGTCCGCGCGACGATTCTGCAGCGTGCCGTCGATCACATCGCCGGTGACCAGAATCAGATCGACATCCAGCGTCATGGCTTTTTTCACCAGCGCGCGCGTCCATTTCTCGTTGAAGAGTTTGGTAATGTGCATATCTGTCAACTGCAACAGTTGATAGCCTTCGAATTCACGCGGAAGGTTGTCGATCTCAATGGTCACATCTTTGATCGGCGGCACGCGGATAGCCTGATAAACGCCAACGGTGGCCAGAATCAAGGCAAACGCCGCCGCCACATAACGCACCGCAGGCACAATTTCGAACGGATGGCGGAACAACAGCGAAACCAGCGCCACCATATCAATCACAAACTGCGTCAGCGCGAGGAATAACACGGCGCTGAAACCCCAGTTGAACAGGATGACGATGGCGCGCGGCATTTCCGGCGAGAACATGCTGCCAGAGGTAAAACGGCTCACCAGCAGATATTGCGAAGCCAGCAACACCAGCAGAGAAAGGATGATTTTTAACAGCAAGGGCATGGCTAACGGGAACAAAAATCGGGCGATCACATACCAGCTCGGTATGCTGAAAATCAGATGGAACATCATTCACTTCCCTGGTCTAAGAGCGCTGATTTAGCGCAAAAATTTATCCGCAAAGAACATTACTGACCGCACTGTTGATAAAACCGCATCATCGGGTGATGCCTTCAGCCAGCGTGGCCATCAGCAATGCCCGACGAGATTCGAGTTCACTAATTTGGCGTTCAATATCCGCCAGTCGCTTATATTGCACAGCCTGAGTTTCCGGGCAGAATGCTGCCCCTTCGATCATGCGCATACAATCCGGAAAAGAGCAGATTTCGGCAATGCTGAAACCGGTATTGATGAGCCGTTGAATCTGGCGCACCTGGGTGATCGCCTGTGGCGGGAAAAAACGGTATCCATTGCAGGCACGTGTTGAAGTTAGCAGATGATGGCGATCGTAATGACGAATGGCGCGCACGCTCACACCTGTCTCTCTTGCCAGCTCTCCAATTGATAACTGCATAAGTGACTCCCCATAAAGCGGCTTGACTCTGACATCAGTGTCAGGGTTCAGGATAGCCGGGAATCATTCATTTAAGGAGATTTTTTATGCTGTTACTTTTTAAACGCACAATGTTTATCGGCGTTCTCATGCTCTTTTCTGCCACGCTGTTTGCCGCTGAGAAGCAGTACTCCATTACCGCGCCAGATGGCGTGAAGCTGGCAGTACAGGAATCAGGTAATCCTGATGGTTTACCTATTGTGTTTATTCATGGTTTGCTTGGCAGCCACTTAAACTGGGAAAAACAGATCAGTGACGCGCAGTTACAGCAACGCTATCGGCTGATTACATTCGATATGCGTGGGCACGGTTTATCCGATAAGCCAGAACAAGAATCAGCTTACCGCGATGGGAAACGCTGGGCCGACGATCTCCGCGCAGTAATTAATCAAAGCCATGCCAATAAGCCGTTATTAGTCGGATGGTCATTGGGCGGGGCGGTGATCACCAACTACCTGGCGGCCTCTGGTGACGGTAATATCAGTGGCGCTATCTACGTCGACGGTGTGGTAGAGCTCAATCCCACATTGATTCCGGCGCATGACGTATATGGCGCAATGACGGCAAGTGATTTGAAAACACATCTGGATGGCGAGCGGGCCTTTCTGCAGCTATGTTTTTACCAGCAACCTGACCGCACCACCTTTGAACGCCTGCTGGCCAACGCCGCGCTAGCTGCGTGGCCCATGCAACGAGCGGTGCCCACCATGACCATTGCATTAGAAAAAGGAGTAAAAAATGTGCGTGTGCCGCTGCTGTTCATCTACGGTGAGCATGATGCATTGGTGAATCCTGCTGCATCTCTCGCCAGAGTAAAGCGTATCAATTCGCGCATTCAGACACAGATGTTTGCCGATTCTGGCCATGCGCCATTTATCGAAGAACCTGCGCGTTTTAATCGAACACTGGCAACGTTTGCTTCAGCTTTATAAAGTCTCAGGGCCGCCATCTTCGGCGGCCCTTATCCCGCGTTCACCACGGAGGATGCATGCAACGCCAGCAGCTGTTCGACTACATCATTCAGCACTATCAGGTAGAACCCGATTATCCGTGGAAAAAGCACAGTGAATATGCGGTGCTGCGTCATCCGCGGCACCGCAAATGGTTTGCGCTGGTGTTCCCGCTGGAGAGTCATAAACTCGGTTTGCCGGATGGGCCGGTGATTGACGTGATGAACATCAAAGCGCGCCCCGAACTCATTGGATCGCTGCGCCAGTTGCCCGGCGTTTATCCGGCTTACCACATGAACAAAGAACTTTGGTTGAGTATCACGCTGGAGAATGGCTTGCCGGACAGCGAGATTTTGGCGCTACTCGATGACAGCTTTAGTCTGACATTTTAGTGACGCTGTAACTTTTTTAACGTGAGCGACGCGACGGCATCATGCGCATTAAAGTGTTGTCTTTAAACAGATAATGATGTGCCAGCGCGGCAACGGCGTGAATGCCGATCAGCCAGTAACCATATGGCGCGAGGGTCTCATGCCAGTCCGCAATCGTGTCGGCGAAATCCGGATCAGGATCGCCACTCACCGGCATCGGAATACCAAAAATCCACCAGGTTCGTCCCATATAGAAACGCGACAGAATCCCCAGCGTGGGTAAGACGATGAAAAACACGTAGATCGCCAGATGCATCAGATGCGCCAGCCCGGTTTGCCAGTGCGGTGGTTTGGGCACAATTGCCGGGCTGCGATGACGAAAACGCAGCAGGATGCGCGACAGCATAATCACCAGCACACAGCTTCCAGCGCTGAAGTGACCAATGATCATCGCAAAGCCTTGCCACGAACCGCGCGTCGCCAATCCACGAAATTCCATGGTGCAATACGCAGTGACGACCAACAGGAAGGTCAACCAATGAAGAAAAATCTGTGATGGGGCATATTTATTGCTCATCTCTAATCCGTAAATATATCTGGCGGGACGTTTAATTTAAGGGAAAATGCCCTGAATTAATTCATATTTTGACGCATCAGCAACAGCGTTTTTACTTTTCCGCTTCAGTTGCCACCAATAACTGACTCAGCAAGGTTTTCAACTGTGCTTGCTGCGAGGCATCCAGCGTGGCCAGCAAACTGTTTTGCGTTTGCGTATGCACCAGCAGCGCTTGCTCGATCTTTGCTAAGCCTCCATCGGTGAGCGCCACCAGCATGCTGCGCTTATCCTCGGGATCGGCAACACGCAAAATCGAACCCACTTCTTCCAGCCGATTGAGGCGATTGGTCATCGCGCCCGATGTCACCAGCAACGATTTATACAGCTGCGTGGGCGACAAGCGATAGGGGGCGCCTGCGCGTCGCAGCGTCGCCAGCACATCAAATTCGCCATCGCGAAAACCAAACGGTGCCAGCGCTTCAGCGCGGGTTTTCGCCAGATGTTGCATGATGCGCAGCATACGGCCAAAAACCGCCATTGATGACGCATCCAACTCCGGCATCGCGCTGGCCCATTGTTCAACTACAAAATCGACGTGATCGGTCAAGCGGCTAACTCCTGAGTTTGATGTAAGAAGGTGCGCATGAATGCGCACCCTACGAAAAACGCGCCAATCTTTTGTAGGGTTGCCATTTATGGCGACCGAAAAACGCGGCATTTATGGCGACCATATCTCATCACCATTTGTTGCTTTGTGCGCATGGGCTATTGCTGCTCCGAAAAGTATCTTAACGTTAAGGTACTTTTAATGTGCAAGGAGATGCAAAGTGAATCGTACTTTACCTGCGGTTGGGATGTTTGCCTTACTGGTTTTTATTATCGCACTGAATTTGCGGCCGATTATGGCGGCGATGGGGCCGCTGTTTCCACTATTGCAGCGCGACGCGCAGCTTAGCGCCACGCAGCTTAGCCTGCTCACCACATTGCCGGTGATCATGATGGGATTAGCGGCGCTGGCGGGTCCGCTATTGTTGCGTCGGCTTGGCGAAGTGCGCGGTATCGCTGTTGGATTGCTGTTGCTGGCGCTGGCGAGTATCGCGCGTGGATTCGATCACTCCGCCACCCTGTTAATTGTCAGTGCGCTGGTGGCGGGCAGCGGAATAGGGTTAATTCAGGCCTTGATGCCCGCGCAGATCAAACGTCACTTCGGTGCGAAAGCGGGCACGCTGATGGCGTTATTCACCACCGGGATTATGGCGGGCGCAGCGATTGCTGCCGCCAGCGCCGCACCATTGGCGAAATCGCAAGGTTTAGCGTTAACGCTGGCAATTCCTGTTGTTCCCGCAGTCATCGCGCTGTTGCTGTGGTTGACGTTTTCACGCGGCGTAACGCCAATGCAAAGCAGCCAGGCTCCACGCACTGCTCGCTCACCGCGTGCCTGGCTGTTGATGATCTTCTTTGGCATTGGCACCGGCGCGTACACCTTGGTGCTGGCGTGGCTACCGCCGTTTTACATGCAGCACGGCTGGCAACCTGAACAAAGTGGCTATGTGCTGGGCGCGCTCACGCTGACGGAAGTTGCCGCGGGTTTTGTGCTGTCGGCGTTGATCCATCGCTTCCGCGATCGTCGCCGTCCGTTGCTGGTGGTGTTAACTTTGATTCTGCTGGGCTTGATCAGTCTGCTGTGGCTTGGTGGGGCGCAGGCGTGGCTGCCTACATTGCTGCTCGGATTAGGCATTGGCGCGCTGTTCCCGCTCTCGCTGATCGTCACGCTTGATCATGCGCACACGCCGGAAGAAGCGGGCGCATTGCTATCCTTCGTGCAGGGCGGCGGTTATTTGCTGGCGGCGTTGATGCCGCTGGTCGCTGGCATCGTACGTGACCGCGCCGCCTCGCTCGATAGTGCGTGGATAATCATGAGCGTGGGCATTGTGTTGCTGATGGTGATGGCGCTGCGGTTTAAACCACAGAGAATGTGATAAAACGTGGGGGCAATTTTTTAACGTAGGGTCGTCATTTATGACGACCTGGCAAAACAAGGAGCAACAATGTCGCCACAAGTGGGAATCGGCGTTTTAATTTTCCGCGACGGGAAACTGTTATTGGGACAACGCAAAGGCAGCCACGGCGCGGGCGACTGGTCTGCGCCGGGCGGGCATCTGGAGTTTGGCGAATCGCCGGAAGCCTGCGCGCGTCGAGAAGTGCTGGAAGAAACCGGCCTACAGCTTGGCGAACTGCAAAACGGCGCGTTCGTTAGCGATGTGTTTCCCGAGGTCAACAAGCACTACATTACGCTACTGATGGTGGCGCAGGATGCAATCGGTGAACCACAACTGATGGAGCCTGAAAAGTGCCACGGCTGGCAATGGTTCGCACCAGACAATCTGCCGCAACCGCTGTTTGCACCGCTGCGCACCTGGATCGCACGCGATGGAATCGCGGCGTTAAAGGCGCTGGGAAAATCGACTTAAAGCACCAGCTTCATCACGGTAACTTCTTCATCAGCCATCACGCGTTGTTCCACATCCTGCCAGCCGAAGCGGCGATAGAGCGCTTGTTGATCCGGCGTATACAGCCACAACGCGCTAATCCCACGCAGACGCGCTTCAGTAATCAAGCGCGTCACCAAAGTGCTCGCCAACCCTTTACCGCGATGTTCGGCAGCCGTAATCACTTCGCCAAGCCAAAACTCGCGCTCGGCGATATCGTGCAGTTCGTAATGGATAATGCTGGCGGTCGCCATCAATTCGCCATCGGATGTGGTGGCAACCAGCGTCAGCGTTTTGGCCTCCGCGTGATTGCGCGCCTGCAAACGCTGCTGAATCACCGCCGCATCACGCCAGTTGGGGAAATCCGACCATTCGCGATGCAGCATTTGCGTCACTGCATCCAATAACTGTGGCTGTTGCGCCAGCAGGTTGATGTGCATTCCGATTCCTAAAAATGGCGGGCGAGAGTGACAACATAACGGTTAGCTACTGATATTGCCAAGCAAACGGCGCTCGACAGTCGCGCCAGGCATCATCTGCAGAATACCGTGCTCCAGCATATCGCCCGCTTGTTGCAATGTGTAGAGCGGCATCGCCGGTAAACGTTCCAGCACAAACCACATCTGCGCTTGCTCAATACTGAGACGCGTGCGCACGCCTTGTCGCCAGTTCCAGCGCCGACAGGTGACGCCTGCATCATCCCGCCATACCACTTCGCCAGGTTCTGGAGATTCATGGCTTAACACGCCTTCTTTATAGACATCGAAGGATTCGCTGCCATCGGCGCGTGTCAGTTGCGGGTTGCCCACGTAAGCGGCCACATTCTCACCGCCGACCGGAATGGCGAAACGAATGCTCACCGCATTGTAGAGATCAACGATCGGATCGATGGCCGCCATAGTTCCGTCGCGCTGCACGCGCTTGCGCAACGCATCTGCTGAACAGGGCGTGCGCTTCGGTTTAGCGCCAAAGCGTTTGAACATCTCAGCCCATTGCGTCAGATGTTCTTCCGCCCACGGAAAGTCATTCTGCAACATGTCGCGACACGCTTGCGCTAAGGCTTCTTCACCAACGTGCGGACGCTCCACTGGCGCAGCCTGAACTAAAATGCTGAGCGCGGTAAAGTCAGGCGCTAAGGCAGAAACGGAAGGATCGATTGACGGGCTAAAGGTGAACATAACATAATCCTGTAATGACTAATTTATTCCATGATAGTGACCGATGAAGACGAAAGTCAATAAATTGACCGAAACAGGTTCTGATATCGACTACGTGAGCGCCGCCGTATCAGCCAGTGTCAAAAGCTTCCGCCAACAGCAAAAACTGTCGCTGGATGAGTTGTCACGCCGCGCGGGCGTCAGTAAAGGCATGTTAGTTGAGATTGAGAAAGGCAGCGCAAATCCCAGCATCGCCATTCTGTGCAAAGTGGCGGCTGCGCTGGGAATATCGGTGGCCGATATTGTGAATGTCACCGCCGATCCGCTCGCGCATCTGGTTGCTGAAGAGGATATACCGGTGTTATGGCAAGGCGACAAGGGCGGCACGGCGCGTTTGCTGGCGGGCACCCAAGGGCCGGATATGATCGAGCTGTGGCGTTGGGAGATGTTTCCCGGCGAACATTTTGCCTCGCCGGGTCATCCGCAGCGCACTTACGAACTGCTGCATGTCGAGCAGGGCGAACTCACGCTGAAGGTTGATGAACAGCAGTTGCAGGTGCCGCGCGGCAGTTCAGCGGTGGCAAAAACCACTGCGCCGCACAGCTATGCGAACCTCGGCGAACTGCCGCTGATTTTCACCATGGCTGTCGCCGAAATTCACAGTTAATCCACTTCGTTCGCCAGCGCCACCGCATCTTTACCGGCAGGAATGCGCATCGGAGCATGCGAATCGATAGCATAGCGGTGGCAGAAGTAGCGGAACGCGTCAGCTATCGCTCAGCCAGTGCTTACAGCGTGGCATTCAGTCGTTACGTTGGACAGCTACCGGCGTGGTTCGCCGCAGAAGAGGAAATTTAAATCTAATACTTCAGAAATTATTTCAGCATCAATTGATGGGGTATTGACCTATTTGGCTAATTTTTCTTATCGGCTAAAAGTTCTCATCGTTACTGGTTGTTAAGGTTTGTCTTATTAATTTTAATGAATTCCGCGAAAACCACTGTAAGAATTTAAGGACAAAGCTTAAGTTCTTTTAAATAATTAATGGTTAATGTTCTTGCGCATTTACGATCCCTTACACAGGTGTGAGACATGAAAACCAAATCTTTTTTATCCAGCCGAAATATTGGCCTGGATCTGCTGCGTGCAGGACTGATTATTGAAGGTGTTTTATTACACGCTTCCCGTAGTTTACCCGGAGAAAACAGTTGGATTTATAACTCTCAGCGCGACCCTTCAACACTCTTTACAGCCTTATTAAGTTTGATACATACGTTCAGAATGGAAGTTTTTTTCTTTTTATCGGGTATGTTTTCAGCACTCATTATTCTAAGGAAAGGGCGAGCGTTTTTTCATGATAATCGACGTAAACGCGTACTTCTGCCACTGCTATCTGCCTATATCATTATTCCTCCATTAATGTACTGCCTTGAAAAGCAAATGAGTACCTCTGTGATAACCTTAAAAGGCGTGCTAGAAAGTTATGCGACCCTGCATCATTTATGGTTTTTGGTTTCCTTAAGCATCATGTCATTACTGATCCCCAATCGATTTTATCAGTGGTGCGCCCGTTATTTCGCCAAAATGCCGCTGCCATTCCTGATTGCATTATTGATAGTATTGGGCAATCTATTCTTTGTTTTGAAGTTTCTGACAAAAGGTCAGGGCGATTTTATTAATTTAATTCCAGTCACTGCACGTTTCCTTGTGTATTATACTGCTGGCTATGCTCTGTATATCCATCGCGGCAATATTTCATGCTATAGCAACAGTATCGTTATGAATGGCGGGTTAATTGCTGCTCTGGCTATGGCAATATGGTTAGGTTTCTTTATGGTGGCAGAGTTTCATATTGAAGGCGCGATGAAGTACTTGCCTACGCTTGCAGGTAGCGTCTTTTCAGTTTTGTTATCCTATTGGTTAGTATTTAAGTTTGAAAAAATTCAGATTAAAGAAAACCGCATGCTGACTACTATTATCGATTCAGCGTTAGTGATTTACTTATTGCATTATCCAGTAGTTATTGCATTTTCCTGGTTGTTAGATACCTGGCTCCCGGCACAATTCTCAATCATTTATGTGTTGATAGATTTTGTCATTGGTATTGCAGTAAGTGTTGTGTGTTACTTTCTCATAAAACAATCGCATTACGCTTCCTTCATTTTTGGGGTAAAGCCAAAAATGAAGAAGTTTACATGACCGCTTGGCTGAAAATTGTTCGATATGCGCTTTATCGGACAATAAATTAATACTCTTCAAGCGGGCTATCAATCAGCGGAACAATTTTTCCAAAATTAATGCCGATACCGCTTGAAGCGTTCATCGCCAACCTGGCGGGAAGTTGCCGATCAATCACGAGGGTGCAGCGATGGGTGTTTGCGTCAAAATCCATGATTCAGGCTTCACTTCGCGTGTTTTCAAAGGTACGCACGACGTAGGGGTCGCCATCCATGGCGATCACTTCATCAGCCATGCACCTGCTGCGTGCGCCGATCCCTCACCGTGACATACAAAAACGCCAGCACAAACAGCGCCGCGTAGATCACCACAATGGTTGGACCCGGCGCGCTATCGAGGAAGAACGAGGCGTACACGCCGCTGAAACCCGTTACCATCGCAATGCCAATCGCCAGCAACATCACCTGCACAAAACGGCGCGCCAACAGCAAGGCGATAGCGCCGGGCGCGATCAGCATGGAAATCGACAGAATTACGCCCACCGATTTCAGCGCGGCGACAATGGTCAGCGAGATCAAACACAGCAAACCGTAATGCATCAGTTTACCGTTGATGCCGCAGGCGCGCGCCTGATTGGGATCGAACGCGTGCAGCAGTAAATCGCGCCACTTAATACCAATCAGCACGCTGACAATCACCGCGATGGCCGCGGTCTGGATGATATCCGCCAGGCTGATACCCAGCATATCGCCGAACAAAATGTGGTCGAGATGCACTTCAGGCTGCAGTTTCAGGTACAGCACCAAACCGGCGCCAAACATGCCGGAGAAGACGATGCCCATCACCGTATCGGGTTTGATGCGGCTGTTTTCGCTGATGTAGCCGGTTGCGACGGCGCACAGCATCCCGGCGACAAACGCGCCGATGGCGTACGGCAAGCCAATCAGCCAGGCGATCACCACGCCGGGAAATACCGCGTGGCTCATCGCATCACCGAGCAATGACCAACCTTTCAGCACCAGAAACGCCGACAGCATCGCGCACGGCAGCGACAGCACCAAGGTGGTGATCAGCGCCATGTTCATGAATTCGAAATGGAAAGGACTCAACAGTAATTCAGCCATTTACGCCGTCCTCCAGGGTCTGACGCGCACGACGGCGCGCCGCCAGCACGCCATGTTTTGGCGCGAAGACAAAGGCCACTAAAAATACCAGCGTTTGTGCCACCACAATCACGCCGCCAGTCGCGCCGTCGAGGAAGTAGCTGCTCCACGCGCCGAGAAAACTGGTGACGCTGCCAATGGCGACGGCGATCATCAACAGACGTGGAAAACGATCGGTCAGCAGATAGGCGGTCGCGCCGGGCGTCACCACCAGACAAATCACCATAAAGGCGCCGACGGTTTGCAGCGCGGCGACGGTGGACGCCGAGAGCAGGGTAAAGAACAGGATCTTCAGCCGCAGCGTATTCAAACCGAGTGAACGTGCGTGGCTCTCGTCAAAGAAGGTCACCATCAGATCTTTCCACTTCAGCAGCAGAATGGTCAGGGTGATAAAGCCAATCGCGCCGAGCTGCCAGATATCAGCGGGCGCAACCGACAAAATATTGCCCAGAACGATGGTTTGAATGTTCACCGACGTGGGATTAAGCGACACCAGAAACAGGCCGATGCCGAAAAACGACGAGAAAATCAGACCGATGATGGCATCTTCTTTTAAACGCGTGCGTTGATTAAGAAACAGCATGCTGCCAGCCGCCAGCCCGCCGGAGAGAAACGCGCCGAGTGAAAAGGGCAGTCCGAGCATATACGCGCCCGCCACGCCGGGCACAATCGAGTGCGACAGCGCATCGCCAATCAGTGACCAGCCTTTCAGCATCAGAAAGCAGGAAAGAAAGGCGCAAATCGCGCCGACCAGCGCCGCGATCCACATCGCATTCAGCATGTATTGATAGCCAAACGGTTCAATAATCCACGACATGATTTGCTCCCCGGTCCGGATTTTTGTCCTTCATCAACTGCATTAATACCGCGTTACGCTCATGCAGTGCGCCATCAAAGGTCTGCGCCAGATTGTCGGCGGTGAAAGTGTCATGCAACAGGCCGCTCGCCAGCACGGTGTTTTTCACCAGTACGCAGCGATCGCAGAAATCGGGGATGGCGTTGAGATCGTGGGTGGAAACCAGCATGGTGCGGCCTTCGTCGCGCAGCTCTTTCAGCAGGGCGATAATCGCGGCTTCGGTTTTGACGTCAACGCCGGTAAACGGCTCGTCCAGCAGGATAATCTGGCCACTTTGCGCCAGCGCGCGCGCCAGAAACACGCGTTTCTTTTGCCCGCCCGACAGCTCGCCAATCTGACGATGACGATAGGCGCTCATTCCCACGCGTTCCAGCGCCTGATCTACGCTCAGTTTATCGGCGGCACGCGGAATACGCAGCATGCCCATGTAGCCGTAGCGGCCCATCATTACCACATCTTCCACCAGCACCGGGAAGCTCCAGTCGACTTCCTCCGCTTGCGGAACATAAGAAACAATATTGTGTTTCAGCGCCTTATTGGCCGGTAAACCGGCCAGCGTTACCGCGCCTGAGGAGAGCGGCACAAATCCCATGATCGCTTTAAACAGCGTGGATTTGCCAGAGCCGTTAACACCAATCAGCGCGGTAATGCTGCCTGCGGGCACGCTAAAAGAGGCTTTACGCAGCGCCGTGTGGCCGTTGCGGTAGGTAACGCCGACATTCTCGACGAGTAAACCTGCGGCTGGGTTCATTTCTGACTTCCTTCTGTGATGCCTTTCACCACGGTTTCAGTGGTGACGCGCAAGAGATCCAGATAGGTCGGCACCGGGCCATCGCTGTTGCTCAGCGAATCGACGTACAACACGCCGCCGTAATGAATACCGGCTTCACGCGCCACTTGTTGAGCAGGTTTGGCCGAGATGGTGCTTTCACTAAAGATGGCTGGAATTTGATGATCGCGCACCGCATCGATCACTTTACGCACCTGCTGCGGCGTGCCTTGCTGATCGGCGTTAATCGGCCATAAATAGAGTTCTTTCAAACCGAAATCGCGCGCCAGGTAAGAGAACGCACCTTCACTGGTCACCAACCACCGTTTATCGGTGGGCAGTTTGTCGATAGCGGCACGCATCGGCGCGATGGTCTGCTGAATCTGCGCTTTGTAACGCTCGGCGTTGGCCTGATAAATCGCGGCATTGGCGGGATCGTATTTTTGCAGCGCATTACGGATGTTATCGACGTAGATCAGCGCGTTATCCGGCGACATCCACGCATGCGGATTGGGTTTGCCGTTGTACGGGCCTTCGGTGATGCCCATTGGCTCAATGCCTTGCGTCACGGTAACCTGCGGCACATCCTTGAGGCGCTGGTAAAAACGGCTGAACCACAATTCCAGATTAAAGCCGTTTACCAGGATTAGATTGGCACCTTGCGCGCGACGAATATCGCCTGGCGTGGGTTGGTATTCGTGGATTTCTGCGCCGGTTTTGGTAATCGACGTCACCTCCGCCGCATCACCCGCAACGTTTTTCGCCATATCGGCGATCACCGTAAAAGTGGTTACCACTTTAAGTTTTTCAGCCGCGGACGCGGTAAACGCGCTGAGTGACAGCAGGACAGCAATCGCAGGCAAGAGGCGTTGAGTGAACATGATCATCTCCAGAGAAATATAGCCAATGCTATAATATATAGCTGATGCTATTTATATGAGTCATTTTTGTTCGCAATGCCAGTATCTAGACGAAAATTTACGAAAGGGGAACGGTATATAAAGGCGGGATTTTGTCGGGTGCGCATCTCTGCGCACCGGGGAAGTCAGCGCATTAATCAGCTGGCGTCAAAAATCACATACAACTTGCGCATGGTGTTTTCAATTAGCCAGGTGCCTTCGGTATTGGCTTCAAAGAACAACGAATCGCCAGGTTTGAAGTGCAGCGTCTCTTCACCATCCGGCGTGAAAGAGCCGTTGCCGTTGAGGAAGTGCATGATTTCGGCCTGTTTCACCGAGCGGCGATAGGAACCGACGCCGCACTCGAATATTCCGGTATCGATATCCTCTTTACCGGGAATCACTTTCTGAATGCCGGATAATGCAATGCTGCCGGTGCCAGGTAAACCTTCCACGCTACCCCAATCTTCCATCGATGCAATGGTGGCGGGTTGGGTGATTTTTTGGACTTTCATTATTTTCCTCTGAATTAAGTGTTGTGCGGTTGAGATTCCAGGTCGCCATGAATGGCGACACTGCGGCAACAGTCGCAGGTGGTGGAGACCACGTTGCCCAGCACGCGGCGCAGAAAATCCTGGGTGCGGGGCTCCTGCGGTTTTAGCAGGATTTGATCGGCGGGACCTTGTTCGACAATTTGGCCGCTGTGCAGGAAACAGACGCGGTCAGCGACTTCGCGCGCAAACTGCATTTCATGCGTCACAACAATCATCGTCATGCCTTCACGCGCCAGATTGCGCATCACCTGCAGCACTTCGCCCACCAGTTCTGGATCGAGCGCTGAGGTTGGTTCATCAAACAATATCGCTTTTGGTTGCAGCGCCAGCGTGCGGGCAATCGCCACGCGCTGCTGTTGACCGCCGGAAAGCTGCGTCGGCCACGCGTTGATCTTCTCCGCCAGCCCCACCATCGCCAGCAGATCTTTGGCGCGCTTTTCCGCCACATGACGCGGTTCGCCATTGACGTGAATCGGACCTTCCATCACGTTCTCTAACACGCTGCGATGCGGGAACAGGTTGAAGCGCTGAAACACCATGCCGATCTGACGACGCAGATCGTTGATGCTTTTATGTTTGTTATTGACGCGCTGGCCCAGCACGTTGATGTCGCCGCCTTCGTAGGTTTCCAGGCCGTTAATGCAGCGCAATATGGTCGATTTCCCTGAACCCGACGGGCCGATCAAACACACCACTTCTCCTTCGCTGACGTTGAAACTCACGCCCTTCAGCACTTCGACATGGCCGAATTTTTTGTACACATCACGAATTTCAATCATCTCAGGCTCCTTTAATCTGGCGTTTTTCCAGCTGCTTGGTTAGCGCCAGCAACGGCAGGCACAGCACCAGATAAAGCAGCGCCACCAGCGTATACACCGTGGTGTTATCGAACGTGGATGCAGCAATCAGCTGGCCCTGACGTGTCATCTCGGTGACGGCGATGGTGGAGGCCAGCGCGGAATCTTTCAGCATCATCACCAGCGTATTGCTGTAAGGCGGCAGGGCAACATGAAACGCCTGCGGCAGCACCACACGGCGCATTGCTTTCGGGAAACTCATGCCCATTGAGCGTGCGGCTTCGAGCTGGCCGCGATCTACCGATTCAATGCCGGCGCGGAAAATTTCAGCGATATAGGTCGAAAAGCAGAAGGCGATACCGATCACGCTGGCCTGAAATGACGACAGCGTGATACCAATATCGGGGAAGACAAAATAGATATAAAACAGCACCACAATCATCGGCAGGCCGCGCGTAATATTAATTACCGTCGCGATCGGCCAGGAAATTATTTTCCAAGGACACATCTTCGCAGCAGCAAAAATCAGTCCCAATGGCGTGCTGATTATCAGGGACAAAATGGTGATGTAAATCGTCATTTCGGCCCCTTTTAACAGGAAGGGCAGATAAACGTGAATACTACTCCAATCCATGATAATCCCCTGCAGATAATTTTCATTATAATGAATATCCCCGATGGCGAATCACTGTCAATCTTTACCCGCCGCACAGAGATAGCTTTTACTTATTGTCGTCATACGAATAGGCTATAGGTTAAATAACGCTTGTTATCAAAGGGGTTAATCCTGAATTGTGAATTCACGCAGTGTGATTAAATAAAACATTGACAGACACCTGACTAATTTCATTATAGTGAAAATGACGTTCGCCCTTTTCATTTGATTCAGGAGTGAGTTATGTCTGCTAATCGTTCCCGGTTATTACTTGCGTGTCTGGCGGCTGCATTTAGCCTCAATGCTCAAGCGGCGGCGCTGACCGCCGGTTCACCGCCTTCCAGTGCGCCAACCACTTTTCTCGATACCCAAAGCGGCAAAATTGAAGGCTTTATGCCGGATGTGGCAGCCGAAGTGGCTAAACGCCAGCACCTCGACATCAACTACACCGCCATTCCGTTCTCCACGCTGATTCAATCGGTGATTGCCGGCAAAATCGACATGATTGTGGCCGGTATGACGCCCACCGAAGAACGCGCAAAACGCATTACGTTTTCGCAGCCGGTGACCGCGTTTGGCGCGGGTTTGGTGGTGCGTGACGACAACAAAAAGACCTATAACTCGTGGCAGGATGTAAAAGGTGACATCGTCGGCACCATGGCGGGCACCGATTACACCCAAAGCCTGATGGCGAGCGGCATCGCCAAAGAGGTGAAGGTGTATGACAGTCCGGCGGATATGACGCGCGATTTATCGCTCGGACGTATTGCGGCAGGCATGAATGATTATCCGATCCTGAAAGCGCAGGAAAAAGCCGGTGGCCTGAAAGGCATGCACGTTATCGACGGTTATAAACCCGAACATGTTTCGCCGATGGCGTTTGGCGTGAAAAAGGGCAACGACCCATTAATGGCGCAGATTAATAGCGCGCTGACTGCGATGAAAGAAGACGGCACTTTGCAAATTATTAAAACCAAATGGGGCATGCCATAACGTCGCTGCGGCATATTTTGCTGTCTCGCACCGGTAATTTCAGCGATAAACACAGTATCAGGGAAATAAACGCGGCGACTGCGCTGTGCGAAATTGGATAAAGTTATCCGCTGGAAGGGTAAAAACCGATGAAGAAAGTGAGTATCAGTGACGAAGCAACGGATGCGCAGGACGCGGATATTGGATCGCGCCTGAAACGGATTCGTAAGGCGCGCAATATGACCATCACTGATTTGGCGCAGCTGGCGAATGTGTCTGCTGGCGCTATCAGCCAGATCGAGCGCAACCTGACCAATCCCACCGTGCGCGTGTTAGAGCAACTGAGATTAGTGTTGAAAGTGCCACTTTCAGCCTTTCTTGAAGAGAATCAAACCAACCTGCGCGGCGCGGAACATTATGTGCGTCGCGCCGTTGAGCGGCCGCATTTCAATGTCGGCAAGCGCGGGATCTCCAAGGAGATGTTGTCGCCGTCAGGCGATCACGATTTGCAGTTTATGTTCATCAATGTGCCGCCGGGCGTGCGTTCCGATGAGATGTTAATGGGCAAGGGCGAGAAGGCCGGTTTGGTGATGGAAGGTGAGCTAACGCTGGAGATTGATGGCGACAGCACCATCTTAACTGCGGGCGACAGCTTCCAGTTCCAGAGCCATTTACCGCACAACATTTTTAACCATAGCGCGAGTGAAGCCAGAGTATTGTGGATCATGCACATTCCCTCTGAACATCATTTGTGATTTCGTCACCGACGTGGCGTGCAGGACTTGAGACGATGCGCATAAAAATCAATGCAGTAGCAGACAGTGAACGCTTTCCCGAATCCGTTGATGTGATAGTCATTGGCGGCGGCATTATTGGCACGTCGGTGAGTTACGAACTGGCAAAACAGGGCGTTTCCGTGGCGCTGTTTGAAAAGGGCGTGATCGGCGGCGAGCAATCCGGTCGTAACTGGGGCTGGGTGCGCCAGCAAAACCGCGACCTGTATGAGCTGCCGATGGCGATGCGCAGTTTGCAGCGCTGGGACGAGTTGAGCAGCGAAATCGGCCTCGATCTCGGCTTCTCGCGTCAGGGCATTACTTACGGCACGCAGAGCGAAAGCGACCTGGCGCGCTGGGAAGCGTGGGGCAAACAGGCGAAGCAAATTGGTTTCGTTAGCCATCTGATGACTGCGCAAGAGACGCGCGAACGCATCGGCAACAATTCTCCGTGGATTGGCGGCGTGTGGTCGCCCAGCGATGGACGCGCGGAGCCGTCACTGGCGGCACCGGCAATTGCGACTGGCGCGAAAAACCTTGGCGCATCAATCCAGCAAAACTGCGCGGTGCGCGGCCTCGATGTTTCCGGCGGACGCGTGACCGGCGTCTGGACCGAGCGCGGCCTTGTGAAAGCCAATCGCGTGATCTGCTGCGGCGGCGCGTGGAGCTCACGCTTCTGCAAGCAATACGGCATCGAACTGCCGAGCGCCAACATTCTGGGTACCGCGTTCAAAACCACGGCGGCACCTGAAGTGATCACAGGTTGTCTCAGCACTGGCGGGTTGTGCATCCGCCGTCGTCAGGATGGCAGCTACACCGTGGCGCTCTCCGGGCGCGGGCAGATTGACCTCGCACCGCAAAACATCCGTTACGCCACCAAGTTTTATCCGATGTTTCGCAGCAAGATCGCTAAGAAGCTGAAGATGCGCATCAATGGCTCGTTCTTCAACGGCCCGGAAGCCGCCGGTTCATGGTCTAACCAAGGTGTGTCGCCGTTTGAGAAGATTCGTACTCTCGATCCGGCACCGGATAACGGCATTGTGCAGGAAGCAATGCAGGCACTGGTGCAGCTTTATCCGGAGTTGAACGGCATTAAAGTGGATCACGCGTGGGGCGGCTGGATTGATACCACGCCGGATCTGGTGCCGGTGATTGATGAGATGACCAGCATGCCGGGCTTGTTTATCGCCTCCGGCTTTAGCGGCCACGGTTTTGGTATTGGGCCGGGCGCAGGCTTGCTGTGCGCGCAGATGGTGAATAACAAACCGCTGTTCACCGATATGAAGCCGTACAGTCTGGCGCGTTTCGCCAAAGGTCAGGCGATCCGTGAACCGCAGATGATGTAATCACAACCCCGCCACCGTAGGGTCGTCATTCATGACGACCTTACCGCTGACCGCACGATACTTTCCAGGTCGCCATAAATGGCGACCCTACAAATTACACATCTAACCGATGAATCACGTTCACAAACTCATGTACGCCGCTGTTAATTTCCCGCAGGCTGCGTGACAGCACGCTGATTTTATCCTGCTCGGTCACCACAAACTGCTTCACCTCATTAAGCTGTTGCTCCATCTGCGCAATCAAACTGGCGTTGTGTTCCACCACCTGCGTAATCTGCTTGGTGGCGCTGGAGGTGGATGCCGCCAAACGCCGCACTTCGCCCGCCACCACGCTGAATCCACGGCCCGCTTCACCGGCGCGCGCCGACTCAATCGCCGCATTTAGCGCCAGAATATTGGTTTGTGAGGCAATCAGGTTGATGGTCTCGACTACCTCGCTAATGCTCTTCGCCGAGGCATTGAGTTCGGCACCAATTGCCGTCGCCGCATTCACCTGCACCGCCACCAGACCGGAATTGCGGATGGTTTCATCCAGCACTTCATTGGCGTTGTCGGTGATTTGTGAGGTCTCTTCAGACGTGGTCAGCGCGATGTCGGCCACACGCTTGGCAGCTTCCACGCGCGCGGTGATATCCGAGGCGATTTTGATCACCTTGTAGACCTTGCCATCCGCGTCATAAACCGGGTTGTAGCTGGCTTCAAGCCAGATGCGTTCACCGCTGGCGGTTTTGCGTTCGAAGCGGCCAACAAAGTGTTCACCTTTGGCCATCTTGCGCCAGAAGTCCGGATTTTCGCGGTAGAAGTTATCGAAGCAGAAAATACGGTGATGTTGCCCAACCACCGAATCCAGCTCATATCCCATGTGCTTCAGGAAATTATTGTTTGCTGTGAGGATTTGACCCTCCGGCGTAAATTCAATCACCGCCATGGAAAGATCCAACGCGGTGATCACCGCTTCTTTATGCTCCAGCTCCTGGTGCCGTTCTGTAATATCCGACGCCACCTTGATCACTTTGTAAACATGGCCTTTGTCATCGCTCACCGGGAAATAGGTGGCGCTGAGATAGAAGCGCTGGCCTTGCTTATTGAAGCGTTCAAAGATGCCGGTCACCGATTCGCCCGACGCCAGCGTTTGCCAGAAGGCGAGGTAGTTGGAAGATTGGCTGTGTTGCGGGCTGCAGAAGATGCGGTGATGTTTCCCCTGAATCTCATTCAGCTGGTATCCGGTGGTGGCAAGGAAGAGATGATTGGCAGTAAGAATCTCGCCGTTGGGCGTAAATTCGATCCATGCCACATGCTGTTTGATCGCATTGATATCTTTAATCACATCACCACTTTTATAAAACGGCAAGGTAAGACTCGACTTTTTCACACCAAACATGGGAAGCCTCAGGCGATTATTGTGCTGTTGAACGTAAGGCGTGCAGCACCAATCTGCTCACGTTCAGGACGTGTCGCTTAGGCTGCCCGCAGATCCCCTTCGCCGTACACTTGAACGTGTCTCTGCGCGCCGCAGCGCCGCATGGGGGTATTTAATTAACCGACCTGATGTTTTCAAAGGTACCGATCAGAGCGTAGTCGAACTCTGCATCGTTAGTTATCGGCGGCCTTTTTTAAAGGTTTAATTTAAATGCATGTAAAAGAGTTGTTCATAAACTTCGGTTAATTTGCTGCTGCAAACTGGCATAACGCCACCTTCCTGACTAAACAGTTAAACGTCCTTGATATTTCCCTTACGCATTCCTGATGCGATGTTGCGGGTTCGCTTGATGCGCGGACCTAACCTTTTGCCGGTCAGACGACGTAACGCTGGCCCATCACGGAGTTGATGATGAACAACCACAAATCTGCGCTTTCTGCTGTCGCCATCGCTACCTTCAGCGCGTTGCTGACGCCAGCTCCGGCGCTGGCATGGGATAGCCTGACCGTGTTTGGCGATAGCCTGAGTGATAGCGGCAACGTGGGCCGCTTTACCTTCGACGGTGCACAACATCCTTTATATGACGAGATTCTTGCCGCGCATTTGGGCGAGGACTTGCAGCGATCTACACTGGGCGGCAGCAATTATGCGCAGGGCGGCGCGGTGTCGGTGCCGAAGCTCGATCCGGAATTAAATACTCAGGATCAACTGGCGGGATACCTCGCCTCAACCGGCGGCCGCGCTGACAACAACGGTTTGTACATCCATTGGGTCGGTGCCAACGACATCGCCGCTGCCGTCACCAATCCGTTAACCGCCAGTGAAACCATCAGCAACAGCGCCAATCAATCGGTTGCACAGATCAAAACGTTGCTGGATGCCGGCGCGGGAGCGGTAATTGTGCCAACCGTACCGCAACTCGGTTCAACGCCTTATATGATCCAAACGGTGCTGCGCGTGTTAGGCACCGCAGCCACGCCAGCGATGGTGGCGGCGTTTCAGTCGCTGGATAGCGTCACCACGCCAGATAAAGCCGCGCGGCAACAGGCGGTGCAGGATGCGTTTACGCAAGCCGCGGGCGAAGTCTCTTCTGTTCCGGCGGTGCGCGACGCGCTGGCGCAGCAGCTTTACAGCGCATGGCAAGAACTCAGCGAGCAGGTTACTGCGCTCTCCGACGGCTATAACCAGCAGGAAGAAGCGGGACTGGCGACTCTGAATGGCAACATCGTGCGTGTTGATATAGCCGGGCTGTTTGATGAAGTGATCGCTAATCCCACGCAATATGGCCTCACCAACACTATCGGCATCGCGTGTCCGATTGGGACGTCAGCGGATGAGTGTCAATCCAGCACGCCGGGTTTTTCCAGCGCGCAGGATTATCTGTTTGCCGATCGCCTGCATCCAAGTCCAGCGGTGCACGCGATGATCGCCGATTACATTCAGTCGATTCTGGATGCGCCAGCGCAAGTGGCGGCGCTGTCACAATCGCCACTGATGATGGCGCGCGATACGCAAAACACGTTGGATGGGCATTTGCAGCAACAGCGTCAGCAGCCTGCCAGCGCCGGAAAGTTCACGGTATTTGGCGGCTATGCCGGGCAACATGTCGATTATCAGGGCGACAGCTGGAGCGACGGAAATGCCAACACCACCAACTTAACGCTGGGTATCGGCTATCAGATCACCGACAACTGGCAAACGGGTGTGCTGTTCTCCAACACCAATCAGCGCCAGGAACCTTCGTCGAACTACGACTATAAACTGCGCGGCAATCTGGTGGCGCTTTATAGCCAGCTGACGGTGTTCGATCAGGGCTGGATTAACGCCGATCTGCATTATGCCGATCTCGATTTCGACAGCATCGAGCGTGATATCCACATCGGCCCGGCCAAACGTACCGAGCAGGGTAGCACCAGCGGTAAATTGCTCGGCATGCGCGTGCAGACTGGCTGGACGCTGCCAATTACTGAAAATCTCAGCACCGGGCCGGTTGCCAGTTACGCGCTGGATTACGGTCGCGTCGGCGGCTACAGCGAGAACAGTGATAGCAGCACCGCGATGCGCTACTCCGATCAAACCACCCATTCACAGATTGGCTCAGTGGGTTGGCGCATCGACAGCAAACAGTGGGTGGTTAATCCCTGGGCACAGGTGAGCTACAACCATCAGTTTGGCGATACCGATTCCACGGTGCGTGCCGGATTGAAATCGACGCGTACTTCGTTTGAACGCAGCGTTGAGGCGCGCGATAAAAACTGGCTGGATCTGTCGCTAGGTGCCAACGTGCCGCTCGGCGAAACGGTGAATGCGTTTGCCGGGGTTTCAACCGTCGGTGGGAATAGCGATTACCATCAGGTGACCTGGAATGTCGGTGTGAACGCCACGTTCTAAGCATGCAGGCCAGTAACTGTTAGTTGCTGGCCTGTTAATTTATAACGATCACAAATGCTTTCTCTGCTTAGCATCAACCTTGTAATTCCGCGTTACCACTCCTGTTTCGTGCCATGTAAATAAAGAAGTTGTCTGCGATTAATCTGTAAATCGCCTCGCTGCCGCTACGCTTTTTTCCATTAATCATATTGTTGTCTGGCCATGCAAAAATCACATAAGTCAAATGCCCCAATTAGAGTGGTACGCATCAACACATTAATTTTCAGTTACTTATACTCGATGGTGCAGTTACTTTCTCTTAATAGTTAAGGGGTACACCATGGCGAATGCGTCCAGCAATACGAATACCACACCACAAAATAGTGTCACGGCGGCGGCACCGGTTATTCAGATCATAGATATCGAACAGCTCAAAGCCACCGAACCTACCACCGGCGGTGAACTCGCTACGGTGCTGGAGTATAAGCGCGGAACAAAAGCTGGCGGCGGCGTATTTGTTTATGACGCAACAGATACCACATCGCCAGACGATGGTGGGTTGGTGATTGTGACAGCGGGAAAGAAACGCTGGAAAAGGGTGATACTGGATTATAACTCGGTCACCGTGCTGGATTTTGGCGCGGTGCCTGACGGGAAAACCGACTGCATCGAGGCGGTGAAACGCATGTTTAACTGGTCGCAGCGCGTGCTGCCATCAGCAGGGATACGTTTTACAGCGGGCGAATTTAGTATGTCGACGTTTGATATCTCAGATAAAGAAATTAACCGTTTTAAGGTTACCGGTGCGGCGGTCAATTTCGGTTATTTTCCAACAACGACGTTGTTTTTCGACTGGGATACCAAACCTCGTGGTCAACATTTCTTTAAAGTGCAGGCACGCTATGCCGAAATTTCTGGGCTGGTTGTGAAAGGCAAGAGTTCGGACAGCGGTGGTGATGGCGGCACGGCGTTCAATAATGTCGGTTTTTACACTAATACCATTATCGGCGGCCAGTTCTTGCGCGTCAGCAGTATGGAATTCCGCTATTTGGGCGGACGTGCGCTTGATCTTATCGATACGCTGGATTGTAAAATCGACCAGTTCTATTCCCGTGGTTGTCAGGACAGCATTGTTTATGCTCGTTGGTCCGATCGCCAACAAGGCGCGTGGGATCACTCTACGGCAATTGAACTCTCCAATTTTAATTTGCAGGGCGGCACTAAAAAGCCGGTGCTGGATTTACCGCGCTGTACGCAATCCTTTATTCGCAACGGCTGGATTGAACACTCCGAATTTGCCGGTGATCTTTCCAATGGCCAGTGGGTGATTGAGGGATTAGCGATTGAATCCACCGATAACCCATTAAAATTGGGTTATTGCCGCGCCACTATTATTCAAAAAAGTATCCATAATCAAAGTGCTGGATTCGATTACAGTACCGAAGGTATTGAGCCGTGGACGCTAATCGGTGAAGGCGATCGTGGGGTACTGGAGATGTCGGATTGGGGAATCGTTGCGCAAGGTTCATTGAGCTATGACTATATCTCCTCGCAGTATCACATGGATAATCAGGGGAAAGAGGCTGAACAGTGGTTTTATGTCGGGGAATTCGCTTTCTCTAATGCCAACTCGCAAATACATGTGCGCATTATTGGCACCGCACAATTCCTCTCACAAAGTGAAACCCAAACTGACTTTAGTAGCCGTACGCCGGAAGGCGTGGCAAATATCTATCTGCAGGCAAGAAATGGCGCTGAATCTATTGGCAGTTGGTATGGTGAAGGTTCCAGTCCGGTGACCAAAGTGCATATTTCGGGTAATGGTGCCCGAACCAAACTCTATGTGAAAATTGCGGGCTTTACCGCCTATTCCATTGCGCTAGTCGATACCAATGGCAAAGACCGATACCAGGCTGGAAATTGCTTTATTTTCCGTAAAAGCTTCACGGCCTGTAGCGCCGAAGAGAGCACCAGACTGAATGCGGAGAAAGTTGTTGCCTTTGAACAGCACTGGATTGGTAATAAACAAGTTGGCTTTGGGTACAACGACAATAAAGAGTTGTTATTGCATGGTCCGGTGTTCGAAAAGAGCGTGCAAAATCCCGATGGATCATGGAGAACGCGTCGTTTCTTAAAAGTTCGAGTCAATGGAACGGAGCGCAGTATTGAATTGCACAGTGCTACCGATCCCTATTAATTTTATCGAGCCAGCAATCGAGGTTGCTGGCTCGACAATAATAAAATCTACGTGGTTAATTGACGCCAGGGATATGCACATCCGGCAACGTATCGCGTACTTCCCAGCCGCGCAATTTGCCGGGATTTAATAAATTGTGGGGATCACAGGCGCGTTTCATCGCCACCACATCAGCACGCACCATGCCCTGTTTGCCATCTTCAATATGAATCACATGTGGATTATTAATATTCACGCCATTCGTGCGGTAAGTAGCCATAATCGCGTTGAGGCGATCTTCGTCCTGATAACGCACCAGCGGTAAACCGCTACAGGTAATGCTGCCGTTCATATCGCGTAAGAATTCAATGTGCGACATCACCTCATCGGATAATTGCGCTTCCAGCGTTAACGCCTGCTGCAAATAGTTATCCGTCGTGTAAGCAGTTTGCAGGTAAGTTAGCGTCTTATCGATTTTCAGCGCCTGCAGCGTGGTGTGATTCCAGCAATATTCAATCAGCGAATGCCCGCTATTTTCACCTTCGGCAAAATGCAGCGCGTTGCGGCCCCCATGCTGGGTGAGAAGTGCAGGTAATAATCCATCGCTTTCGCTGCCCACCACAGAAATCACGCCATGCGTGCCCGCCACATCGGCATCGGCCAGATCGCTGAAGTAATTGAGTACTGGCGCGGCAAATACGGCAATCTGGCGTTTCACCATGCCCGGCGATCGTGCAATCGCATCGGCAAAGGCCATTGCCGCCGCGAAATCGTTGAAGATATCCAGACGTTCGATCCAGTCGTGACGCGGTGCCAGCGCCAGTTCGATCTCCAGCACAATGCCGTTGCTGCCATACGCGTGATGCAGCAGCAATGCATCAGGTGCCTGCAACGTGATAATGCGCGGCGTCTCTTCCATGGTCATCAGCCGCACCGACAACACATTGCCCGGCGCGGCCAGCGGACCGTAATTAATGGAGCCCACGCCGCCAAATCCGCCGCCAAACAGACCGCCAAGCGTCGCCACTTTCCAGGTGGAGGGCATGCAGCGCAGCTCCCAGCCAAGTGGACGCGTATGCGCTTCCAGATCGCCGAGCCGAATACCCGCCTGCGCACGCACCGTGCCGTGGCCGACGGCGGTCACCGCGTTGAGGCGCGTCATATCGACCATCAATCCGCCGTGCAGCGGAATCAGCTGCCCGTAATTGCCGGTGCCGCCGCCGCGCAGATTGAGCGGCACGCGCTGTTTCGTGCAGGCCGCGACGATCAGCGCCAGCTCCTGCTCATCACGCGGACGCACCGCTAGCTCGGCAAACTTCTCTTCCAGCTGCGGTTTCAGTACCGGGCTGAACCAGTGGAAATCGCGCGACAGACGTTTGACCTTCGGCGCTTCTTTAATCCAGTCAAGTTCAGGCAACGCCGCGACCAGCGCCGCCAGTGCAGACTGGCGATCAGAATCAGACATGTTTATTTCCTGTGGTAAAAGAGGGTTCCGTAGGGTCGCCATTCATGGCGACCTGGTAAGAAGGTCGCCATGAATGGCGACCCTACACGTCAGCTGGGGCTTAATTCACTCTCATGCCACGCCGCCAGCACGCGGCGCGTCAGCCACGACATCAGCGCGAACAGCAGAAAACCGGCCAGTGAAATCAGCAGCAGCGCGGCGAACATCAGCGGGATATTGAGCTGATAACCGGCCTGCAAAATCTGGTATGCCAGCCCGGTATCGGTGCCGCCGGTGCCGGCGACAAACTCTGCCACCACTGCGCCAATCAGCGACAAGCCACTGGAGATGCGCAGCGCGCCGAAGAAGTACGGCAGCGCCGAGGGAATACGCAGGCGCAGCAGAATCTGCATGCGCGATGCGTGATTGAGGCGGAAGTAGCTCAGCAATCCGGGCGACACGCTACGCAATCCTTGTGTGGTATTGGAAATGATTGGAAACACTGCCATCAAAGTGGCACACACCACCAGCGACAGCGTGGTGTCTTTCACCCAGATGATGATCAACGGCGCGATGGCGACAATTGGCGTCACCTGCAGGAACACGATGTAGGGAAAAAGGGCGGTTTCAATGAAGCGATTTTGCACCAGCAGAAACGCCACAATCGAGCCGATGACAATCGCTACCGCGAAGGAAATCACGGTGATTTTCAGCGTGTAGAGCAACGACATAAACAGCGTTGGGAAGTTCTGCACCAGACTTTGTGCCACCACTAACGGCGACGGCACCAGAAACACCGGCACCTTGAAGGTGGTGACCAGAAACTGCCACAACAGCAGCATGGCGACTGCGACGATGGCGGGGAACAGCCACTGCTGAAATTGCCGATGGCTCGCTAACGGTTTCATCATTGACTCTCCTTGCTGGCCGCCAACAGGCCGCGTTGTAGCTGTTGCGCATAGTGCGTGAAATCCTGGCTGACGCGGAACTCATCGTCGCGCGGCAACGCCGTTTCAATGCGAATGTCATCCACCACGCGTCCGGGGCGCGCCGCCATCATGATCACGCGCTGCGAAAGGAATACCGCTTCCTGAATCGAGTGGGTGACAAACACCACCGTCAGCTTCTGCTCCTGCCACAAATCCAGCAGATCGCTGTCCAGCTTGTTGCGGGTGATTTCATCCAGCGCGCCAAACGGCTCATCCATCAGCAGCACTTTCGGGCGCGTGACCAGGCCGCGCGCGATCGATACGCGCATCTGCATGCCACCAGAAAGCTCGCGCGGCAACACGTGACCAAACTGGCCGAGGCCGACCAGCTCGAGGATCTCGCGCACGCGAGTGTCCGCTTCGGCACGCGGTACGCCGGCCAAATCGAGCGGCAGACGTACATTTTTGTGCACGTTGCTCCACGGCATTAGCGTCGCTTCCTGAAACACAAACGACAGCGGCAGATCGCGTTGATTCTCCCGCCGATCGCGGCGAAACAGCATCAACTTGCCATCGGTGGGCTCAATCAGTCCGGCGATCATTTTCAGCAAGGTGCTTTTGCCGCAGCCGGACGGGCCGAGCAGCGAGACAAATTCGCCCTGACGGATAGTGAGATCGACCGGCAGCAGTGCGCGCGTGCCATTGGGATAGATTTTTTCCGCTGATAGCACCTCAATCGCCGGTGGCGCCGCAGAACGCGGCAACGCTTGCGCATCGGGATGCAGCAGCGTCAGATGGCTGGCTGTATTCATGGCAGAACCTTGACGTCTTGAATGAATTTAAGCGTGTAGCTGCCGTCAAACGGCACTTTAGCGGGATCGATCAGCTTGGTATCGACCAGCAGCTGCCAGGTTTGCTTGAGGCGCGCTTCGGTCATGATGCCGATGCCGCCGGTTTGCGCATCGCCGCCGGTCAGCATCTGGTATTTCTTCATCTGCGCGATGCCGAAGGCGATCTGTTCATCGCTCATCTGCGGGTTCTCTTTCTTGATCAGCACGTTGCCCGCACTCGGATCCTGCAAATAGTTTTTCCAGCCCTGCATCGATGCCTTCACAAACGCCGCCACCGCTGCCGGACGTTTCTCAATGGTCGATTTCATGCAAACGATGCTGTTGCCGTACGGCGGATAGCCCCAATCGCTGATCGGATAGACATTGGCCTGCGCATTGGCTTTCTGCACCGCAAACGGTTCGGAGGTGATGTAGCCTTGCTGCACCAGATTTTTATCGGCGAGGAATGGCTGAATGCTGAAAGTGTAAGGCCGCACGCGGGCATTTTTCAGGTTCAGCGCGCTCTGCGCCCACGGCCAATATGAGGTGTAGGCTTCTGCTGCCAGCAGGAAGGTTTTGCCCTGCAAATCGGCCTGATTTTTCACATCCGGATGAGTGAGAAAGGCAATCGCCGAGTGCTGGAAGGTGGTGGCAACCGGCATCGCTTCAACGCCTTGCTGCCAGATTTCCAGCGCCTGCATGTTATCGCTGATGATACAGTCGGCCTGACCGGCCGCCATCAGCTGCATGGTGTGCACCTGCGGACCGCCCATCTTGATGGTGACGTCGAGGCCGGCATCGCGATAGAGATTCTGCGCCTGCGCCTGGTAGAAACCGCCATGTTCGGCCTGCGCATACCAGTTGGTCATAAAGGTGAATTTCTCCGCCGCCATGCTCGGGGCCGAGAGTGCCAGCGCAAGCGCGGCCACAGTGCTCAATGTTTTTTTCATCGTTATTCCCTAGCGAGGTGTTAAAAAGGCGGCTGCGTCGTTGTGATCTAATACTTTGCCTTGCCACTGGCCGGTGCCCCACGCCGGTTCGGCGCGCGTTACCCACGTCATCTGATGCACTTCGGTGATCACCTGCGCCCAGCTTTCTGCCAGCGAATCGAGGATCGCTGCGCCTTGCTCGGGCGTAGACGGCAAAGGATCGCCAATCACGCCGCTTGGACCGAAATCGTAGGATGCCCACGCTGCCATCGGTTTGTTGGTCGATAACGTCGGGCAGGGGAATTCTGGCGGATAGTTGGCAACGGCTTTGTCCATTTGCACGGTATCGGGCGCGAGCGCCAGCATCAGCGCAGTTTCCGCATGTCCCGCGTGCATCGCCATCTGCCGCTCTTTGTCATCCATAAAGCTTTCAGCGCAGTTCGGCACTTTGAAAGTGTCTTGCATGATGATGATCATGTCGCCGTGACGCAGACGCAGTTCGCGCGCCGCCATCTGCAACGGTTGCGGCTGGCCACCGTGGCCGTTAACCATCAGGAATTTGCGGAAACCAGCGCGATAAAGTGATTCGCCAATCTCCAGAATGGTGTGCAGCAAAGTTTCGCCGGTGAGCGTCAGCGTACCGGGAAAATGCAGGTGCTCATCCGATTTACCGTAGGTGATCGGCGGGATGGCGTAAGCGGGGATCGCTGCAGGTAAGCGCGCCAGCGCATGGCCGACCACGCCGGAGGAGATCACGCTATCCACCGCACACGGCAGATGCGGGCCGTGCTGCTCAATTGCGCCGGTCGGTAACACAATCACCGTGTTGGCTTTATTTTCCAGCGTGGCGATGTCGGTCCAGCTCAGGTACGGCAAAAAGCGGTTTGCCGGAATATAACCATGCAACATTTCAACTCCTCGTGTTATTGCGGCAACCACGCCGTGGCTTCAACTTCAATTAAGACGTCCGGACTAGGCAGCAATTCGCTGACCTGCACCACGGTGGAAACCGGCGGCGCATCGGGGAAAAATTGCTTACGCGCCCGGCTGTAATGGGGAAAATGGTCGAGGTTGCGGAAGTACTGCACCAGTTTGAAGACATCGCTCATCTGACCGCCGGCGCTTTCGATGGTGGTGCGGATGCTCTCCAGCACGTACCAGCTCTGCGCCAGAATCGGCCCCTCTTTAATGTCGGTGGAGAACTCGCCGGTGCGGCCAAGCAGTTGTTGTGCCGCAGCGGGAATGTCGTCATAGCCGCGCACAATGGTGGCGGTTTGCGGGTTCACCGGAATAATGCCGGAGAGGAAAATGAAGTCGCCCGCGCGTCGCCACGCGGCATATTTCGCCAGCGGTTGTCCCGCTCCTGCATCAAGCGCCATCTGTTGTTTCTCCATAACGCACACCCATTTTCAGCCGATAGCGCTGACGTTGACGCAACGGCCAGCTCGCCACATCGGCATGCGGAAAAACCACTAAATCATTGGCCAGCAGCGCGCGGCGTTGGCAGATCAGCGCCGAGGCCCGATCAAATGGCGCGCCCAGTTGCAGGCTTAGCACACCGCTAAACAGCGTATCGAGCGGGTCGTAACTGCCAAACGGGCAGAACGCGTCCTGCACGTTATCAGCGCCGAGCAGCAGTGGAATGCCAAGCGCCTGCGCCTCTTTCACCAGCGTTAACCCGCGCAGACGCGGCGTGCGGTCAGGCACCGCGTCCTGCAGCAGCAGGTTGGTGAGCGGCAGCGCAATCAATGTCACATTGTGCTGCGCCAGCACGGCCAGAATCTGTTCTGCATCGTCTTGCTGCGATAGCGCGCAGCTGTGGCTGCAGGTAATCGCGCCGCTAAACGGATGCTGCTGCAAATACTGCGCCAGCCAGCGTAATCCCTGCGCCTCAACGTTAAGTTCTTCATCAATATGCAGATCGATATCCAGCTGCCACAGTTCGGCGGCCTGCATCAGATGCTGAAACGCCTGCGCATCCCAATTGCTGCTGTGAATAAAACCGCCTAACAGCGCGCCGGGACCGCTGGTCGCGACCTGCGCAGCGATATGCTGCGCATCGCTGGCATCGGCGAAAAAGGTGAGTGGCGCGAGGGCCACGCGCTCGATGCTGCACAGCGGATGGTGCAAGTCGCCAATCACTTGCCACGCTAACGGTGCATCGATAGAGAACCAGTCGATGTGGGTGCGCAGCAAACCAACCCCGGCTTCCACCGCCCAGCGCAGCGCCTGGCTGGCGCGCTGCTGTAAATCCTCGGCGTTCCAGTGCGCGCGGTCCTGATGCATGGCGGCAATCGCTGCCAGCAAACCAGGCTGTTGCGCCGGGCTGCGCTGGATAGTGAAAGTTTTATCCAGATGCGCGTGCGGCTCGATAAACGCGGGTAGCACCAGCGCGCCGTTAAGCGGCAGATAATCAGCGGGTGCTGCTGCGCTGTCGGGTTCGAATTGCAGGCCTGCGGCGTGGAAATGTAAGGTCGCCAGCTGCGGTTGATTACTCGTTTCAGGCCAGTTTTCTGGCAGCAGCCAGCGGGGTAAACGTGCGCCGGTCGCACCCGCATAGCCGCTCATAGATCCAGTACCAGCAGCGGAGAATGGGCGCGCGAGCAGCACAATACGATGCAATTATTGGCGGCACGCTCTTGCTTA
The DNA here is from genome assembly GCF_059730795.1 of Pantoea sp. X-Soil-ISGK-275. NCBI lineage: Bacteria > Pseudomonadati > Pseudomonadota > Gammaproteobacteria > Enterobacterales > Erwiniaceae > Pantoea > Pantoea sp. X-Soil-ISGK-275. The sequence goes on from NZ_AP035977.1 coordinate 365,807, forward strand.
CTCAGCACCTCATCGCGGTGATCCGGTTCGCCTGCCAGTACGCCGGTGATACAGGAACCACACATACCTTGCTCGCAGGAAAGCGGTAATTCGAGTCCTGCATTCTCAAGCACTTCAGCGATAGTTTGTTGCGCGCCCACGGCAAAGCGTGCGCCGGAGGAGGCGATCTCCACCTCGAACGCACCGCCCGCCGTCACCGTCGTTTTGGGTTGGAAGCGCTCGCTGTGCAACTGTGCTTCCGCCCAGCCGAATTGAAACGCGAGCTGCTGCAGATGATCCATAAAGCCTACCGGACCGCAGAACACTAACGCCGCGTTCTCTGGCTGGGTAAGATCGTCGGGAACGCGCTGACGCAGGCTATCGCCTTCGCTGCTGTAGTGAATGACGACGCGAGCGCCGAGTTTGCTCAGGCGTGGGCTGAAAGCCAGCTCGTCGGCGCGTTTCAGGTAAAGGTGCAGAGTGAAATCCGCCTGACGCGCGGCCAGCGTTTCGGCCATCACCAACAGCGGCGTCAAACCGATACCGGCGGCAAACAGTAGCGTGCGCGGCGCCTGTGGCAGCGGGAAGTGGTTGCGCGGGGCGGAAATCTGTAATTCATCGCCGACTGTCAGCTCGTTGTGCAGCCAGCGCGATCCGCCGGTTGAACACTCATCCAGACGCACGCAGATTTCATAATCATCGGCTGGCGCAGAGCAGAGCGAATACTGGCGTTTCCCGCCGTCGGGAATCAGCACATCAATATGCGCGCCCGGCGTGAAGGCGGGCAGTTGCTGTCCGCTGCGACTCGTCAGCGTCAGTAACACATTGCCTGCACCGTTGAACTGCTTTGCGATGACGGTGACGGCGAGAAAATTGGATTTCATCATCTTTCTGCCTGAGCAGGGATGTCGTCGGCTGCGAGACCGCGCAAACCCTTGTTTTTATCATGACAGCGATTATTATTTTGCCCTTGTGTAAGCGTCCATCTGTTTAATTCGCATGATGCGTTGCAAAAAAGAGAGCACCCCCTTATGTTCGCCTTCTCCCGATTTCTGCTCTATTTCACTGAAGTGGCCCGCCAGGGTTCGCTGCGTAAGGCTTCTGAGGTGCTGCATGTCTCGGCATCGTCGATTGATCGGCAGATCCTGCGCGTCGAAGAACAGCTGGATATGCCGCTGTTCGAGCGCCATCCATCAGGATTACGTATGACCGCAGCGGGTGAGATCCTGCTGAATGCGGCCAAAAACTGGCAGCGGGATTTTGGCCGCGTCTGCACACAGTTGGATGATTTACGCGGATTGCGCCACGGTCATGTGCATATCGCCACCATCGATGCGATTAATCGCGGTTTCTTCTCTTCGATCCTGCAACGCATTCGCAGCGACTATCCCGGCATCTCCTTCACGCTGACCACCATGAGCAATATCCACATCGCCAATGCGTTGACGTCGGGCGATGCGGATTTCGGCATCATGCTCAATCCGCAGAGTTCACGCGAGCTGCTGGTGAAGTCATTTGCCGATTTACGTCTGGGTATTGTGGTGAGCAGCCAGCATCCGCTGGCCCAGCTGGAGTCGATCCGCTTTAGCCACTGCGAATCCTGGCCGTTTATCGTGCCCGCCGCGCCGCTGATGCTGGCCGATCCACTGGAGGCGCTGATCAACAGTTCGGGCATTAAGATCAATGAAGTGGCGCGCACCAATAACATTCATATGTTGCGTTCGCTGGTGCGCGATGACGTGGGAATTAGCCTGATGTGCTGGCTGGATATCGTCGATGAGTATCGGCGCGGCGAACTGAAGTTTATCCCGCTGATCGATACGGTGCTGAAGCCGTTTACTCTGTCGCTGTGTGTTGCGCCGCAGCGCCAGCTTTCGATCGCCGCTTCGATGATGCTGCGCGAGCTGGAGTCGTTTTTTGCGCTGATGCAGAGTGAGGAGCTGCTGGCGTAATCGGTCGCCATGAATGGCGTAATGCCGACCAGTTAAGAAAGCATGTTGCTTTAAACTAGTGAGGGCTCTGACACATCTGCTGCGTCACGGGCCGTCCTCGCGCCGCTAGCGCGGTACCTTCGGCTTTCACGTCGTGCCAACGGACCGTTCGCGGATCGGCCGTCCTGGCCGGCCCCGAACTGCCTCACGCATCCATGCGTGAGGCTCCTGGCACAACGTAAAAGCCTCAGCGCTGCGAATTGCCCTTTTGCCGCAGCAGACGCGCCAGCCTGCGCACTCTTCGTTGGCTTAACTGACAAGCATTACGCCATGAATGGCGACCCTACGATAATGTTAATCGCCCCAACGGCTGCGTAAATAATTCACCGCATCCTGAGTTTGTGGCTGATTCAGGTAATTCTCGCGGAACAAAATGGTGCCGTTAATTTGCGGTACTGACTCGTTGAGATCGAGCTGCTTTTTCAACTCCGGCACGCCGCCATTCACCGTCCAGTCAGGTTCGCTTTTCGACGCTTCGCCGATTTTGTATAGCGCCACACCGATATAGAGCCGTGTATGCGTCGGTTTCACCACATCCGCCCACCAGTTAGCTAACACGTCGTAGCGTGCGGCCTGGCGCGCAAACGGCCAGTAAAGCTGCGGCGCGATGTAATCCAGCAGTCCCATTTGCACCCAGCGACGTGTATCGGCATAGGCTTCGTCGTAGGCGGCCGCGCCGCGCGTGTCGGAACCCGCCGCATCATGCGACAAATTGCGCCATACGCCCGCCGGGCTAACGCCAAATTCCACGTTCGGATTCAACTGCTTGATGGTGCGTGACACCTGCTCAATTAACAGCAGCGTATTGTTGCGGCGCCAGTCGGCTTTTGAGGCAAAACCCTGACCATACTGGCGGAACGTGGCGTTGTCATTGAGAGCTGAACCGGGCGTTTCGGTGTAGAAATAGTCATCGAACTGCACGCCGTCGATTGGATAGTGCGACACCACTTCCGCAACGATGCTGGTGATCCAGTCACGCGCGGCGGGAATGCCGGGATCGAGTACAAAACGGTCGCTGGCGGTACGAATCCAGTCACGATGCAGCACAAATACGCTGGCCGGTTGCAGCGAAAGCGTATTATTCAGCGCGTTAACCGTGGACGGTTTGACGTTGGTTGAGACGCGATAAGGGTTGAACCACGCGTGCACCTTCATGCCGCGTTTGTGCGCCTCATCCAGCATGAACTTCAACGGATCGTAGCCGGGATCTTCGCCAATCTTGCCAGTGAGCATATCTGACCACGGCAAGATGCTGGAACGCCACAGCGCGGTGCCATCCGGCTTCACCTGGAAAAACACGGTATTGATGCCGAGGCTTTTCAGTTTATCCAGCTTGTCGGTCAACGCCTGTTGCTGCTGGTGGATGCGGTTGGCCGGGCTGGCATTGACTGAATTGATCGGCGGCCAGTCGAGGCGTGAAACGGTGGTTAGCCACACGCCGCGCACCGGCTCTTTGCTCAGCGCTGGTTTGGTGGGCATTGGCGGTTTAGTCACCGTCGGCAACGGCGTGACCAACGATTTTGGCGGCGGCGAGGAGCAACTGGCAAGAGAGAGGGCGACGGCAACGGCAATCAGCGCAGCGGATTTTTTGTAGGTATTAACCCAGGGAAAACGATGTGAACAGGCTATGGTAAACTCCCTTTTTTGCAACTTTCTGTTCGAAGAGCCTCATTCTCTTATCATGCGAACTAAAGTCAATATAATCGAGAAACTGCAGGTCGCCATGAATGGCGACCCTACAAAAGACATTCGCGTTCACGTAGGGTCGCCATTTATGGCGACAGCCACCAAACACCATTGAGGAACCCAAAACCTATGCAATACGAAGACCTTTATCGCCGTATCGGCCAGATCATCTTTAGCTGTGGCCCCGAAGGTGCGCGGGAATTGATCGTTCAGGCTGAACTGTTTGCGGACGATGATGGCGGGCAGTTTCAATTCGATTACATCGATGAAAACGGTGAACCGGATTGGTTTGAACCCGATGCGCGCGCGATTGGCGATCTCTCGGAGGCGCTGAAGGATTTTCAGCAGTACTTCGTGGATAACAACATGACCAACGGTTTGCCGGTGTGGCGCAAATGCGCGATTAACCTCAACGTGCTGGAAGAAGCCATCAGCATCGACGTGCAGTACGACTGAGTTCCGCGGCATCCTTGCCCGGAATCAATGCGTTACGAGCGTAACGCCACCATCTCCTCGTTTTTACGCGCCACGCGTTTGCGCTGCACAATGCGGCTGGCGGCAACCACACCCAGCGTTAACAGGCCGGTGGCGATAATCTCTGGACGGTGTTGTTGGTTAAACAGCATGGCAATCAACACGCCGACAATGAACACCATCGTCGCCCACGTCAGGCCAGGGAACAGCCACATGCGATAGCTGAGGATTTCGCCGCGCGCTTCGCGCTTTTTGCGCAGCACCAGATGAGACGCGGCGATCACCAGATACACCAGCAGCGCGATGGCACCGGAACTGGCCAGCAGGAACTCAAACACCGCGCTTGGCGCCAGATAGTTGGCGATCACCGCGAGGAAGGCGGCCGCCGTAGAAAGCAGTACCGCGACCCACGGCGTGCCGCTGCGGGTGGTGCGCGATGCGATGGCAGGCGCATCTTCACGGCGCGACAGCGAGTAGATCATGCGGGATGCGGTATACAGCGCGGAATTGAGGCAGCTACACACCGCAATCAACACCACCACATCAACAATCTGCTTCGCGTACGGCACGTTCATCATCTGCATCGCCGTCTGGTAAGAACCGGCTTTCATCAGCGACGGCGTATTCCACGGCACCAGCGCCACCACAATGAAAATCGACAGCAGATAGAACAGCGCAATACGCCAGATCACCGAGTTGGTCGCCTGGGTAATTTGCTTCTTCGGCTCGCGCGATTCAGCGGCGGCGATGGTGACGATCTCGGTGCCCATAAACGAGAACATGGTGGTCAGGATGGCGGCCAGCACCGCGCCAATGCCATTCGGCATAAAGCCTTGCGTGTCATACAGATGTGAAATTCCTTGCGTGCTGCTGCCCGGCATCAATCCGAACACCGCCAAACTACCCGCGCAGAGGAATGCCACAATCGCCACCACTTTCAGCAGGGCGAACCAGAATTCAAACTCGCCATAATTTTTCACGCTGAACAAGTTGCTGATGGTCAGAAATGAAGTGATCGCCAGCGTATATTCCCATACAGGAACCTGCGGAAACCATGAATGCAGGATGGTGCCAGCGGCGTTGGCTTCCAGCGGGATCACTAATACCCAGAACCACCAGTACAGCCAGCCGATGGTGAAGCCAGCCCAGCGGCCGAGCGATTTGTCGGCGTAAGTGGAGAAAGAGCCGGAATCCGGCGATGCCACCGCCATTTCCGCCAGCATGCGCATAATCAGCACCACCAACGCGCCCGCAGCGATGTAGGCCAGCAATACCGCCGGACCGGCTTCGGCGATCGCATGGCCTGAACCAACAAACAATCCGGCACCAATCACGCCACCAATCGATAACATCCGCACATGACGTGGCTTCAGGCCTTGCGCCAGTACATCGGCATTCTGTGAACTCATCAATATTTCTCCAAAGCGTCTCTCAGGCCGCGCCATGCGCAACCGGGTTACAACAGGTGAGAAGCCCAGCCCGCCGCACGGGCTGGGTAGCGTGTTACGAATCGGCGTGTTGACTCAGCACGCTGCTGAGGATTTCCAGCGCCTGACCGAACTGTGCATCAGGAATGGTGAGCGGATAGAGGAAGCGGATGACATTGCCCTGCGGGCCGCAGGTGAGCAGCAGCAGCCCACGCGCCATCGCCTGTTGCTGGATAGTTTGCGCGGTTTGCGCGCTGGCAAACTCCACCGCGATCATCGAGCCAAGGCCGCGGATATCGGTGATGGAGGAGCACTGACTGCGCGCGCTGTGCAGGAAGTCGGTTAACTGCGCGCCGAGTTGTGCAGAGCGTTCACACAGCTTCTCGTCGGCGATCACGTCCAGCACCGCATGCGCTGAGGCAATCGCCAGCGGGTTACCGGCGTAAGTACCGCCCAATCCACCCGGACCTGGCGCATCCATAATCTCGGCGCGGCCGCTGACCGCCGATAACGGCATGCCGCCCGCGAGGCTTTTCGCCATGGTGATGAGATCCGGTTTCACCGCATAGTGATCCATCGCAAACAGCTTGCCGGTGCGCGCAAAGCCGGTTTGCACCTCATCGGCAATCAGCAGAATGCCGTGCTCATCGGCTAGCGCACGCAGACGGTTGAAGAATTCAGGCGGCGCGACGTGGAAGCCGCCTTCGCCCTGAATCGGCTCCAGCACAATAGCGGCAACATCCTGTGGTGCGATGTCCTGAGTGAAGATGTCCTGCAAGCTGGATAGCGCATCATCAACGCTGATGCCGGTCACGCTGTTGGGATAGCGCGCGTGCCAAACCGACGCGGGCATCGGGCCGAAGTCGCGTTTGTAAGGTGCCACTTTGCCGGTCATCGCCATGGTCATAAAAGTACGACCGTGGAAAGAGTTGCCGAAGGTGATGATGCCGTGACGGCGCGTCGCCGCCCGTGCCACTTTCACCGCGTTTTCGACCGCTTCTGCGCCGGTGGAGAAGAAAGCAGTTTTGGCTTTACCGGCAATTGGTACCACGCGATTGAGGCGTTCAGCCAGCGCCACATAGCTCTCGTACGGCGTCACCTGGAATGCGGTATGGGTAAATTTCGCTAACTGATCGGCAATCGCCTGCACGATGCGCGGATGGCGGTGACCGGTGTTCAGCACCGCGATGCCGCCGGCGAAATCGATCCAGCTGTTACCTTCACCATCGCGCAGCGTGGCGTTCTCCGCGTGCTCGACATACCACTGACAAAGATTGCCGGTGCCGCGTGGCAGGGCATCATCTTTACGTTGCTGCAACTGGCTGTTTTTACCTTCCATAACCTTTCCTTAGCGATAAGCGTCTTTACAAATCACGATAAACACGCTTATTTATGCCTGCGCTGCGCTATCTTGCCAGAGCCACTTTCAGTGAAAAGAGGGGAGCCAATTGCGAAGTTTGTACGCCGATCATGTATTAGAGCGCATGCAGTTTATGCCGGAAGGAACATTGCAGCAGCGTTTGCTGAGCTGTATGCAAGCCGCTATCGCTGAAGGCATTTTTCCGCGTGCCACGCGCTTGCCCGCCACGCGCGATTTGGCGCGTGAGCTGTCGGTGTCGCGAAATACGGTGTTAAATGTGTACGAGAATTTGATGGCGCAAGGCTACGTCACGGCGCGCACCGGCAGCGGCACCTGGATTGCAGAAAACTTGCCGGAAGGATCGCTTAACACACCGCGCAATGAAGCAACTGTCGAAGCGTTGACCGCGAAACCGGCGGCGATTTCTAAACGCGGCGCCTCGCTGCTCGGCCATGCCAATGCCTCGCCGTATCAGTGGGGCGCTTTTGTGCCTGGCGCGCCGGATGTCACGCAGTTCCCGCATAAACTTTTCAGCCAGATCCAGGCGCGTTTGAATCGTGAACCGGATATTGAACGGCTGATCTACAGCAGCAACGGCGGCTGTCCGCAGCTGCGCGCCGCGCTGGCGGAGTATCTCAGCGTGGCGCGTTCGGTGCGTGCCGATGCCAATCAAATCATCATCACCGAAGGGATTCATCAGGCGGTGGATTTGGTTTCACGCGTGCTGTGCGATCCTGGCGATCAGGTGTGGATCGAAGAGCCCGGTTATTGGGGTACGCGCAATCTGCTGCGCATTAATGGCTTGAAAATCAATGCCATTGCGGTGGATGAGCATGGTTTAATTCCCGATTTGCCGCCACGCAGTCGCGCACCGAAGATGATTTTCGTGACACCGTCACACCAATATCCGCTGGGCGTGCATCTCAGCCTGGAACGCCGCAAGCAACTGCTCGATCTGGCGCGCAAACACAAAACCTGGCTGGTGGAAGATGATTACGACAGCGAGTTTCGCTTCTCCGGCCAGCCATTTCCCTCACTGCAAGGCTTCGAGCCGGATGCGCCGGTAATTTATATGGGCACTTTTAGCAAGACGCTCTATCCGGCGCTGCGCCTCGGTTATCTGGTGGTGCCAAAAGCGCTGGCGCAGCCGCTGCGTGTGGCGGCGGCGGAACTGTATCGCGGCGGCCATTTGCTGGTGCAGCGTGCGCTGGCGGAGTTCATCCAGAAAGGGCATTACATGTCGCACATTCGCCGCATGCGTAAGCTCTATAGTCAGCGGCGGCGCTTTATGGTTAGCCTGATTGAGCGTTATTTAGGGGCTGCTTTTTTGCCGGTGGTGAATCACGAGGCGGGATTGCATTTGGTGATGAATTTGCCAACCGGCTGTGACGATGTGGCGGTCGCCGCGCTGGCGCTGAGGCGCGGCGTGAAGGTGCGGCCGCTGTCGCAATATTATATGCATCCGCAGGAGCGGCGCGGGTTGCTGCTGGGTTTTGCCTGCGTCGATGAGCGGCAGTGTCAGGATGCGTTTGGTACCTTGAAAGGGTGTTTGGCGGAGATGGGGATAATTTGAAGCGGAGGTCGCCATAAATGGCGACCCTACAACGGCCGCATCGTCTTCGTAGGGTCGCCATTTATGGCGACCTGGTCAACTTATGGCTGCGCGATGCTATCCAAACGCTGCAAAACTTCAGGCGTAAGTTTCACCTCGGCACTCGCCATGTTCTGCTTCAGGTGCTCCGGCGATGAGGTGCCCGGAATCAGCAAAATGTTAGGCGAACGCTGCAGCAGCCAGGCCAGCGCCACCTGCAGCGGTGTCGCGTTAAGCTCATTTGCCACCTCGCTCAGCCGATCCGATTGCAGCGGTGAAAAACCGCCGAGCGGGAAGAACGGGACGTACGGAATGCCTTGTGCTGCCAACTGATCAATCAAGGCCTCATCCTGGCGATTGGCCAGATTGTAGAGGTTCTGCACGCAGGCGATCGGCGTCATTGCCTGGGCATCGGCCACCTGTTTGGCGGTAACGTTGCTCAGACCAATATGACGAATCAGCCCGCGCTCTTTCAGCTTGATCATCGCCTCAATCTGCGGTTCCAGCGAACCTTCCTTCGGCCCATGCACGTCCAACATCGAACGCAGATTCACCACTTCCATCACATCCAGTCCGAGATTACGCAGGTTATCTTCCACTGCTTGCGTCAACGCTTCTGGTGTAAACGCCGGTAACCAGCCGCCTTTCTCGTCACGACGCGCGCCCAGTTTGGTGACGATCACCAGATCGTCGGTGTAAGGATGAAGCGCCTTCTTGATCAGCTGATTGGTAATGTGTGGACCATAGAAGTCACTGGTATCAATGTGATTCACGCCTGCCGCGACGGCATCGCGCAGCACCTGCAAAGCACGCGCTTCGTCTTTCGGCGGACCAAACACGCCGGGACCGGCTAACTGCATGGCACCGTAACCGAGTCGTGCAACCTGGCGATCGCCAAGGGTGTAAGTCAATGCTGGATGAGACATGGAAAGCTCCTTCGTCAGTGTGTGGTTAGATTGTAATCGCCAAAGTGCTGTGCAACTATCCGTACAAATCGGGACATACTGTACGGAATGGCGAACAATGGCATTGGATATCGCGCTACTGCACGCGGTGGTGGCGGTGGCAAAAGCGGGTGGTTTTCGCGAGGCGGCGCGTATCACCGGCAGCAATCCGTCGCGTTTAAGTGATGCGGTGCGGCGCGCTGAAGAGCAGCTCGGCGTGCGGCTGTTTAATCGCACCACGCGCACCGTGGCGTTAACCGAAGCTGGCAGGGCGCTGATGTCGCGACTGCTTCCGGCGATGAATGAAGTGGATGCGGCGCTGGATGCACTGAATACGTTCCGCGATACGCCGGGCGGCACCTTGCGCTTGAATGTGCCGGTGAGCGCCGCGCGCATCGTGTTACCGGCGATTGTGCCGGGATTTCTGCAGCGCTATCCCGATATCCAGCTCGAAGTGGTGGCGGAAAGTAATGTGCAGGACGTGTTCCGCGATAGCTGTGATGCTGGCATTCGTTACGACGATCATCTGGAGCAAGATATGGTGGCGCTGCCGATCGGCCCGCGTACCCAGCGCTTTGCGTTGGCGGCATCTCCAGCGTATCTGGCGCAGTTCGGCACGCCGCAGCATCCGCGCGACCTGGTGCGGCATCGCTGTTTGCACGGGCGCTATGCGACGGGTGTGATTGCCGAATGGGAATTCACCTGCGGCGAAGAAACCGTGCGTTTGCAGCCGAAAGGTCCGCTGATTTGCAGTATCGGCGCGGCGATGGATCTCACGGTGGAGGCCGCGATTGCTGGCTGCGGCGTGGTCTACTTATTTGAGGATTGGATTAGACCGGCGCTGAGTGATGGCAGCCTGCAGCCGATTCTGCCGGATTGGTGGCAAAGCTTCTCTGGCCTGTGGCTCTATTACAACGATCGCCGGTTGATTCCGGCGCCGCTCCAGGCGTTTCTGGATTATGTGCGCGAACTGAATTCAGGTGCAGAAGCGAAAAAAGCCGATAACCGTTGCCAGTTATCGGCTTATTCGCATCACAGATAATTATGCGTTCAGCAGCTGATTCGCGGTTTTCTCAACCAGCGCCAGCAGGACTTTAACATCTTTCAGCGTGACGGTTGGGTTCAGCAAGGTCAGCTTCAGGCAGGTTATGCCCTGGTTCTCGGTCACACCCACGTTGGCGCGGCCTGAATCCAGCAGCGCATCACCGATGCGCTGGTTGAACAGGGCAATCTGCGCGGTATCGGTCAGTTGCTCTGGACGATAGCGGAACAGCACGCTCGCCAGCTGAGGCTGCATTACCAGCTCGAGGCGTGGTTCAGAGGTAACAAACTTCGCCACTTCCTGCGCCAGCGTCACGCCGTGATCGATGATCGCCGCGTACTGTTTCTGACCCAGCGCTTCCAGGCCCATCCACAGTTTTAATGCATCGAAACGACGCGTGGTCTGCAGTGATTTGGAAACCAGATTCGGTACGCCAGCCTCTTCGTCAAACTCAGAGTTCAGATAAGCCGCCTGATAGCGCATCAGCTCGTAATGACGCTCATCTTTCAGCAGGAACGCACCACAGCTGATGGTCTGGAAATACTGCTTGTGGAAGTCCAGCGTGACGGAATCCACCCGCTCCAGGCCATCAAGGTAGTCGCGATACTTCTCGGACAGCAACAGCGCGCCGCCCCAGGCTGCATCAACGTGTACCCAGATGTTGTGCTCGGCAGCGATATCGGCAATTTCACGCAGCGGATCGATAGCACCGGCATCGGTGGTACCGGCGGTCGCAACGATCGCCAGAATCTGCTCGCCGTTGGCTTCGGCCTGTGCCAGCTTGGCTTTCAGGTCTGACACATCCATACGGGCGAATTCATCAGACTTCACCTGCACCACAGACTGATAGCCGTGGCCAAGCAGCGCCATGTTCTTCTGTACGGAGAAGTGCGCGTTTTCAGAGCACAGCACTTTGATCTTACGCAGATCGCCAGTGATGCCATGCTGCTGTACCGAGTGGCCCTGGCGCTGATAAAACGCATCGCGTGCCAGCATCAGGCCCATCAGGTTGCTCTGGGTGCCGCCGCTGGTGAACACACCTGCGTCGCCAGCCGGATAACCCACTTGCGCACGCAGCCATTCAATCAGTTTGATCTCAATGATGGTGGCAGAAGGGCTCTGATCCCACGAATCCATACTCTGGTTGGTGGCGTTGATCAGCACTTCTGCTGCCTGGCTTACTACCAGGCTAGGGCAATGCAGATGCGCCACACATTGTGGGTGATGCACTGAAAGACTGTCTTTCAGGAAATATTCAATCGCGCGTTCAATCGCGGCCTGGTTACCCAGGCCGTTTGGATTGAAGTCGAGCGTGATACGCTCGCGCAGTTCGGCAACGGTCTTGCCTTGATACATCTCAGGCTGTTGCAGCCACTGCACAACCGCGGCGCTGCTCTGGGCAATCGCCTGCTGGTACGCCTCAATGCTCTGTGCAGAGGCGGCCAGAATCGGGTTTACTTCAGACATTTACTCTTCCAATCAAACAGGTTTGACGCCAGCGCCAATCAGCGCCTGCTCAAATTTATCCAGGAAAATCGCCAGCTCATCGTCGGTGATCAGCAGTGAAGGCAGCAGACGCAACACTGCGCCATGACGGCCACCGCGTTCCAGAATCAGACCTGCTTCGAAGCACTTCTTCTGCAGCAGCGCAGAGAGCTCGCCGTCAGCCGGGAAGCTACCCATGTGATCGGCCGCTTCGTTCGGTTTAACGATCTCAATACCGATCATCATGCCGAGACCACGAATGTGACCAATGACCGGGAAGCGTTTCTGCATCGCAGCCAGCTGCTGTTTCAGCCATTCACCCTGCGCGGCAACTTTGCCCGCGATATCCTGCTCTTTGAGGATTTTCAGCGTGGTCAGGCCGGTCGCCATCGCCAGTTGGTTGCCACGGAAGGTACCGGTGTGATGACCCGGTGACCAAACGTCGAACTGCTTTTTGATGCCCAGCACGGCCAGTGGCAGACCGCCGCCCACCGCTTTAGACATCACGATGATGTCTGGCTCGATACCTGCGTGTTCGAAGGCGAAGAATTTACCGGTACGGGCAAAGCCAGCCTGAACTTCGTCGAGGATCAGCAGAATGCCGTGTTCCTGGGTCACTTTACGGATGCGCTGCAGCCACTCAGCCGGAGCTGGGTTTACGCCGCCTTCGCCCTGAACCGCTTCGAGGATGACTGCAGCTGGCTTACGCACGCCGCTTTCCACGTCGTTGATCAGGTTGTCGAAGTAGTAGGTCAACGCTTTCACGCCAGCTTCACCACCGATACCCAGCGGGCAACGATACTGATGAGGGTAAGGCATGAACTGCACTTCTGGCATCATGCCATCAACCGCTTCTTTCGGTGCCAGGTTGCCGGTAACGGACAGCGCGCCGTGCGTCATACCGTGGTAACCGCCAGAGAAGCTGATCACGCCGCTACGGCCAGTGGCTTTCTTCGCCAGCTTCAGCGCGGCTTCTACTGCATCCGCACCTGAAGGGCCGGTGAACTGCAGACAATAATCTTTACCTTGGCCTGGCAGCAGCGAGAGTAAAGACTCAGAGAATTGATCTTTCAGTGGTGTAGTCAGATCAAGAGTATGTAACGGCAAGCCGCTGGTAATGACATTTTGTATGCTCTGGAGAACATCAGGATGGTTGTGACCCAGTGCCAGCGTCCCTGCGCCAGCCAGACAGTCAAGATATTGTTTATTCTCAACATCTGTGATCCACACGCCATGGGCTTTAGCGATGGCTAAAGGCAGTTTGCGCGGGTAACTCCTGACGTTAGATTCAAACTCAGCCTGACGGGCTAAGAATGCGTCGTTGTTTCCGTTGAATGCATTGGCACCAAAACTATCAATACGGACTTTATCCGTCATCATATCTCTCCTTCAACCGGGGCACGTGAGGCTCGCCAATTGACTAATTGAACAAAAAAGTAACAGCTGTGAAAAAACGCGGCCAATATAGAGCCTTTTGACCTACATCACAATGATTAATTTTGTTTAGATTTGTTTATTACTTGTCTATATGAATCAGGGATTTGTTGAAGAATTCGGCGCTTAGATTATTTCGTCAGCATGACGCGGAAATGAATTGTGCATAAATAGCTGCAATTGTGGATAAAAAATGGCAACCCGCAGGTTGCCATTGAGGTTTACACCCGGTTTAAAACTGTAAAATTAGTGCTGATGACCGCCGCCAACTTTGGTCCACGCATCCTGCCAGTTAGAGCCAGTGCCCGGTACGTAATGGTGTGAGTTGATGTTACACCAGCCCGAATACGGGAATGGCTTGCACGCAAAGACTTCGCCGGTTGCTGGCAGCTGTACTTTGGTACCTTCTTTATACTGACCGATGCCCGCCGGATAGATGAAGTCAAAATCACCGCCCGCGTCGTTGCTCACCAGCTTGGTGGTGAACTCTTTCTGGAAGGTTTTGCCATCTTTCATTGCACCGGTAACCACCATGGTGATATCGCCGGTTTCAGCGTTCCACAGGTTGACGGTCATATTCTGCGCGGCATCTTCAACATTAACGCTGCCAAAACCGATGTTCTCTTGCTTCGCGTTGTAGGCTTTCGCATTGATTACCATTGCGCCGCGCGTTTGAATGCCGAACTCAACCGGCGTCAGACCTTCGGTAATGTTGTAGCTGCTGGCGATATTCGTCAGTTCCAAACCTGGGCGGTTATCGGCCTGAGCATTTACCTGCAGCTCGACGCGCGTAATCTGGCTTTCACTCTGCGCATAAATGGTGTTGCTACCGGCCACCGGCACCACATCACCGTCTTTATTCTTCACGCCCGCACGGATGTCTTTGAAGGTATCGTTGATCTTATTCGCTAACGCCATTGACCAGGCATTAGGTTCGCCGGCGGCGTCTGAATCGATATTCAGCGTGATGCTGAGATCTTCACGTTCGCCATTGGCGTCGAAGATACGGGCTTTCACGCTGTCGCCGGTTTCCAGCGCGCGGGAAGGCAGGATAGAACCAATGGTGCGTTTCCACACGGAAGCGACTTCGTCATATTCCACGTCGATGACTTTATAGAAGGTCGCTGCGGTGTCGGAGACATCCCACGCACCGTAAATAATCTGGTAGCCGTTACGCTCAGGCAGATTACAGCTGTGAGTGGTTTTACCGGTAGAGGCTGCCGGGCCGCCTGGAATCACGCAGAACGGCGTCAGTTCGAACGCATCACGCGTCAGCGCCTGGTTTGGATTCCAGTCGGCTTTGGTGATGTAGTATTTGAAATCGGCAATCGGATGTGGGGCGGTGAAAGTCCAGGTGATGTCCATTGGACCGGCTTCGACTTTATGTTTCACCCAGCGATCGCTGCTCTGGGCATTCAGCGCGGTACCCATCCAGTTGGTGCCGCCGCTGCCGCTGACCAGTTCACCGTTTTTAGGACCTGCAGCCGGGAAACCATCCGGACCTTCGCCCACGCTTTGCGGCTCATACTGCGCTTGGCCGCAGTTCAGGTTCGGGGTTTTAGCATCACGACACATTTGATCGCGTGACGCCGGTTCGCTGATATAGCCATGCGCTAATACGCCGCCGCTGAATGCCAGAGCAGAAATTGCCAGAGCAATTTTGGTTAATTTCATCATTATTCCCTTATCCAAAGGTTTAAGTAGGCGTGTAGGGCGCCCGTTATTTCCTGACCTGTATTTCACAGGCAGAAGCAGGATAAGAAATTTGCGGACAGATGCAGACTTAAAGGACATTAGAGGTATTAACGTTGAGAAAATATTATTTATCCCTTGATTAACAACCACCTTAATAAACCCCTCTAACTTCTTAAAGACCTTAAACATCCTTATTGGCGGTGTCATAAAACTCGCCAGATGATTAAAATTCCTGCAATTAATTTTTCTTTTCCCGGAATGAAGATGACTATCCGTATAAGCACCTGTGTATTTGTTTTTCTGGCTACCGCGTTGAGCGGTTGCCAGCAGCTCTCGCCAGCACAAGCACTGCAGCCGCAGCAGTTAAACCAATTATCCGCGTTAGTGGCGGGAAGTAACTGGACGCGCGATTATTGCCAACGCAGCGATATTCCTGATCAACAAACATTAATGCGTGGCGCATTAGGTCAGGCCAAAAACCGTGGCTGGAATACCGCGCAGATCGATCCGCACGAGCTGAGTAATGCCATCAACCAGCGATACGCTGCGTTGACGAAAGATCATCAAACTAACGCACAGAAATGCGCAGCGCTGAATGTGGCCATTGCGCCGTTTTTGAATCAGATGAGTTGGGTAAGAAGTTAAATATGCGTGGTGCGCATACTCAAACCAACGGATAAACAAACAGTAACGCCCCGGCAAATGCCAGCATCGGGCCAAACGGCAGCGGTTGGTGTAAAGGGCGCTTAAACAGCAGTGTGCGTAAAATTACCGTGACGATGCCGCCACCTGCGGCAATTAATAAAACCGTCGGCAGCATCTGCCAACCCAGCCAGGCACCTAACGCCGCCAGCAATTTTGCATCGCCCAGCCCTAAAGCGTCGATTCCGCGCCAGTAACGGTAGCCGCTCGCAAGTAGCCACAACGCCAGATAGCCAAAAGCAGCCCCCAACACCGCATCACTTAATGAGCCCGACAACCAGGCAAATGCGTGTAGCAACAAGCCCAGCCACAACAGTGAGAGCGTCAGCGCATCGGGTAGCAGCTGATGCTCAATATCAATCAGCGTTAGTGCCAGCAGTATCCAGCACAGCAGCAGTGCGGCCAATAAGGTCGCATCCCACGGCAACAGCCAGGCTAAAAACAGGCTAAGCATTAACGTCGCCAGTTCCAGTGCGGGATAGCGCACGCTAATCGGATGGGCACATTGATGGCAGCGACCACGCAGAGCCAGCCAGCTAATCAGCGGGATGTTATCGCGCTTGCGCAGCGGCCGGTGGCAATGTGGACAATGCGATCGCGGCAGCGTCAGGCTTAACTTTTTCTCAGGCTGCATAATCATCAGCGGCAGTCGATAAATCACCACGTTGAGGAAGCTGCCGACGGAGAGCGCAGACAGACTGCCGAATAGCAGCATCAACCCATCATTCAGCATGCTTCAGCTCCAGATGTGTGAGCCGGACATGTTGCTTGTCGCGCTGCATTTTCAACTCACTGACCTCAATACCCCAGCGCGCGTCAAGTTCGCTTAACCATTGCAGCAGAACAGGAAAGGAGAGCGTCACCGCCTGCTTCAATTGCCAGTGATGCTGATGTGATTCCACCTCAAGCGTTAAACCCTGCTGCTGCGCCAGTATGTTGAACGCGCCTGTTGAGGGCGCTTCACCAGGTTGACGAAAACTTTGCAGCGCGGCTTCCCACGTTGGCAGCAGTTGTAACACTTGCTGTTCTCGTGCGAATGCCTGCTGGCTGCGTTGACGATATTCATCGGTTTGCTGCGAGCTAAGTTGCAGCAATAATCCAATGCCGATCAAGATTGCCGCTATCAGCAATCCGCGTTCACGCGGCTGACGTGTCTGCCACCATTCAGATAGAAAGGTCATGATTTCCTGCTCAACATTAATTGTGTCTCCATCACAATCACCTCAATGCCCTCAGGCGCGTCATTACTGACGGCCGCAGGCAGCGCATCGCGAAACGTTAACTGTAATCGTTGCGTCGTACCATCCCATATCAGCGATTGCAGTGGGTTTCATGCAGTTTTTCGAGCAGGCTCGAAGTGTTGTGCAGCAGAGCAAGCAAACCCGGATTAGCGGGGAAATCAGCTGACTGTGACGCCTTAGCGCTAAACGCGCGGCGGACTAACGTCGGCGACTCCGCAGGAAAATAGTGCTGATAGCGTGCCAGCAGTTGCTGATTAAGCTGCGTCAGCGCCTGTTGTGCCTGCCAGCCTTGCCACAAAGGGGGAAATATCACGCTAAACCAACCCAACATGATGGCGCCCGCCAACGCGAACAGCGGTGATCGCAGTTCTGGGCGACGTGCAAATTCACCTTGCAGCAGCGAATAGCGACAGTTGCGCGCGCCTTGTGCCAGATGCAATAAGCTATCGCCTTCAATCGCCGTCAGTTCAGACAAAGAGGGAAACTGTGCCAGCGCATCACCCGGCAGCGACAAGCCGGTTCCGTCTGCCAGGCGCAGCAACCATTGATCACCAAGCTGTAAGCGCGTTCCGGCTTCCAGCACCAGCGTCACGGGGATTACGCGTTGCGGCACAATGCCGTGATCGTTCAGCGTTTCAAGTATCTGTCGTAATGGATCGCGATTGATTGCAGCCATAAGATGCGCATCGCCGTGACGCTGCAGACTAACAATGTGCAGATTTTCCTCCTCTTCACTCAGCAGCGGCTCCAGTTGCCAGCGCAGTGATTGGCTATTGGCGCTTGGCAGCGTGACGTTGGCGAGTGTCAGCTGTTCGGCGGCGATCAGCACAATCGTCTCGATATCATCGGCTACCGGTAAGTCTGCCAGAGATTCGCCCTGTTGCGGGCGCAGGTCGGCGTATTGGTAACACCAACGCCATCCCTGCGCGTGCTGCACAAGGATCCGCCAACCTTTTGGGTGTTTGTTAAAAAATTTCATGGCGCTTCACTTAATCCATATTGACGGTGATGCAGGGTAAAGAGGTCCTGATGGCGTATCCACTGGCTACGAATGGCGGCAAACTGCTGTTCGTCGGCCAGCCAAATCAGCAGCTCCCAATGTTGACTTTCCAGCACGGCGATACTTTGCAAGGTACTAACGGCCGCTGCCGTACCACCCGGCAAGGCGCTGATAAAGTCATCCAGCGTGGACCATCCGCGCTCGGGGCGTTTTTGCAGAAGTGAGAGGATCTGTGAACGATCTTTTTCGCCTTCGAGCAGCGCCATCAACAGTGATGCCTGGTCAGCGTGTAGCGCGTTTAGGTTTATGTTGAGTTCGCTACTGGGTAAGGCACAAAGCAGTGGCGCGAGGTTTGACCAGCGCGGTTCGGCCAGCAAGGATAAATGGCGGATTTCGGTCTTATCGGCCAGCAAAGGCCACTGTTTGTTGTCGCCCGCATTGATCTGCTGGTGGAGCTGGGCAAGCAGGATGCTGATCGCCTGTTGATCCATACTTTGTTGCTGCAGCAAATGGGCAAATACGCGTTGCGCCGCGCTGCGGTGAAACACGCCATCCTTATCGGTGCGACCATTTTGACCCAGCGCATTGAGGTTGAAACAGCGTTGTCGATCACGCCAGCGATAGCTGACCGTTTGCTGGTCCAGCCGCAGCTGTTGCACGCGTCCATCCAGCGGTTTGCCGCCTTGGTTAATCAGCCAGGTTTCCGCACCGCGCAGCGTCCATTGCGCCTGTTGCTGAAATTGCTGGCTCGCAGTGCGCGTCAGAGCCTGCCACCACTGTCGCTGTCCTGCTACCGCCAGCAGCGTCATAAGCGCGATGATCAGCAAAACCGTGATTAACGCCATGCCACGTTGCGCCCTCATCGCCCATTTCCCACTAATAGCACGCGCGTAATTTTCCCCCAGCGCGCCGTGATCAGAGTAATTTCAATCGCCTGCGGCAGGCTGAATTGTGAGGTCCAGCGATCCTGCCAGCGGCCAGTTGAATAGAAGCGCAGGTTGACGTGCTGAATGGCGGAAAAGGTGAGGGTGAGACCATCGTCCAGCCGTTGCCGCGACAAAGTTTGCTGGCTGAAATTCCACCGAACCTGTTGTAAAGCCGCGCGCGCATCGCCTTGCGGGTTGAGCCAATTCCGGCGAGTGAATTGCAGCAGCGTGGCTTGCTGCTGGGCAACAAAAGCCGGTTGTTGATGAATGACGGCATTCGGCAGAATCAGCGCGTGTTTGAGATCCTGTTCGAGGATCGCAAACAGGCGATTCAACGCACTCAACTGGTGTGTATGTTGCTGCGATTGCTGTTGTGCGCGCATGCTGCCTTGTAACAGTTGATATCCCGCCAGACTCAGCAGCGCAAAGATCGCCAGCGCCAGCAGCATCTCCAGCAACGTAAACCCGCGTTGTGGATTCATTGCGCAACCCAGCTATACAGGCGCGCCAGCGGTGCTCCCTCAATGCTATTTCGCCATACCGCGATTTCAACACGCTGCACGCTGGGTTGCGTGGTGGGCAAACTCTGCACTTGCCAGTGCCAGCGTTCATGCGCCATTTGAACCTCCTGCAGGCCCGCATGTGGCAGCGCCGAAAGTTGCAGCAGCACGAGCTGGTTCTCTGCAACCCAGCCCGCGATCTGTTTCTGCTCCAGATAGTGAAGATTACGCACCCGCTCATGCTGCGTTTGCATCAGCGCCAGCCCGGCTATTGCCAGCAGAGCGAGTGCAATCATCACTTCGATCAGCGTCATCCCTTGCTGTTTCATAGCGGTAAGGTGGCGGATAAGCTGGCGGGATTGAGCGCCAGCTGATGGACCTCGCCAGCAGGCGAATGAAATTCAATCTCAGCCAGTGTCATGTCGCCATCCGGTAAAAACCACAATGTGGCGGGCAGGGCATGTGCCGCCGCGCCGCGCAGACGAAGTTCCCCGTTTTTAATCGTTTCCTGTGCTAATGCGCCCACCACCGGATGCCAGACAGTGCCGGGCAACGGCCCTTTTTCACCGGCTTCACCGCCGGTGAGCGTGGAGAGCTGCCAGCGATCGCTATGCAGCTGTAAACGCCAAATGCGCGCTTCGAGCTGCGCCTGTTCCCATGCCCAGCGCGCGCTATCCTGCAACTGTTCCAGCGGTTGCGCGGTTTTGCTTTCAGGCAGAGCCGCGACCACTAAACGCGTCACCACGCCCAGCAGCAGCATAACCATCATGATTTCTAACAGCGTGAAACCCTGACTTCTGTTCTTCATGGTTATTCGCTGCCATCCAACTGCCAGTTATTGACATCATCTTCGCTGCCGGCTTCGCCATCCGCGCCTGCCGAGAACAGATCAATAGCACCGTGTTTACCCGGACTGACCAGACGATAATCGTTGCCCCAGGGATCTTGTGGCAGACGGCGAATATAGCCATCGCTGCGATAGTTGCGCGGCTGCGGGGCGATCGCCGGTGCTGCGACCAGCGCTTTCAGTCCCTGTTCCGTGGTGGGATAGCGACCATTATCCAGCTTGTACATATCGAGCGCATTTTCCAGCGTGACAATGTCACTCACCGCCTTCTGCCGATCGGCACGATCTTTATTTCCCATTAAGCTTGGGATCACCAAACTGGCGAGTACGCCAAGAATCACAATCACCACCATGATTTCCAGCAGCGTAAAGCCACGCTGGCGTTGGGTGTTAACCGGCGCTAATTCCATTGAGTTTTATCCTGTCAGTGAGTTGAGCTGCAGTATTGGCTGCAAAATAGCGAGGATGATGAACAGCACAATTGCTGCCATCACCACAATCAGTAAGGGTTCGAACAGGCTGACGGCCAGCGTCATCTGGCTGACAAAAGCTTGATCCTGAATATCGGCGGTGCGCTTCAGCATCGCATCCAGTTCGCCACTGCTTTCGCCGCTGGCAATCATGTGGCGCATCATCGGCGTGAGCAGTTGTGAAGCATCCAGCGCCTGCGTCAGCGTGACGCCTTCGCGTACGCGTTCAGCAGCCACCTGCAGGCGTTCACGAATAAAAACATTGCTCAGCACGGCCGCGCTGATTGCCATGCCTTCCAGCAGCGGTACGGCGCTGTGGGTAAGAATGCTGAGCGTGCGCGCATAGCGCGCCAGGTTGAGATTCAGCGTAATACGACCGATCACCGGCAGCTGCAACATGCGCTGATGCCAGCGCAGTTGCAGTGTTGGGCGTCGCAGGGCGGTTTGGCACAGCAGCAGAAGCGTGACGATGATCAGCAGCAGCGCCGGTCCGAACTGTTGCGCTGCATCGCTCAGCTGCATCAGAATCCGCGTGCTGGCAGGCAGGTTCTGCTGCATATGGCTGAACTGCGCCACCACTTCAGGCACTACCGCGACCAGCAAAATTCCCACCACCGACATTGCTACCACGGTGAGCAACAGCGGATAGATCATTGCCTGCAACAGTTTGCTCTTTAGTTTTTCGCTCTGCTCGCTGTAATCCGCCAATTGCTCCAGCACGCGGTCCAGACGTCCGGAGGCTTCGCCCGCGCTGATCATCGCCTGATACAAGGGAGAAAAGGTTTTTGGGAACAGCGCCACCGCTTCCGCCAGCGAACTCCCCTCAAGCACGCGTTGACGTAAGGTGTCGATTAGCTGTCGCTGCTGCGGTTTTTCACTCTGCTGGGCCAGCGCCTGCAGCGACTGCGCCAGCGGTAAGTTCGCACCGGTTAAGGTGGCGAGCTGGCGCATCATCAAGACGAAATCGCGGGATTTAATACGACCTGACTTGGCGGATGAAGCCGTTGCACGCTTCAACGTTAGCGGCTGCCAGCGACGTTCACGCAATTGCTGGCGCGCGTGACGCGCATTATCGGCTTCGAGCGTGCCGCGCTGGGTTTTACCCTGATCGTCTCGCGCCACATAGCGGAAGTGCATCAATATCCCTCCCGTGAGACGCGCAGCACTTCTTCCAATGAGGTGATGCCCGCCAGCGCCTTCTCTAGTCCGTCCTGCATCAGCGAGATACGCTGAGTGACATGTTGTTGTAAAAGCTGCTCACTCGATCCCTGGTTGATAGCGCTGCGCAGCGCATCATCCACGATAACCAGCTCATGAATGCCGGTACGGCCGCGATAGCCGCTGTGATTGCACGCGGCGCAGCCTTGCGGCTGAAAAAGCGGGGCGCTGAGCGTTAGGCCACCGAGTCCGTAGCGGGTTAGCACATGCTCATCGGGTTGCCACGGCTGTTTACAGGCTTCACAGAGTTTGCGTACCAGACGCTGGGCCAAAACCGCGCTCAGCGCATTCGCCAGCAAAAAGGGTTCGATGCCCATGTCACGTAGGCGTTCTACCGCACCTAACGCGCTGTTAGTGTGAAGCGTGGAGAGCACCAGATGGCCGGTCAACGAAGCCTGCACGGCAATTTGTGCCGTATCGCTGTCGCGAATCTCACCAATCATCACCACATCCGGATCCTGACGCAAAATGGCACGCAGCCCGCGGGCGAAGGTCATGTCAACTTTGGCATTCACCTGCGTTTGCCCGATACCTTCCAGCTCGTATTCCACCGGATCTTCAATGGTAAGAATATTTTTTTCCGGGCGATAAAGCGCGCGTAAGGCGGCATACAGCGTAGTGCTTTTTCCCGAACCGGTTGGGCCGGTTACCAGAATAATGCCGTGTGGCAGCTGCAGCTGTTGCTGTAAACGCTGACATAACGTTGCCTGCATGCCGGTATTTTCCAGCGCGACATCGAGGCTGTTTTTATCGAGGATACGCAGTACCACGCGTTCACCGTGACTGGCGGGCAGCGTTGACACACGCACATCCACGCTGCGGCCGGCAACGCGCAACGTAATGCGACCGTCCTGCGGCAGCCGTTTTTCCGCGATATCCAGTTTTGCCATCACTTTGAGGCGGGAAATCAGATAGCGGCTGAGCTGTACCGGCGGCGTCAACACCGGGCGTAACATGCCGTCAATGCGGAAGCGTACGCTCAACAACTTTTCGAACGGCTCAATGTGGACGTCTGAAGCGCCTTCCCGCACCGCTTCACTCAGGATCGCATTGATCAAGCGGATGACTGGCGCGCCATCGTCGCTGTCGAGCAGTTCATTTTCATCCGGCAAGGCATCAACCAGTTCATCCAGATCGAGGCTTTGACCGATTTCGCTCACCATTTTCTGCGATGCGTTGTTCTGCTGATAGCAGGCGCTGGCGAGTTGCTGAAACTGGTCATCACTGACCGTTTCAATCAGCGCATCAGGACAGCGGCGTCGCGCCTCGGCCAGCGCGGTAAAGCTGATGCTCGATTTGCAGCAGAGGCGCGGTGGATCTTCTGGCAGCAGCACTATGTGGTGCTGCTGCACCCAGTTCCACGGCAGAAGCGGGGCACTCATCGCGCCGCCCGATTGAAGTCGTTAATCAGTTGCAGCGTCTCATCCAGCGCCTGATTGTTCTGGCTCCCACCGAGGATCTGATTAAAACCGCGATCAATGTTGCGTGCGGCGGGTGAGCCTTGCAGCGCATCGCCAAATTTATTCCTCTGCGATTCGGTGCTGGTGTTGTAATCCGCCTGGCTGCGAATGATTGTCGGACGGATAAACAGCATCAGATTACGTTTGCTGCTTTTCTCGGACTGATAGCGGAACAAGCCGCCAATCAGCGGAATGTTGCCTAGCAGCGGCACGCTGTTGGTGATGCGTGAACCGCTATTATCTAGCAGTCCGCCCACCACCACGGTGTTGCCGCTGCTGACCTGCACCGCATTGCGCACGGTGCGGGTATTGAACGTCGGACCGAGATTATCTTTGCTGGCCGCTTCTGAGACGCTGGAGACTTCCTGCTCAATCTCCATCATCACCGCATTGCCTTTACTAATTTGCGGTTTCACTTTGAGCTTAATGCCCACGCTGCGGCGCGATACGGTTTGGTAAATGTTGTCGCCGCTGGTGGTTTGGGAACCGGTCAGCACCGGAACATCCTGGCCGACGGTGAATTCCGCTTCCATGTTGTCGAGTGTGACGATACTCGGCGTGGCGAGAATATTGTTCTCACTGTTGGTTTGCAGCGCGGTGAATAAACCTGACCAGTTACCGCGATAAAAACCGGCGGCAAGGCCGTTCATCTTCGCCAGCGCCTCGCCCATGCCGCCCGGTGAGAGTCCGGTTACCGGTGCGCCGCTATCCGTGAACTGCGTACCGCCGCCGCGCTGATTGAACCACTGCACGCCAAGCGCCAGACCATCGGCATCTTCAACTTCCACGATAATGGCTTCGACTAAAACCTGCGCACGATCAATATCCAGTAGCTGAATCACGTGTTCCAGCTCGGCAACACTTTCCGGCGGCGCGTTGATCACCAGTGAATTGGTCTGTTTATCGGCTTTTACCACCACGTCTTTCATCACGCTGATGGCCGGAAGCGCGGTGCCGCCTTCGGAACGGGTGTCGCCTTGCGGATTGATACCCGTTAACACTTCCAGCAGGTTTTCGGCTTTAGCGTGTTTGAGGTAGATCACTTTGGCGTTGCTGCGTCGCACCTGCTTTGCATCAAGTTCGCGCGCGGCCTCAAGCAATGATTGACGGGCTGAGGACTCGCCGCTGATTAACAACGCGTTGGTTCGGCTGTCGGCCACCGCTTTAGCCGCGGCTTTGCTGTGCAAATTGTTGAGCAATTCCGCGACCTGCGGCGCTGCGGCATTTTCTAACGTGATTTTATCGACACTGTGATCGTCGGGCAGATCGACGCTCTCCACAATCGCCACCAATTGTTCGATAACGGCTGCGCGCCCGGTCATCAGCAGCACGTTGCTGGGATCGTAATGCACCACGCTGCCAGCGGCGGCATCGTTCAGCTGACGCAGCAGGGGCGCGAGATCTTTGGCGGTGACAAATTGCAGCGGCACCACGCGGGTAATCAACTCATCGCCAGCGCGGATCTCGCCATTTTTGGAGAGGGGAATCACGCCGCTTTTGGCATTTTTCGACGGCACCACTTTCAGCACGCCGTTTTTCATGTGGAGAACTGAGAAACCATACACATCCAGCACGCTAAGAAAGAACTGATAATACTGCTCTTCATCCAGCACTTCATGGCTGCGCACGCTGATATGGCCTTTGACGCTGGGGTCAAGAATAATGGTTTTCCTGAGGTTTTTGCTCACCGTGTTAATAAATTCGCCGATCTCGGCGTTGTTAAAACTGGCGTCATACTCTTCTGCCTGAACCACAAACGTCATCAGACAGAGCAACAAAAGAAATTTTTTCATAATTGGTGCAGTCATCGCTGACTGCCTGATTCCATTAAGAGCGATTCGTAGTGGCCGCGATATTGCACGATTACGCGATCGGGAAAGATGCGCGCCACTTTCGCGGCATAGCCCGGCAGCGCTTCACCGCTGGATACTGTGAATTGCTGTTGGTTTTCGGCAAGAATTGCCAGGCTTTGATCTGCCTTTCGTTGATGAACAATGCCGACCACCTTTACGGGCAAAGCGCTGCGCGGCGCATCGCGTAGACGCGCATCATCAGAGGCCATTTCACCCACTGCAAACGGCGACCATGCCTGTTTTTCGTTGAATAACGCGAGATTGAGCGCAGATGCGCGCGGAGCGTTTTGCCCGTTTTCGGGTGAAACTGGCAGCTCGATAGTGATTGCGTGGCCTGCGGTGAGCGTCATTACCAACCTCAGCAGCGCCACGATGAGCAGCAGCGCACTGAGCAGCCAGATAAAAAGAGATCGCCATTGGATGCAGGCGTGCGCAATTAAGCGAATATCCATTTGCTTAGAACAGGGAACGCGCAAAGGAGAGCAGTTGCGGCAGCAATTTACGCCGTTCTTCTGGCATCGCGGATCCGCAATCTTTTAGTTCGCGCAATAAGGGTTCATTCAACTTTAAGCCGTAATAGGGCACGGTGACAATTAAGTTTGCTGGTAAACCATTGCGTTGTAACAGGGCGCGAAACTGAAATACCAGCTGATGATAATTGTTATCGCGGATGCGCTGATGATTATCGTTCCACACCACTTGAATAATCTCGCGCTTGCAGCTTATTTTATTCAGCAGGCACAGCATTAAACGCTTTTGTGCTTCGTTAACTGAAAAAGTGATCGCTTGTTGGGGGAGCGTAATTTTATTATAGGCAGAATCTAACAGCAGGATATTATCGTAATTGTGCTGTCCAGATGAAAGTAATGATTTTGCCTGTTCATCAGTGAGCATATAAATTGTCTCTGTGAATTTTTTTGCGCTAAAGTAATTAGATAAGAAGACCTAAGCTATAAGAGCACTCTCGGAATGACCTTAATATCACCAGCTCATACGACGTAGCAGCGCTTTGCCTTTCATTTGATGTTTTACTACCGCCAGCACATGGCCGATGACTAATAATCCCAGCGTGGCGCAGGAGAAGATATGAACGCGGTTGAAAACACGCGTAATCGATTCATTTTCAATCGGTTGTGGAAGAGAGAACCAATCAAATACGTTGATAGGGCGATCCATCATCAATACGCCACTGAGCATCACAATGGTCATATTCAGATAGAGAAAGGCGTGACCGATGGCGGATAATTTCTCTTCGCGTAAGGAGAGCAGATGATCATTGGGTTTACCGTGACGGAATGCAAACCACAATCTCATCACAAAGAAAGGAATAAATAGCGTAGTGAGAGAAACATTGATGAAGCCGACCCAGGCTTTATGCTCAAAGGCGGGTTCAAAGAGCGCGACCATAAAGCCGGAGATAGTACCCCAGATAATAATAACGGCGGATAGCCAATGCAGAAATACCTGCATGCGGGAGTATTTTGATTTCATGATTATTTGCCTGGTAAATAAAAATGGCTGAGGGAAGTCTCCCTCAGCCTAAAAGGTCAATAGACCGAATGAGGATTAACGCGTAAAGAATTGCATTCGCGGATTAAAATAAGTTTTTGCAGGCGTTAAGAATATGAGAGCGCTCTCAAAACGAACGTTCTGAGTTCATCGGGTGAAAGGAAAAATAATAACTTTAAAGTGTTATGACTGCTGCTTAAACAGCTGGATCGCTTCCTGCACGTTGCTGGTATTCAATGACATCACGCGGTCGTTGTTTAGGAACACATCGGAGTGGCCGGCGTTATAGCGGAACACATACAGATCGCCGCGATAACGTAATCCTTTGGTTTTCACCCCAATATGGTGGCGGCGCAGCGCTGCCTGAGAAAGTCTGTCAGTAGCCGTACTCATCGCATTATCCTCCAGACGTTATAAGACATATCCTGATTTAGTATAGGGTCAAAACCTTAATTTAACCTTAAGAAGTGTGCTGGTTCATGATGATAAAACGGCAAATTTGCCCTTTCCTCTACCAATCCTCAACGTGTCAGAAAAAGCCGACTTAGTACTCTCCTCATTTAATGTTGCGTTAAGTTAACCCGCGTATTTTGGAATAAATGGCCGTCAAATAGTGCTTAATTCCAAGGTAACATTATGAATTTTTTACCATTCTCACGGCCCTCGTTGGGCGAGGAAGAGTTAGCCGCCGTAAAATCGGTGTTTGAGTCGGGTTGGATCACCACCGGCCCGAAAAATGCCGAACTGGAAGAGGCTTTTTGCCAGCTCACCGGCAATCAGCATGCGATTGCTGTCAGCTCCGCAACGGCGGGGATGCACGTCACGCTGCTGGCGCTGGGCATCCAGCCTGGCGATGAGGTGATCACGCCGTCTCTGACCTGGGTTTCCACCATTAACATCATCACGCTGCTCGGTGCGACGCCGGTGATGACCGATATCGATCGCGACACCTTAATGGTGGCGCCAGAGCAGATTGAAGTAGCAATTACACCGCGCACGCGCGCCATCATTCCGGTGCATTACGCAGGTGCACCGGCCGATCTGGATGCCATCCGCGCCATCGGTGAGCGCCACGGCATTCCGGTGATTGAGGATGCCGCGCACGCTGCCGGCTGTTACTACAAAGGTAAGCACGTCGGCCAACAGGGCACGGCAATCTTCTCCTTCCACGCCATCAAAAACATGACCTGCGCCGAAGGTGGCTTGATTGTGACCGATGATGCGGCATTGGCCGACCGCATGCGCAGCCTGAAATTCCACGGCCTCGGTGTCGATGCTTACGATCGTCACACGCATGGCCGCAAGCCGCAGGCGGAAGTGATCATGCCGGGCTTCAAATACAACTTGCCGGATATCAGCGCCGCCATTGCCTTGGTGCAATTGAAAAAGCTGCCCGTCATCAATGAGCGCCGCGCGGCGATTGCGCAACGTTATCTCACCGAACTGGCAGATACGCCGTTTCTGCCGCTGACGCAGCCAGAATGGGCGCATCAGCATGCGTGGCATCTGTTCATTATTCGTGTCGATGAAGCGCAATGCGGCATTACCCGCGATGCATTAATGGAAACACTTAAAGCGCAGGATATCGGCACCGGGCTGCATTTCCGTGCTGCACACACGCACAAATATTACCGCGAACGCTATCCGCAACTCTCGCTGCCACACACCGAATGGAATAGCGATCGCATTTGCTCAATCCCGTTGTTCCCTGATATGCGCGACGAAGATGTCACGCGCGTCATTAGCGCATTGCGTCAGATCGCTGGAGTTTGACATGTTGGAAGAAAAAGCCATTCGTAAAGTCTCCGTGGTGATCCCGGTGTACAACGAAGAGGAGAGCTTGCCGGAGTTGGTGCGTCGTACCGACGCGGCCTGCGCGGAATTAGCTCTGGAGTACGAGATTCTGCTGGTTGATGACGGCAGCAGCGATCGCTCGGGCGAGATGATTGCTGACGCTGCGGATATGCCGGGCAGCCATGTGGTTGGCGTATTACTCAATCGTAATTACGGCCAGCACTCGGCGATCATGGCGGGCTTCAGCCACGTGAGCGGCGACTTGATCATCACGCTGGATGCCGATCTGCAAAACCCGCCGGAAGAGATCCCGAACCTGGTGAAAGCGGCGCAGCAGGGTTATGACGTGGTGGGCACCGTGCGTCAAAACCGGCAGGACAGCTGGTTCCGTCGTCGCGCCTCACGCACCATCAATCACCTGATTCAGCGCGTGACTGGCAAAGCGATGGGCGACTACGGCTGCATGTTGCGCGCTTATCGCCGCCATATTGTTGATGCGATGCTGAACTGCCACGAGCGCAGCACCTTTATTCCCATCCTCGCTAACACCTTTGCGCGCCGCACCATTGAGCTGCCGGTGGCGCATGCCGAGCGCGAGTTTGGCGATTCAAAATACAGCTTTATGCGGCTGATTAACCTGATGTATGACCTGGTGACTTGCCTCACCACCACGCCGCTGCGTCTGCTGAGTATCGTCGGCAGCCTGATTGCGCTGGCCGGATTTGCCTTCTCGCTGATTCTGATTGTGCTGCGTCTGTTCCTCGGCGCCGCCTGGGCCGGCGATGGCGTGTTCTTGCTGTTCGCCGTGCTGTTTATTTTTGTCGGTGCGCAGTTTATCGGCATGGGATTACTCGGCGAATACATCGGCCGCATTTACAACGACGTACGCGCCCGTCCGCGCTACTTCATTCAACGTGTGATTCACCCACAGCAAAAAGCCTCATCTGTACAGGAAATTGAGCAATGAAAACTGTCGTCTTCGCCTACGCCGAAATGGGCTGTGCGGGTATTTCTGCACTTCTGAACGCTGGCTATGAAATCAGCGCTATTTTTACCCACTCAGACACAGGAACTGAGAGCCACTTTTTTGACTCCGTTGCGCGTTTAGCCGCTGAGCAGGGCATTCCGGTCTACGCGCCGGAAGATGTGAATCATCCGCTGTGGGTCGATCGCATTAAAACCATGGCGCCGGATTACATCTTCTCCTTCTACTATCGTGCTTTACTGAACGACAGCATTCTCAGCTGCGCAAAACTGGGTGCTTTTAACCTGCACGGTTCGCTGCTGCCTAAATACCGTGGCCGCGCACCGCTGAATTGGGTGCTGGTCAATGGCGAAACCGAAACCGGCGTTACGCTGCATCGCATGGTGAAACGCGCCGATGCCGGTGACATCGTGGCGCAACAGCGCGTCGCGATTGACGAGCAGGACAATGCATTAACGCTGCATCGCAAACTGGTGGCCTGCGCCACAGAAGTCCTGAATAACGCGTTGCCGGGAGTGAAGCGTGGCGATATTGTCACCACGCCACAAAACGAAAGTGAAGCCACTGTTGTCGGTCGTCGCACACCGGAAGATGGTCGCATTAAATGGGAAGCCCCGGCGCAGACGGTCAACAATCTGGTGCGTGCCGTAACTTATCCTTGGCCGGGCGCATTTGCTTTTGCTGGCACCGTGAAATTTGTGGTGTGGAAGAGCCGCGTGCACAACATTGGTCACCACGCCAAACCAGGCACCGTATTGTCCGTAGAGCCGTTCCTCATCGCTTGCGGTGAAGGTGCGCTGGAAGTGATGACCGGCCAAAGCGATAACGGCGTCTTCATGAACGGCAGCCAGCTGGCGCAAAACCTCGGCATGGTGAAGGGCGCATTGCTCTACTCTCAGCCGGTGGCAGCGGTCAAACGTCGTACGCGCGTGCTGATCCTCGGCGTGAACGGCTTTATCGGTAACCACCTCACTGAGCGTCTGCTGCAGGATGATAACTTCGAAGTATTCGGTTTAGACATCGGTTCAGATGCCATCAGCCGTTTCCTCGATCAGCCGCGCTTCCACTTTGTCGAAGGCGACATCAGCATTCACTCAGAATGGATTGAGTATCACATTAAGAAGTGCGATGTGGTGCTGCCATTGGTGGCGATTGCCACGCCGATTGAGTACACGCGCAATCCGCTGCGCGTGTTCGAACTCGATTTTGAAGAGAACCTCAAAATCATTCGTGACTGCGTGAAATACAAAAAGCGTATCATTTTCCCATCGACCTCCGAAGTGTACGGCATGTGTACTGACAAACATTTCGATGAAGATCACTCGAATCTGGTTGTTGGGCCGATCAATAAACAGCGCTGGATCTACTCCGTTTCTAAGCAGTTGCTGGACCGCGTGATTTGGGCTTACGGTGAGAAAGAAGGGCTGCGCTTTACCTTGTTCCGTCCGTTTAACTGGATGGGTCCGCGCCTCGATAACCTGAACGCTGCACGCATCGGCAGTTCGCGTGCTATTACGCAACTGATCTTGAATCTGGTGGAAGGTTCACCGATTAAGCTGATCGATGGCGGCGCACAGAAGCGTTGCTTCACCGATATTCGCGACGGCATTGAAGCGCTGTTCCGCATCATCGAGAACAAGCAGAATAACTGCGATGGCCAGATCGTCAATATCGGTAACCCGGATAACGAAGCCAGCATCAAAGAGTTGGCCGAGCGTCTGCTGGCGAGTTTTGAACGTCATCCGCTGCGTAGCAACTTCCCGCCGTTTGCTGGATTCCGTGAAGTAGAAAGCAGCAGCTATTACGGTAAAGGTTATCAGGACGTGGAACACCGCAAGCCGTCGATCAAAAACGCGCGTCGTCTGCTGGACTGGACGCCAACCGTCGAGATGGATACCACCATTGATAACACGCTGGACTTCTTCCTGCGCACCGTTGAGCTGCAGGATAAGCCATGAAAAAAGTAGGTTTGCGCGTCGATGTAGATACCTGGCGCGGCACCCAATTCGGGGTGCCGGCGCTACTGGAGCAATTCAGTCTGCATCAGCTGCAGGCCAGTTTTTTCTTCAGTGTTGGACCGGATAATATGGGGCGCCACTTGTGGCGCCTGTTAAAACCGCGCTTCCTGTGGAAAATGCTGCGTTCGCGCGCAGCATCTCTTTACGGCTGGGATATCTTGCTGGCCGGCACCGCCTGGCCGGGACGGGAAATTGGTCGCGGTCTGGAGGAGATCATCAGTGCTACCGCCGATCATCATGAGGTCGGCTTGCATGCCTGGGATCACTTTGCCTGGCAGACCTGGGCGGGCGTGTGGCCGCAAGAAAAACTGGTTGAGCAGATTGCGCGGGGGAAGCAGGCGCTTGAAGCGATTATTGGTGACAACGTCACATGTTCAGCCGTGGCGGGTTGGCGGGCAGACGGTCGCGTCGTGGCAGCTAAGCAGCAGTTTGGCTTCAGCTATAACAGCGACTGCCGAGGTACTGGGCCATTTCTGCCCATTCTTAGTGATGGTAGTATCGGCACGGTACAAATTCCGGTGACCTTGCCCACCTGGGATGAAGTGGTGGGACAATCGGTAAGCGCGGAAGATTTTAACGACTTCATTCTCGAGCAGATCCATGCTGCAACGGGTTCACCGGTCTACACCATTCATGCCGAAGTGGAAGGGATTGTTGGACTTAAGGCGTTCGCCGATCTGCTGAAACGTGCGGAGCAGCAGGACATTGAATTTTGTCCACTCAGCGCCTTGTTACCCGACGATCTCACTACGCTGCCACAGGGCAACATCGTGCGCGGGCATATTCCCGGACGCGAAGGCTGGCTAGGCTGCCAGCGTTAATATTTACAGGAACCACGGATGCGTACAGGCACTAAAACCGCATTACTCATCGCGCTTTTCGCGCTTTTTTACCTGATCCCGATTGAGTTCCGCGCCTTATGGCAGCCGGACGAAACCCGTTACGCTGAAATCAGCCGTGAAATGCTGTTCAGCGGCAATTGGGTGGTGCCGCATTTCTTCGATCTCCGTTACTTCGAAAAACCAATTGCCGGATATTGGGTCAATAACATTGGCCAATGGTTGTATGGTCACACAAACTTTGGCGTGCGCGCTGGATCGATTTTTAGCACCACGTTAAGCGCAGTATTGGTCTTCTGGCTCGGCACGCAGATGTTTGCCAGCCGCCAAGTCGCGCTGACTGGCAGCGTTATTTTCCTGACTTCACTACTGGTGTACGGCGTCGGCACTTACGCGGTACTCGATCCGATCCTGATGCTGTGGCTGGTTGCCGCGATGTGCAGTTACTGGCTGGCGTCGCAGGCTAGCACCACGCGGCAACGTTTGTGTGGCTATGTTTTGCTGGGCGCGGCCTGCGCGATGGGTTTTATGACCAAAGGGTTTCTCGCGCTGGCGGTGCCGGTGTTGGCGATTCTGCCGTGGGCCATTTGGCAGCGTCGCTTCGGTGAACTGCTGCGTTGGGGACCGCTGACGATTGTGGTTGCTGTGCTGCTCAGCACGCCGTGGGCGTTGGCGATTAATCAGCAGGAAGGGGATTTCTGGCACTACTTCTTCTGGGTCGAGCATATTCAGCGTTTCGCCGAGTCGGATGCACAGCACAAAGCGCCATTCTGGTATTACATTCCAGTGTTGCTGGCGGGCTGTTTGCCGTGGCTGGCGCTGCTGCCGGGATCGCTGCTCGGCGCGTGGCGTCAGCGCAACCAGCATGCCGGGCCAATCTATTTGCTCAGCTGGGTGCTGCTGCCGCTGCTGTTTTTTAGCATCGCTAAAGGCAAATTGCCGACCTACATTTTGCCGTGCTTCGCGCCGCTGGCGCTGCTGATGGCGCACTACGCGCACAGCGCTTCACCGCAGGTGATGAAAGCGCTAAAAGTAAATGGCTGGATCAATCTGCTGTTCGGTGCGATTGCCGCAATCGTGTTGCTGGTAGTACTAGCGCCGTGGGGCATTTCGCATCGTCCGGTGTACAGCAACGAAGAGACTGTTGGCGTGTTCTGTGCGGCGCTCTCCTTTATCGGATGGGGCGTGATGGGCTGGCTGAGCCGCAAACCGGAGAACGGTCGCTGGCAGTTAGCCGCGCTTTGTCCGCTGGCGCTGGCGTTACTGGTGGGCTTTGCCATTCCGCAAAAGGTGCGCGACTCCAAGCAGCCGCAGAGTTTTGTCGGCGCGGTGCACGATCAGCTGGCGGAGAGTCGTTATCTGCTGGCCAACAATCCTGGCGTGGCATCGGCGGTGGCCTGGGAACTGCAGCGCAGCGACATCAATTTCTATGATGCCAAAGGCGAGTTGCAATACGGCCTGAGCTATCCGGATGCGCAGTCACACTATATTGATGCGGATAACTTTGCCGACTGGCTGCGCGTGCATCGTCGTCAGGGCAAGGTTTCATTGGTGCTGATGATGAATTCCAGCGACAAAACGCCGGATAAAAACCTGCCGGAACCGGATGATGTCTATCGTCAGGGCCGCCTGGTTTATTACGGCTACAATGCCACACCATGAATCTGCTGCTGATTTTACTGGTCAGCGTGCTGAGTTGCGCCGCCCAGCTGTGTCAGAAGCAGGCGGCTCATCTCGGCATCAAAAAGGGGATGCTTTGGCTGGCGCTCAGCATCCTGCTGCTGGGTATCGGCATGCTGCTGTGGCTGGCGGTACTGCGCGTGGTGCCGGTGAGCGTGGCGTATCCGATGCTGAGTCTTAACTTTGTGTTGGTGGCCATCGCCGCGCGGCTGATCTGGCGCGAAACCTACAGCCTACAGCAGTGGATTGGCACGCTGGCGATTGTTGCCGGTGTGGCGCTGATGGGAAGTCATCTATGAAAGGCGTAATGCTGGCGCTGTGCAGCGTATTGCTGGTATCGCTGGCGCAGCTGGTTTTGCGAATGGCGATGCTCGAATTCCCGCCGTTAAGCGCGCTGCTGAGCATGCAGCACATCAAACCGCTGCTGCTGTTAGCGATGGGCCTTGGCGCTTATGCGCTGTCGATGTTGTGCTGGATGCTGGCGCTGCGTCTTCTGCCGCTCAATCGGCTCTATCCGCTGCTCAGTTTGAGTTATGTGCTGGTCTGGTTAGCAGCGATTTCCTTGCCCATATTGGGGGAAACCTTTCGCTGGAGCAGCTTTGCCGGCGTGGTGCTGATTGTGTTTGGCTTGCTGCTGGTTTCGCTGCCGCGCCGCCGATAATTGTCCTTAGGGTCGCCATTCGTGGCGACCATATCAACCAACGATCCGCAAATGCTTCTCCCCTAAATCTGCCAGCGAAGCCGCGCCTAACATGCCTAAATCGCGGCTAACCTCGCTGGTAATCAAGTCGATAGCTAAATTGACGCCCGCTAAACCGCCCACCGCACAAGCATAATTAAACGGCCGCCCGACAAAGCAGGCTTTTGCGCCCAGTGCGATAGCTTTATTTGGCAATGTTAATGCGAAATACACATATGGAAGGTCGCCATTCATGGCGACCTTTTAAATTACCGTTATAAATCCTGCCTAAATAAAATCTCCCCCTGATGCAATTCCATCAAAATAAAAACACCAAAATGCTTGAACTCACATTTCGGTAAGAAAATTCCAAATAAAAATTAACATGAAATAAAAATGCCTTTAGCGTGAGCCTTCTGTTTTGTTCTGCCTTATTTCCTTATTTATTTTTTTTACCAGGAGGTATTATGGAAAGAGAACTTTATATATCCACCAACACGGCTTCCGGCCCGAATAGCACCACACGCACTGAGCCCTTTGTTAAAATAATTGCGCTGGTTGCCACGCTTGGTGGATTACTGTTTGGCTACGATACCGGCGTGGTATCGGGCGCTTTGCTGTTTATGCGTGACGATTTGCAACTCACGCCATTCACCACAGGATTAGTCACCAGTTCACTGCTGTTTGGTGCCGCTTTTGGCGCGCTGCTCGCCGGTCACTTCGCCGACGCGCTGGGGCGTCGCAAAATCATTATTTCCCTCGCCTTTATTTTTGCCCTTGGAGCCATCGGTTCGGCATTTGCGCCGGATGTCATCTCCATGATCGCTTCACGACTGTTCCTTGGCATTGCCGTCGGTGGCGCGGCGGCCACGGTGCCGGTGTATATCGCGGAAATCGCACCGGCCAACAAGCGCGGCCAACTGGTCACTTTGCAGGAGCTGATGATTGTTTCGGGTCAGCTGCTGGCGTACGTGTCCAACGCCACTTTCAACGAAATCTGGGGCGGGGAGCACACCTGGCGCTGGATGATCGCCATCTCGACGGTGCCCGCCGTTTTGCTGTGGTTTGGCATGATCTTTATGCCAGAAAGCCCGCGCTGGCACGTGATGCGCGGTAACAACAACGAAGCGCGCAAAGTGCTGGAGAAAACCCGCGCGGCGGATGACGTCGATTGGGAGCTGGAAGAGATCGAAGAAACCATTGAAGAGAACCGGCAACAGGGCAAAGGCCGCTTGCGAGATCTGCGAACGCCGTGGCTGCGCAAAGTGTTCCTCCTCGGTATCGGTATTGCGGCGATTCAGCAGCTGACCGGCGTCAACACCATCATGTATTACGCGCCGACCATGCTGACGGCAACCGGCTTGAGTAATGATGCCGCGCTGTTTGCCACCATCGCTAACGGCGTGATTTCAGTGCTGATGACGCTGGTCGGTATCTGGATGATCGGCAAAATCGGTCGTCGTCCGCTGGTGTTGGTGGGACAGATGGGCTGCACCGCGTGTCTGTTCTTTATCGCGGCGGTCTGCTTCTTGATGCCGGAATATCATTCTGCGGGTGGCGTCAATCTGCTGCGCGCTTATCTGGTGCTGGCGGGGATGTTGATGTTCCTGTGCTTCCAGCAAGGCGCGCTGTCGCCGGTTACCTGGCTATTACTTTCTGAGATCTTTCCGGCGCGTATGCGCGGCATTTGCATGGGCGGCGCGGTGTTTGCGCTGTGGATGGCGAACTTTGCCATTTCGATGGCATTCCCTTTGCTGCTGGCGGCGTTTGGCCTCGCCGGAGCCTTCTTAACCTTTGCGGTGATTGGTATTGGTGGATCGATGTTCGTGTTGCGCACCATCCCGGAAACCAAAGGGCGCAGCCTGGAGCAGGTCGAGCACTACTTCCATGAGTTGTATAAATGATGTTGCGTTGATGTAAATCAATCAAAGTTCTGGCAGAGCAGCAAAACGACATCGCTTACTATCGCAAGATATCAACGCGTCACAACATAACAGAAAGTCAATACTATTACTCTTTCAGGATAGAACACACCATGACCTACAAAATAAGCCATGACCGACTGTGCGTTAATCGTAAAATTGCGCCCAACCTCAGCCTCGATCGTTTTTTCTCTCTGGTTGAAAAGTTAGGGTTAAATAAAGTCGAAATCCGCAATGATATGAAAAGTGGCAGCGTGACTGATCATTTATCCGGTGAACAAGTTCGTGATCTGGCTGAACAACATGCGTTCACCATCGAAACGATTAATGCGGTTTATCCGTTTAACCAATTAACTGATGAGGTGCTGGAGAAGACGCGCGCTTTATTAAACGCTGCGCGTGAAACCGGTGCCAAAGCGTTAGTACTCTGCCCACTGAATGACGGCACGGTTATTTCCCAGCAGCAAACCGTGGATGCGTTAAAAACACTGGCACCGCTGTTCGCTGAATATGGCATCGCCGGTCTGGTTGAGCCGCTCGGATTTCCACAAAGCTCGCTGCGTTCTGCCGCACTGGCACAACAGCTGATCAAGCAAGCGGGCGCGCCGTTCAAAATCGTACTCGATACTTTTCACCACCACTTGTACGAAGGCGCTGAGCAAGACTTTGCCGGCGGCGTCGACGTCAACAATATCGGACTGGTGCATCTTTCTGGCGTCACCGATGCGCGCCCAACGCATCAGCTAACTGACGAAGAGCGCATCATGCTCAGCGCCGACGATCTGCTGAAATCGAAACAGCAAGTGCAGCGTCTGGAAGAGATGGGCTATCGCGGCATCTACGCCTTTGAACCGTTTTCTTCCGTAATGGATGGCTGGAGCGAAGAACAGATTGCTCAGGAAATCCAATCCAGCATTGCTTACCTGAATAACTAAGGAACACGCTATGACGCTCAATATTGGTGTAATTGGCACGGGCGCGATTGGTCGCGAACACATCCGTCGTTGTAGCCAGGTGCTGCAACATTCGCGCGTAGTGGCGCTGAATGACATCAACCGCAGCAACTGCGAACAGATCATTCAAGATCTGGGAATCCAGGCGGAGATTTATGACAACGCGCATGACCTGATTAACGCGCCAGAAGTGCAGGCGATTCTGGTCACGTCGTGGGGGCCAACTCACGAAGAATTCGTGCTGGCGGCAATCAAAGCGGGCAAAGCGGTGTTCTGTGAAAAGCCGCTGGCGGTCACCGCGCAGGGTTGCATGAACATCGTTGAAGCGGAAATCGCCGCCGGTAAAAAGCTGGTGCAGGTCGGCTTTATGCGTCCTTACGACAGCGGCTATCGCGCCTTGAAAACGGTGATTGAGAACGGTGAGATCGGCGAACCGTTGATGCTGCACTGCGCGCACCGCAATCCCGAAGTCGGCGATGCCTACACCACCGATATGGCCATCACCGACACGCTGATTCATGAGCTCGATGTGCTGCGCTGGTTGCTGAAAGATGACTACGTCAGCGCGCAGGTGATCTATCCACGCTCAACCAGTAAAGCGTCTGCGCATCTGAAAGATCCGCAAATCGTGCTGCTGGAAACCGCCAAAGGCGTGCGCATCGATGTAGAAATCTTCGTTAACTGCGCTTACGGCTACGATATTCAGTGTGAAGTGGTGGGCGAAAGCGGTATCGCACGTTTGCCTGAACCGATGTCGGTACAAACGCGCAGCGCGGCCAAACTCTCCACCAGTATTCTCACCGACTGGAAAAAGCGTTTCATCGATGCCTATGACGTGGAGCTGCAGGACTTCATCAATAACGTGTTGGCGGGGGAGATGACCGGGCCATCCGCATGGGATGGTTATGCGGCGGCGGTCGCGGCTGATGCCTGCGTTGCGGCGCAAAACTCGGGTGACATCGTGCCGATCACCATGCCAGCGAAACCGACGTTCTATAACTAAGTTCTTTTCCCTTCCATATACGCGCGTTTTGATGGCGTAATGCTCGTCAGTAAACGTCTTTCGGTCACCATAAATGGCGACCCTACAAAGGATTGGCGCTTTTTTCGTAGGGTGCGCATTAATGCGCACCTGCATTATGGCGCGCGTTTTATCTCGTATCACACTCTCTTCTCAGCGTTTTCCCGTGTATCATCGCCGCTTTTAAGCAGTTTTGTAGGGAATAAGTGATGACGGAGATGACATTGTCCCGCCGGCAGCCTTCCGTATGGTGGGGCGCGATGATTATTTGCGGCACCGTAGTGGGCGCAGGGATGTTTACGTTGCCGGTGGTGATGGCGGGCGCGTGGTTTGGCTGGGCGATGGTGTTGTTGCTGATTAGCTGGGGCGGGATGTTGCTGTCCGGCTTGTTGTTTATGCGTGTTAGCTTGAAGTATCCGCCTGGCGCGGGTTACGACACCTTAACCAAAGATTTGCTCGGACGTGGCTGGGCGACGCTCAATGGTCTTAGCATCTTATTTGTCCTCGGCATTCTCACCTACGCCTACATTTCGGCCAGCGGCCCGGTTTATCAGCAATCGATCAGTCAGTTGGGATTACCGATCTCTACCGCAGAAGCCAAAATAGTGCTGACGCTGTGCGTTGCTTTGGTAGTGTGGCTCGGTACTACCGGCGTCAGCCGCTTGATGACCTTCTGCGTGCTGGCGAAAATTCTGCTGTTGATCGTACTGTTCGGCGGCTTACTGACGCAGGTGAATGTGCCGTCGTTACTGAGCGGGCCCGCAGCAGGGGAACATTACTGGCCTTATGCACTTGGCGTGCTGCCGTTTTGTCTCGCGTCGTTTGGTTACCACGGCAACATCACCGGTCTGGTGAGTTATTACGGTGGTAATAAGCAGAATATTACGCGCGCATTGGTCTTGGGTACCTTGCTGTCGCTGGCGCTGTATCTGTTTTGGCTGACCAGCACCATGGGAAATCTTCCGCGCAATGCGTTTCCCAAGATTGTGCAGCAGGGCGGTGATATCGCGGCACTGATGGCAGCGTTGCGTGATCATCTGCACGTAAATGCGCTGGCGCTGATGATGTCGATCTTCTCGCATTTCGCGGTGATCGCTTCATTCCTCGGCGTCACCGCTGGTCTGTTTGATTTCATCGCCGATCGTCTGGGATACGGGAATTCGCCGGGCGCACGTTTGAAAACCGCCAGCCTGACTTTCCTGCCGCCGTTACTCGCCTCGATTTGCTGGCCGAGTGGTTTTGTCGCCGCGATTGGTTTTGCAGGACTGTTCGCGACTTTATGGGCGGTGATCATCCCGGCCATGCTGGCGTGGAAATCTCAGCAACGCTGTTCACTGGCAGTGGTTTTACTGTTTGTATTTGGCGCGATGAATATACTGGCCTGGCTGCTGAGCTGGTTTGGGGTATTGCCGGAATTTGGTGGCCGATAAGAGAGAAAAGGACAACGTCGTGCAGACGTTGTCTTCGATTTAATGCATAGAACCGGCTAACACGTTAAGGGCATGCGAGAAGAAGTCGCGCCGACCAAAATTCCCCGATTTTAGCGCCAGCGCCAGCGGTCGCTCGCCTTGAGCAAACAGGGCGGGCACGCCAGGATCGATTTCACTTCCAACCTGCAGCGAACCTAAATTCAACGCGCTGACCACCGCGCCCGAGGTTTCTCCACCGCCAACCACTAAACGCTGAATGCCCGCTTCAAGCACCAACTTGCGTGCCGTATCACCAAACAGCCGATCAAGGCGTTGTGAGATATTGTGCTGGCCAAACTGCTGCTGCATTTGCTTTACGGTTACGGGATCGCCTGAGGAATAGATCAGCGGGCAACGGTTCTGTTGGGTGAGGATAAAATCCACGAGATCGTCAGCATCAATTCGTTCCGCCATCACATCCTCAATCTCAATGGCCAGCACCGCATGCTGTTTTTGGTGTTCTTCTATTTGTCCGCGCGTCGCACCTGAACAACTGCCAACTAAAATGGCGCTGGAACCTTTAATGGCAGGAAACTCACTGTTGTTACCTTGTGCTTTACCGGCACTGATAAAATTGTGCGGCAGGGCAAGCGCGATGCCCGATCCACCACTGATAAGCTTCTCATCCGCAGCGGCGATGCCGATCAGCGTTAAATCGTGATCGCTGATGGCATCCACCACCACCAATTGGGGTTCCTCATCTGTCCGGGCTTGCAGAATCTCGCGCAGTGCTTCACTGCCTTGCACCACTTGCTGCCAGCCAATATGGCTGACGCGCGTTTTTGCCTGGCGCGCCAGCAAACGGCGGATATCCGCATCCTTCATGGGCGTCAAAGGATGATGCTCCATGCCAGATTCATTCAGCGGACGGGTGTGCACAAACAAATTGCCCTGATAAAGCGTACGGCCCATCGCGGGAAACGCCGGGCAGACAATCACATTGCGCGCCGCTAATCGCTGAGCCAGCGCGTCGAGTACAGGACCAATGTTGCCAGAGTCGGTCGAGTCAAAGGTCGAGCAATATTTAAATACGATCTGCGTACAGCCTTGCTGCAATAGCCATTCACAGGCAGCCAGCGATTGTTGAACAGCTTCCTCTGCGGGCAGAGAGCGCGATTTCAAGGCAATAACGCCAGCTTGCACCTGTTTGTCTGCAGATTGATGCGGTACGCCAAGATACTGGGTCGTGCGCAAACCGCCTTCGCCCACCAATCCTTTCGACAGCGTGACGGCAATATCGCTGGCACCGGTAAAATCATCGGCGATGACCCCAATCAGCATGATGATCCTCCAATCGCGGACTGCATTTTTTTCACCGCTGCATGCGGTGCCGTTAAAACCGGAATCGAGACTTTCTCACGCACGGCATCGGCGGCGCGCGAGGTAGAGAAGTGCGCCAGCATAATCACATCGCAGTGACTTAACTGCGGTGCGCACTCTGCGACCAGACGATTGTGGCTGGCGACATCACCTTTACGCAGCAGGTCGATGGCATCCGGAACCAGCACGGTTTCCAGCGTCGCGGATGAACCAATTTGTTCGGCATAGTGATAAAACTCATCGCACATCGTCACTAATGACGGACCAAAGGTCGCCAGCATGCCGATGCGTTCGCCTTGCTGCAGTGCAGCCTCGAACATCGCTTCATTCGGTTTAAGCACCGGCACCGGCAAAGCCGCAGAGAGTTCATCAATCGCTGGGCCAAAGGCTGAGCAGGTCACCAGAATACCTTGCGCATTCATCGCGTAACCGTAGCGGCCAAAAGCAACGAAGCGATCAATCAACTGCCGGGAAAGCTGTTCTTCTTTTGCGCGATCCACAGTCAAACCATCATCCAGCAAATTCACCACTTCAGCCTCTGGCCAAAGATCGTTAAAAGCGTCCTGAATAGGAGACATCGCCACCGGCGTGGCATGCAGTAAAACTATGCGTTGGCTCATCATTTTCTCCGACACCAGCGATACACAAGTGAATTACAGCACACCATATCTGAGTTAGAATGAAAATGTAAGGGCTTACATTTGTCTTCATATGGTGATGCCCGTCACATAAAAAAACTGCGCATCTGTCAGGATGTAAGTGAATGCATTCGTCTGAATGCCTAATTTGAAATCGCTTACTTTTAGCTAACTCTGAGAACGCACTATGACCATTCGTGGAGAAACCACCGCTATTAACGTTAACGTGACACCCGAAGCGCAGGTGCGCCCTGCGAATACGGTGCCACGCCATTTTCGTGACTTGCTGGCGTTAGATGATTTTGAACGCCATGCGCGTAAGCGATTGCCGAATATGATTTATCAGTATGTAAAAGGCGGCGTGGAAACCGGCAGAGGACTTGCTGCCGCGCATGAGGCTTATCAGCAATATGTCTTTGTGCCGCGTATGTTCCGCGATGTTTCTGGCCGGGATCAGCGTGTGAATTTATTGGGCCATGATTGGGCGCATCCATTCGGTGTTGCTCCGCTTGGCGGCGCGTCGTTTGTCAGTTACCGGGCTGACTTAATGTTGGCGAAGGCTGCACGCGCAATGAATGTGCCAATGATCCTCAGCGCCTCGTCGCTGATTTCGTTAGAAGAGGTGATCGCCGCTAATCCTGACGCCTGGTTTCAGGCCTATCTGGCGGGCGACCAACCGCGTATCGATCGCCTGGTCGACCGCGTTGAACACGCCGGTTATAAAACGCTGGTGGTGACCGGTGATACACCGATGCTGGGTAATCGGGAACATAACACCCGCAGTGGCTTCAGCATGCCGATAAAAATCACGCCGAAAGTGATGTGGCAAAGCGCCATGAGTCCGCGCTGGCTATTGGGCACGGTGGCGCAAACCTTTCTGCGTCATGGTGCGCCACACTTCGAAAATACCGATGCTGAACGCGGCCCGCCGATGATGTCGAGCAAAGTACGTAACACCAATGCACGCGACAAACTGAGCTGGAAGCACGTTGAAGCGATCCGTAAAAAATGGAAAGGCAATCTGGTGATTAAAGGGCTGATGTCGCCGGATGATGCCTTCATCGCGCGTGATCTTGGCGCCGATGCGGTGATTCTCTCCAACC
Source organism: Pantoea sp. X-Soil-ISGK-275 (assembly GCF_059730795.1). Lineage (NCBI taxonomy): Bacteria > Pseudomonadati > Pseudomonadota > Gammaproteobacteria > Enterobacterales > Erwiniaceae > Pantoea > Pantoea sp. X-Soil-ISGK-275. The sequence continues at coordinate 409,062 of NZ_AP035977.1, forward strand.
ACGGCGGCCGTCAGCTGGACTACACGGTGCCGCCGCTGCATACACTCGCTGAAATTGCGGCGGCGAAGGGCAATATGAAGGTAATTATTGATAGCGGCATCCGTCGCGGCACCGATGTGATGAAAGCGATGGCGCTGGGCGCGGACTTCGTGTTTCTTGGTCGTCCATTCCTGTATGGCGCGGTGATTGGCGCTCAGGCGGGCGTTGAACATGCCATGCATATCCTGCGGGATGAAATCGATCGCGATTTAGCACTGATCGGCGTGACGCGGCCTGAGCAACTTAATGCTGCGCTGCTGCGTCGCGCTCCCTTTTTCGCACGCGAGGATTAATCATGGCGTTAACGATTTATAGCGCGCTTGCACTGAGCGCGCCGTTTAACACGCTGGTTGCCCAATGGCAGTCGCAACATCCTAATGCACCGCTGGCGATACGCTGGCATCCCAGCACCCTCATCGAAAAAGAGCTCAACGCTGGCGCCGGTGCGGATGTGGTGATCGCTACGGTTGAGACGCTGGACCGCCTGACACAATCGGGTTTGGCGGATGCGGGCACGCGTATCGAACTCGTTGATTCTCCCATCGGTATTGCCGTGCGGGCGGGCGCTGCACAGCCCGATATCAGCAATCGCGAAACGTTGATTCAGACTTTGTTAGCTGCGCGTTCGGTGGCCTGGTCAGAAGCCGGAGCCAGCGGTGTCTGGTTTTCACAATTGTTGAAACAACTCAACATTGATACGGAACTGCGCGCGCGTGGCACGGTGATTCCTGCTGGTTTTACCGCCGAGCAACTGGTGCAGGGCAACGCTGACCTGGCAGTACAGCAGATCAGCGAACTGCTGATGGTGGAGGGCATTGATGTTGTTGGACCGCTGCCAGCGGGTACGCAGCAGGCGATTTCGCTTTCGGCTGCGGTGTTAAGCCGCGCCCAACAACCTGAACGGGCGCAAGCATTTCTGAGCTGGCTGAAAACGCCGTCAGTCACGGACGTGTTCAACCGTTTCGGCATGGATAGACGCGATTAGCGTTCCTGACGGGGCACCGAGCCGCTGCTGCCCCGGACAATCAACTCGGTACTTATCTGCGTCTGCATTGGTGCGGGTAAGTTATTCAGCGAGTTCAACAAATAGTGCGCGGCGTGTTCACCAATCGACGCTAAATCCACACGCATGGTGGTCAGCGGATGCTCAAGATGTTCAGCGTATTCATAGTCGTTGAAGCCAACGATGGAGATATCATTTGGAATGCGCAGATAACGCTCGCTCGCCGCGCGCATAGCACCAAACGCCAGCAGATCGTTACCGCAGATGATGGCGGTGGGCGGCTGCGGCGCATCGAGTAAACGAAACACCGCCCTGCGCGCATCATTCATGGTGAAGGCGTTATCAATTAAATGCGTGTCCGGCAGCGTCAATCCATACTGCTGCAGGGCGCGGCGTGTACCGTTCAGGCGTTCTGAAATACGATCGTTGGAAGGTGGCGTGCCGACAATCACCGCAAAACGCTGATGCCCTAATCCCAGCAAATGCTGCGCCAGGGTTTCAGCCGCACCCTCGCTGTCATAACCGACACAGGGTCTTTCGCTGTCTTGCGAAAAGGTCTGCACGCAGGCGATATTCTGCTGAATAATGCGCTCCCACAGCTTTGGATGATGGGTATTGCCCACCAGCATCAAACCGTCGATGCCGTACTCAATCAGCTTATTAACTTCTTTCAGCTCGGTTTCCGGATCGAAGTTGGAGTTGGCCAATAGCAGCGTATAGCCGGCTTCATGAATCAGTTGCTGAAAAGCCGCCAGCGGGCGCGAAAAGGTTTCCGTCGCCAGCGTGGGTACTACCGCGCCAATCGTCATGCTGCGGCGTGAGGCGAGGGTGCGCGCGGCGCGGTTAATCACATATCCCAATTCCTCACAGGCCTTTTCCACCGCTTCACGGCGTGACGCTTTGACCGTGGTGCTGCCGTTTAATACGCGTGAAACCGTCGCCGTTGAAACGCCAGAGAGACGCGCAACATCATCCAGTGATACGCGGCCAGATCCATTTTGCTTATCACTCATCAAGTCACTCCTGCAGAAAGAGTGAGCTTGTCCACAAAAATTGCAGACACCTCACAGGTAATTTTGAAAGCGCTTACTTTTGGCTTGACTGAATTTTGTAATCGCTTACTTTTGACATCATGTTATCAGGTTGGGTGTGCCTGCTCACGTTTTTTAACACGATCATGAACTGTCACCCCCAAATTTAACCACAACGCTGACTGCAGCCGCCCTAAGGCCGCAGAACCTGTGTTAACCCTATATAAATCATAAAGGAATTCACTATGCGCAGATATCCACGAATTCGCTGGCTGATGATCGTGTTCTGCTTTTTCGCCATCGCAATCAATTACATCGATCGTATCAACCTCGCAATCGCCGCACCGCACATCAAAGCAGATTTAGGCCTCGATGACACCAGCATGGGGCTGATTCTGGGCGCCTTCTTCTGGACGTATGCGCTGATGCAAATTCCGGCTGGACGCCTACTCGATCGTCTCGGTGCACGTGCCGGGCTAGCCATCGCCGTTGGCTGGTGGTCGTTGTTTACGGTGTTTACTTCGTTTGGTAAAGGATTCACTTCTCTTTTTGCGGCGCGCTTGGCATTAGGGTTGGGTGAGGCGGGGGGAAATCCGGGCTGTGTAAAAGTGGTTTACAGCTGGTTCCCGAAAAAACAGCGTGCAACGGCAAGCGGGATCTTTGATGCCGGTCCACGTGCCGGCAGCGCGCTGGCGCTGCCGCTGGTTGCATGGTTAATCAGCGTATGGGATTGGGAAACATCCTTCATCGTGACTGGCGCGTTAGGACTGATTTGGGTGGTGATCTGGTTAGTCTTCTATCGTGAACCTGAAGAGATGAAAGGTCTCGATGAAACTGAGCGTCAAAATCTGCTGGAAGATCGTGCTTTGCCCACTACGCAGGCCGACGCAAAAGTTGAATTGTGGTCACTCTTCCGTCATCGCAACGTGTGGGGAATGATGATTGGCTTCTTCTGCATGAACTTCGCCACCTATTTCTTTGTGACCTGGTTCCCAACTTATCTGACGGTGGCGCATGGTTTTTCATTGAAAGAGCTGGGGACGCTCGGCGCGATCCCTGCACTGATGGGGATTCCGGGAAGTCTGCTCGGCGGGATTGTGTCAGATACCCTTTACCGCAAAGGATTTAGCCTGACCGCTGCGCGTAAAACCTGTCTTATCAGCGGGATGTTGCTCTCCAGCGTGATTGCTTTCGCCGCATTCACCGACAGCATTACGGTGATCCTCACCTTATTCTCCATCACTTACGCCGGTTTAGCCTTCACCGCCGCCAACATCTGGACGCTGCCAGCCGACGTTGCGCCTGCCAGTAATTACGTAGCCACGCTAGGCGGCATCCAGAATTTTGCGGGTAACCTGGCAGGGATAGTTACGGCCTCCTTCACTGGCCTGATGCTGAGCCTCAGTCACGGTTCATTTGTGGTGCCATTGTTGGTGGCGGGCGGAATCTGTGTGCTGGGTGCGCTGACCTTTATGTTTGTGCTCGGCAAACTGGAACCATTACCGATCAGCTCTAAACCGGATGCCAACGTCATTGCTACCGCCAATCAATAAGAGGAGAAACAGCATGCAAAACGAACAGTCCTTACGAGAAGAGATTTGTCAGGTGGGAGCCGAACTGTTTAACCGCGGCTATACCACCGGTACCGCGGGAAACATTAGCGCTCGCCTGGAAGATGGCTGGCTGATTACGCCAACTGATGCTTGTCTCGGACATCTCGAGCCAGTCCGGATTGCCAAGGTAAATCGCGCGGGTGAATGGGTTTCGGGCGACAAACCGTCGAAGACTTTGCTGCTTCATCGCCAGATTTACGATCGTAACCCGGAGGCGCACGGTGTGGTGCACACCCATTCCACGCATCTGGTGCAACTGACGTTAGCGGGTGTGTGGCAGCGCGACAGCATTTTACCGCCGCTGACGCCGTATCAGGTGATGAAAGTCGGGCGGATTCCGTTAATCGACTATCGCCGCCCAGGCCATGCCGATGTGGCTGCGCAGGTGGCTGAGCTGGCCAATGACGTGCGTGGCGTGATGCTGGAGAGACTTGGCCCGGTAATGTGGGGTAAATCCGTTTCAGCGGTAAGCTTTGCCCTTGAAGAGCTGGAAGAAACCGCGCGCCTTTGGCTGAACTGCGTGGATAAGCCCGCCGCGCTGCCAGAACAAGCCGTATTGGAGCTGTGCGAACATTTTAATACGCGCTGGTAATACCCGCATTGTTCCCTACAAAAACGAGATCCAAAGATGAAAAAGACGGTAATAGCCGCAGGCATAATGCTCTTTGCATCAACAGTATTGGCGCAGGAAAAATCTTTTGTCTACGTATCCAACGGCGACAGCGGCACGGTGACGGCCTACGAGCTGCAAAAGGCGCAGCGCCAGCTTAAACCGATTGGTGAATATCCCAGCGGCCTGAAAAGTATGCCGATGGTGGTTTCGCTGGATAACAAGACACTTTATGTCTCCGTTCGCAGTAAGCCTTACCATGTTTCGGCCTGGCATATTCAACCTGACGGCTCGCTGCAGCATTTTGCGGATACGCCGCTGCCAGAGGCGATGGCGTATGTCGCGCTGGATAAAAGCGGGAAATTCCTGCTTTCATCTTCTTACGGCGGCGATCTGTTTAGCATCAATCGCATTGCCGCGGATGGCAAAGTTGAGAGTGCGCCGGTGCAGGTGGTGCATACCGGAAAGCGTGCACATTCGATTCAGACCGATCCCAGCAACCAGTTTCTCTATGTACCGCTGTTAGGCGCCGATCAACTGCTGCAGTACCGTTTTGATAGCCACAGCGGAACCGTCACGGCGAACACGCCAGCGTTTGTGAATATCCAACGCGAGTCGGCAACCGGACCGCGTCATTTCACCTTTGCACCGCAGCGGGATGAGAAGGGTGAGCAGAATCTCTATGTGCTGACCGAAATGGCCGGCAACATTTCCCGCCTGACGTTGAACAAAGATGGCACCCTGACGGAACATGAAGCGACACCATCACTCGATCCGGCCATTGCCGCCAACATGCAGCGTGGTGAAGCGCGACCACTGACCGGCGATGATGATTTGCCAAAATCCGCCAAACCGCGTTTATGGCAAGCCGATATTCACATCACGCCAAATGGACGTTTCCTTTATTCTACCGAACGCACCAGCAGTCATATTACTGCATTTCATGTTTCACCGAGCGATGGTCGATTGACGTTGATTAATAGCATGCCAACAGAAGCTCAGCCGCGTGGATTTGCTATTGATAATTCCGGGCGCTATTTAATTGAATCGGGTCAGAAGTCGACACAAATTTCGCTCTATTCCATAGATCAAACCACTGGCAAACTGACATTAATTGAGCGCGTCCCCACCGGCAAGGGCGCTAATTGGGTCACTATTGTTGAGTAAATTTCTGCTCTATTTAATTCATTCGTAAAAAAAGGAGTGTTTATGTCGACTGTTCGCAAAAGATTATTCAGCACATTATTGTGCTCGACGCTGTTAAGCGCAGGATTACCGACACAAGCGGCTGAAAAAGGGGTTGCCACCGATCTGGAACCACTGCACCACGTCATTCTGGAAAATAAATACGTCACGGTAATGCGCGTATTAATTCAACCCGGACAATCGACGCTATTTCATGAGCAGCATCTGGATTATGTTAATACGCACATTGAAGGGAGCCCGGTCAAAATAGAGTATCCCGACAAGCCGGTAAACATGACCGAAATGAAAAGTGGCAATGTTAAATTCGGTGAGCATCAAGGGAAATCAGATACGGATAAGGTCACCAATACCGGAAATAACGTCAATCATCAGGTGGCGTTCGAAATTAACATCCCAGGCCCGCAACATTTTGGTAACGCTTCGCGGCCTGCTAATGCCGCATTTACTCAGGTGCTGGATAAGAAAACAGTGAGAGGCTGGAAGGTCACGCTGAAGCCTGGCGCCAGTACCGGCGAATATACGCAACACGGGCCTGGCGTGCGCGTGTTCTTTACCGAAGGGCGGGTACTGATTGCCGATCAAACTCATACCAATCGGGTAAAAGAAGTTTGGGTACATCCCGGCGATGCCTTTTTAACCGAGCCAGGTAAAGTCGATATAACGGCGGCAAGTGGCGAAAATATCATCTTCAATGATTATGAATTGTTATAGCACTGTTTGTATTTTGTGAATTGACGTTGTCTGATAGTGTGCACTTCTGTGGGTTGCCACAGAAGTGCATTATTGTTTTTACAATACTAATAATTATTTACCGGAAGCAATTACAATGAAAGCAAGAAAGGTGAGACAGTGTTGTCTGCCTTTCGCGTTGAGCATTCTGATGTCTGCCACATTTTCAGCTCACGCTGAAGATGCGGCTGAGTCTGCGGTTCTTATTGCGAAAGGCAAGTATCTGGCTATTGCTGCGGACTGTGGAGCTTGCCACACCGCACCGAATCAGGGCAAGGAAATGTCGGGTGGCTATATTATCTCCTCGCCGTTGGGGAATATTGTTGCCAGTAATATCACGCCATCAAAAACCGCCGGCATTGGCGATTATAGCGAACAAGATTTTGTTAAAGCCGTGCGAAGTGGCATTAATAAACAGGGGCAGCATCTTTATCCGGCGATGCCTTACACCTCATACGCAAAAATTTCTGATGCCGATATGCACGCGCTGTATGTTTATTTTATGCACGGTGTAAAAGCAGACGATAATGTACCTCCCACCACGGATTTGCCTTTCCCGTTTAATATTCGTTCAAGTATGTTCTTCTGGAATATGCTGTTTGCCGATAATAAGCCATTTATTCCGGCAAAAGATAAATCGGATGTGGTTAATCGCGGTGATTATCTGGTCAATGCATTGGCGCACTGCGATACCTGCCATACGCCACGTAACGCGCTGATGGGGCAAAACAACGGTCAGGCTCTCAGCGGCGGCAGCCTAGGCAGTTGGTACGCGCCGAATATCACGCCCGATAAACAAGCCGGCATTGGCAACTGGAGCGATGCGCAAATCGCGCAATATCTCAAAACGGGCCATGTTGCAGGCAAAGCCCAGGCAGCAGGCCCGATGGCGGAAGCTGTTGAGCACAGCTTACAGCATCTGTCTGATGACGATATCAATGCGATAGTGGCTTATCTGCGGCAGATCCCCGCGGTGACTCAGGCCACGAACTCGCCGCGCGACGCGCTTGGCAAACCCGCAACAGATGAAGCGGCGCTGCGAGCGGTTAAAAATCCCGATGCGGGCTGGCAGGTTTACGCCAGTTCTTGCGCTAACTGCCATCAGGCGGATGGTGCGGGCAATCACTTCTATCCTTCGCTGTTCCACAACACCGCCACCGGCGCACCGCAGGCCGATAACCTCATTGCCACTATTGTCTACGGCGTACATCGTCAGGTTGATGGCAAAGATGTCGTCATGCCCGCTTTTGGCCCGGATGGGTTATTTACCGATCGATTAAGCGACCAGCAAATTTCCGACGTCAGCAACTACGTGCTGAAAAACTTTGGTAATGCTCAGCTGAACGTAACGCCTGAACAGGTTAAAACCGTGCGTGAAGGCGGCAAGCGCCCACTGATTGCTCGCCTGGCGCAGCCTGCTGTGTGGGGCGGTGGCGCGGTAGTTATCATTATTTTACTGGTGCTGCTGGTTTCAATTTCGCGTAAGGGGAAAAAACATGGCGCATAACCTTTCCCGACGTCGTTTGTTGCAAGGCATGGGCATTTTGTCACTCGGCGCGATGTGTAATTCCCTGTTCCCGGCGCGCGCGCTGGCTGCAGATCAGATGGCTGAAAATGGTTTTCTGACCGTTTCGCAGTTTTTGGTCAGTCGCCCGGTCGGCCCGATGCTGGGACAGCGCTACTACGATGCCTTGAATCGCCATAATGCCGAATTCACGCACCAGCTCAGCAGCCTGCAGGCAGTGTTGCAGCAGCATAATTTTGCCCATGTCGACGATTTCCTTGCCGCATTTGGTGCAGATAATCCTGAATGGAAAACGGCAAAACGCATCATTTCAGCGTGGTACACCGGCGTTGTCGGCGACGGCAGCGATCTGGAGTTGATCGCTTATGCCGATGCGATGATGTACCTGCCCACCAAAGATATTCTGGTGGTCCCAACCTATGGCGGCGGGCCGTTCTACTGGGCAGTGACGCATGATGGCAAAGTGGCAACTACAGGAGAAGGCGCATGAGTGCACAAAAAGTCGATGCCGATGTGATCATCATTGGCTCGGGCGTGATGGGCGGGTTGATCGCCTGCCAGATGGCAAAAGCCGGTAAATCAGTCATCATCCTTGAGGCAGGCCCGCGTGTGTCTCGCCAGGAAATCGTCGAACGTTTCCGTAATTCCCCGTTCAAGATGTCGTTAACCAATGTCAAATTACAGGGCGTGGGTTCGCCTTATCCCAATCCGCCACATATTCCGTCCACCTACGGTGACTATTTGCAGCAGGTTGGGCCGGTTAAATATCCCACCAAATACCTGCGCGTTGTCGGTGGTACGACCTGGCACTTTGGCTCCGCACTGTGGCGTATGATCCCCAACGATTTCAAACTTAACACACTTTATGGTCGGGGCCGCGACTGGCCCTTTGGCTACGAAGAGCTGGAAGCGTGGTATGGCAAAGCCGAGCATGAGCTGGGCGTTTCAGGCGTCGATGGACAAGACGAAAGTGGGCAGGGTGGCAAAGCCTGGCCACCGCGATCTACACCATTCCCGATGCCGGGTTTGCCAACCAGTTATCTGTTTGATCGCCTAACTGAGATGCTGGGTAAAGGCGGTTATAATCCGGTGCTGGAACCGAACGGTCGCGCGACTAAGCCGTGGGGCAAGCGCCCAATGTGTGGCGGCAATAATAACTGCAATCCGGTTTGCCCGATCGCCGCCAAATATGATGGCTCGATGCATATCGATGAAGCGGAGCGTTTGGGAGCAAAACTGCTGGATAACGCGGTGGTGTACCGTATAGAGGCAGCGGATGATGGCAAAATTACCGGCATTTGGTATAAAAAGCCGGATGGTTCCGAGCACCATTTAACCGCCGACTACTTTGTACTGGCGGCCTACGGCATTGAATCGCCCAAGCTACTGTTGATGTCGACGTCGGAGAAATATCCCAACGGCATTGCAAACTCTTCCGATCAGGTTGGCCGCAATTTGATGGGCCACACCGGCATCAGTATGAACGTGATGATGTCGGAAGATGTGTGGCCAGGTCAGGGGCCGACCGAATTGCTGGTGTATCTGAACAACCGCGATGGCGTATTCCGCAAGGATTTCCCCAGCTACAAGATCAAAGTGCGTAACACGGTGCCAACCGCCGATTATGCTGCATCGCTGATTGAGAAAGGTGTGCTGGGCTCCAAACTGGATGCTGAAATCCGGCGCCAGTCGGCACGCTCGCTGAACTTTGCTATCGATTTTGAAACCTTGCCGCTGGCGGAAAACCGCGTTACGCCAAGCAAGACGAAAAAAGATGCGATTGGTATTCCGTTGCCGGAGATTTACTACAGCGTGACGGATTACTGGCATGCCGGAAAAGAAGCGGGGCTCAAAGATTTTCACAAGTTTGCAGAACTACTGAATGCGGAAATATTGTCGATCGATACTAAGTTCCAGGATCGCCAGCACATCATGGGCACCACCATTATGGGCGATGATCCGCATAATTCGGTAGTAAATCGTGATTGCCGCACGCATGATCATCCCAATATGTGGATTGCCGGAACCAGCGTGATGCCGTCAGCATCTTGTATGAACCCGACCTTGACCGGCGCTGCGTTGAGCTTGCGCCTGGCTGAACATATGTTGCAGACCATGAAGACGGAAGTAGCAGGTTAAGAGTGAATCGGTCGCCATAGATGGCGACCCTACATTCAACCGGTGCGCATTGATGCGCACCGGGTCAAAACCATTACTCTTTATTGGAAATCAGCGTGCCTTTCAGGCCGTGCGGCTCGGAACGCAGATACTGCGGTGGTGCTTTGGCCTGCGCACCCAATTCAGCGGCGGCATGCCACGGCCAGCGTGGGTCGTAAAGCACCGCGCGCGCCAGCGCGATCAAATCAGCATCACCTTCCTGCAAGGCTTGTTCTGCCTGCTTCGGTTCCGTAATCAAGCCAACGCCAATCACCGGAATCTTCACTTGTTTGCGGATGTCGCGGGCAAAAGGCAATTGATAGCCGGGGCCAACCGTAATTTTCTGCTGCGGTGACAGGCCGCCGCTGGAAACGTGCACGTAATCGCTGCCCGCCGCTTCAAGCTGCTGGCTAAATACAATCGACTGCTCAACATCCCAGCCACCTTCAACCCAATCCGTTGCCGAAAGGCGCACGCCAACCGCCACCGAGTCCGGCAGGGCGCTGCGCACCGCATGGAACACTTCCAGCGGGAAGCGCAGACGATTCTCCAGCGAACCGCCGTATTCATCCTCACGCTGGTTACTCAGCGGTGACAGGAACTGATGCAGCAAATAACCGTGTGCGGCGTGCAGTTCAATTAACTGGATACCGAGTTTGGCGGCACGCTGCGCGCTATCAACGAAGGCTTGTTTCAGGCGCTCAAGATCCTGTTTCGTCAGCGCCACCGGCGCGCGATCTTCAGGATTAAAGGCTTGCGCAGAAGGCGCGACGGTTTGCCAGCCGCCTTGTTCCAGTGATAGCTGATTGCCACCGAGCCACGGCGCGGCGCAGGACGCTTTACGTCCGGCGTGACCGAGTTGAATACCAAATGGAATGTCAGAATATTGACGGATATCCTGCAGAACGCTGGCCAGCGCCGCTTCCGTTGCATCGTCCCACAAGCCTAAATCACCGGGAGAAATACGTCCGGCCGCTTCGACAGCCGTCGCCTCAATGATCAGCAAACCGGCGCCGGAAAGCGCCAGTTGCCCGAGATGAATGCGGTGCCAGGCGCTGGCTTTGCCATTCTCAGCGGAGTATTGGCACATCGGCGCGATCACGATGCGATTATCGAGCGTTAACTTACCCAGTTGCGTCGCACTAAACAGTAAACTCATTGAAACCTCATCATCAGTGGCTGAATGGCTTTAAGCTTAGGGCCAAAAGCGCATTTTGCAGAGGGCTATGAGTTTGAATGTTGTAGCAAAAAGTAAGTTAAGCGGAATGTGCCCCACAGGTGAAAACCTCAGGGCAATGACTACAGAATAAATTCGCTAAATCTTGTCTGATTCTTAACCAAATAATCGGGGAAATGTTCGGCAGTAAGTTCTTGTTTGCACATTTTTCTGTCACGGCCCCAAATATCTTTGCCATTTTTCAGTGCATCAATAATATGATCGCTATTGTTGAATTGTGGTAAGTCATATTCCGTGTGCGAAATAGAAGACATTTTTTCCGATATCCGCTCTGGCCGCATAATCCATGAAAAGTGCCAGCCTGCAGATGTAATATTTTTATTACGTAGCTCGAAGAGCGTCCATTTCATAAAGCTGGATTTAATTGGGCTTTTTTTTATATTTCGGAAATCTTCTGGTTTACCGGCAAAGAAACCTTTAAGATTTTTAAGTGATGCCGCCCGGGGCAATGAACACACGCGCGGAACGCCATTAGTATTGAAAACCTGCAGATTGAACTGATAATTGTAGAAATTCATGTGCAGCGAGGTGCAAAGTCTGCTCTTATTAATTTTTACTATAACCTTGGGATTGGGTATTTCATCAACGTCGGAAACGATAATAATATCGTCGTCATTGGCGGATTCTAAACCTCTCATGATGGCATTTCGTGTATGGGCTTCGTTCTTCCATGCATTGACGACATTATTTGTGAAAAAGGGCGGCTCGTCATAAACGACATAAATAATCTTATGCTTAAATTTAGCGAATTTATTCACATTGAAATGCAAATTTCGCGGCTTACCGGTGAAAGTATGTGTGGATTCAACAATCACGAAGTAGTCGACGACGTCATTCAAAGTATGTAACCGAATGTCGAGTAACATATCTTCGTCATAGTATAAAAAGCAATCATAAATCATAGCGATTCCGCTTAAGCTATTCTGGGTTCATTTGCCCACCTCTGATTGTAAGTATTCTGTCATATATTTATCAATTAATGCTAATAACTGATAAAAAAAACTACTCCCTGTTTTCATTTATGTCGATAAAAAACGTCACCGGTCGCCATCCGCAGGCTGTGTCATTACCGGTGCGCACCGCCAACGCATGCGCTGCACGTTGCCAGCGTGCCATCACCTTTTCAACGTAGGAAATTACTGTATGCCCACTATTTTGGGCTTAACCGATCGGCATTACGCCATGAATGGCGACCCTTATATCTCGATCATTCTCCTCCGGGTGCTATGATCTCCGACTGATCATCGGGAAGTTGCGGGTGAGATGGCTGGAGCCGTTCGGCGACTGCCATATCTGCATGGCGCGTACAGCGAGCCGCTGGCCACCTTCCTGCACGATGAAGGCTATGACGTCAGCGTTGAAAAACCTGCCCGCATTAAGCGCTTCGGCCAGGCCGAACTGAACAATATGTCTTGCCAGGTACTGGCAAGACGGTATCTACAAAGCGGTGTTACTTCTGATTCTTACTGGTGAATTCCTGATAATTTTCTTTAGTCACCGTTTGATAAGGCACCCAGTTGTAGGCTTCGGTCTTTTTACCGCTCAGCATGTCGTAAGCCACATCGACTGCGCCGGTTGCCTGACCTTTCGCATCCTGGAAAATCGTTACCGCCATTTTGCCGTTCTTAATAAACTGCAAACCATCTGGCGTGCCATCGATACCGGCGACTAACACATTGCTTTTCTTCAGCTGATCGAGCGCCATAATTGCCCCGATCGCCATTTCATCGTTGTTGGCGATGATGGCATTGATATCGTTACCATCCTGCAACCATGACAAAGTTTTATCGACCGCTTCGTTGCGCTGCCAGTTGGCGCTCTGTTTCTGGATCACTTTCAGACCAGGATGATCCTTAACATAATCTTCAACCGCTTTGGTACGCTGACGCGCTTCCTCAGTGGAAAGGGCACCCATCAGAATGGCGATATTGCCTTTGTTATCCAGACGCTTGGCTAACGCTTCGATCTCCATCTTGCCGCTTAACGCAGAATCAGAACCGACATAGGCCATTTTGCCGGTCAATTTCACTTCGGGTTTACGGTTGACGAAGATCAGCGGGATATTGGCTTTCTGCGCGGCGGCGATTACTGGCATCACGCCTTGCGTATCCACCGGGTTGATGATGATCGCGTCCGCACCCTGATTGATGAAATCATCCACCTGCTGAATTTGCAGGGACACATCACCTTTGGCATCGGCAAACTGGCTGTTGAGCCCTTTGTCTTTGAGCTGCTTCTCCATCTGACTACGCAGGATGGAAACGAAATTGAGATCGAGGTTAGCCAAAGCGACGCCAACCATGTAGGTTTTCGCCTGGGCAGTGAACACACTGAGCAAACAGCAGATAAGCATTACTACCTTGAATAATATCATTTTTTTATCTCTGTAGGGGAGGTTTATTTTATTTTGCATCCGGGTGCAAAGTTGGCCAGATTGCTGCCGCTGATTGACATCATGTTCATAAGGGCAACGTGATGTTCTGTCTTCACTCTCAGGTACGGTTGAAAAATAGTCAACGCAGCAAAAATTGATTTCATCACCACGATCACAAAATCATCACGATTTGCACCCGAGTGCATAATAGAAATGCAACCGGGTGCAAAGTTTGCGAAAGTCGCCTCTTGCTAACGTGAGGAATCGCTCTATGCTCACTTTTTGCCAGGCAATTAGCGGAAGGGAGCCGATGACGAGAACAGTGAAAAAGGCCACGGCCAGCGATGTGGCCATTCTTGCGGGCGTGTCGAAATGGACGGTATCGCGTGCTTTTATGCCCGGCGCTTCGATTTCCGATAAGGCGCGCGAGAAGGTGATGCGCATCGCTAAAGAGCTGGGATATCGCCCCAATTTGCTGGCGCGCAGCCTGGTGAAGAAGAGGACGCATATCATTGGCGTGGTGATCGACGAGCTAAAGAATCCGCATACGCTGATGATCCTCAATGAAGCCACGCAGCAGCTGCAACGCCGTGGTTACATGGCGCTGATCCTCAACATCACCGATGGCGAACCGTATCGATCGGTGATGACGCAGGCGGATCAATTGCAGATCGACGGCGTTCTGTTTCTCGGCACGGTGTTATCGGCGCAGCTGATTACGCTAGTGGAGGACATGTATAACATTCCGCTGGTGCAGCTGTGTCGCAATACGCATGCGCAGGGCATTGATGTGGTGGCGATTGATGGTTATGCCGCAGGGAAACAAATCGCCGAACTTTTGCTGGTGCAGGGCGCGCAACGTTTTGGCTTTATGCAAGGTCCGGATACACCGACGTCTCATCTGCTGCGCAAAGAGGGATTTGAAGCTACGCTGCAACAAGCGGGATGCCAGATTAATGTACTGCTAAAAGCGGGCTGTTACGATCGCGCGCGTAGCTGGCAGGCGATGAATGATTACCTGCAACAGCCGGACGCGCCTGTGATTGATGCGCTGTTCTGTGAAAACGATGTGCTGGCGCTCGGTGCGATGGAAGCAATGCGCGCCGCGCCAAATATGCCCAAGATTGCGGTGGTGGGATTTGATGATATCGAAGAAGCCAGCGCGCCAGGCTGCCAGCTCACCACCTTTAGTCAGCGGATAGATCTGCTGATCGCCGAAGCGTTGAACCGCTTGATTGATGGTCGCGAGGGTGCTGATGAGCGTTGGCGCCACGGTGAAATGCGTGTGCGCCGTTCGCATTTGCGGTCGCCATGAATGGCGACCCTACGGCGTAAAATTACTGCTCGATGCTGGTCAGCAGCGCATTCTGAATAATTCTTTGCGCTTTTAGTGGGTTTTGCTCGCGCTGTGCTTCCTGCAAGGCGGCGATATCCAGCTTATCCAGCGCGCGATAAATATGTTTGAGGAAGCGGATCGACAGATTTGCAGCTTCGACATGATCTTCGCGGAACGGGAATTGATCGAGCTGCCATACGCCGTCCCAGTTGTTGATCTTCAGTACATAGAAGAACTCAAAAATCTCGGTCATGTGCACGGTGCCCACCACCAGATCGTCATCCCAACCGCGCAGGTTGTCGTTGACGTCCATACCAAACAGGCGGCCGCGATCGATAATCAGCTGGGCGGAATCCGCCGGCGACTCCCCAGCAAACAGCGCATGACCGAAATCGAGTAATACGCCGACATTATCAAGGCCAATGTCCTCGATGCCGAGCAGCGTACGCGCCGCCGAATCCCAGGTCATTTTGACGCGCGGTTCACGCGGTTTGTACTCAATCGCAAATTTAACGTCAGGATTGGCGCTCGCCAGTTCGCGCATGCCATCCACCGCCATCTTCCACAAGTTTTTATGATCGACCTGGAACGGATAATCCCAACCGTCCTGACCTGGCCAGACTTTCACGTAGTTAGCGCCCAACTCACGCACCACGGTGGCGGCTTCATGCATCAAATCAAACGCCTGTTTGCGAATGGCAGCATCCGGATTGGTAAAGGCACCGCGTGAGAAGCGACGCAGGTAAATTTCTGGCGTGACGCCGATGGCTTTCAATCCGGCATCGGCCAGCGCTTGTTTCACCTGCGCGACCGTGACGCCTTCAGTGAAGGGATAGGGCACATCAACGTAGGAAAGATCCTCGACGCTGCCAGCGAGTTTAATCTGATCAAGCGTACTGAGCGCCGGTCCGTAACCATCTACGGCGTAGCGATCGATATAGTTGGCAAAGTGCCACAAGCCGGCACCGAATTTCGGATACGTGTAGGAACTCATTCGACCTTCTCCTCAGATGATTGCATTTGTGAATATATATTCACATTGGATTATATATTCCATTCTGCACCTCGATGTGCGCACTTAACCAGCAATCAGTGGAGAAAATGCAACCACAATCACACAAAATCACTTAAACCGTAGGGTCGCCATTCATGGCGACCAGGTTTGTACAAGGTTGGTGGCGTAATGCTTGTGAATCGGTCGCCATGAATGGCGACCCTACGTTTTACATCTTTGCCTGATAACCCATTCGGCTTAACCGGCTGAATAACTCTTTATTATTGGCGCAGTTAAGTTTGCGAATAATACTTTGCCGGTGATGGCTAATGGTTTTACAACTGAGATGTAGCTTGTGCCCAATGTCGGTGAGATTGCTGGTTTGCCCCAACATGCGCAATAAACCAAATTCACGCGGTGAAAGGGTTTGTTTGGTGCGGCGAACACCAACAGCTCACCTTTTACTCTTTTTGCTACGTACTTGATCCCGCAAGTCTCAACCCAAAGAAAGAAATTTTCGATGAAAAACCCACCAATTCCTCGCGTTAAGAAATATTGCTAGCAATAAAGCTAGAGTGGCATATCCCTTGCTTTACTTCTGACATCGCAAGATGTGTGTTCAATCAGGAGGCCGTTATGTCATCGCCGCAGGTTATGTGGGATATCGCCAGCCATCAGCGTTACGCCTACAGCTCAATCGAACATCAGGTATTGCCCGTGTGGCCAAAAGGTAAAGGTCTGGCGCTGTATATCGCCATGAATCTGGAGCACTTCGCGTTTGGCTTGCCGGAAGGCGCGAAGCTGTCGCAAGGGGCGAATCGTCTCGACGTGCTGAACTATGCGTGGCGCGACTACGGCAATCGGGTCGGCGGCTGGTATCTGGCCGATCTGTTTGCCGAACTGGGTATTCCGCCAGCGGTTATTGCCAACACCGCCATCATCGATTATTGCCCGCAGCTGCTCGATCGCTGGGTAAGCCTGCCCGGCAGTGAACTGGTCGGCCACGGTCATACCAACTCGCAGCGTCAGGGCGAACTGAGCCGTGAAAATGAGTTTGCGCTGATCGCCCGCTGCCAGCAGCGACTCACCGAATAGGAGATCGCCGATGGAAAGTGTGTTAATTCAACATGTCATGCCGTTTGATGAGAATCAGCGCGTAGACCTGTTGCTCGAAAATGGCGTTATCGCGACGCGTGGGCATAATTTGCCGATGCCCGCAGGCGCAAAAGTCATCGATGCCAGCGGCATGCAGGCATTTCCTGGCTTAGTGGATGGCCATGCACATCTCGACAAAACCTTGCTGGGACGAGACTGGTATCGCAACGAAGTGCCACGCAATCTGGCGGCGATCATCGCCAATGAACGCGATTATCGCCGCGAGCAGCAGCCCGATCCGCAGTTGCAGTCAGAACGTATCACGCGTCGCGCCATCGCGGCAGGTACCTCATTTATTCGCACCCATGTTGATATTGATAACGAAATCGGTCTGGCGAATCTGGAAGGCGTGCTGGAAACACGGCGTCGGCTGGCCGATCAGGTGGATATTGAGATAGTGGCGTTTCCGCAAAGCGGCATTCTGCAAAGTCCCGGCACCGAAGCGCTGCTGGATCGCGCGCTGCAAATGGGCGCCGAGCTGGTGGGCGGTTTAGATCCCTGTTCATACGATAAAGATCCAGTACGCCATCTGCAGATCATCTTCGAGCTGGCGGTTCGTCACGGCAAAAAAGTGGATATTCATCTGCACGAACGCGGTGAACTGGGCGCGTTTAGCCTTGAGTTGCTGATTGATTTTACCCGCCGTTATCAGATGCATAATCGCGTCACGCTCAGCCACGGCTTCTGTCTCGGCATGGTCGAACCGGCGCGCCAACAACAGTTTGCCGAAGAGATGGCGGAGCTGGGAATGTCGGTTGCAACAACCGCGCCGGCGGATATCGCGGTTCCGCCTTATGAATTGCTCACCGACGCGGGCGTGGCATTTTGCGCCGGTAATGACGGCGTGCGCGATACCTGGAGCCCTTACGGCAGCGGCGATATGTTGCAACGCGCCGTCACCATGGGGCTGCGCTATCGCTGGCGTCAGGATCGCCAGATTATGCGCGCGGCGCACACCATTACCTTTGGCGGTGCCCGCGTGATGACGCTGGACAATTATGGTTTGCAGCCCGGCAATCGCGCCGATTTGGTGTTGATTCCCGGCCGTAGCATGGTGGAAGCGCTGGTGGAGTTGCCGCGCGACCGTAAGGTATTCAAAGGCGGCAAACTGATCGCCGCTGACGGGGAGTGCCTGTTCTGATGAGCGAAAAAGTAACCCGACTGCGCGCCGCGTGGGTGGTGGGCTATCGAGATGGCGATCACTGCCTGCTGGCGGATGGCGAAGTGGTGTGGCAGGGCGAACGCATTGCAACCATGTGCAGGCGGCGCTGCAGCGCATGGCGTTGCAACACATCGTCACCATCGAACCTAATGTCGGCGCCATTGTTGAGCAGCCATCAGCCACTACCGCGCGTGAGATCTTCACCGCTCGCCATGCCATTGAATCGGCCATAATTGCCTGCATTACACCGCAAAAAATGGCGGCGTTTGCCGTGCAATTGCAGCAGCAGCAAAAAGAAGAACATGAAGCGATTCACAGTCAGGAACGACAGCGGGTGGTGTATCAGCTTGGCGCGTTTCATCTGCTGTTAGGCAAAATTGCCGACAACAAAGTGCTGGAAGATATTCTCAATAATTTGATGGTGTTAAGTTCGTTAATTGTGATGCTGTATCAGCGCAATGAGATGCCGGTTTGTCAGTGCGACGAGCATCAGCACATCATTGATGAACTGATTGCCGGTAATACCGCTAAAGCGCAGCAACTGATGCGCGATCATCTTATTGAGCTGGAGCAGCAGCTGGATATTTCTGAAGCGTCACCGTATGCCATGACGCTGGTGCAGGCTCTTCATAAAGCGGAGGAATAATGGAATTAGAAACAACCCGACTGCGGCTGGAACCCTTTGAACTCGCGCATTTTGACGGACTGCGGGCGATGGAAAACGACCCGGAAATTATGCGTTATATCAGTAATGGCGTGGTTAAAACGCCAGAAGAAACCCTGGCGAGTATTGAACGCGTTCAATCGCGCTGGCAGCAATATGGTTTTTCCTGGTGGGCGATGCGGGAAAAAGCGTCTGGCGAAATCGTTGGTGCGTGCTGCCTGCAGCATTTAGCCAATCAGGATGGCGCGCCGTTGGAAATAGGCTGGCGTCTTAATGCTAATTATCACGGTAAAGGTTTTGCCACAGAAGCCGCGCAGGCGATGGTTAAGTTTGCGGTCGAACATGTCGGGGTTAACTATCTGGTCGCGGTGGCCGATCCTGAAAATGCCGCATCGCAAAAGGTGATGCAGCGGCTGGGCATGACCTACAAAGCGATTGAGCAACACTACGATGTGCCTTGCGTGGTGTATGAGCTGCATATTTAGGCATTCATGAACAAGTGCCAGCAACAATTTATGACATATTCCTGTTTTGGTGATTTCACAGGAATGGAATATGGAACAGCACGATATTGGTTTTAGCCACATAGCGCTGCAAGTCAGAGATTTAGAACGCAGCATCGACTTCTATCAACGTTACGCAGGGATGCAGGTGATCCATGAGCGTGAACCCGGCATTGCAGAAGCGCAAAAAGTCGCATGGCTTTCTGATTTGACGCGTCCGTTTGCGCTGGTGCTGGTGCAATCTCAAACCACGGTGGATACTCCTTTAGGGCCGTTTGGTCACATTGGCGTTGCGTGCGACAGCAAAGAAGAGATTGATGCCAAAGTTATTTTGGCAGAACGCGAAGGCGTGTTACGCCGACCCGCGCAGCAATCATCCGCGCCAGTAGGCTATTGGGCATTTTTCGCCGATCCAGATGGCAACACGCTTGAGCTTTCATACGGCCAGCAGATTGGCCTTGAGATAATTACCAGCCGCCTTAATGCGGATGTTTGATCAGAAGCGTCACTCGAAAGGGTGATGGTTGATATCGGGATTAGGTGAGGTTTTAGTGCGCGTTCAGATACTTCATTTAACATAATCATGATTATGCGCACCTAATTGAGAATCCAATTTGATAATGTCACCTGATAGCTAGTTAACCCCGCATTAAGCAGATATCGGGAATATTTGAGGGGTAAACCACATCGTCATTATTCCGCAGTTCATTTAGATCCCACCAGTGATAATCATCAATGACTGTTTTTTCATTTTCAGTCCATCCGCTGGTACTGATTTCTTCATCAGCGACTTTAATTAAATAAAATCGCTCATTTGCCAGAACCACCTCACCGCTGGGTAGAGTCATTTCAAAAGTTCTCTCCGTTAACGGCTGCCCCACATCATCAACATAGATACCTGTTTCTTCTCTAAGCTCCCTGATGGCTGCCTGCTCAAAAGTCTCTCCTGATTTCACGCCTCCACCGGGGGTGGCCCAGTATGCTTTACCGGCCAGCGCATCATTTTCATGCCTGAACCTGAACAATAAAACCTGATTGAGAGAATTGATAATAAGCAAACGGGCCGAATCACGGGTACGCACTGGATAACTCCTTGATCATTTTAAATACAAAACAAAGCTTAATCGAGATGCATCGATGTTTCATGTAGATGTCGCCAGATCACCGATCCATCCTGATTTAGTTCAAACACAACTGTCGAAAAACGAAGTGTAGCCGCCAGCTCGCAAATTTTCTGCCGTTCTTTATAGGTTACGATTGCCCCCCCTTCACTCTCAGCAACAATCTGCAAATCAGTGATTTCAATATTAAGGCCCGGTCGTGCGCCACGCTGAGTGCGAAAGAAACTATTCAATTGGTTGAAGTTGAGTAATACACCCCCCGTCGTCATCATCGAATACGCTGGACTAAAGCGAGCGAGTAATTTCTCGCAAACCTCATCATCCGCTGCTGAATTTCCCAGCCAATTGCGGATGAGTTCATGCGCATCCATTACTTCCTTGAAATAACGATTCATTTTTGCTCCTGTTTTAAAGTAAATATAATGTCCTGATTAGCTATGCGGAAACAACATGCTATGGGTATAACGGCGCTGCATGCCGCTATGGCAAAACACAGATGATAGGCTTGGTATGTTGGAACCCCGGTGTCGGCTATAACGTTAAATAACAGACTGATGAGGGTAACGCCCAGACAGAAGCTGAGCTGACGATTGATATTCCAAATGGCGCTGGCATCAGCAAGTTCATTCTCTGCTATTTGAATGAAAGCAGAACTTTGTGCCGTGCTACTGCATAAGCTCCCACCGAATCCCATCAGTGTGAAGGCCGATATACATATCACAACATCAGCATCATGACCTGACATGGCCAGTAGCCCAATGCCTGTCGCCTGAATCAGACAACCCGAAATAAATAACGGGCTTGGCCCAAATGTATTGAATTTTTTGCCGGTCAACGTGATCGCCGCAAACGATGCTAGTGACCATGGTAGCATCATGGCTCCGACTAATGAGGCATGCATGCCAAGCTGGTTTTGCAGGTAGAGCATAGCGATCATACTCACTCCCATGAATAAACCTGGTATGAACTGGTAAATCAGCATCGCGGTCTGTAAGAGAGGATCTTTTACCAGGCGCAAGTTTAGGAGAGGATGCGTTTTATGCATGGCATTCCATACGTATCCGGCCATGATGAATGAGCCCAACAGTAGCAGTAGACCACCTTGCTGGAAATGCTGAGAGTCACCCAGATACGTCAGTCCAAAAAGTATCAAGGTCAATCCTGTACAACCGCCGATCAAACCTCCTACATCCAGGCTCTCATGATTTTCGCGACGTTGGTCTGATTTAAGCCAGCATGCGGCTAATGCAAGGGCGATAACTGACAGCGGTACACTTGCAAAAAATACCCAGCGCCAGCTGAGGCTTTCAACCAATATCCCTCCGATAACTGGCGAGAGTGCTGGCGCAAGTAACGCTACTAACATCACAGCAGAAGATAATCGTGCGCGTTCATGACTTTTAAACAACGCATAGGTCATTGTTTGCTCCAGAGGAATCAACATGCCACCGCCCATTCCCTGTATCCCTCGCCAGGTAATCAACTGTACTAGCGATGAAGACGACCCCACACCACAACTCCCAATAATGAAAATCATCAGGGAAACCATAAACAGGCGCTTAGTGCCAAAACGTTTAGCCAGGTAATTGCTAAGCGGTATTACCAGCGTAAGCGCCAGAATATAGCTGTTACTTATCCACGCCAGTTGATTCACCGGCGAGTCAAACTCACGAGCAATTTCAGGATAAGCAACATTGGCAATAAACATGTTTACCAGGTCGATAAAAAATCCTAGCAAATATACACAGCCCACACGTACACGATAAGTCATCTTTTTCTCATCAAAACAGCATAATGCGTGAACTATAGGAACATTAGTTACCATGATAAATGCGCATTCGGTTGTTACACTGTCAAAGATATTTTGACAGTCGGATTCTTTAATGGGAGTAACTGATGATTAATCTGCAGCGTCTTGAGATGTTTGTTGCAGTGGTAGAAGCCGGTAGTTTCACTAAAGCAGCCGATACGCTGGGGCTGACTAAAGCGGTAGTCAGCTTCAATATTAAACAGCTTGAAGGTGAGCTGGGTGTCTCATTGCTGACTCGTAGCACGCGACGTGTGTCTGCTACGGACAGTGGAGAAAGGTTTTATCAGCGTTGCCGGCAACTTCTGCAGGATGCTGAACGCGTCCTTGATGAAGTACGACGCGATCATACCGGATTGATTGGATTATTACGCATTACCACTACACCCGAGTATGGATCGCGAGTGGTTGTGCCGGCTCTGGCAGAATTTTCATCCAGACATCCACAACTGCGTATTCAACACGTTTCATCATCAAAGAATGACGACCTTATTTCTGGACGTTTTGATGTGGCAATCCGGCTTGGCCAACTTGCCGATTCAAGTCACCATGCACGGCTCATCGATCGCTTCGATATTTATCCCGTAGCTTCCCCAGACTATCTCAACACTGTGAAAGACCATCCCATTACCACTCTGGAGCAACTTGCTGATGCGAGATGGATTGCACATAGCCGTCTGTCAGCACCATTGAGCTGGCAAGTTACAACACCATCCTGTGAAAGCGTGATTTTCAACGTGCATAGTCCCGCCACAATCATGGCCGACAATGCGGCATCACTCCTGGCTTTTGCTCTAGGAGTGGCTGGCATTGCCCTCTTACCTGCGTGGCTTGTAAAGGAAGAGTTGCGCCTGGGGAAGTTAATCCAACTACTGCCAGATCATCATTTTCCCCGCCAGGGAATTTATGCGCTCTACCCCAACACTCGCCATGTACCTGAAAAAGTACGAGCGTTCATCGACTTTTTGCAAAACAGAGTTGTATGCGCTCAATGAGAACTGACACGAGCGAGTTGCAAACCCTTCAATGACCTTGCACCGTCAACCCGACTAACCGGACCACAATCGGGCGTACCACGAGTATGCAAACAAAAGCTGCTGGCATCGCAACTTGATATGCATTCATCACATTTTCCATATAATGCGGGCTAATACCAAATTCGGCGAAGGTGATGACCAGGCTCATCAGAAACGCCATGATGGTCGCCATGTAAAGCGCAAAGATGTAAGGTGAAACATGTTTTGGCAGGCGTCTGCGTGCGGTATTTTTCTCAATGGCTGCTGTCATAACGCTATCCTGTTTAGTCAGTTTAAGCAAAACAGCCGGTAACCTATCAAGCGAATCATGATGCGGGTAGAACACTGCTGCTTTAATCATTATTAAGTAAAAGCAACGAATCGCATAATGAGGGATGTATGGACTTACTGGGATTGATTAACACGTTTATCCGCGTAGTGGAAAACGGCAGCATTGCCGCCGCCGCGCGCGCGAAAGGAATGAGTCCAGCGGCGGTCAGCCAGAGCGTTGCGCGTCTGGAGACACATTTAGGCGTGCGATTGTTATCACGCACCACCCGCAGTATGACGTTAACCGAGAGCGGTAAACGCTACTTTGAAAAAGTCCGACATATTCCCCAGGACATTGACCTTGCCTCGCAGGCTGCGGCGATTGAAACCAAACCGCAGGGCTCACTTTGCATCGCCACTACGGCCGCTTTTGGCAGACACGTTCTTGCCCCGCTGATGCCCGCTTTTAAACAAACTTACCCCGATATTGATATCGAACTGATCAGTACCGACCGCAATGTCGATCACCGTTTAGAAGGCGTCGACGTCAGTATTCGTATTGAGGCGCAACTAAACGATCAACTCATCGCCCGTAAAATTGCCTCATTACCCTTTATTTTCTGCGCTGCACCCGCTTATCTGGCGCGCGCGGGCATTCCTAAAATGCCTGAAGAGCTGAGCCAGCACGCATGTTTAGTTTTCCGCTATCCAACCGATGGACGCTTTCTTCCGTGGACGTTTATGGTCAACGGCCAGCCGGTGAACGCAAAGCTCAATCCAGAGTTCATCAGTGACGATATTGATATCATTGCGAAAATCGCCGAAAACGGCGGTGGCATTGCCCGGCTGGCGAGTTTTATCGCTCAACCGTTGATTGAGCGGGGCCAACTCATAGCTTTGTTCCACTCAGATCAAGGAGATAAAAGCGATGTTGCGGCTTTGCCAATGAATATTTATGCCTGTGTTAACGAGCGTTCGGCGCTAAATTCCAAGGTAAGAGCGTTCATCGCCTTTTTGGAACAACAGCTCGTCTAAGACAAACTTAAATCCAACATATTGGGTGTAAAAGCCACTTGAGGCCAATAAAACACACTATGTTGGATTTATATCGATGTCATCGTGACCCCATTTTGTCATAGGCTTTTCACTCCCATTTAACCGCCCCTACCTGCTTTTATTACTCTCGCTCATAAACCCATTCAGTGATTGCCGATAGTGCTTTTGCAGATGCCGACTATGCTTACCCTTCTAAAACCATACAAAAATAAGTTGTACCTCAACATTTCACCCTTTTACTGGAGGTTTGGCATGAGCAGCCAACACTTAACAACACCCGCGCCTGCAATGTTGCCAATCAGCTTCAAAGTCAACGGCATACAGCAGCAATTAGATGTGGATACCCGCACCACGCTGCTGGATGCGTTGCGTGAGCACCTGCATCTGACCGGCACCAAAAAAGGCTGCGATCACGGTCAATGCGGCGCCTGTACGGTGATGGTCAACGGTCGTCGCATCAATTCGTGCCTGACGCTCGCCGTGATGCAGCAGGATGCGGAAATTACCACTATTGAAGGTTTGGGAAATCCTGACGAGCTGCATCCCTTGCAGGCGGCATTCATTAAGCATGATGGTTACCAGTGCGGCTACTGCACGCCGGGGCAAATCTGTTCCTCGATGGCGGTGCTGGAAGAGATCAAAGCGGGCATTCCCAGCCACGTCACCCACGATTTAGTCTCCGCACCGCAACTCACCGCGGATGAAATCCGCGAGCGTATGAGTGGCAATATCTGTCGTTGCGGGGCCTATTCCAACATTCTTGCGGCGATAGAAGATTACGCGGAGGGCCTGGAATCATGAAAGCCTTCACCTATCAGCGGGTAAAAACCCCGGCCGAAGCCGCTACCAGCGCCCTGCAACATACCAATGCCAAATTCATCGCGGGCGGCACCAATTTGCTCGACCTGATGAAGCTGGAGATTGAAACACCCGCACATCTTATTGATGTGAATGGCCTTGAGCTGGACAAAATCGAAGCCACGGCGGATGGCGGATTACGCATCGGCGCACTGGTGCGTAACACCGATCTGGCGGCCGATGCGCGCGTTCGCCGCGATTATGGCGTGCTGTCACGCGCGTTAGTGGCTGGCGCTTCCGGTCAGTTGCGTAATCAGGCGACCACCGCAGGAAATTTGCTGCAGCGTACGCGTTGTCCCTACTTCTATGATACCAACCAACCGTGCAACAAACGTTTGCCCGGCAGCGGCTGCGCGGCGCTGGACGGCTTTAGTCGCCAGCATGCGGTGGTCGGTACCAGTCAAGACTGTATCGCCACCCACCCGAGCGATATGGCAGTGGCGATGCGTTTGCTGGATGCGGTGGTAGAAACGGTCAGCCCGGATGGCAGTGAGCGCAACATCCCGATTGCTGAATTCTATCGCGCGCCTGGCAACACGCCGCATCTGGAAACCGTGCTCAATCCTGGCGAGCTGATTGTTGCGGTTTCACTGCCGGCACCGCTGGGCGGCACACACATTTACCGTAAGGTGCGCGATCGCGCCTCCTACGCTTTTGCGCTGGTCTCGGTCGCCGCCATCATTCAGCCGGATAACTCCGGTCGCGTGGCGCTCGGTGGCGTGGCACATCAGCCGTGGCGGCTGGAAGAGGCGGATAACGCGGTGATTCAGGGCGCTAAGGCGGTGAGCGTTCGGCTGTTTGCCACGGCACAACCCACCGCTGAAAACGCGTTCAAAATCATTCTGGCGCAGCGCACGCTCGCTTCCGTATTGGCAGAAGCGAGGGGATAACTGATGAAATTCGAAAAACCCGCAGGCAATAATCCGATTGATCAGCTCAAAGTGGTCGGTCAACCACTTAATCGTATCGACGGACCGCTGAAAACCTCCGGCCAGGCGCATTACGCTTACGAATGGCATAACGAAGCGCCCGACGCGGCGTACGGCTATGTGGTCGGCGCGCCGATCGCCAAAGGGAAAATCACCGCCATTGATGTGCAAGCCGCGCAAAATGCGCCGGGCGTCTTAACGGTGGTGACAGCTAACAACGCAGGAAAACTGGGTAAAGGCGATAAAAATACGGCCCGTTTGTTGGCTGAAGATACCATCGAACACTATCATCAGGCGGTCGCATTGGTGATTGCCGAGACGTTTGAGCAGGCGCGTGCCGCGGCGAGTTTAGTCAAGGTGGATTATCAGCGAGAGCACGGTGTTTATAATCTCGCGCAGCAAAAGCCGGGGGTCACTTCCTCTCCCGAAGACACGCCTGACAAGGCCGTGGGTGATTTCGCCGCTGCGTTTGCTGCGTCTGACGTCAACTTAGATGCGCACTACACCACGCCGGACCAGAGTCATACCGCGATGGAACCGCACGCCTCGATGGCAACATGGCAAGGTGACAAACTCACCGTCTGGACCTCGAATCAGATGATCGACTGGTGCCGCACCGATCTGGCCGCCACGCTCAACATGCCGATGGAAAAGATCCGCATCGTGTCGCCTTATATCGGCGGCGGCTTTGGCGGCAAGCTGTTCCTGCGCAGCGATGCGGTGTTAGCTGCGTTGGGCGCGCGCGCCGTTCAGCGTCCGGTCAAAGTGATGCTGCCTCGGCCACTCATCGCCAATAACACCACGCATCGACCGGCCACCATTCAGCACATCCGCATCGGCACCGATCAATCCGGTAAGATTCAGGCCATCGCGCATGAAAGCTGGTCCGGTAATTTGCCGGATGGCACACCGGAAACTGCCGTGCAGCAGACGGAACTGCTTTACGCCGGTGCTAACCGCTTTACCGGATTACGACTGGCCACGCTGGATCTACCTGAAGGTAACGCCATGCGCGCACCGGGCGAAGCGCCGGGATTGATGGCGCTGGAGATTGCCATCGATGAAATGGCGGAAAAAGTCGGGATCGATCCCATCGCTTTCCGCATTCTCAATGATACGCAGGTCGATCCGGCCAAACCCGAGCGCCCTTTCTCCCGACGTCAGTTGGTTGAGTGTTTGAACACCGGCGCCGAGCGGTTTGGCTGGTCAGGTCGCAACGCTAAACCGGCGATGGTTAAGGATGGGCGCTGGTTGGTCGGCATGGGCGTTGCAGCGGGCTTTCGTAACAACATGGTGACGTCTTCCGGTGCGCGCGTGCATCTGGATGGTAAAGGCATCATCACCGTTGAAACCGACATGACCGACATCGGCACCGGCAGCTACACCATCCTCGCACAAACCGCGGCGGAGATGATGGGCGTGCCGATTGAGCGCGTGGTGGTTCGCTTAGGCGATTCTGACTTCCCGGTTTCTGCCGGTTCCGGCGGCCAATGGGGCGCGAACACCTCAACCTCCGGCGTTTACGCCGCCTGCGTGAAATTGCGTGAAGCGGTCGCCAGCAAACTGGGCTTTGACGCGCAACGCGCCACCTTCAGCGAGGGTCAGGTGCATGACGGCAACCAGAGCGCGACGCTCGCCCAGGCCGCCGCCGAAGCCATCATCACCGTGGAAGATACCATCGAGTTTGGCGATCTTGACGAGCAATATCAGCAATCCACTTTCGCCGGACACTTCATCGAAGTCGGCGTGGATGTCGCCACCGGCGAAGTGCGTGTGCGGCGCATGCTGGCGGTTTGTGCCGCCGGACGCATTCTCAATCCCAAAACCGCGCGCAGTCAGGTGATTGGCGCTATGACGATGGGCCTAGGTGGCGCGTTGATGGAGGAACTGTTCGTCGATGAGCGCCTCGGGTATTTCGTCAACCACGATATGGCGGGCTACGAAGTGCCGGTTCACGCCGATATCCCGCAGCAGGAGGTGATTTTCCTTGATGACACCGATCCCATCTCATCACCGATGAAAGCCAAAGGCGTCGGTGAACTGGGCTTGTGCGGCGTCAGCGCGGCAATCGCCAATGCCATTTACAACGCCACCGGGGTGCGCGTGCGTGACTATCCGGTCACGCTGGATAAGTTACTTAAAGGCTTGCCCGCCCTTGTCTAACGCTGAGGAGAAGCGCAGTGCAGCAGCTACTGATTGATGACGATCTGCAACCGCAGATTAAGCCGCAGCAGGCTTTGCAGACCGATGACAGCGAAACCATTCTGCGCTTTGCATTAGAAGCAATGGAGGCGGATTTCGCCGTCGTGTTGATCACCCTGGTTGAAATCCGCGGCGGCGCGGCGCGCGCCTTGGGTGCGCAAATGGTGGTGCGGGAAGATGGCCGCTATTGCGGCTATGTTTCCGGCGGCTGCGTAGAAGCAGCGGCTGCTTACGAAGCGTTGCAGGTTATCGCCAGCGGAAAAGATCGCGTTGTACGCTATGGCGAAGGATCGCCTTATCTGGATATTGTGCTGCCCTGTGGTGGTGGGATCACGCTGGCTTTCCATCGGCTACGAGATGCGCAGCCGTTGAGAAACGTGCTGGATCTGCTGGCAAAGCGGCAACCCGCTGCGCTGTGCTATTTGCCGAAGTTTCAACGGCTGGCTAGCGCGGATTACGCTGAGATATCCGGCTGGCAGGATGATGCCTTTATCACTCGCTATCTGCCAAAAACGCGTGTCGCGGTATATGGACGTTCAGTCGAAGCGCTAGCGACCACATCCATTGCGCAGGCCGCCGGCTACGAAGTGCTATCCGGCGAGGATGTGCAGACGCAGAATCTCGATCCCTTCACGGCGGTGATTTTGCTCTATCACGATCTGGATCGTGAACTGCCGGTGCTGCTGGCGGCACTGCGTTCTGCGCCCTTCTATATCGGTGCATTAGGCAGCCTACGCACGCATGCAACGCGCGTTGAGAAACTGCTGTCGCTGGGATTTAGGGAAGATGAGATTGCCCGCATCAAAGCGCCGATTGGCATCTTTGCGCAGGCGAGAGATGCTCGCACGCTGGCATTGTCAATTGTTGCCGATGTCGCGGCGGCCCGGCTCAACGTGGTTTAGCTAACACATCAATATCAAGGTGCACATCGGCATCCGCTTCAAGGGTGACCAGTAAGCGCGCATCCAGCAGCGCTCTGGCGCCCTCATCGCCGTGCAAATGGCGTAACGCCTCAGCGTAGCGCCGATCAAACCCGACCGGATGGCCGGGTTTTCCTTTGTAAGTAAAACGAACCTGCGCCGCGCCCTGCTCCAGCGCCTCATTGACTCGCCGATGATGCGCCGCCGTTAGCCACGGCATATCACCCAGCGTAATGATCCATCCATTCCAGCGATCGGTCATCGCTACGCCCGCCGCAATCGATTCACCGCTGCCGCCGCTTTCACACAGCACAAGCTGCACGCCCGCGCGTTCAGCATGTTCTCGCACCGCCAGATAATCTGGACGCGTCACCAGCGCTACCGGCAATTCGCTCAGCTTCGCCTGTTCGATGACGGTTTCAATCACCGACTTCGCCTCATCGCCCATGCTGGCAAGCAATTTATTACCGCTGCCGCCGCTGGCGATATAGCGCGAACCTTGACCTGCCGCGAGGATTAAAATGCCTGCTGATGATGTGATCATTTTTGTTAAAACCTTTATGGCATAAAGATATTTTTGCTTACAGTTTAATACGTTAAGTTCACCGAGGATAACTACAATCAGCATGTCGATAATGAATAAGGAAGTAAACCAATGCGTAAATTTTCTCTGATTGTATTGACTGCGGGCGTGTTGCTGTCGGTCACTTCTCAGGTTGAAGCCAAGGGCTGTATTAAAGGTGCGGTAGTCGGCGGTGTTGCGGGCCACATGGCGCATCACGGCGTGGCTGGCGCGGCCGCCGGTTGTGCCGTTGGTCATCATATGGCGAATAAAAAGCAGAAAGAAGAAGATAGTAAACAGCAGCAATCTAAGTAATAACCTGAGCTGCCTGCGCCAGCAGGCAGCTCGACTCACGCATTACAACCGCTTTGGCGATCAGCGATTGATGGTTGCCTGCATCTGCGCTAAGTAGCGGTGGCCGATCACCGGCATTTTTGCCAGTAATGTTTCAATCTCTGTAATATCCGCCGCACTAAGCGTTAACGCCGCGCCGCCAATATTTTCATCGAAATCCAATGCTGCGCCATATCCAAATTTTAGTCCTATGCAACCAAACTCCAGGATAGAGACTTCCAGACCGCCCGTTCCTAAGTTCCTGATTTACGTTTTTGCATTTGTACTCTTGAGTGCTGAAATCAGCATCGACAAGTAGAGAAGGCGCATGTATATGCCGGTAGAGCGGTTTGAGCAGCGTTCATTACCGGGGCAACGCGCAGCACGGGCTGCGCGTGAATATCCTTTATTACTTATTTAATATTTGCCAACTTTTATACACATCTAATGCCTGAGGTCGTGGATCATATTTCATCGGCAAACGACGTTGTTCAATCGGTTTACTGTATTCGTCGTAGAAAGTGTCAAGTTCAAAGTATTTGCGGTCGTCGCGATAATAGGTTGAATACTCCTCGCGTTTAGTGATGTAAATAACTTGCTTTGGACTGCAATAATAAAGCGCGCCTAAGCACATTGGACATGGGCTGGCGAGAATATAAATGTCGCAGTCGGTGAGATTTTCGCTGCCTGTTTCGCGGCAGGCTTCGCGAATGGCCAGAATTTCAGCATGAGCGGTGGGATCGTTGGTCTGAGCTACGCGGTTCGCGCTTTCAGCGATCACCTTGCCATCACGGACAATGACCGTTGCAAACGGGCGACCGCCCTCTTCAACATTCTTCATGGCTAACTGGATGGTACGTTGTACAAAATCCATTCCTTCCTCACTTATATCCAATAAACTGGCCCATTAATAACGATGAATTATTTAGCCTGGTTTAGTTTTTTAGAATGCGAAAGCAATGGTCTGGTTGAACGTATACGATTTAACCATTGAGTGAGTAAGATTTTATTTCAGAGGGCGGCTTTGCTGGATATCCTTACGTAATTCGGGCTGCCTGGATATTTCAGTGCGCCAGCCATTGGCCGGTGCGGTCTTCGCGCTTGGTGAGTAGATTGATTTACTGACAAGGCACCGACATTTCCGGCTGCAACGCCAAAATCAGAACCGGCTTGTTAAGGCTTTGCACCAGAGGAAGCACGGTAGAACTGAGCGCATAGGTGGTGATGTATAACACCACAACGTCAACATTCTCCTTAGAGAACAATTGCGTCGCCTGCTCGGTTTTCTCACTGTTATCGATCAGGCCGGCATCCACAGTCTCAGCGTTGTAAGTTCGTAGCCGCCGGGATACCACAGCAAGATAGTGCTCAAGTTGCTCCTTGAGCCCAGCAAACTGTGGCCAGTAGGTTTCAAGTCCGATACCAAAAAGTCCGACTTTAATGTTGTCCACAACCATTCCTCGCACTGGAAAGAGAAGCTTTCCATTGTGCGAATTTATCGTTGGGAAACCTGTGTCATGCTGACAAGCAAAAGCCATTCATGGCAGGAGACCAATAATCAGCCTGTAATGGCTCGCAGATTTTTACATCCCACGTTGGTTGTGCAAATAGCCCGGCAGAATTTCAAGTTCTGTTTGATGGTTTATCCGCGAGGAAGCTGTGTTTCTGGCTAAAGGCGTAATTTCTCGCAGCTTCATTTCACGGTTTACTTTTGGCAGCCATTCTTCGAACTGTTTGGCGTAGGAATCTGCCAGATGTTGATCATGGGTACGCCCCACGAAAAGCTTACTTTTAGCGAGACGGGAAATATCCGTGGCATATATCTCATAGAGATCGCCGCACTGCTGAATTTCTATTGCGGTGAAATGCATATTTGGCCAGAAACTCACTTTTGCAGAAAAATTGCTGTAATTCATAAAATATCACTTGTTGATGGATTTATCTGTGTGCCAGATTATTCTGGTCGGTCCAGTCATTATAACGCTTTTCTCAAGGTTTAATACTGTCAGATAATTCCTGAACTTTTGAAATTGAAAACCAGTTTAATACTGATAATCCTATTAATGGGAGAATATCTTAGCCTGAAAATCCATCATCGTCTGGCGTCTTTCCGAGCACGATTTGCAGGGTATTACGCAAGCAATCCTGGAAAATCACATCATTGGTGCTCTCAAGTTCTGCCAGCAGATAGGCGATAATGCTTTTATTAGTAACAGTTTTTTTGTCTTTTATGATCGCCGTAATGACTGAACCCAATATTTCGGCCTCAGATTTTAGCTGTGCAGAACCGCAATTAAAATAGGCGATAAAATCGGTACTGATATTCATTTTTTGCATGCATTTCCCCTGGCGACATTAGTGCCAGCATTTTATTTAGTGGTGTTAAGATTAATGGAATGGTCTGAAAAGAAAGACCAATAGAGATCTAACTAAACTGATTGAGTTTAATAAAAAGAGGTTGTTATTAATTTTAGAAAAAAAATCTATCAAGAGAGCCTGCTGAGGTTAATGATTGAATGCGTAAATTTCAGTGGGATAGTTGTCTCATCACTGCTTGCCGACAAAAATATACAAAGGTGTAATAAGAGTACAGAATTTTCTTTTAGGAAAAACGTTTTAAATTTAATCATTTGAAATAAAATCAGCAATAACAGTCAGTTGCGTGATAGTTAGACCTCAAAGAGAATTGTAAATTAGTCCTTTCCCGTGATTAATTTGCATTTCGGGCAACCAATTTCTGAGAGGCAGAAGCACACATTCATGCGCTTCTGCCTATTAATTCAAGACGTTACCGCTTCGCTTACCACTTTCGCTTGCTGCAGGCTCGCTTCTTCCTCGCGGAACTTCAGTCGATCCCAGACGCGGAAGAACGGATAGTAAATCACCAGAGAAATCGTCAGATTGACCACCTGCAATACGGTGCCAGAAATGTGCCCGCCGGTTGCCAGATAACCGCTAACGAAAATCGGTGTGGTAAATGGCAGCGCAATGCCCGCTGGAGGTGCCACTAAACCGGTGCTCATCGCCGCCCATGACACAATCACCAACACCACCGGCGTCAGGATGAAAGGCAGAAACAAATACGGGTTCATCACCAGCGGGATGCCGAACACCAATGGTTCGCTGATGTTGAACAGCGCCGCTGGAGCGGCAATTTTACCGAGCTGCTTCATCTGACGACTGCGTGAGCGGATCAGCATAAAGATCACCAATCCCAGCAGCGCGCCGGTGCCGCCCGGCGCAATCCATAAATCGTAAAACTGCTGGGTAAAGATGTGCGGGATCGGTTGGTTATGCTGGAACGCCTCAAGGTTTTCACTCATATTCGATAGCCAAACCGGCTGAATAAACACCAGCACTATTGCATCGCCGTGCAGCCCAAGCGTCCAGAGAATGCCAATCAGCAGCACTGAGAAAATCATGCCGGGGAGCGTGCCACCGACGTGATGCATCGGCAGACCAATCACAGTCGCAATCAGGTTATTGATATCGCCGAACGGTGAGGCTTCCACCGCCAGACGAAGCATCAACACCACTGCCAGCACACAGAAACCCGGCACCAGCGCGAGGAAGGATTTCGCCACCGCTGGCGGCACGCCTTCTGGCATCTTGATCACCAGATTACGGTTATGCACAAAGCGATAAATCTCAGTGGAAAGCAGTGCAATGACGATAGCCACGAACAAGCCCTGGCTGCCAATCAGCGAAATCGGCAACACGCCGGTGACCAACTGCGTCGGCGCGCCTTCCACCGGAGCAAACAGCGTCTGCTGCGGAATGGTCATCACAAATGCCACTAACGCCATCGCGCCGCTGGTGAGCGGATCGAGCGTGCGATACTTCTCCGCCAAACGGTAGGCAATACCGAAGCTGGAGATCAGTGCCATGATGTCGTAGGTGGCGCGCACCGGATAAAGCAGTTTGTTGCGCCACGTGTCGCCAAACAGATCCGCCATCAAATGGCCCCACGCTGGAATCGGCAGATAGGCGAAGATCAGGAAGAAGCTGCCAATCAGCATAAAAGGCATGTTGAGAATGATGCCGTCACGCACGGAGAGCACATGCTTCTGACCGGCAATTTTCAGTGCGACGGGCAAGACATAACGGTCTATAAAAGTACGATTAGACATAAGTGTTCCTCTGGCTCGGTGGCGCAACGGATTATGGCGTGGCGAACTGCGGCAACCACAGCTTATTAAGGGTCAGCACTTCTTCCAGCAACGCTTCGGCGGTCGCGACATCACCGACTAACGGATTGCCAAGCAGCGCCAGCAGCGCTTGCTGACGATCGCCGTGCACGGCGGCTTCGATGGTCAAACGTTCAAACGCTTTGATCTGCTGCGTCAGGCCATTCATCAGCGGCGGCAACTCGCCAAACACCAGCGGATGCGCGCCTTGCGCATCTACCAGGCAGTTCACTTCCACCACCGCATCATCCGGCAGACCATGAATCGCGCCGTTGTTGCGGCAGTTCACCACCAGATTGTTGCCACTGTCGTTATGAATCGCGCTGATCAGCTCAACCGCCACTTCGGAGTAATACGCGCCGCCACGAAAACTCAGTTGTTCAGGTTTGTGCGCCAGATGCGGATCGGCGTACAGCTCGAACAGCTCGGCTTCCACTTTCATTACCTGCTCCGCGCGCGTGCCTTCGTGACCGTTTTGCGCTTTCTCCTGCTCTTCAGCCAGCATCTGCGGCGTTTGCCAGTAATAGCGATGATACGGGCACGGAATCGCCTTGAGCGCGCGCAGGAACTGCGGCGACCATGGCATATCTTTGATGTTATTCATGGTGAGCGATTGGCCATCGCACAGTTGTTCAATCACCTGTGAAGTGACATCCTCGCCGCGACAGGTCACCTGATGCACCCATACCAGATGATTGAGCCCGGCGAAGCGCAGTTGCACCTCATCCCAGGACGCGTCGAGCATGCCGGCAATCATGTGGTGCATATTCACCGGCACATTACACAGGCCGATAATTTTCGCCTTGCTGTAGCGCGACACCGCTTCCGTCACCATCCCCGCCGGATTGGTGAAGTTGATGATAAAGGCATCTGGCGCCAGCTCTTCCACTTTGCGCGCCACGTTAAGCATCACCGGAATGGTGCGCAGCGCTTTGGCAAAACCGCCCACGCCGGTGGTTTCCTGGCCGAGTCGTCCATATTTCAGCCCGAGGCGCTCGTCTGCGGCACGCGCGGCGAGTTGACCCACTCGCAGCTGCGTCAGCACAAATCGGGCGCCGCGAATCGCTTCATCGAGTTCAAAATGCACGCTGACTTTCACCTGCTCCAGCCCATTTTGCTGCAGCATACGGCGAGTGAGATCGGCGATGACATGTACCTTTTCACGCCCCTGCTCGACATCCACCAGCGCCAGTTCCGTCACCGGCAGCTGCGCATAACGATTGATGATCCCTTCTACCAACTCCGGAGAATAGCTGCTGCCACCACCAATAATGGCCATCTTAAGCATTCGTGCCTCCTGCCGCAGTGCGGCGGTAAAGTTCAATGATTTCGCCTGCCAGATCCTGAATCAGCATGGCGTTCATCAGATGATCCTGGGCATGGACCAGAATCAGCGTGACGGGCAACTTGCCGCTGCCTTCGTCCAGACCAATCAGCGCGGTTTGCTGCTGGTGCGCCGCACTAATGCTTTCACTCGCCGCCGCCAACTGCTGTTGCGCCTCGCTGAAGCGCCCTTCTCGTGCCAGCCGCAGCGCGCTGATTGCCGCGCTGCGCGCTGCGCCGGCTTGCACCAGCAGCAGCATAATTCCCTCTTCAAACTCGATAGCCACGATTTCAGACATGCAAAATCCCCCACAGCACAAGCCGTGTAATGTCGGTTAGATGGGTTAAAACGGACAGTTAGGCGGTGTGTAACGCCAGCGCTTTATCAAGCACCTGTTCGCCACGCATCATGCCGTAATCCATCATGTCGATGACGGCGACAGATTTGCCCTGCGGCGCGGCAATGGCGGTAAGACGGGCAGCTTCGAACTGCACCTGCGGGCCGAGCAGAACGACATCGGCATCCGGCAGAATACGTTCGAATTCCGCCACCGGCACAGCTTTGATATCGATCTCCAGACCGCGACCTAAAGCAGCGTGCTGCATTTTGCTCACCAGCATGCTGGTGGACATGCCTGCAGCACAGCAAAGTACGATGCGCATAATTTCTTCTCCTGTGATTTGTCCCGGCCATTTAAGACCCGTCTCAGAGAAGCTGTAAAGTGGCTACGGGCAGATGATTTTCTGATGGTTTGATAATTTACTAATATAAATCATAGACATATGACAAAATACATCATGAAAATATTTTTCACGAGTGTGATCTTAACCGTAATTTAACAGTAACAACCCTGACAATCGGCGATGAAAAACGGTATTCCGATGAAAAAAAACTCAACATGAAAAATTATTTCATGCATGATGGACGCTCGCTAATGAGGATGTGATGAGCTGATGGATATTGTCTGGCAATTACGGCAGCAATCGGAGCGCGCGGATGCGCAGGAATCGAGGCTGGCGCGTTTTTTTCTGGCTAAATTGGGTGCGACTGAGCAGGCCACCATGGAAAGTCTCGCCACGCAGGCTGGCGTGAGTCCGGATGTGCTGCGACGCTTTGCCACGTCGGCAGGCTGTCAGGATCTCGATGATTTTCTTCGTCAGGTGCGTAAAGCCGGTCAGCAACAGGACGTGGAATTGATTGATGTCATTCGCCAGCGGCAATCATCGCTCAGCCAGCAGGAGAAACGCGTTGCCGAGGCGATTCTCAGCGACACCGCTTTTGCTGCCTCCGCCACCATCGAACAA
Organism: Pantoea sp. X-Soil-ISGK-275; assembly: GCF_059730795.1. Classification (NCBI taxonomy): domain Bacteria; kingdom Pseudomonadati; phylum Pseudomonadota; class Gammaproteobacteria; order Enterobacterales; family Erwiniaceae; genus Pantoea; species Pantoea sp. X-Soil-ISGK-275. Next base: position 446,289 of record NZ_AP035977.1, read on the forward strand.
CTTGCCGGACGTGCCGAAGTTAGCGCCGCCACCATCACCCGCTTTGCCCGTTCGCTGGGTTGCGAAGATATCCGCGATTTACGCATGCGGCTGGCACGCGCGCCACAGCAGCGAACCAGTAACGCCATTGCGCCCATCGATGCGATTACTCAGGCGTTAAGTCAGCAATACGCGCAAGCGGAAACCGCAACCTGGCAACGTGCCGCAGAGATGTTGCACAAGGCCAGAAGCGTGCTGCTAATTGGCGCGTCGGGGCCACAGACCGCGCTGGTGGCGGAAGTCCATCAGCGTCTGCAAAGCGCTGGATTGCCCATCGCATGGATTCAGGATGACAACCTGCTGAGCATGACACTGAGTCGTTTACAGCCGGATGATCTGTTGCTGATTCTCGCGCCTGACGCGGTTAACAGCCACGTGCTCAGCACGGTACACCATGCCCATATTCAAAAAACGCCGGTGATCGCGCTCTGTGCGCAGACCTTAGACCTGGCGAATCAGGCCGATATCTGGCTGCCGCTGCCAGAGGCAAAAAACGCACGGCGTTACGGCATTTTGTTTGCGCTGGATCGGTTGGAGTCAGCAATAACTATTCCTTAAGTAAAACTACAGCATCCTGAAATTTGCAAAAGTAAAACGATCCGCGGGCTGTTCAACAGGCGCTCGGCAAGCATCATCTGGCGTTAGCCGATGCCATTTGGCTGTTGTTTGAAGGTGTTCTCACTTCAGCGTTAATTATTGGTGCTTCGCAGGCGTGCGAAGCCGGTAAAAACGCCGCTCTGCAGCTTTGCCGCTTACTGCGTGGCAGTGCTGCCTCGCCGTTCCCTTGCTGCTTCTGGCGTTCAGCCATCACTACTCAGTTTGGCTATTTCCCGCCGTGGCATTGGGTGGCGCCGCGTACGTCACGCTCTCGGGCGTATTGCTGGTGTGGGGCGCAGCAGCAACGGAAAATGTCCCCGCCATCGGCGTAGGCATGCTGTTCTTCATGTTGGCGACGGGCCAGGTCATTGGATCGCTACTGTTCGGACAACTCTATGCGCAGGCAGGCGCGTCAACCGTATTAACACTGTTTGCCGCCCTGCCGTTACTGGTGATGTTGATTATTCGTCGTTAAACGGATCTTTTTTGTCATCTTCGCTGTCATCGCGCGTTCTGGGAATCTCACCGTGTTCACTGGGATTGTCCTTAGCGGGATGTTTTTCATCATTCACGTCACGTTTATCTTTTGGGTGATGGCTCATTTGCAGCTCCTTGGTTAATCACCCATTAAGTGTAGTTGATCTAAATGGGGCGAAAAGTTCGCCCCACCCGCTTACTGCAACGCTTTCAGGATCTGCATCGCCGCTTTAACCCGCTCGGTATTGGGATAATTTTTGTTCGCCAGGATCACAATGCCGACCTGCTTCTCTGGAATAAAGGCGACATAAGCCCCAAATCCGCCCGTTGCGCCGGTTTTATGCACCCACGACGCGGTGACACGCGGATGTGCTTTCGCATCCCTTACCGGCTGCGGACCGAGCGCTACCTTGTTATCCGCGCCCTTCACTGCCATGTCTGCCTGAGCGGGCCAATTCAGCATTTCCCACCCCAACCCCTGATATAACGCATCGGTACGATAGAAACGCGTTTGCGCGAAATTCAGCGCCTGCTGCAGCGTTTGGTCTTTTACCTGCTGCGGATCCATGTTGGCCTGCATCCAGCGCGCCATATCTTTAATTGACGACTTCACGCCATAGGCTTCGGCATCCAACATGCCCGGCGACACGCGCACCGGCTTGCCTTCGCGGTAACCCCATGCGTAAGCATCCTTCTCACTGTCCGGCACGGTGATAAAGGTGTGCTTAAGCTGCAGCGGCGTAAACACGCGTTGCTGCATTGCTTGCTCAAATGTCAGCCCGCTGGGTTTCGTCGCCAGCCAGCCAAACAAGCCGATGCTGCTGTTCGCATACTGACGCGTGTTGCCCGGCGCCCATTGCGGTTGCCATTGTTGATAGAAGTTCGCCAGCGCCTTTTCATCGGTCACGACATCAGGAACCTGCAACGGCAAGCCGCCGGCGGTGTACGTCGCCAATTGCAGCAGCGTGATGTCACGCCACTGCGGCGTATTCAGCGCCGGCCAGTATTGACTGGCGCGATCGCTCAGTGCGATCTCGCCTTTGTTCACCGCGACGCTACTCAGCACGCCGGTGAAGGTTTTACTCACCGAACCCAGTTCAAACAGCGTATCTTGCGTGACCGGACGCTGCTGTTTTTCATCCGCCATACCCCAGGTGAAATAGTGCGGCTGGCCTTTAACCACCACCGCCACCGCCATGCCGGGAATGGCTTGCTGCTGCATCAGCGGTTTGATGGCCTGATCAACGATGGCGTCCACATCAGGCGTCGCAGCGAACGCCATTGAGCACGCCGATGTCAGTGCTGTTGCTATCAAAGTTTGAGAAATCAATTTCACTGTTATTAACCTTCCGGGTTGTTGTTCCGCGGGCAGTTTGCCCACTTTGACAGGCAGCAACAAACTGTTAATTTTAGCGTCAGACAATAGAAATTCTTACAGGTCACCGCATGACTCGCCCTTATATTCCACTTAACGCGCTCAGAGCCTTTGAAGCCGCCGCACGTCATCTAAGTTTTACTAACGCTGCTATTGAGCTGCATGTAACCCATGCAGCCGTAAGTCAGCAGGTGAAATCGCTGGAGCAGCAGCTCGGCTGCCAGCTGTTTGTGCGGGTATCGCGCGGATTGATGTTGACCACCGAAGGCGAAAGCCTGTTGCCGGTATTAAACGATTCATTCGATCGCATTGCCGATACGCTGGATCGCTTCTCATCGGGTCAGATGCGCGAGAAATTAAAGGTCGGCGCGGTGGGAAGCTTTGCCACCGGTTTGCTGTTGCCGCTTTTAGAAGATTTTAACCGCCGCTATCCGCACATAGAGCTGCAACTCTCCACCCACAACAATCGCGTCGATCCAGCCGCCGAGGGCCATGATTACACCATTCGCTTTGGCAGCGGCGCCTGGCACGGCACCGAAGCGCAGTTTATTTGTTCAGCCCCGTTATCGCCGCTGTGTAATCCCGCCATTGCCCGGCAGTTGCAGCAGCCTGCAGACGTGCACAAATTCACCCTATTGCGATCGTTCCGCCGTGATGAGTGGAGCCAATGGCTGCACAGCATTAATGAACATGCGCCATCACCTGCGCATCCGGTGATGATTTTTGACTCATCCCTGACGATGATCGAAGCGGCATTACTGGGCGCGGGGATTGCGCTGGCACCGGTGAAAATTTTCAATCACCTGCTGCAAAGCGAGAGGCTGGTGCGCCCTTTCGCCGCAGAAATCGATCTCGGCGGCTACTGGTTAACGCGTTTGCAGTCGCGACCTGAAAGCACCGCAATGACGGCGTTTTCAGATTGGTTGATGAATGCGCATCAGACGTCGTAGGGTCGCCATTCATGGCGACCGATTCACCTACTGCACATTTATCTGTTTCGCTTTCGCCAGCGTGCGCGCAAGAATTGAGGAGTACAGCGGTTTGCCGCCGAAGAATTGCGCGGCCAGCGTCGCGCCGAGACAGGTAATGATCATCGGCAAAATCAGCTGATAATTGTTGGTCATCTCCAGCACCAGCACAATGCCGGTCAGCGGCGCACGCACCGAGGCCGCAAACAGCGCGCCCATACCAGCCACGGCAAAGGTTGCTGGCTCCAGATGCAAACCCGGCAACCACTGCATGCAGAGTTGGCCGAAGCAGGTACCTAACAGCGTGCCCAACGTCAGCATCGGGGCAAAAATACCGCCCGGCGCGCCGGAGGAAAAACAGCAAATAGTTATCAACGTGCGCAGTGCGAAAATGGCAAAGAGCGCCAGCGCGCTGTAAGCTCCGCTGGAGAAATCAGGAATCAGCGCAATCCCGCCGTTAATCGCTTGTGGCAGAAACAGACCAATCACGCCACACATCCCCGCCAGCAAACTTCCCCACAGCACCCAGGGTGCAACGCGGCCTTTATGCAAACGCTGAAACTGATCCTGCGCGAGGAAAATGAAGCGGTTAAACGCCACGCCGCAGCCACCAAATAACACGCCCAACACTAAATAAAGCCACAGCGTATTGGTTGGCGCATCCTGCAGCTGACCAATATTAATGATTGCTTCGTTGCCATTACACACGCGGAAAACAATGCTGGAAACGATAACGCCAACAAACACCGCTTTGATGGAAATCAGGCTGTAGCGAAACTGCGGACGCATCTCTTCGATAATAAACAGGATGCCGGCCAGCGGCGCGTTGAAAGCGGCCGACAAACCAGCTGCAGCGCCGGTTGCCAGCAACGTGTGGCGAGACTCAGAAGATTTTACGCGGAACAGATCAACACACATGCCGCCGATATTGCCGCCCAGTTGCACGGTCGGTCCTTCGCGACCCAGCACCATGCCTGATCCTAACGCACCCATGCCGCCGATAAATTTCACCGGCAGCACGCGCCACCAGCGCACCGGACGAAGTTCCTCCAGCGCGCCTTCAATTTCGGGAATGCCCGATCCGCCCGCTTCCGGCGCGAAACGTCGCACCAGCAAGTAGCCGACAGCGCCTAATAGCGCAGAGAGCATAAACGCGCCGGCGATTTTCACCAGCAGATTGTCACCCGCACCCTCAAGCCAGCTTAAGCGCATATGCACCACAAAATTGACGGCTTTATCAAAGGCCACGCCAACTAAACCGGTTAACACACCGACCAGCGCGGCCAGCAGCAACAGCGCGACGGGCGTTTTGTCGCGGCGTAGTAGTTTCTGCATCAGTAAGAAGCGCCCAGCACGTAAGGTCGTGTTGGGCTCTGCGGAGTGACCGTTGGCAGGCATGCAAATCCTCTGTTTTCATAACCGTGTTCAAACGTGAGTTTGAGAAAAGAGGCATTAGCATACTGAGAATGAAGTGATTTTTAACCCAGGAATTCGCAAGCGGATTTTTCAGGTTGGAAGAGGCTGGCTGCATTAGCCTCCTCCACGGTGGATTAGTCCTGCTCTTCAGCAATCAGCGTCAGTTTTTCGTCGGTGGCTTTTTCTTCTTCCAGCGTTTCACCCAACAACTTCGCGGCATCCTGATAATCCAGTTTTAAGGCTAACGCGCGCAAAGTACCGTAGGTGGCGATCTCATAGTGTTCAACCTTCTGCGCAGCACCGATCAGTCCGGCATCGCAAACCGGCCCTTTCTCCACTTCATCGATGATCTCCTGCGCTTCTTCAGCCAATCCTTCCAGCGCATGACACTTCATCCGTTTGATCTGCACACCTTCAGTGAGTTCAACCAGTTGATCGATACGTTCAATTTGTCCGCGTGTCTCTTCCAGATGCTGTTTAAAGGCTGCGACCAGATTAGGATCGGTGGCTGCACGAATCATTTTTGGTAACGCTTTAGTGATCTGTTTTTCTGCGCTGTAAATATCAGAGAGATCATGCACAAACAGATCGTGCAGTGTTTTAATCGTCATAATATTGCCTTTTGATAAAGTAGGATGTCAGGTAGGTAAAACGTGGGCGAGAAGGAATAATAAATTGCGCCGACACATAAGACTGACTTAATCCTGGCGGACATTACACAATTCACAAGCGAAGCCTTAAAAATAAACACCACGCATTGTTTAATTCATTGCCAGAATTAAAGCAGGTTAATCGGAGACATAATCATGAAAAAACCAAGACAACCCGAACTCAGCGGTGAAATTATTCACGAACGTACTTTACTCCCGCTCGGTTTAATTTCTCTTTACGAAGTCGTCTTCAATAACGGCAAATATGCCGTTATGCGCCTGGATAAAGATCAACCCTTTCATCAGGGTGACATTTTTAAACGCATAAATGATCGCTGGTATTGTGATGAAAAATTAATACATCCACTGGGGTTTCAGTTTGTCGATCGGGCTGAAGCGCAGCGGTCATTTATCGAATATGAGCGGTAATGTTTATTTTTCATTTTCATATTATAGAGTGAACAGTGGCAAGATGGTTCGGTTGCGCGGGTGGCAATGACATCCAGAAATCAACCCCCATGCTGGTTTCATATTCTGCGTGTGACTCAAGAAAAATATGCTCACCGCTGCGCGACTGCCCGCCGTAAAGCCAGCCGCCCTGCACTTCGCCATTATCAAATTGCACGATGCACTCCTGCTTGTAGCCCGGCGCTTGTTCATTTAAATCAATCCATTCAAGAATATGGCGCATGTGTCTATACCTCAGCAATAAACAGTGATTTACAGTGCGGGCACAACATAGCCTGCCCGCGCGCTTGTTTTAAGGAAGATTGCGGGCAGAATTTTTTACACACTGGACACTGCGTTTTTATTTCCCGGCGCGATAAACCTTCTAAAAATTGATTTAACCAGCTCATGATTTTTCCTTTTTCAGTTAACTTATTCTAACACACCTCACTTTTTTCACTGCAACTAACACTTGACAACATTGTTAATGATCTTCAACCCCATCATTACACTCATTTAAATATTTTAAATTTACTTTAATTATATAAAGCCAACCGTCAAATAAATTCAACGCTATACTCAATAAAGACAGAACAGTTTCCTCGCCCACTCTTATACCGTCAATCTTCCTGTTGATAGTGCTGACTTTTATAATCCATTGGATTTTTTGCGACGCCATTATGAAAAATAAAATTCCCACCGGATCAATCATCGGCAGTAGTGCGCTTCCAGCAACCGCACGCGCCAGTCTTGAATTATTGCCTGACAGCGGCATCTATCAGGCGAACCGGCCAGACGTTTTTTCCGAACAGCAAATGGCAATATATGGCGAGCGACTGGCAAAAACGCATCATCTTTCTGACGCCAAAAAAAACTATAAGTTATTGCAGCGACTAAGTGAAAACGAACAGGCGCTGATAAAAAGTGCAGAAATATTAAGTACCGGTGATAAGCGTAATCTGACGCCGGCTGGCGAGTGGCTGTTAGATAATTTTTATATCATCGAAGAACAAATTCGCATGGTACGCCATCTGTTGCCGACCAAATTTGGTCAGGGTTTACCCGCGCTTGAAGAGCCCACCCACGCGTTACGTATTCAGGCGATTGCTGATGAGATGATCAGTCACAGCGACGGCCGCTTAGAATCGACGGTGCTGGCGACTTTTATTCATGCTTATCAGAGGATTACGCCGCTGCTGATGGGAGAACTTTGGGCGCTTCCCGCCATGCTGCGTTTTGCGCTGCTCGATAACCTCGCGCGTATTGCGCAAGGCGTCGCCGAGATCCATCAGGAGCGCAGCCAGGCCGAAGCGTGGATTAATGAGATCGTTCATCACTCCGCCAAAGACGCCACGCGGGTGATTCAGGTGATTGCCGATATGGCACACAAAAACAGCCAGCTTTCTGGCGCGTTTGTCGCCGAACTGGCGCGCAAGCTGAATGGTCAGAATCACTCGCTAGCGCTGACGTGGGTGGAGCAACATCTGCTGAACACCGGGCGTAATACCGCGGATGTGATTGAACAATTTAACCGTCAACTGGCATTGAGCCAGCTTTCGGTCAGCAATAGCATTGCCGGATTGCGCCAGCTCGGTGAAATCAACTGGCAGGATTTGGTGGAATCGCTGAGTCTGGTTGAGCAACTACTGCTCAAGGATCCTGCCGGCATTTATCCGCAGATGCATTTTGACAGCCGCGATCAGTACCGACACGTGGTGGAAGAGCTGGCGCGTCAGAGCGAATTCGACGAGCTTAGTGTGGCCAATCAGGTGCTGGCGCTGAGTCGTCAGCCCGAATTGCCACCGCGACAGCAGCATATTGGTTACTTTCTGCTGGATAAAGGACGCACTCAGCTTGAGCAACAGTTAAAACCGCGCCGCTCCTGGTTGAATCAGGCGCGTCATCATCTCAGCCAAACGCCGCTGCTCTCCTGGCTTGGCAGCCTCACCTTATTGACCACCGCCTTCAGCGCCGAAGCGCTGTTTTTCACCCATCAGGCCGGTATGTCGTTGGTGCTGTGGCTGTTGCTGGTACCGGCGGTGATCATTATCAGCAGCCAGCTCGCCTTACAACTGCTCAGCGAAGTGACAACCCGCACCCGCCATCCGGTTCCCCTTCCACGACTCGATTACGAGCTGGCGGTGCCGGATAGCGATCGCACCTTGGTGGTGATCCCTTGCTTAATCAGCAGCAAACACGGCACCGATACGCTGCTGCGCTCGCTGGAAACCAGCTATCTCGGCAACGCGCTCGACAACATCACTTTTGCGCTGCTGGCCGACTTCACCGACAGCGTGGATGAACATCAGGTTGATGATGATGAAATCATCGGTTACGCAGTACTGAAAATTCAGGCGCTCAACCGCCGTTACAGCAGCAAGTCGCACCACGATGTGCTGTTTTCGCTGCTGCATCGCAACCGGGTTCACAATCCTTCACAGGGCGTTTGGATGGGTTATGAGCGCAAGCGCGGCAAACTGCATGCGCTCAATCGCTGGCTGCAAGGTGAAGCGGAGATGTTTAACGTGATCGTAGGTGCCAGCCAGGCGCAGATGCGCACGATGAAATACGTCATCACCCTTGATGCCGACACCATTCTGCCGCGCGAAACCGCACACAAGCTGATTGGTATCATGGCGCATCCCCTCAATGCGCCGGTATTTGATGATCGCCTCAACCGCGTGGTGGAAGGTTACGCCATTCTGCAGCCGCGTCTGGCCGAAGAGATCCCGCCCTTTGGACAAGGCCGCTACGCGCGGCTCTCCAGCAGCGTGCCGGGCAACGATGCCTATTCATCGATGTCTTCCGATATCTATCAGGATCTATTTGGCGAAGGTTCGTTTGTCGGCAAAGGCATTTACGATGTGGCGGCTTTCACCCGCGCGACGCGCAATACCTGCCCGGAAAATCTGGTGCTGAGTCACGATCTGCTGGAGGGCTGTTACGCGCGTTCCGGCGTGGTCAGCAATGTGGTGCTGTATGAACACTATCCGGATAACTATCTCAGCGATGTCGCACGGCGTTTCCGCTGGGTGCGCGGTGACTGGCAGCTGCTGAACTGGTTAAAACTGCGCGTACGTCTCGAGGATGGCGGTTATCAGGCCAATCCGCTGAGCGCGCTTTCGCGCTGGAAATTGTTCGATAACCTGCGTCGTAGCCTGGTGGCTCCTGCTTTGCTACTGCTGATGTTTCTGGCTTTCACTTGGGTGGCGAATCCGCCGTTTTGGCTCGGCTGTATTGCGCTGTTCCTGCTGCTGCCAAGCGCTTTTGCGCTGAGCATGGAAGGCATGCGCAAAAGCAAAAGGCGCGCCTGGCAACATCATCTCACTATCTTGTACTCGGATGCGTTAATGCGTCTGGGACGTGCGGGACTGACGCTGGCAGCGTTGCCGCATGAAAGCTACTGGTCGCTTAAAGCGATCATCGTCACGCTGTGGCGATTGAACGTCAGCGGGCAGTTTCTCCATGAATGGAAAAGCGCGTCGGCGGGCAGTTCCTCGCCCACGCCGTCACTGCGCCATTTTTATCAGGCGATGTGGTTTAATCCGGCGGCAGGCGTTGCACTGTCACTTTTAACCGTGCTGATCAATCCACAACTGATCGCGTTAGCGCTGCCGCTTTCCTTGCTGTGGCTGCTCACGCCGTGGCTGTTATGGCAGTTGAGTAAACCGGCGCAATCGCGGCAGAAAAAACTCTCCGCAGAGCAGCAGCAGTTTTTGCGCCAGACCGCGCGCCATACCTGGGCATGGTTTGAAGATTTCGTCATCGCCGAACATAACCACTTGCCGCCGGATAACTTCCAGGAAGTGTTGCAGCCGGTGGTGGCGCACCGCACTTCGCCGACCAATATCGGCCTGTCGCTGCTGGCTAATTTAACCGCGTGGGATTTTGGCTACATCACGCAGAAGCAGGTAATTAGCCGTTCGCTCGCCACGCTGGATAGCCTTGATCGCATGGAACATTTTCGTGGTCATCTCTATAACTGGTACGACACTTACACGCTAAAACCTTTAAATCCACGCTACGTTTCTACTGTCGATAGCGGCAACCTCGCTGCGCACCTCGCCACTTTGCAAGCGGGCCTTGTGCAGTGGAAGCATCTGCCAGTAATCGCTTTACCGGTGATCATGGCCGGTCTGAATGACGCCTTGATGCTGGCCAAAGCGCAAATGGGCACAGAGCGTCACGATCGCTGGGATGAGCTAGCCGAGCAGTTTGTTGCGCTGCAACAAGTCGCACCCGCCGCGATTGCCAATCATCTTTCATCCTTGATCGCGCTGAGTGAAATTCTGCTGGCGCAGCTCAAACTGCCGCCGTCGCAGGTGAAATGGTTTGAACGCTTTATCCATCAGCTCAGCGATTTCCAGCAAGAGTGGATGCGTTATTTCAGCTGGATCGGGCCGGATGATGTGCTGCCGGACGCTTTGCCCTCGTTGCTGTGGCTGAGTGAATTAAAGCTCCATCGCCCCGGTCTTAATGCTCAGCTCGCCGCTTCCGTGATGTGGTCCGCGCGAGAACGCATGGCGACCTTGCTGGAGCTGGAAGGACGTCTGGAAGATCACGCTAAAATGGACTTCCGTTTTCTCTATGTTGAAAAAAACGCGCTGCTCAGCGTCGGTTACAACCTCGATAGCGGCCTACTCGACAAAGGCCATTACGATCTCTTCCCCTCCGAAGTGCGCCTGACGCACTATTACGCCATCTCCGCCAATCAGCTACCGGTAAAAAGCTGGTTCGTACTGGGACGCCTGTTTACCCAGCTGGATAACAAACCTGCAGTGATGTCGTGGAGCGGCTCAATGTTTGAGTATCTGATGCCGCATCTGGTGATGCCGGTTTATCCGGATACGCTGCTGGAGAAAATGGCGCTCTCAGCGGTGAAGCAGCAGATCGCTTCCGGCGACGCCGCGCAGATTCCGTGGGGCGTTTCCGAATCGGCGTATGCCGCTTTCGATGATAGCCAAAACTATCAATACAAAGCCTTCGGTACGCCCGAGTTAGGGCTGAAGCGTGGCCTCAACGATGATCATGTGGTCGCGCCCTACGCCTCGCTGCTCGCGTTGATGGTGCTGCCGCATCAGGCTACCGATAACCTGATGAAGCTGAAGAAAATGGGTGCCTGCGGGAAATACGGTTTCTACGAAGCGCTTGATTTCACCGCGCATCGGCTGGCGCGCGGTCAGCAATTTGTCGCAGTGAAAACTTACATGGCGCATCACCAGGGAATGGGTTTTCTGGCGATTTCGCATCTGCTGCATGAAGCGCCGATGGTGGCGCGGTTTATGTCCAGCGCACGCTTCCAGTCTTCTTATTTACTGCTGCAGGAGCGCATGCCGGACGACATTGAGCTGTATACGCCGCGTCGTCAGTTCGTTGATACCAGCGAGATCAAGCCGCGTTCGGACACGCCTGAACTGCGCGAATACAGCGGTTCGGCGGCTCATCTGCCGCAGCTCCAACTGCTGTCGAATGCCCATTATCATGTGATGGTGACGCAATCCGGCACCGGCTACAGCCAGTGGAAAGGATTGGCGTTAACCCGCTGGCGCGCCGATGGCACCAGCAATCAGCACGGCATCTTCTGCTATATCCGCGATCGTCAATCCGGCGAATTGATCAGCCCGACGTTCCAGCCGAGCGGCGATACGCGGCCACAACACATTGCCCGCTTCACCGATGCTGGCGCGGAGTTTGAGTCGCGCGCTGAAACCCTCAGCACCCACACTCATGTGGTGGTGTCGCCAGAAGATGATGTGGAGATTCGCCGCATCGTCCTCACCAACCATTCACGCCAGCTGCGTGAGATGGATATCACCAGCTATGCGGAAGTGGTGCTCGCCTCCGCTGCCAGCGATATGGCGCATCCGGCGTTCAGCAATCTGTTTGTGCAAACCGAAATTGTTACCGAGCTGGAAGCCATTCTGGCGCATCGCCGCCCGCGTGATGAGAAAACCGAACCGGTGTGGATGTTCCACGCGCTGCTGATTCACGGCACCAGCGAGCGCGATACGCATTATGAAACCGACCGTGCGCAGTTTATTGGTCGCGGCAGGACCCGCGCCGATCCACAAGCCATTACAGCGGAAGGCATACTCAGCGGCAGCGCCGGTGCGGTGCTCGATCCGCTGATGTCGATCCGCCAGAAAATCGCGCTCAACCCGGGTAAATCCATCACCCTCGATCTGGTGTACGGCGTCACTACGCAGCGTGACGCCTGCCTTGGATTGATTGAGAAGTATCGCAACAATGTCTATGCCAATCGGGTATTTGAAATGACGGCGTCGCACAGTCAGGTGGCGCTGCGACAGCTGAATATCCTCGCCGAAGATGCCAGTTTGTATAACCAGCTCGCCAGCGCGGTGATTTTTGCCAGCCCTGAAATGCGCGGCGACAGCCAGCGTATGCAGCAGAATCGTCTCGGGCAAACCTCGCTATGGCGCTACTCCATTTCAGGCGATCTGCCTATCGTGCTGGTACGCATCGAAAACGGTACGCAGCTTAGTCTGGTGAGCAATCTGATCAAGGCACATCAATACTGGCGTCAGAAAGGATTGACGGCGGATTTGGTGATCCTTAACGGCGAGCAAGGCGGTTATCAGCAGCTATTGCAGAATCAACTGCTCAAGATGATTTCATCCGGCGAAACTCAGCTGCTGGCCGACAAGCCGGGCGGCATCTTCCTGCGCCAAAGCGATCACTTTGCCGCCGAGGACGTCACGCTGTTACTCAGCGTGGCAGCCGTGGTGCTGGAAGGCCGTAATGGCAGTTTGGCCGATCAGCTGACGGTGCTGTTAAAACCGCAGCCGGTTGCGCCGCCTTCCCGCTTCCTGCCGCATAAACAGGCCTTTCCTACGCCCGCTCGCCTCGCCGCAGCGGAAACCTTGCAGCTGTTCAATGGCACCGGCGGCTACAGCGTCGATGGCACTGAATATCACATTCTGCTGTCCCAACATCTTCAGACGCCCGCGCCCTGGTGCAACGTGCTGGCGAATAAACAGTTTGGCAGCGTGATCTCGGAAAGTGGTCAGGCCTACACCTGGTTTGAAAATGCGCACGAATACCGCCTGACGCCGTGGCACAACGATCCGGTTAGCGATACGTCGGGCGAAGCCTTTTATCTGCGCGATGAGGAGAGCGGCGATGTCTGGTCGCCGATGCCGCTGCCAATGCGTGGCAACGGTGATTATCTGACGCAGCACGGTATGGGCTACAGCCGCTTTGTGCATCAGGAGCAAGGCATTCGCAGCACGCTCACCACCTTTGTCGCAGCCGAGCAGGCGGCGAAAATCACGCTAATCCAACTCAGCAATCTGTCGGGCAAAACGCGACATCTGTCGATCACCGGCTACGTCGAATGGGTGCTGGGTGAGCTGATGAGCCAATCTGCCCGCCACGTGCAAACTTCATCGGCGATCGTGGCCGATGGCAGCGCCATTCTGGCGATGAATCCGTACACCAGCGCCGGATCGGCGCGCACCGCGTTCTTCGCCGCATCAGGCAATCAGATTGCTTTCAGCGGTAATCGCCTTGAGTGTCTGGGCCGCAATGGTTCAACGCGTAAGCCCGCGATGATGCAAGCGCGTGGCTTATCGGGCAACACCGGCGCGGGGCTCGATCCCTGCGCCACCTTGCAAACGCTGACCAGCTTAATTGATGGTGACACGCGCACGCTGGTGTTCGTATTAGGCGCGGCGGAAGATACCACATCTGCGCTGACGCTGATGCAGCAATTTCTCCCCAGCGAACAGGCGGAAGCCGAACTGGCAAAAGTACAGCAGCAATGGCGCGGTCTGTTAAGCAAAGTCGAGGTGCAAACGCCCGATGCGGCGGTGAACCTACTGGCGAATAACTGGCTGCTGTACCAAACGCTGGCCAGCCGTTTGCTGGCGCGCAGCGGTTATTATCAGTCGGGCGGCGCGTTTGGTTTCCGCGATCAGTTGCAGGACACGCTATCGCTGACCCACGCCGCGCCACACCTGCTGCGCGATCAGCTGGTGCTGTGCGCGTCCCGTCAGTTCCTCGAAGGCGATGTGCAGCATTGGTGGCATCCACCCGCCGGACGCGGCGTGCGCACCCGCTGCTCGGATGATTATCTCTGGCTGCCCTTTGCCCTTTGCCATTACATCACCGCCACCGAGGATGTCGAGCTGTTAGAACAGCCAGTTAGCTATCTTGAAGCGCCGCTGCTTGCGGCCGAAGAAGAGTCGGTTTACAGCCTGCCCAACGTCAGTCAGCTGCAGGAAAACCTGTGGCAGCATGGCTTGCGCGCCATCCAGCATGGCCTGAGATTTGGCGAGCATGGTTTGCCGCTGATGGGTTCTGGCGACTGGAATGACGGCATGAGCGAAGTCGGCATTGCCGGTAAAGGCGAGAGCGTCTGGCTGGGCTTTTTCCTCTACAACGTGCTCACGCGCTTTGCCGCGCTCTCCACACGTATCGGGCAAGCGGAAGCCGCTACGTTGTGCGAACAGCAGGCTGCAAAGCTGAAAACGGCACTGAATCAGCGCGCCTGGGATGGTGAATGGTTCCTGCGCGGCTACTTCGATAACGGTGAAACTCTCGGTTCACAGCGCAACGCCGAATGCCGCATTGATGCTATCGCGCAGAGCTGGTCGGTGCTTTCTGCTGCAGGCGATCACGATAAATGCGTCTCGGCAATGCAGGCGCTCGATCAGCAGTTAGTTGACAGCGATAACGGCCTGATCAAGCTGCTGACGCCGCCGTTTAATGGCATCGGTCCCAATCCGGGATACATTCGTGGTTATCTGCCCGGCATTCGCGAAAACGGCGGGCAATACACGCACGGCGCGCTGTGGGCAATTATGGCGTTCGCGGAAATGGACCAGGTTGATCGCGCCTGGGAATTGCTGGCGCTGATCAATCCGATCAATCACAGCCTTGATGCGCATGCTGTTGCAACCTACAAAGTCGAACCTTATGTGATGGCGGCGGATGTCTACAGCGCCGATAATCACCAAGGTCGCGGCGGCTGGACGTGGTACACCGGCTCGGCGGGCTGGACCTATCAGCTGATTATCGAGACCCTGCTCGGCATCACGCGCCACGGCGATAAATTGCAACTGCGTCCACGTCTGCCTCAGGCGTGGCCGGGCGCGAAGGTGATTTATCATGAAGGTGACGCGCGCTATGAAATTGAGATGCTACGTACGTCCGAAGGTTATCAGCTGTGGCTGGATGATGAGCTAAGTGCGGATGATGCCATCACGCTCAGCGGTGAAGCTGGGATTCATCAGGTACGAATTCATCTCGCGGAGTAGCAATCACTGCGGTCATTAGTTTTCACCATAGCCAGCAGTGGGAAATATCAAAGCGCCCTGCCAGCGTCTATTTTAGGGTAATTCTCCCCTACAAGGAGAATGACTCATGAGCCTCTTATCACCCGGCAATCGCCGGGATTTTCTTTGCGCCGGCATGAAACTCACCGCCGCAGGCACCTTACTCAGCGCGGGCATGAGCCGCAGCGCTCAGGCGGCGGCAACCTGCCAACCCGCCAATGCCAGCCGCGTGGATGCCACGCACTATCTGCTGCGTAACGTGCGACTGGAAGAAGCTTTTATCCGCAAACAGGACGTGATTACCGCCACGCGCACCGGTTTGTATGATGTCGAGGTGAATGCCGGCAACATCGCCGCAGTGCATCCTCCAGGCGTTAAACTTAATCTGCCCGCATGGGACGCCGCCGGTTATCTGCTGCTGCCCGCCACGCGCGATATGCACATCCATCTCGATAAAACCTTCTACGGCGAAGGCTGGCGTGCCCCGCTGCCGCGTCATAGCGTGATCGATATGATTCATCAGGAAGAGCAGATCCTGCCCGAACTGGTGCCGACTTCAGAAATCCGTGCCGAGAAACTGATTGGCCTGCTGCAATCCAAAGGCAGCAGTTCCGCACGCAGCCATTGCAACATCGATCCGGTCAGCAAGTTACAAGGTCTGGAACATCTTCAGCAGGCGATTGCCAACCATCGCGACGATTTTCACGCGGAGATTGTCGCCTTCCCGCAGCACGGATTACTGCGCTCAAACGTCGAAGGCATGATGCGCGAAGCGATGAAGATGGGCGCGAACTATGTCGGCGGGCTGGACCCGACCAACGTCGACGGCGCGATGGAGAAGTCGCTGGATACCATGTTCAGCATCGCGCTCGATTTCGCCGCACCGATCGATATTCACTTACATGAAACCGAGCCGCACGGCGTAGCAGCGATTCGCTACATGCTGAAAACGGTGCGCGATAATCCGCAGCTGAAAGGCAAAGTGACCATCAGCCACGCTTTTGCGCTGGGTACGTTACAGGGTAACGAATTGGCGGCAATGATTGAGGAACTGAAAGAGCAGCAGTTCAGCATCGCTACTACCGTGCCGATTGGCCGGGTGATCATGCCGTTGCCGCAGCTGCGCGCCGCGGGCGTGCCGGTGTGGTCGGGCACTGACACCATAGCCGATCACTGGCAGCCGTTTGGTAGCGGCAGCATGCTGGAAAAAGCCAACGTCTATTCGCAACTCTATCGTGGGCCGGATGAGTATTCGCTCAGTCGCGCGCTAGGTATCGCTACTAACGAAGTGTTGCCGCTGAATAGCCACGGCGAACAGCAATGGCCGAAAGCACAGGATCACGCCACCATGATGCTGGTTAACGCAAGTTGCTCTGCGGAAGCCGTTGCGCACATCGCGCCGGTAATGGCGACGTTCTATAACGGTAAGCAGACGTTTGGTGGATTGGCGAAGATGTAGACGCCTTGCAAATACCGATGATGGTCGCCATGAATGGCACTCCTACAACGTGTGCGCATTCATGCGCACCAGGTAAACATAGTCAGTTTAGGCATTTGCCTGCGGCTGTCCTTTTCCTTAGCTTGAAATCATCAACAGGAGAGGAACCTATGACAGCATCAGCATTACCGGTGGCGATTGTCACCGGCGGCAACAGCGGCATTGGCCTGGAAACCGTGAAGTTATTGGCGGCCGATCATCAGGTTTACGCCATTGGTCGCAATCAGCAAACTTTGCAGGCGTTGGAACAGGTCACCAATGTCATTCCGGTTGCGCTGGATATCACAGATTTTGCCGCCGTGGCCGCGTTCATCGCCACGCTGGAACGGATTGACGCGCTGGTGCATTCAGCGGCGATCTCGATACTCAGCACCACCTTCTCCGCCACGCCAGAACTGTGGCAACAGCACCTGAATATTAACGTCATCGCGCCGGCTGAACTCACGCGTTTAGCCTTGCCAGCCCTGCGCGCCTCGCAGGGTAAAGTGGTATTTATCAATTCCGGTTCGGGAACGCTGGCGTTAGCAGGACACGTCATTTACTCCGCCTCGAAATTTGCTCTCACCGCGCTGGCGCATGCGCTGCGTAGCGAAGAGAGCGAACATGGCGTGCGGGTCGCGACAGTCGCGCCTGGCCCAACCGATACGCCGATGAACCAAGCCTCGCGTGCCCGCGCGGGCAACCATTCGCCGATCAATTCGCAGGAGTATCTCGACGCGACTTCAGTGGCACGCGCCGTACGCTTTATCGTTGACAGCCCGGAAGACACGCAAATTGCCGATATTGTAATTAGACCACGGAGGGATAAAGCAAAACGTTGATTTCTTAGCAAATAGCCCGCAATTAGAGGCTGCCATCCGGCGGCCTTTTTCTTTTTTTTAAATTTTTAAGCAATATTCTCACCGCTCATTCGTCTACCTCATCAACAGCAGTTATCCGTTAATCTAATGAGGACAAAAACAATGAGAGATTTTGATATGCACAGACACGGTCATCGGGATCATTTTGGTGGGCATCGCCTGGCGAAACCGCTGTTGATGGGCGCGGTGATCATCGCCGCACTGGGTTTACTGGTGATGTCGCTGTGGAATGCGTTGCTGCCCGACATTATCGGCGTGAAAAGCATCGGCTTCTGGCAGGCGCTGGGTTTGCTGGCGTTGTGCCGCATCTTGTTTGGCGGTTTGGGATTCCGTCCGGGCATGTTTGGTATGGCGCGTCGCCGCATGCACGAGCGCTGGATGCAGATGACGCCGGAACAGCGCGAAGAATTTATGCAGCATCGCCGCAATCGCTTTGGTCATCGTGGCCACCACGATCGTTGCGACTGGCAGGGTCGTCGTGATGAGCGAGGCGAAGCGCGCCCACAGCCGGAGAATAACCCGCCTAAATCCAGCGACACCGAGTAAGCGTGATGGCGCAGAATTCACTGCTGATGTCGGCGATCACCGCCTGTCGCACCAAGCTCAATGCATTTATTCGCGGACGAACCGCAGTGCGTGAAGATGCCGACGATATCTTGCAGGACGTCACGTATAAGCTGATGCAAGTGGAGCAGCCGGTGGAGAATGTCGCCGCCTGGCTGTTCCGGGCGGCACGCAATGAAATGACCGATCGGGCACGGAAAAAGCGTGAGCTGCCGCTGGCCGATTTTTTCGGCGGCAGTGAAGAGAATGATTTCCCGGAAGATGAGCTGGCTGAAACCTTATTTGGCGTGCCGCAAACGCCGGAAGATGAATATCTCAAAACGTTATTGTGGGAAGAACTGGAGGAGGCGTTAGCCGAATTACCGGACGCACAGCGTGAGGTGTTCGAGAAAACCGAACTGCTCGGCTACAGCTATAACGAACTAGCTGAAGAGAGCGGCAGCAGCGTGCAGACGTTATTATCGCGCAAGCACAAAGCGGTTTTATTTCTGCGCACGCGACTGCGCAACCTGTATGACGAAATAACCGGATAACCCGATTGCCTGACAATCGGGCCTCTTTTTACCACCACGGTTTCTCATGCTGCGGCTGCAAAAATTGCACGCCCTGCCCGATTTGCGGCATCGACAGGTTAATTTGCTGTTCCTGCGCCAGCGCCACGATTTGATTAAGCGGATCGTTCCATTGATGGAATGCTAAATCGAAAGCGGCATTGTGAATCGGGAACAACCATTTCGCGTTAAGATCGATAAAGGCTTTGATGGTGTCTTGCGGCAACATATGAATATCCGCCCAGCGACGGTCATAAGCACCGTTTTCCAGAAAGGCCATATCGAATGGGCCGAATTTATTGCCGATCTGTTTGAAACCGTCGAAATAACCGGAATCACCGCCAAAAAACAGGCGGAAATCATCGCTGATAAGGCTCCATGAGCACCACAAACGTTTATTACTGTCGAAGATCCCACGGCCAGAAAAGTGCTGCGATGGCGTCGCAACAAAATGAATCCCGCCGATACTCTTTGATTCCCACCAATCCAGCTGGGTAATTTTTTCCTGCGCAACGCCCCAGGATACCAGCAAATCGCCCACGCCAAGCGGCGTCAGGAAATAGCGCACGCGATCTTTGAGCTGCAAAATGGTGTGATAATCCAGATGATCGTAATGATCATGCGAAAGGATGATCCCTTCGATCGGCGGTAAATCTTCAAGCGCAATTGGTGCAGGCTGGAAGCGTTTGGGACCAAACCATTTAAACGGCGAGGCGCGCTGGGTAAATACCGGATCGGTTAGCCAATATTTGCCCTGCATTTTAAACAGCAATGACGAGTGACCCAGGCGAAATACGCTGTTATCCGCCGCCGCGGCAAGCTGCTGCGCGTCGAGTTGGATTAACGGCAGCGCAGCTTCAGGAGCGGTGTTTTTCGGTTTATTAAAGGCAAAATCCCAGAATAGTTTGGCGAATTCAGTCAATCCTAACTGCTGGCGTGGGATCTTATTGTTAAACCTTTTGCCATCGAACTGAGCGGATTGCGGGTAGCTTTTTATATTGCAGCGAGAAATGCTCGAACTATTCAACATTGATCTTTTACCTCTCATCGCGGGTCCTTCAGAATAGCCACTTTTAAGGCATCGCACATCGCATATTGGGCGATTGATGACATCGTCATCGCCAATAGGTAAAGTCACCCTTTTGCTTGATTTTATGAGGGAAAATGAAACGTTTATTTGTTTACGGCACGCTGCAGCCAGGCCAATCAAATGCGCATATTCTGGAAAATATCGGCGGAGAATGGCTGGCGGGATCGGTTCGCGGCACCTTCTATGCACGCGGCTGGGGCGCAGCGGCGGATTTCCCCGGCATTGTGTTGCAGGACAATGGCCCGCGCGTACCGGGTTATCTGTTTGTGTCTGACAAGCTCGAGCCACATTGGCCGATGCTGGATGAGTTCGAAGATGGCTACGATCGGGTGGAAGTGGATGTCACCACCAGCAATGGCGAGCTGATCACGGCGTGGATTTATCAGTTGCAGCCGCAACTTTAACTTCACAGCTCGATTTCGTAGGGTGCGCATTCATGCGCACCTGGTCACCATAAATGGCAACCCTACGGGAAATTTCACCCTTTCCTCTTCCACCCCAAATGAGGTGCAACGCCCTTAATACAATCGATGGTGATCTGCACACGTCTTGATTTCGGCTTCTAGAATGAATCTCACATAGACGAGAGGAATTCATGATGATCAAAATCTGCACGGCATGCGGCACATCGTACGATGAACAGCAGAGTAAAATCGAACACTGCAAAATCTGTGAAGACGAACGGCAATTTGTGCCGGCCAGCGGGCAAAAATGGACTTCACTGAAAAGCCTGCAATCCACGCACTGCAATAAATGGCAGCAACATGCTGCCAACTTATTTAGCCTGCAAACCGTGCCCAGCTTCGCCATAAATCAACGCGCATTTCTGCTGCAAACGCCGCACGGCAATATTCTGTGGGATTGCATCGCTAATTTCGATGAAGCCACTAAAGCGATTATCACCGCTCTAGGCGGTGTTCACGCCATCGCTATTTCGCATCCGCACTATTACAGCACCATGCAGGATTGGGCGGCGGCGTTCGATGCGCCAATTTATCTGCACGCCAACGACAGTGAATGGATTATGCGCGAAAGCCCGCATATTAGGCTTTGGCAACATGATGAGCTGGAAATTGTGCCGAATGTGAAGCTGATTCGTCTTGGTGGACATTTTGCCGGCGGCTGCGTGTTGTATTGGGCGCAGGAGGGTGGCGTGTTGCTGAGCGGCGATATTGTGCAAGTTACGCCGGGCGCTAATGCGGTGTCATTTATGTGGAGCTATCCGAATATGCTCCCTTTATCAGTCACTTCGGTAAGAGATATTACACGTCGTCTGGCGGCGCTGAAATTTGCGCGGCTTTATGGCGCATTCGAGCAACGTGAAATTCTCGCTGATGCGCAGCAAATCGTAATGCAGTCGGGTGAGAAATATGTTGCCTGCTTGAACGCCTGAACGAATAGTGAGCAAACGCGCCGCATATGGATGTACAGACGTCTAAACATCCATTATAGTCCGTTCCCTACGTTAAGAGGGGATCTGCGCAATGAAGAAAATTTTAATCACGACTCTGCTGGCTGCTTCCGTGGCGCTGCTGAGTGGCTGTAATAAAGACGATGAAAATCACATCAAAGTGGCCATTAACACCGGACCTGATCAGGTGCTGTGGGATACCGTGAAGCAGGTTGCGCACGACAAATATCAGCTGGATGTCGATGTGGTAGCCTTTAATGATTACGTGCAGCCGAATGAAGCGCTGTTCAACAAAGATGTTGATGCCAACGCCTTCCAGAGCCTGCCTTATCTGGAGATGCAATCCAAAGAGCGCGGCTACCACTTCGCCGTGGTCACCAACACCTTCGTATTCCCGATTGCCGGTTACTCGCGCAAGATTAAATCGCTGAAAGAGTTGCCGGATGGCGCGACCGTGACCATCTCCAACGAAGCCACCACGCTCGGCCGCAGCCTGCTGCTGTTGCAGGCGCAAGGCTTAATCAAAGTGAAACCGGAAGCGGGCCTGCTGCCAACCACGCTGGATATCACCGATAATCCGAAGAAGCTGAAAATTGTTGAAGTCGATACGCCGCAGCTGGCGCGTACGCTGGACGATCCGCAGGTGTATATTTCGATCATCAACAACAACTTCGCCGCGCTGGTTAATCTCTCCGCCTCGCGTGACGGCATGTTTATGGAAGGCAAAGCCTCGCCTTACGTGAATGCGATTGTGGCGCGTGAAGACAATAAAGACAGCGCTAACGTGCAGAAGTTGAAACAAGCTTTCCAGTCGCAGGAAGTGCTGGATAAAGCTAACGAGATTTACAAAGGCGATATTATTAAAGGCTGGTAATTTACGGTTTAATTAAGCCTGTGTATGCCGGTGCGCTTAAATGCGCACTTGCCAAACCACCGTAGGGTCGCCATTCATGGCGACCGGTTTTCCGCTCAACTGACAACATCCATCCTTTCGCGACTTCCCACGTTAATCAGCTAAGCTCAGTTCATAAAATAAGCGCTATATAAAAATGGTGTAAAAATATCGGCGTTACGCGTAAAAATGCTGTGTATAAATTCGCCAGCCTCTGTTCGCTTTGGTCGCAAACAGGTATGTTCGCCCTCATTAGCTTCAACCCTGATAAACCACAGGAAATCTATGAGTCAGAGTGAAAAACAATCCTTGCCTGCTGGCATGCTGGCGGCCGCAGGGATCGTGTTTGGGGATATCGGTACTAGCCCGCTGTATACCCTCAAAGAGTGCCTCTCCATTTTGCCTAACGGCGCGATCTCCACCACCGCAGTGATGGGATTTTTGTCGCTGATTTTCTGGGCGCTGACGCTGATTGTGACGCTGAAATATGTCTGCTTCGTGATGCGCGCCGATCATGATGGCGAAGGCGGCGTGTTAACGCTAATGTCGCTGGCGCGCCAGCATGTCGGACCCAAAGCGTCACATATTATTGTGTTAGCAGGCTTAATTGGTGGCGCGTTCTTCTATGGCGATGGCGTGATCACCCCGGCGATTTCGGTGCTGTCGGCAATTGAAGGTATCGAAGTGGTGTCGCCTGAGCTGGATAAATATGTGGTGCCGCTAGCGGTGGCGATCCTCACGCTGCTGTTCATCATTCAAAAACACGGTACCGAAAAGGTCAGTAAAGTGTTTGGGCCGGTGATGTTTGTCTGGTTCGTGTCGATTGCCCTGTTAGGTATTCGCGGCATCCTGCTCAATCCGGAGGTGCTGTATGCACTGAATCCTTCCTATGCGCTGACGTTCCTGCTTAGCCATAAAGCGTTGTCGTTTGCCGCGCTAGGCATGGTGGTGCTGGCGGTGACCGGTGCGGAAGCGCTCTACGCCGATATGGGACATCTGGGCAAAGCACCGATTCGCATGGCCTGGCTGGTTATCGCCATGCCCGCGCTAGTGCTCAACTACTTTGGTCAGGGCGCGCTGGTGATTGCCGATGCGCAAGCCATCAATAACCCGTTCTTTAATCTCGCGCCGGGCTGGGGACAAATTCCGCTGATTGTGCTGTCTACACTGGCGACGGTGATTGCGGCGCAGTCGGTGATTAGCGGCGTCTATACGCTGACGCATCAGGCGATTCGTCAGGGATTCCTGCCGCCGATGCGCGTCATATTCACCTCGCATACTGAGTCCGGTCAGATCTATATTCCGGTGGTGAACTGGCTGCTGTTTGTGGCAGTAACGGTGATTGTGCTGGCATTCCGTCAATCTTCGGCGCTCTCTTCCGCGTACGGCATTGTGGTGACCGGTACCATGGTGATTACCGCTTGTCTGGCGGGTGTGGTAGCGCTGCGTAACTGGAAGTGGCCGCTGCCGGTGGCGCTGGTTTTCCTGCTGTGTATGTTAAGCATTGATGTGCCGCTGTTCAGCGCCAACCTGATGAAGCTGCTCTCCGGCGGTTGGGTGCCGGTACTGCTGGCGCTGAGCATGATGGGATTGATGCTGATTTGGAGCAGCGAGCGTAATCGCCTGATCCGCAAACTGAATAACGATCCTGAAAGCTTGCAGGCGCTGGTGCGATCGCTGGAAACCAACCCGCCAAGCCGTGTGTCTGGCACCGCCATCTTCCTCTCACGTAAAGAGCATGAGATTCCGCAGGCACTGCTGCACAACCTCAAACACAACCGCGTGCTGCATAAGCGCGTGGTGCTGCTGCATATCCGCACCACCGATATCCCGCGCGTCTACAACCAGAAGCGCCTGAGCATCACCCAGTTGTCGCCGTCGTTCTGGCAAGTAACTGCCGCTTACGGCTGGCGCGAGACGCCTTCGATGGCGGAGATCCTGCATCTGTGCGGGCTGGAAGGATTGGGTTGTACCGTCAATGAAGCCTCGTTCTTCACCTCGCACGACACGCTGGTGATGAAGAAGAGAAAAGGTTTGATGCGGGTTAAAGGCGGTATTTTTCATTTCTGCCAGCGCAATGCACAGCGCGCACATGAGCAATTTAATATCCCGCCGAATCGGGTCATCGAGCTGGGCGGGCAGCGCGAGTTTTAGTCGGTCGCCATGAATGGCGCACCTACAAAATCCCGTGAAATAACCGTAGGGTCGCCATTCATGGCGACCTTATTTTTTCCGCCAAATGTAACCAGATGCAAAAATAGTCGCGTAAGTTTGAATGAGTTGTGGCTGAATCTTTCTTAACATCTAATTAGCAATTAAAGCTAAAACGCTTAACCTGAAAAGGTGTTTATTAACTTCACCGGCAATGATCAGCTGTCGTGAACATTTAGGGTTTAAGCGCATTATCAACAATTGAAAGATTCGTAGCTGCGGCCATGTGTTCAGCGACTATTTGCGAGGAGTATCGCCATGAAACAATTAATTAATGACGTAATATCTATTTTCACACCGCAATCTGTTAAACCCGTTTTAATTCGCGCTGATTTAACTCATCGCGAACTTTCATCACTTCATCCGGTAGGATTTACTTCGGTAAGCTGGGCGACCTCAATGGAAGAGCTGAATGACGCCTTTGTGCAGAAAGCCGTTGCCGCCGGTGCGGTGGGTTATCACATCACCGAAGTGGAATCCCACGAGCCGGCGCACGATGGTCAGCACGTCATGGCCGCTACCGCCACCCTTTACCACATCAACAGTAAAGTGGCCTATGGCTAATGTTTAATTTATTGGAATTTACAGCCTGCCCTTCATCATCGGCAGGCTTTTTTCTGCAAAATAGTCAGCGAGAAAATCAATAAACACTTTAATGCGCGGCGATTCAGAAGCGCGTTGCGTGTAAACCGCCCAAACATTCGCTTCCTGGTACCATTGCGGTAAAACGTGCACCAATTTATTTTCGCTTAAATAAGGTGCGACATCCCAGGCCGAGCGCAATGCAATGCCGTGTGATTTTAAAGCCCAGTTCAAAATCACTTTTCCACTATTCGATGAGTAATGGCTATTCAGACGACAGACGATTTTATTTTCGCCATCGGTTAACGTCCAATGGCCAAACGTGTTGTTATTTTCATTAATAATAAGGCAGCTGTGATCGATTAAATCATCCAGCGTCTCCAGCGAACACGATCGGGCTAAATAATCTGCTGAAGCGCAAAGAATACGCCGATTGGCGGCTAATTTTCGCGCAATGTAGGAATGATTAACATCATTGCCAACGCGAATATCCACATCGGTTCCTGATTGCAATAAATCAATATCGCGATCGCTGAGCATCAGTTTGATTTTGAGTGACGGATGGCGCGTCATAAATTCGGCAATCGCATCGGACAAATAATCCTGACCAAAACCAAATGAACAAGCCACGGTAAGATCGCCAGTCAGTTCGCCGCGCCACTGCTGGAAGTTATTGAGGAAGGAATCCATCTCATGCACCACTTGCAGCGCGCCTTCCAGCGCCTTTTCACCTTCTGGCGTCAGACGCATCACGCGGTTGGTGCGGAAAAACAGCCGGGTTTCCAATTGCTTTTCAAGGATGGCAATACGCTTGCTGATATACGATGGCGACTGGCCGAGTTCAATGGCGGCGCGGCCAAAACCTTCATAGCGCGCCACATTGATAAATACATACAGATCTTCAACCGACGGCCACCCCTCAAGCGGCTTCTGATAACTTTTCCCGGCAAGCAGCATCTTCATAACCATCACAGCGTTAGAGAAATTTAGCCGGTTATAACACAGAATCCAGGAAGGGCTGAAGCTGGCTTAAAAACAGCTCGGGCACTTCCTCATGCGGTGAATGACCGCAAGGTAATGCGTGGCCTTGAATATCGCGCGCTTTATCCTGCCAGGTTTCCACCACGTTATATAATTGGCCAACCGTGCCCTTTTCTCCCCATAACAGCAGCAGCGGCGCTTCAATGCGTTTATCGCTGTCCTGCGCATCATCGTCTAAATCAATTGTCGCCGCAGCGCGATAATCTTCGCACACCGCGTGAATCATCTCTTTCGTTTGATAACAGCGCAGGTAATCGTTAAATATTGCCGCTTCGGTGGCGCCCGGCGTTTTTAATTGCCCATCAATGTGTTTACGCAGGAATAATGCCGGATCGTGACCGATCATGGTTTCCGGTAAGGGATAAGGTTGAATCAGGAAGAACCACCAGAAATAGCGCGTGGCGAACTCTTTATTGGTTAACGCATACATGGTGGCGGTCGGCGCAATATCGACGAACACGCAGCAGGAGAGTTTTTCCGGATGATCGAGCGCCAGCCGATGGCCCACGCGTGCGCCGCGATCGTGACCGACAAACGCCACACGCTCCAGGCCTAACGCGTCGATCAACAGGCCGATATCGTCTGCCATCACGCGTTTCGAGTAAGCACGATGCGCCTCATCACTCGACGGCTTGTCGCTATCGCCGTATCCGCGCAGATCCGGCAGGATCACGCGATATTTTTGCGTCAGTTGGGGCGCAATTTTGCGCCACGCCAGATGATTTTGTGGATGCCCGTGCAGCATTAGCAATGGCGGGCCTTCGCCGCCGATGGCGACGCGCAACGTCACGCCATTCGCCAAACGCACGTCACTCAGCCTAAAGCCGTTAATAAAGGGGGAAGCACCACGTGGCATTATCTCACTCATGCTTGGGCATCCTGTACGATTTGATCGCGTTTCAGCCACGGACGCTGGGCAAAATGCTGCGCTTCAAACTGGGTGATATCGGATTCGTATTGCAACGTCCAATCCACCGCGCTGCCGCCGCCCAATAACATCTCGCGTTTCAAGGCACTGACCGAAAAGGCAATGCGTTGATCATTGAAGAGGATCGCCTGTTGTTCCAGCGACACGGTAATGCGGTTGTTGGCGGCATCATTCGCCACTGCACACAGGCGCTGATAATCCTCTTCGCTTAACGTCAGCGTCAGCACGCCATTGCGCTGGCAGTTATCGTCAAAGATGCCGGCAAAGCTGGTGCCGATAATGGCGCGGATGCCGAGCTGATTGAGTCCCCAAACTGCATGTTCGCGGCTGGAGCCACAGCCGAAATTGGCGCCGACCAGCAAGAAAACGGCGTTTTCCCAGCCCGGCTGATTCAGAATGAAATCGGGATTCGGGCTGCCGTCGGGCAAAAAGCGCAGGTCGAAGAACACGCCGCGATCCAAATCCCGGCGATCGATGCCTTTGAGAAACTGCTTGGGCATGATCACATCAGTATCCATATTGGCAGCCGGTAACGGCGCGAGCGTGCCAGTCAGGTTGTTAAATGCTTCCATATTAAACCTCTGCAGTCATGAATTTGCGGACATCAACCAGATGACCGGCAATCGCGGCGGCGGCGACCATCGCCGGGCTCATTAAGTGCGTGCGCGCACCGGCGCCCTGGCGGCCAGGGAAGTTGCGGTTGGTGCCAGATGCACAGCGATCGCCGGGCGCTAACACATCTTCGTTCATCGCCAGGCACATCGAGCAGCCCGATTGACGCCATTCGAAACCGGCGTCAACGAAAATCGCGGCTAAACCTTCCACTTCTGCCTGCTGACGCACCTGCGTCGATCCCGGCACGATAATGCCGCGTACGTGCGGCGCGATTTTATGCCCATCGATAATTGCGGCGGCGGCGCGCAGATCCTCAATGCGGCCGTTGGTGCAGGAACCAATAAAGGCATGCGTGATGGCGATTTCCGCTAACGGCGTGCCGGGCTCAAGCCCCATATATTTCAGCGCGCTGCGCAGCGTCTGCTGTTTTACCGCATCTTTTTCCTGCGCCGGATCGGGCACGCGGCCAGTGATAGTGCTGGCCTGGTCCGGGCTGATTCCCCAGGTCACTTTCGGTTCAAGATCGCTGCAATCGATGGCGATGCGGCTGTCAAAGCGCGCGTCAGCATCGCTACGTAAATCGCGCCACTCCGCAACGGCCTGCTGCCACAGCTCGCCGGTCGGCATTTGCGGCTTGCCGGCAATATAGGCAAACACTTTTTCATCTGGCGCGATAATTGCACCGCGCGCACCAGCTTCCACCGCCATGTTGCACAGCGTCATGCGCCCTTCCATGCTCAGCGCTTCGATGGCTTCACCGGCAAATTCAATGGCAAAACCGGTCGCGCCCGATGCGCCAATCTGTTCGATCAGCGCCATGATGATGTCCTTCGCCGAGCACCCAAACGGCAGCTCGCCGCTCACCGTCACCAGCATGGTTTTCAGCGTGCGATAAATCAGGGTTTGCGTCGCCAGCAGATGCTCGATTTCCGAGGTGCCGATGCCAAAACCGAGTGCGCCAAACGCGCCATAAGTGGTGGTATGACTGTCGCCAGCGGCAATTACCATGCCGGGCATTACCAAACCTTGCTCGTGCGCCACCACGTGTTCAATACCCTGGCGCGGATCCAGCACATCGAACAGTTCGATGCCAAAATGCGCGGCGTTTTGGCGGAAGTAATCGACTTGTAACTGCCCGCCCGCGTCGGTCATCGCCTCATCGCGCTCGGGTCGCGTTGGGTTGACGTGATCGACATTCAGCAGAATGGTGCCCGGATTACGCACCGGACGCTGGTGATCGCGTAGGGCGCTAAACGCCTGCGGGCTGGTGTATTCATTCAGAATCGAGCGATCGATGTAGAGCAGCACGTGCCCTTCATCGTCTAACTTACGAACCACATGCTGATCGATCAGTTTTTCATACAGCGTTTTGTTAGTCATGCCGTTGCCCACGCAAAAGTAAAACAAGTCATTAGAGACGTTAGGGTAAACCAGTTTGTGTGCGGGCAATGAACACGCTTCGTGAAGTGATGTTTTATGGAATGTGCAGCGAAGGATACGTGAGTTTCATTTGACCTAAGTCGCGTCTCCCGATATAAAGAATAACCGCGCTGCCTAAGCGGTTTATCCCCGATTTATTTCCTCTTCTGCTTATATTTCACGCTATTTTCTGTTTCGTAAGTTAATTAATTAACACCAATACTTTATTAACTAAAAACAAGTTAATCATTTAGTAACAATCTCTTAATGTGCAATCCGAATTTTTAACGTTCACCTGCATTGCATAATAAGTAGGACTGGAATGACTCACACCAAAAAGATTGTGTCTGCCCTCTCGCTGGCAGCGCTGCTTGTCTCTTCAGCGGTACGCGCTGATGACGCACCGGAAAAAACTGACGTGCTGCTGATTGGCGGCGGCATCATGAGCGCCTCGCTCGGCACCTGGCTGCAAGAGCTGCAACCGGGCTGGAAACAGCTGATGGTTGAGAAGCTGGACGGCGTCGCGCTGGAATCGTCCAACGGCTGGAACAACGCCGGTACCGGTCACTCTGCTAACATGGAGCTGAACTACACGCCTGAGCGTGCAGACGGTTCAATCGACGTTAGCAAAGCGCTGGAAATCAACGAATCCTTTATGATTTCGCGTCAGTTCTGGACTGCTCAAGTGCAGCGCGGTGTGTTGCACGATCCGCACTCCTTCATTAACTCGACGCCGCACATGAGCTTCGTTTGGGGCGACAAAAACGTCGAGTACCTGACCAAGCGTTACGATGCGCTGCAGAAAACCACCCTGTTCCAGGGCATGAAGTTCTCTACCGATCATCAGCAGATCCAGCAATGGGCACCGCTGGTGATGGAAGGTCGCGACCCGAACCAGAAAGTCGCGGCAACCTGGACGCCAGTCGGCACCGATGTTAACTACGGTGAAATTACCCGTCAGTTGATCGGTAGCCTGAAAAAAGATCAGAACTTCAAGCTGGAAACTTCATCTGAAGTCACTGATTTCAAACGTAACGGCGATAATTCCTGGCACGTCACCATCAAAGATGTGAAGAGCGGCGATAAGCGTTCGGTTGATGCGAAATACGTGTTCATCGGTGCTGGCGGCGGCGCGATTAAGCTGCTGCAGAAAACCGGTATTCCGGAAGCAGACAACTACGGCGGCTTCCCGGTCGGCGGTTCGTTCCTGATGACCGAGAACCCAGAAATCGCTAACCGTCACCTGGAAAAAGTGTACGGTCAGGCTTCTGTGGGTGCGCCACCGATGTCGGTTCCACACATCGATTCACGTACCCTTGACGGTAAGAAAGTGGTGCTGTTTGGGCCGTTCGCCACCTTCTCTACCAAGTACCTGAAAAATGGTTCGCTGTTTGACCTGCTGAGCGCGACCACCACCAGCAACATCATGCCGATGACGCATGTGGGCATCGACAACTTCGATCTGGTGAAATACCTGATTGGGCAGGTGATGCTGAATGACGACGACCGCTTTGCTGCGCTGAAAGAGTACTATCCGAACGCGCGTAAAGAGGACTGGAAACTGATTCAGGCTGGTCAACGCGTACAGATCATCAAGAGAGATGCGGAAAAAGGTGGCTTGCTGAAACTGGGTACCGAAATCGTGACCGATCAGCAGAAAACCCTGGCTGCCCTGCTGGGCGCATCTCCGGGTGCTTCTACTGCTGCGCCAATCACACTCGACGTGATGAAGAAGCTGTTCCCAGAGCAGTTCGCTTCGCCAGAGTGGCAGCAGAAGATCCGCGCAATCGTGCCTAGCTTCGGCCAGAAGCTGAACGGCAACACCGCGCTGACCCAGCAAGTTTGGGATAACACTGCAGCGACGCTGCTGTTGACCAAGCCGCCGGTTATCAACATGGGTGATCAAGCGGTTGCACCGATGCAGGCTAAGCCGCGTGCGGAATCAGGCAAACAGGATATGGCGCTGTAATCCACGCCAGAAGTGAATCAAGCCGGACAATGTCCGGCTTTTTTTATTATCTTTTGTAGGCCGCCATTATGGGCGTAATACTCTTCAGTTAAGCGTCTTTCGGTCACCATAAATGGCGACCCTACAAAGGATTGGCGCGTTTTTGTAGGGTCGCCATTTATGGCGACCGACTCACAAACGAAGAATATCTGCGCCAATCGACTCCACATTCGTTTTGCCACAAAACGCCATAGAAAGATCAAACTCATTACGGATGATATTCAACGCGGTCGTTACACCCTGTTCGCCTAGCGCGCCCAAACCATAAAGCATACTGCGGCCGATATAGGTTCCCTGAGCGCCAAGCGCGATGGCTTTCAGTACATCCTGCCCGGAACGAATACCGCCATCGAAATGCACTTCAACCTCTTTGTTCACCGCTGCCACAATCTCCGGCAGCAGTGAGATCGACGAAGAGACGCCATCCAGCTGGCGGCCTCCGTGATTCGAGACAATGATCGCATCGGCGCCCGCTTCCACCGCCAGACGCGCATCCTCAACATCCATAATGCCTTTGACGATCAACTTGCCGCCCCAGCGCTGCTTAATCCACTCAACATCGCGCCAGGAAAGGCAGGGATCAAACTGCTGCTGTGTCCACGCCATCATTGCATCAATGCTGTCTACGCCGCTGGCGTGTCCGATGATGTTGCCAAAGTTACGATGCGTTGTAGCAAGCATCCCTCTGCACCAGCGTGGTTTACCGGCGATATTGAGCAGATTACGCAGCGTCAATTTGGGCGGCGTCGATAAGCCATTTTTGATGTCTTTATGCCGCTGACCAAACACCTGCAAATCCATCGTTAGCACCAAAGCGCTGCAGTTGGCGGCTTTGGCACGTTCAATCAGGTTGGCGACGAATTGCCGATCGCGCATCACATAAAGCTGAAACCAGAATGGATGATGGTCTGTGGCCTGCGCCACCGCTTCCAATGAGCAAATGCTCATGGTGGAAAGCGTAAACGGGATGCCGAAGGTTTTCGCCGCGCGGGCAGCAAGGATTTCGCCGTTGGGATGAATCATGCCGGTTAAGCCGGTGGGCGCAATCGCCATTGGCATCGCCACGGATTGCCCAACCATGCTGCTGGCAGTGCTGCGCTGTGAAATATCCACTGCTACACGCTGGCGAAATTCGATGCGCTGAAAATCGGCTTCATTGGCGCGATAGCTGCTTTCCGTCCATGAACCAGCATCGACATAGTCATAAAACATTTTTGGTACGCGTTTACGGGCTAAATGGCGTAACTCTTCGATGCAGGTAATGACCATTGAGGATTTTCCAATAATATTTGGAAGAGGTCGCCATGAATGGCGACCCTACGACCGTGCTGCACATATTGTAAGGTGCGCATTTATGCGCACCGTGCAGAAGCAGATATTTTTACGACTTTTTATAATCAGTGTAGGCGTTTTGTAATACCACATGGTCGGCAATATATTTGGCATCGTGCCATACGCCGTAAATAAACGATGATGCCCGATTTACCAAATTAGGTAAGCCAAGGAAGTAAATACCACGCTCCGCTGAAATACCGCGCTTGTGGAACGGTATACCATTAGCGTCGAAGGCATCCACTTTCAGCCAGCTGAAATCAAATTTAAAACCGGTGGCCCAGATAATGCTGGTGATACCTGCAGCCTGCAGATCCAATTCTGATAATGGATTAATTAAACATTCTGGATCCGGCAGTAATTCCCATGCTTGCGGTTCGGGCGGTAAATCCAGGCCATTGCGTTCAATATAAGCATCGGCATCACGCAGCACGTCAAAATAGGCTTTGTCGCCCTCAGCAATATTCTCCACTAAACCATCGGCAAAGCTTAGCACGCCGTTATTCCAGGTTTTGGTGATACCAACCAGCGTAATTCCCATATGTGCCAGTCGGCGAAAATCGACCGTTTTTCCCCCTTCATAACCACTTACGGCAAAAGCAACGTGCTGTTTCTTTGGCTTGATTTTGACTTCATCCCACAAGCCCAGCGCGCCCAGCCACCAGCAATAATCGCGGTCGCGATACGAACGTGGCGGACGGTAATGTTCACCGATGGAAAGTGTCACTTCACGGCCAGATTTACGTAATTCCTCCGCAATTTGTGAGCCTGAAGCGCCTGCCCCCACCACCAGCACGCCGCCCTGCGGCAGCTGCTGCGGATTTTTATAGGCCGATGAGTGAATTTGATGCAGTGCAGCGGCTTCCGGCACGATCTGCGGGAAAGCGGGTTTCTGGAAAGGACCGGTTGCCGCCACCACATTGTCAGCTTCAAATTCACCGACCGAGGTCAGTACTTTAAAACCGCTACGTTCCGGCAGGCGCTCAACCGAATACACTTCCACGCCAGTACGCACCGGCGCATTGAGCATTTTTACGTAGTCTTCGAAATATTGCGCCATGCGCTCTTTCGGAGGAAAGGCTTCCTGGGAAATATTATCGAATTTCATTGAAGGAAAACGATCGTGCCAGGCTGGGCCATTGGCAACCAATGAATCCCAACGTTCTGAACGCCAACGTTCAGCAATACGGCTACGCTCGAAAACCACATGTGGCACGCCCATTAATGACAGATGTTCACTCATCGCAATACCTGCCTGACCCGCTCCGACCACCACGGTATTAATTTTTTCTACTGACATGTGAGATCCCTAAAGATGATCGCCCCCGCTCTTTTCATGGAAAAGAGTAATCAGGTGCCGTATGACTGATATTCAGGTTAATAAATGCTGCGCCATTAAATAAGCACAGCATTCAGTGTTAATACATCAATGCCCTGCTTCGACGTTTAATATTTTCCCTAAACCTAAAAACTTATTCGCGATAATTAACATCGTTGCCGTCACCGCAATATAAATAACCGACAGTGCAGCCAGCGTTGGGTCGGCAAACTCACGCACATAGTTGTACATCGCCACCGGCAAGGTTTGCGTGGCTTGCGTGGTAATAAACAGCGAAGCGGTAAATTCGTTGAAGGACAGGATGGCAGCAAATAACCAACCACCAAACAAGCCCGGCAAAATCAGCGGCACGGTAATGGTCCACACCACGCGCAGCGGCGAAGCACCGAGGCTTGCAGCAGCTAATTCAATACGCTGTTCGAGGTTTTTCAGCGACACATACACGCTGCGCAGCACAAACGGCAGCACCAGCACGATGTGGCAGAAGATCACCAGCGGATAACCGCGTCCAATGCCCAGTTGAGAGACCAGCATCAGTAAGCCGAGACCAATGGTGAAGTGCGGAATAAACAGCGGTGACAACAGCACACCTTCCAGCACCTGTTTACAAGGGAAACTGTAACGTTCAATGGCGATCGCCAGCGTGGCACCGATAATCACCGCCAGCGTTGACGCCCACGCCGTCACAATCAATCCCGAATAGAAACCGTGGCGGAAGTCATCGTAATTCACCGCACGTTCGAACCAGCGCAGCGACCAGCCTTTTGGCGGGAAGAACAACACTGAGTTATTGCTGAACGAGGAGATGAACACCACAATCGTTGGCAGTAATACGAACAGCAAAATCGCGATAACCAGCGCGCGTCCCGCCAGTGTGATCAATTTATCGTTGAGGGAGCGGGTCATATCAGTGCTCTCCCATCGCATGGATGAAGCGGCTCATACGTTTCAGCGCCATCAACAGCAGAATGGTCAGAATCAAACCGGCAATGCTGAGCGCAGCGGCAAACGGAAAATTCATTGAAGAGAAGCCCAGCTGATAAACCATGGTTGCCACGGTGCTAACGCGTCCGCCGCCAATCAGCTGCGGGGTTGCGAAAGCGCTGAACGTCCAGGCAAACGCCGTGGTCAGGCTGGAAACGATACCGGGAATCGACAGCGGAATGGTCACCGTCAGCAAGGTCCGAATCGGCCCTGCGCCCAGGCTGGTGGCGGCTTTCTCATAATCGGGATTGATGTGCGACAGCGCAGTCGCCAGCATCATCACCATGATTGGCATGGTTACATGCACCAGCGCGACCACCACGCCGGTTTGAGTAAACATGAACTGGATCGGCTTGTTAATCAGCCCCATTGCCAGCAGCAGGCTATTGAGGAAGCCGCTATTGCCCAGCACGATGATCCACGAATAAGTGCGTACCACTTCGCCAAGAAACAGCGGCGTAATGGCGATAATCAAAATGGTGGATTTGATCCAGGTGGTGCGCGTTCTCACCAGCGCATACGCCAGCGGATAACTCATCAGCAGGCCAAAAATCGCGGTTTTTGCGCTGAGCATCACCGTGTTGATAAAAGCATCGGCATAAATTTTCTTAAATAGCCCGTTAAAGTTCGCCAGCGTGAATCCACCCACATCAAGCGATCCGGGAATATAGGCCCGCACGCTAAACTGCATCACGGCAAACATGGCCACCACCAGCCCAAGCGCCGTAAACGTGGCGGGGATAATGAACCAGGGTAAGAATGTCGGTTTTTTCGTCATAGACGTTGCTGCCTGAATAAAGTGTTGCGACTAACCGGGCGACCAAACGGCCGCCCCTATTTATTAATGCGACATGATGTTTTCAGAGAACCACTGACGCCACTCGGCGGTTTTTTCCGCGCGCAGTTGTGGATCGGTGTTGATGGTGGCATTCCACTGTTCTGGCGTGGTCAGCATGCCAGGCAGTTTCGCCAGTTCCGGATCGATATGCGCATTGGTCACCGTTGGGCTGCCGCGATAGATCTTCGCCACTTCCTGCTGGATTTCCGGTTTCAGCGCGATATTCATGAACTTGTAGGCCAGTTCCGCGTGTTTGGTGCCTTTGTTGATACCGACGGTATCAACGCCCAAAATTGCACCCTCTTTTGGAATGGCCAGCTTAATGTTGACGCCTTCTGCAATCATGCTGTAGGCGTTCATCGACAGCATCACCTGCACCGGCGTTTCACCCGTGGAGATCAGCTGCTGGCTGTTGGCATCATCGGTATAGAAGGATTTGATGTTCGGGATCAGCGCTTTCAGTTTGGCCTGACCTTGTTCCCAGTGCGCGGCATCAGTGCCAGAGAGTTTGGCGGAGACCGCAATGATATGGCTCGGATCCCAGTCTGGCAGCGCAATCGAGCTTTTCAGTTCTGGACGCCACAGATCGTTCCAGCTGGTAAATTCTTCGCCCTTCGGTACTAAATCTGGACGATAGCCGATGGTGTAAACGTAGCCCCACACGCCAAGGTGATACGGGCTGACTTTGGCCTGCTGGACCAGATTCACCGCGTTAGGGATTTTGCTCATGTCGAGCTTTTCAAACAGGCCGCTGTTGGCATACAGATAACCGACATGCGCGGTGGTAAAGGTGACGTCGGTTTCCGGCGAGCCGCCCGCCAGCTTGGCTTTATTTAGGCGATCAATGGTGCCGCCAGTGACAAACTGCACTTCTACGCCGGTTTCTTTGGTGAACTCTTTGGCGATGGTTTGATCAATCAGATCTTTAAAGCTGCCGCCCCAGGTGCTGACAATCAGCTTATCTGCGGCCATCGCATTCCCTGCGCTCAATACACACGTGGTCAATAACGTTAAGGCACCAATCTTACGCAACATATTTTCGTCCCCAATGAATGAAATGGCTGTTATAGCTGCTTTGCACCACCGTCTGGTCCATCGCGTCGCAATGCACTAAAACAGTGCGAAGGCGGTTCTCGGGTGTTGAAGCGATAATGCCGTTGCGTTGAGATTGGGTAAAACAGCATTTCCCTCGCTGTTGCATCAGAATTTCTGAGGCTAAAAAAGCGGCCTGCTTAGCAAGGATTTTCTTAAGCAGTAGTGAGGTAGAAGCGAATGGGCGCTGGCGCATGAACAGGTGATTATGCTGTGAGTCGGAATTTGGCATGAGAAATGCTTGAGCTAAATCGACACTATTAGAATGACTGACGCGACATGAGCGTGTCAGCGATCTCAGGAGAACCTGCATGCTCAGTCGCATCACCCAGCGTCAGCTGGAATATTTTGTCGCTTCCGGTGAAGCGGGCAGCATTATTGGCGCCTCGGAGCGTATTCACGTCTCCTCACCGTCGATTTCCGCAGCCATCACCCATATTGAGTCTGAGCTTGGCGTGCAGCTGTTTGTGCGTCACCACGCCCAAGGCGTTTCACTCACCGCAATCGGCCATCAGGTATTGAAAGAGGCCAAACTGATCCTCGAACAGATGTCGAATCTCTACACCATCGCGTCGGAATCGATGAACAACGTGCGCGGCCCGCTGCGCGTTGGTTGCCTTGATACGCTAGCGCCGATGTTGACGCCGGAACTGGTGTTTGGTTTTGGCCGCGCCTTTCCCGGCGTGCGCATCTCGCTGGTGGAGGGCAATCATGAGTTGCTGTTAAAACAGCTGCGCTCAGCCGATATCGATATCGCCCTTACCTATGATTTGGTGCCCGCCAGCGATGTCACTTTCCAGTCGCTGGCGCAGCTGCCGCCCTATGTGATGGTGGGTGAGCATCATCCGTTCGCCACGCAATCTGCGGTATCGATCCAGGATCTGGCTGAAGTGCCTATGGTGCTGCTGGATATGCCGTGGAGTCGGGAATATTTTCTTGGCTTGTTCAGCGAAGCCGGTGTGACGCCAAATGTGGTGATGCGATCCAGCAGT
Source organism: Pantoea sp. X-Soil-ISGK-275 (assembly GCF_059730795.1). NCBI lineage: Bacteria > Pseudomonadati > Pseudomonadota > Gammaproteobacteria > Enterobacterales > Erwiniaceae > Pantoea > Pantoea sp. X-Soil-ISGK-275. Next base: position 483,801 of record NZ_AP035977.1, read on the forward strand.
ATGGAAACGGTGCGCGCGATGGTGGCGAACGGTGTTGGCTTTGGTATCGCCAACGTGAGACCCAAAGCGCACTTGTCGCAGGATGGTAAACGCCTGATTCGCGTGCGGTTGGCGGGCGTTAACAAGGCGATGCAGTTGGGTTATGCCACCATGGCGCACGTACAGCAATCCATGGTGGTGAGCGCGTTTGCCGAGCGTTGCCGCATGTTTATTTCCGACCAATATATTCCCGGCATGGCGGCACCGAGTTATTTCGATCCACAAGTGGTGCGGGTGGCGTGATGATGTTGGTCGCCGTAAATGGCGACCACCGATTAATATCCCTGCTGCGGGAATACCTGATGCAACACCGGTTCACCACGCGCGGCGCGCTGGATATTTTCGGCAACCTGCGGTGCGGCGCTGGCGGGAATGGCGACCGACGCCAGATGCGGCGTAATCAACACATTATCCATCGCCCACAGCGCATCTTCCGGCGGCAACGGTTCGCGGTCGAATACATCCAGCGTGGCTTGACCAATATCCCCACGCTGCAGCGCTTGTGTTAACGCCACCTGATCGACAATCGCCCCGCGCGACACATTAATAAACGCGCTACCGGGCGGTAAGAGTGCTAACCGTTCAGCACTCAGCAATCCCTGAGTTTGCGGCGTGAGCGGCAGCATCACCACCAAAATATCGCTGCTGGCGAGGAAATCATCCAGCGCCTCTATTCCGCTGCTACAGGAAATGCCGTCGATGGTTTTTTGCGATCGCGACCAGCCACGCACATCCAATCCCTGACGCACCAACTCCTGCGCGGCGTGCGCGCCCAACTCACCCAATCCCAGCACGCCAACGCGCACGGTTTCCGGTGAACGCGGATGCACGTAATGCCAGCGCCGTTCACGTTGTGCCCGCTCAAACGCCGGAATATCGCGCACATAACGCAGCACGGCAAACAGCACGAAGCTGGCCATCATGCGCGCCATGTGCGGGTCAGACAAACGAACAATCGGGATATCCGGCAAATCATCGCGTCCGACCAGCGAATCAACGCCCGCACCCAGATTCACCAACAGTTTCAGGTTGCGGTATGCAGCGAAAAAGCCGTGCGGCGGTTTCCACACCAACGCGAAATGTACTTCCTCGACGTTTTGCACCTCTTCTGCGCGACAGATATTCACGCCCGGCAGATGCGGCGCGAGCAACGCTGACCACTGTTCAAAGCTGTCGAACTCGCTGTAAAACACCAAGGCACTCATGCCGCATGCGCCTTAATCAACTCGACCACCGCATCAATCGCAAGTTCGTAACCGATCACGCCCAAGCCGGCAATCACGCCGGTGGCGGCTTTTGATACCATTGAATGATGGCGGAACGGCTCGCGTTTCCAGATGTTGCTCATGTGCGCTTCGATGATCGGGCCATCAAACATCAGTAACGCATCAAGGATTGGCACCGAACTGTAGGTTAAACCAGCGGCGTTGATGATCAATCCGGCGGCCTGCTGTCGTGCTTCCTGAATCCAGTCAACCAACACGCCTTCGTGATTGCTCTGGCGAAATTGCAGCGTGATATTGTGCGAAGCCGCCCGGCGCTGGCAGCGTTCACCGATGCTGGCAAAGCTTTCTGTGCCGTAGGTGCCGCTTTTGTCCATGCCGTACAGGTTAGCGTTCGGGCCGTTGAGGAAATAGATTTGCTGATTCATGTGAGTTCCTAAGTCGCTATGCGGTGGTCACCATAAATGGCGACCCTACGGTTAAAGGGCCTGTTATTCGTAGGGTCGCCATTTATGGTGACCGAATGACGATTTACAGGGATCAATGTGGGCGCGTGCTGGCCATCGCTGGATGGGCATCGAACAGGGCAAACCAGGCGGCAGTCAGCGGATGGTTTGTTCGCCAGTTAAGGTCGGCAAAGCGGAAATCGAGATAACCGAGCGCGCAGCCGATAGCAATCACACCAAGATTGTCAGGCTGAGTGCTAAAACCACTAACATGGCGTTCAATTTCCGCCAACGCGGCACTGACTTTCTTCAATTGTCCATCGGCCCAACCTTGCCACTGCTTTTCCGCTGGACGCGCGCTGAATTCATAACGCGCCAGCAAAGCGGCATCGACCAAACCATCGCCTAACGCCTGCCGCGATAAGGTGATCCAACGCGTGTCACCGTGCGATGGCAACAAATCGCCCTGCGCGCGAGTAATTAGGTATTCACAAATCACACGGCTGTCGTACAGGCACAACCCTTCTTCCGTGCGCAGCGCCGGCACTTTAGCTAACGGATTAAAGGTGGCAATGCGCTCGTCACGTTCAATCGGATGTGCCGCGGAATCTAACAGCTCAATCTCATGAGTCAGCCCAAGACAATGTGCAGTGACCATCACTTTGCGCACATAAGCGGATGTAGTGGCGTAAAACAGTCGCATCATGTCAGCGCTCCCGGCTGATCCACGCTGAGCAGCACTTTGCCAATGTTGGCGTTGGCTTCAAGGATGCGATGCGCATCGGCCGCCTGCGCCAGCGGCAAAACTTGATGCAGCGTGGGGACGATTTTGCCTGCGGCGATGAGCGGCAGCAGATGCTTGCGGATGCACTCAGCCAGGCGCGCCTTTTCAGCCGCGCTTTTGGGGCGCAGCGTGGAAGAAGTCAAACTCAATCCTTTTCGCATCACCAATTGCAGATCGAGTTCGATCTTCGCGCCCTGCATAAATGACAAACTCACATGACGTCCGCCCTGCGCTAATACGCTAAGATTACGCGCCACGTAATCACCGCCGACGTTATCCAGCACCACATCCACGCCACGACCTGCGGTTTCCGCTGCAATCGCCGCGACAAAATCCTCTTTATGACGATCAATGGCGCGCCAGACGCCAATCTGTTGCAGTGCTGCGATTTTTTCAGCACCGCCTGCGGTGGCAATCACACGCGCGCCACAGGCCTGCGCACATTGAATGGCAAAAGTGCCGACGCCGCTAGCAGCACCGTGAATCAGCACGGTTTCGCCGGGTGCTAAGCGCCCCAACTCAAACAGGTTGTGCCACACGGTAAACGCCGCTTCGGGTACGCCTGCGGCATGCGACAACGGCAGATTATCGGGCAGCGGCAAACACAACTCAGCGCGCGCCACGCAATATTCGGCATAACCGCCACCGTTGAGCAGCGCCATCACCGCGTCACCGATGGCGAAGCCAATAACGTCTGCACCCAACGCCACCACGTCACCTGCCACTTCCAGACCTAACACATCTGTCGATCCCGGCGGAATGGGCATACCGTTGCGCTGCATAATATCCGGACGATTAACACCCGCGCTGGCGACACGAATCAGCACTTCGCCCGCCGCAGGTTGTGGCACAGCACGCTCCACAACCGTTAAAACCTCTGCGCCACCCGGCTGGCTGGCTATTACTGCTTTCATCATTTCAGGCAACATCGGAGCTTATCCCTGCTTAGCGGTGGTAAAAGCGCACACGCCTTCATCATCAAAGGTGATTCCCAGCACGCTGCCAACCGGCCAGCGCGTCAGGGAATCGAGCCCAGACTGACGCGCAAACAGCGATGCGCTGCCGAGCGCCGGCACATCAAGATGCACGTCAACGTGATCGCCCTGAAACACATGGGTGATCACCGTGGCGCTCAGGAAGGAGTGCGAAGACAGCGGCCCCAACTGAATGTTTTCCGGGCGCACATACACATCCAGACGCTCGCCAACATTCGCCTGAACACGCTCTGGTGGCAGACGCAGCGCGTTGCCCCCCAGCTCAAGCACCGCCGCGTGATCGCGTCCAGCATAACGTCCCGGCAGAATATTGACGTCACCGACAAAGCCCGCCACAAAAGGATCGCGCGGCTGGCGATAGATCTCATCTGGCGTACCGATTTGGCGCACGTGCCCCGCTGACATCACCACCACGCGATCGCTCATGCTCAGCGCTTCGCCCTGATCGTGAGTGACAAACACCGTGGTGACGCCCAATTTGCGCTGGATCGCTTTCAGTTCGACCTGCATTGATAAACGCAGATTTTTATCCAGCGCGGAAAACGGCTCATCCAGCAACAAGACTTTGGGCCGGATCACCAGCGCACGCGCCAGCGCCACGCGCTGCTGTTGTCCGCCGGAGAGTTCACGTGGCTTGCGATGGCCGTAACCTGCCAGCTTGACCAAGGCTAATGCTTGCTCAACCCGCTCGGCGATTTCGGCCTTAGGCACGCCGCGCATACGCAGGCCGTACCCGACGTTTTTCTCTACCGTCATATGCGGGAACAGCGCGTAGTTTTGGAATACGATGCCGATTTCACGCTGGTAAGGTGGAATTTCGGTCACCAACTCACCATCAATAAAAATCTCGCCGCCGTCGGCTTCCGCAAAACCAGCCATCAGGTTTAGCAGCGTGGTTTTGCCACAGCCCGACGGGCCGAGCAGCGTTATAAATTCCCCTTCTTCAATGGTCAGGGAAATTTTGTGCAGCGCGATAGCGTCGCCAAATCTTTTCAGCACGCCATCTAACTGCACGGCGACGTTACTGGCTTTCGCTGATAGATGCGGCATATCGGGCTGCGGGAATCGGGTAATTTCTGCACTGACCATGAACTCTCCAAAACTGTCTTGCGTGACAACGTCACGGAAATTATTGACTCATCCATGCGGCTAAGCGTTGCAACATGGCGTCACAGGCATCTAACTGCGCGATGCTGATGAATTCGTCGGGTTTATGACCTTGCGCCATGCTGCCTGGCCCACAAATCACGCTGGGAATACCGGCCTGATGGAATAAACCGCCTTCGGTGCCAAATGCGACGGTACTGAAGTCGCTGGATTGAGTTAAATAGGCGATCAGTCGCGCGGCCTCACTTTGGGCATCAGTCAATAATCCTGGATAGCCGCTGATCGGATAAAAACGGATCGCGCTGTCCGCTGCGATGGCCTGCATGCGTGGCACCAACTCTGTTTGCGCAAACGCATCCAGCTCATCGGCGATGGCTTGCGCATCATCCTGCGGCAAGGTGCGCACTTCGAAATCAAAGGCGCATTCGGCGGGCACTATATTCAATGCGCGGCCGCCGCTGATGATGCCGGTTTGTACGGTGGTAAATGGCGGATCAAAACGAGAATCCTGATGTTGTGCCTTCCGCTCGCCAATCGCCGTTAACTGCTGGATCAATCTCGCGGCATATTCGATGGCATTGACGCCCTGCGGCGCATAGGCCGAATGGCAAGCCGCACCCTTCACTTCACAGCGCACGCCCAATTTGCCCTTATGACCCAGCACCGGTTGCAGTTCAGTAGGTTCACCGATCAGGCAGATGGCCGGTTTTTCCGGGCGCTGCGCCAGCGCATCCAGCAAAGTGCGCACGCCAAGGCAGCCGACCTCTTCGTCGTAGGAGATCGCCAGATGCAGCGGCTGTGTAAGGGGTTGTGCCAGAAAATGGGGCACTGCCGCCAGCATGCAGGCGATGTAGCCTTTCATATCGGTGGTGCCGCGGCCGTATAACTTGCCATCACGTTCGGTCAGTACAAACGGCGGCACGCTCCAGTTTTGCCCATCCACCGGCACCACATCGCTGTGGCCGGACAGCATCACGCCGCCATCGCCAGCGGGCCCAAGGCGCGCATACAAATTGGCTTTACTGCGTTCTGCGTTGTGGATCAGCTCACAGCTCACACCCAGATCACTCAGGTATCGCCAGACGAAATCGATCAATGCCAGGTTGGATTCACGGCTGGTGGTGTCAAACGCCACCAGCTTTTCAAGCAGTTGTCGGCTGGTAAACATGGGAACTCCTACTCGTCGCCCGGCACGCCGTAACGGGGTGCCTTCGTTGGATCGATGGCGCGCGTCACGTAATCGTTCATTTGCGGTTGATAGGCCAGCCACAGCTGGTTGAGTTCGCCAATCGCATCGCCTTCCGTCCAGTCAACGCGCAGATCGACAATTGGCCACACCTGATCATCAACGATCGACAATGCCGAGGAGTGCACCGGCCCCGCTTCACCGCCGGCCTGCATGCCCGCCTGCATCGCCGCGATTAAGCGCTCAGCTAAATGGCCGGAATGCTGCTCGAAGGCGCCTACCATTGCCGGAATCACCTCAGGGTTAGCCAGCAAATTACCCGCCGCCACGCAGTGATGACCGGTTTGCGTGTTATTAATGCCAAGGGTTTTATCGCCGCTAAAGCAGGCGGTCTGGCCATTCGCGGCTAACACCGTCACCTGGCGATAATGGTGATATTCATCGCTGGCCAAACCGGCTTTAAGCGCGGCTTCTGCGCTATCGCCTTGTTGCAGGCGATCAAGAATGCGCGGACCTAACGCCGGTAAGGTGATGTTTTGAGTTGATACCGCGCCTACCGCTGAGCGTAGCCATGGGCAACGTGCACCCACCGCAATGCTGGATGAGCTAATGGCAATGCCGATTTGGCCGGTTTCGTCACAGCGTCCCACAATGGATAACGTCATCGTCTCCCGCCTCTTATTCCGCTTGCCAGTCGTCTGGGATTACCGCGATCACATCGATTTCCATCAACCATTGCGGCTGACCTAAACCGGAAATCACCAAGCCGGTAGAGATTGGGAACACACCTTTCAGCCATTTACCCACCACCTGATACACCGGCTCGCGATAACGTGGGTCGATGATGTAGGTGGTGGTTTTAACGATGTGCGACAAGTCGCTACCCGCTTCTTCCAGTAGCTGTTTAACGTTCTTCATCGCCTGATCGGCTTGCGCGGCGGGATCGCCTAATCCCACCAGATTGCCCGCAAAGTCAGTGCCAATCTGTCCACGGACATACACGGTGTTGCCCGCGCGCACCGCCTGACAGAGATCGTTATCCAGCGCCTGATTGGGATAGGTTTCTTTGGTGTTGAATTTACGGATGCGAGTATGTGTGGTCATGCTTGCCTGCTATGCGAAAAGGGTTTGCGCAAGGTATACCTTCCCACGCGTGGCAGCGAAAACAGCATTAACCGAGGTGTTGCTTTAAAAAATCCGAAGGAGCTCACGGTGATGATTTTTAGCATTAAATTGTGATCATCATCACCAGCCGCTTAACCGGCGTTTACCGGGCGCGCGTTCTGCGGTATACCACCCTCCTTCTTCAGCTAACTCTCAGATAAGGATATAAAAATGTTTACAAAGCAGTATGAGGTTGATGAAAAACACATTGATTTTCAGGGCGTGGTCGATGGCCTCTACTATCCGTTTTATATGGAGTGGACGCGCCATGCTTACATGCGTGAAGCCCTGGGTATCGATATGGAAGAAGAGTTTAAGCAGGGCAAAATTTACATGGTGCTGGAGTATTCCCTGCGCTTTCGTAAGAGCCTGGTAAAAGGTGACCAGGTTGAAGTGACCTGCGTGCTGGGGAAGAATGAGAAACGCAATCGCGTGAATTTTGTGCAGCAGATTCTGGTGAATGGCGTGGTATATGCCGATGCGACGTTTGTTGCCACCTGCCTGCAGAATGGACGCCCTTCCATGCCTGATGCAGTGATGAACGCGTTAGCGGATGCTTGATGCGGTTTTGGTAAGGGTCGCCATGAATGGCGACCCTACGTACATTCAGCCATAGAGTTCGGCTTTACCCACTGAAGAGAACAACCGCATCTTATGCGCGACCACCTCTTTTGCAGCGGCAATCGGTTTCAGGAACAATTCACTCGGTTCATGCCCACCGCGTTTAATCTCATCTTCCAGCATGACAAAAAAGGCTTTCTTCATATCGCTGGAAATATTGATTTTACTGACGCCATGTTCAATAGCTTCGGCAACTTCGCTGTCTTTATTGCCGGAACCACCATGCAATACCAGCGGAATATCCACGCGTGCGGCAATCTCTTTCAAGCGGGGAATATCCAGCTTTGGTTGTTTACCGGCTGGATAAAGCCCGTGCGATGTACCAATAGCAACCGCTAAGGTATCCACGCCGGTCTCTTTGACAAAGCGTTCTGCCTGATCGGGATCGGTAAAGAGGATTTCACTGTGGCCGCCTTCCGCACTCCCCTCCGCTACGCCGATGGTGCCTAACTCCGCTTCCACTGACACATCCGCGGCGTGGGCGATTTCCGTCATTTTACGCGTCAGCGCAATATTCTCTTCAAACGGCAGTAATGAAGCATCAATCATCACCGAGGTGTAGCCGGTTTGAATGGCTTTAATATTGTGCTCCAGCGATTGACCGTGATCCTGATGAATCACCACCGGCACGCTGGCTTTAGCGCCTAACTCACGTAGATAAACAATAAAAGCATCACCCACGAAATCATGTTCTACCGGGTGTACTTCCAGAATAACCGGTGATTTAAGTTCTTCCGCCACTTCAATTACCAGGCGAGCAAACTCAGCGGAGGCGATATTAAAAGCGCCGACACCAAACTTATTATTCTTAGCCACGCTCAAAAGATTCTTCATGTTGATTAACATCATTCACTCCTTCGGTAAGGGTTTCATTTACGTCTTTCTTAATAAATCGCAGGATTACCGCGGTGAAAACCGCACCCGCAGCAATCGCAAACATATAGGCCAATACATGTGTAATCACATTGGGGATAAACAGGACGAACACGCCGCCGTGCGGTGCGCGTGAAGCGCAACCTAACGCCATGGAGAGCGCACCCGCTAAACCTGAACCGGCACAAATTGCGGGAATCACGCGCAGCGGATCGGAAACCGCATAGGGAATTGCGCCTTCAGTGATAAATGACAGTCCTAATACATAGGTGACTTTGCCGGTTTCGCGCTCTTGAGCAGTGAATTTGCGGCCAAACAGCGTGGTAGCCAGCGCAATGCCTAATGGCGGAACCATGCCAGCCGCCATACAGGCGGCGATAGGTTCATAAATGCCGGTGGACATTAACCCGATGGCAAACATGCACACGGTTTTGTTTAACGGGCCGCCCATATCAAATGCGACCATTACGCCAATCATTAACCCCATAATGGCGGCATTCATGTTGCCCATGCTTTGCAGGAAAGCGGTCAGCGCTTCCAGCAACATTCTGATGGGCTGACCGATAACTAAAATCATTAATGCGCCGGTTAATAACACCGTAAGCAGTGGCACAATCAAAATCGGTTTTAAACCCGCAATCGCCTTAGGCAGATGAATATATTTCACTACCAGCAACGTGATATATCCGGCGAGGAAGCCGGCAAATAGCGCCCCAAGAAAGCCCGCACCGGTGTGCACTGCGAGCATGCCGCCGACCGCGCCAGACACAATACCCAGATTGCCACTGATTGATTTACTGATGCCGAGCGACAGAATCGGCAACATCAGCGCGAAAGCCGCACCGCCACCAATGTCAGACAACATTTTCGCAATCGGACTGAAATTCGCATCGCCTGGCGTTGCTGCAGTAATACCAAAGGAAAAGCTGAGGGCAATTAATATGCCTCCGGCTATCACAAACGGAATCATCAGATTCACGCCGGTAATGAGATGAATATAGAGCTGCGACAAGGTGGATTTTCCGCTCTGCGTCTCGCTATCATCGCTGTTTAGCGCTTCGCTATTGCTGTTCATCTCCGGCTTTAGCGCGCCGCTCATGATATTGCTCAATAATCCGCTGGCATCTTTCGCCGCGCGCGCCACCGGTACTTTAAATATGCGCTTTCCCTTAAATCGGCGTAAATCGATGACTTTATCGGCAGCGATCAATACTGCATCCGCCTGGCTAATATCATCCTGAGTGAAGTGATATTCACTCTCCACCGCGCCGTGGGTTTCAACTACAATGTCGATGCCCATCTTCGCTGCACTTTTTTTCAGATTGGCTTCTGCAATGTAAGTGTGGGCGACGCCTGTCGGACAGGCGGTAATAGCGATCAGTTTCATTATAAACTCCAGGTAAAAAGTTTATACTCCGGTATTATTGACGATTAGCCGATACAACTCTTCGTTGGTTTTGGCATTAATTAATCGTTCAACAATCTCATCATCACCCAATGCCACAGACACACGGGCTAATACTTTAATATGACCAATGCCGCTATCGGAATTGCGTACCGCAAATAAAATCACCAGTTTTACCGCTACGTCCTCTTCAGTTTCCCAGTCAACCGGCGTGCGTAAATTAGCCACCGCCATGCGCGTTTCATTCACTGCCACCGATTTACCGTGAGGTATCGCCACCTGATTATCAAATCCAGTTGGCCCCAGCGCTTCTCGCGCCATCACATCCTGAATAAATAAGGCTTTATCATTAATAATATTCTCAGCATAAAGCAGCGACGATAGTGCCTCAATCACCTCAATTTTATTACTCGCCACTAAATCAGTAACCACACATGAGCGGGTTAAAATATCTGACACGATCACTTTATCCAGCATGATGTTTCTCCTTCATATTTTCATCAGAAAAAAGTCTTTCTGAAACTCGCGCAATATCTTTCTTAGAGAAAATTGCCGAGACATAGGCAACCGGTAACTCAACATCCTCTAATTTGATGGTTGAGATAATTAAATCGCACGCCTTCATTTCCAGTGTGCTCGAGAGCTGACTGCCGGGAACGATGGCAATAATTTCCCATTCGGGAAACGCACGATTGATACGACTGGATAACAACTGCGATGTTCCTACACCACTGGAGCAAACGATAATGATCTTCTTAGCAGCACGGAATTTATCCAGCGCGGTTTGTAGGTAAATCGTCAGATAAGCCACTTCATCATCCGAGATATCCGCATAGCCATATTTTTGATTAATACGGTCAGCTGCCTTTTTTACCGCATTAAAGGCGCTACCCAGCTCACTTTTAATTTCATCCAGCAATGGATTATGGATAGCGATGCCATAGGCAAGTCGATTGAGCATAGGCTTAATATGCTGAGCTAAATCGTGACGCAGTTTCTTATCCAGGCTAAGGTCGAGGCCTAAATCTTCTGATGATTCACGAATCAGCCCATCTGCGTAGCGATCGGCTTCGCTGTTGAGTGGTAACGGAAGGCTATCGCCTGACGTCAGCGTATGGCGGCCCGATGAAATCAGATATTGATAGATATAACTCACTTCAATCGCCGGTAAGATCATTCGGTACTCATCCTGCAACCAGCTCACGGCTTTCTCGGCAATCGTCCACTCCTTGCCCTCGTGTCGCGTATAGGTTTGTACGTCCGATTGCGCCGTAAGGCCCGCCGCACGTCGAATCGTCACCAGCAGATGTGAAAAGAGATTGGTGTAATAAGGCTCACTGATGGCACAGGTTAATTCATCTTCAATTAAACCAATGAGCGAGATGCAATTATCCACGTTCACCTTGCCAAATTGATCGACTAATTTTGTTCTGGAAAAACGGTCAATTCGGCTATCCGCTGTTTGATACTGACTTAATACACTTACGGTGATGATATCTTTTAACGCCATACGTATATTCAGATCGTTACCGTGGATATAGGTGCCTGAATGGTCGCGAATCAACGTCAAAGCGAATGTAGCCAGCCAGGCATCGACCTTTTTCAAATCTTCCACAATTGAAGATCGGCTGACAAAAAATTTCTCCGACAGCGCGCTGAGTGATAATGGCGCGGGTGATTGCGTCAATAAATCAGTAGAAATGCCGACCAGGCGTTTAGTGCCCAATATTTCATGATGCTGTTCAGAGACAACTGATGTGCCGCGCGAGAAAACCGATCCGCCATCAAAGCGCAAACCTAATCCTGGCTTACTAATAATGCGACGTTGATTGTCAGAACAAAATTCATTGATAACTTCAATATCTCTTCGCAGCGTACTGACAGAAATATCGAGAGATTCAGCAACCCGATTCGCCGGAACCCAATCATTCTCTGCGATCAGAAAATCAATAATTCCGTTTTGTCGTTGGTTCAGTGCTGTCATTCTTGACGCCCTTGGTTGTTTTTCACCGTTACCCACCATGGATACGTTTATACGAGAGATAAGCAACGAGGAAAATACTAAATGATGGGCAGAAGATGGACATATCGTTGAACACTTCATCACAACTGATAAGGCGAAAACAGATTTGAACTATGCGCGAGCTTAATTCGCGATAATATCTGTGGGATTATTTTGACGAGGTTATCATTTTTCAAAATAACTTATAAAAACGATCTGGAAAATGCAGGAAGTGTGATGGGCATCGTCATGCTAATCGCAGACAGCGACTACTTTCTCCAGCAATTGATGTCTGGGTTTAATGAATTTAATGCTTTGCGCGAAAATTATTTAGGTCGCCATAAATGGCGACCCTACGATTTGATATGTATGGAAATTAGTGAGATTACGCTCCTGCGCCGGATTGCGGCGCTGCGGGGATGCGTTTCCCCTTTAGCATATTTCGCAGTGCCGGTTCGGCATATTTTGTTATCAGGAAAGCAATGTAGTACAACACGCAGGCCACCACGATAGGCATCAGCAGCATGACAACTTCACTCTTGATATAGAGGTTAAGTTTAATCAGCGTGGCGATCATCAGGTTTTCATGAATCAGATAAAATGCGTAACTGGCAAATCCAACAGCCGTCAGGAAGCGTATCGAAAGCCAGCGCTCCATCTGCTTTGAGTAGAAACTGGCAACAAAGAACACCAGCACCATCAGCAACGGAATGACTGTCATTATGCCAGCATTTTTGACGAAATAGCCGAAGTTAATCAGCATCGCCACGGCGACAATCGCGTAATGGAACAGTTTATCGCGACCGTGCATACGTTCATAAACCAGGCAACCCACCATAAACCAGGAATAATGTATAAAACCAAACTTGGAAATTATATCGATAAGCATCGGATGCCCAAGCGATTTTAATACCGACGAAGCGGATAATAGCAACATTGGCACCAGTAAAGCAGGCAAGCAATATTTCCGGCCCAGAGTAAAGTAAACGGCACCAATAATCAGATAGAAAACCGCTTCGACATACAGTGACCAGAACGATCCCGCCATTGATTTAAATTCAATGCCGGTTAATTGTGTCAGGGTTTCCGGATTGGTAAATATCAATCCAGGCAGCAGATTCCTGACGTACGGCGTCATGGCTGACCATTCCGGGAAGAAACCGCCTAGCGCGAAAAGCAGCATGCTGGCAATAAACATCGCGGGAAACAGCCGCAGCCAGCGCTTTTTCAAGAAACTGATATAGCTGTTGGATTTATCCAGCGTCATAAAAATGACAAATCCTGAAATCATGAAAAACAGTTCTACGCCGAGCCAGCCAAAGCTGAAAAGTGGGATATGTTGTGTTTGCGCGACATAAGGTAATAATTCCGGCCATCGTGCGTAAGCGTGGTAACCGATAACTAACAGGATCGCCAGGCCGCGCATACCATCAAGGTGCGTTATACGTGCGTGCATAATTCCCTCAGGAAAGATGACTGGATGAGTAAAGTCAAATTAGCATTGACAGAGTTTTACAATCAATCAGGCTAATTCTGATTAAAGCAGATTGAAATCAGAGTCTCTTTAAAAAAGAAAGCCATTTATTAATGGAGAAACAATCCTATTTCCATCAAGTATCAATGACTAAATTAATGGAATTAGAAACTCAAATTTTCAATTACAGATTGTGATGCGGTCCCGGCCCAACAGATTCACGCAAAATTAATTCGCCAGAGAAGGTTTTGTCATTGCGCATTTCGCCGCCGTCCAGCATAGAAATCAAACGTTCGATGGTTTCCTTAATCATCTCTGTGACCGGCATTTTCACACTGGATAACGCCGGAATAGTAAACGGCGCCAGCGGGATATCATCGAACCCGATCACCGCCACTTGTGCAGGAACGGCAATCTGCGCTGCCGCCAGCGCTTTGAGCGCGCCCACCGCCATATCATCGTTGCTGGCCACCAGCGCTGAGAAATTCCTGCCCTGCTTCAGCAACTGTTCCACCGCTGCCATGCCGTTTTGCGCCTGCCATTTTCCTTCGACCACCAGCGCATCATTAATTGGAATACCATGTTTGGTCAGCGCTGCCTGGTAGCCCGCCAAACGTTCACGCCCGGTCGGCGAATCCAGCGAACCGGTGATAAAGGCAATATCTCGATGACCCAGCGCAATCAGCTGCTCCACCGCAGCGCTGCTGCTGCGCTGTTGATCGGAATAGATGCAGTAACTGTCGTGCTGTCGTAGACGACGGTTAATCACCAATATCGGGTGTTTATGCTGCGCGATGATGTTGTCCATTTCATCGGTGGTGAGAAAACGCGGATAGATAATCACACCATCGCAACGCAAATCGAGCAGGAACTGAATGGCTGCGCGCTCCTCTTCGGCGCTGTGTTTACCATCCACTAACAGCAGCTGACGTCCCTGCTGTTCCATCAGGCGCGCGGAGTGCTGCATCAACTCGGTGAAGTAGCTGCCGGTATACAAAGTGTTGGTAATCACCAGCCCAATCGTCTGGCTGGATTTGGTTGCCAGATTGCGCGCCAGCAAGTTAGGGCGGAAATCGGTGGCAGCAATCGCCTGATACACCTTCTCGCGTTTTTCCTGGCTGACATAACCATTGCCAGACAACACGCGCGAAACGGTTGCTTTTGATACGCCGGCTACTTTTGCCACCTCGATTATGGTCGCCATGTTTCACTCTTTTTCGATGCTCATCGCATCAGTGTACCTAAGCGACGAAATGTACGGCAATTTTTCTGCCATCCCCTTATCAGCGCCCTTTCACTCACAGCGATCAACTTCACACTTTCAATCATTGAATTTTAAATCTCTTGCCTGGTTTACATCACATCTTCATGATTTTGTGAAACCGGTTTCTCATGATTAAAAATCACGCAGAAAACCGCTGTACCTCTACCAAATATTCAGAGATCAAAAATCCATGGCTAAAAATTATGCGGACGTCTCGCGCGCCATCGTGGCTGCGCTCGGCGGCCTGAACAATATCGAAGCGGTGACGCACTGCATGACGCGCCTGCGCTTCGTGGTGAAAGACAGCGCGCACATTGATAACGCCGTGCTGAAAGCCATTCCCGGCGTGATGGGCGTCGTGCATACCGATACGCAATGTCAGGTGATCATTGGTAACAACGTGAACCTCGCCTATCAGGAAGTGTTGAAGCTTGGCACGCCAAACAGCGACGGCGCGGCGCCTGTGAAACGCAAAATCACCCTGCGCAGCATCGGTGCTGGGATTCTGGATGCGCTGGTGGGCACCATGTCGCCGCTGATTCCGGCGATCATTGGTGGCTCAATGGTGAAGCTGCTGGCGATGGTACTGGAGATGAGCGGCGTGCTGGAGAAAGGCTCCTCGACGTTGATCATCCTCAACGTGATTGGTGACGGCGCGTTCTTCTTCCTGCCGATTATGGTGGCCGCTTCAGCTGCGCTGAAATTCAAAACCAACATGTCGCTGGCGATTGCCATCGCGGGCGTGCTGGTGCATCCCAACTTTGTCGATTTGATGGCCAAAGCGGCGCAAGGTCAGGCGGTGGAATTCGCCTATATCCCGGTGACGGCGGTGAAATACACCTACACGGTGATTCCGGCGTTGGTGATGACGTGGATTCTGTCGCACATCGAATACTGGATCGACCGCATTACGCCGGCGGTTACCAAGAACTTCCTCAAGCCGATGCTGATTGTGCTGGTGGCTGCGCCGATCGCTATTGTGCTGATCGGACCACTCGGCATCTGGATTGGTAGCGGTATTTCGGCGCTGGTTTACACCATTCACGGCTATCTTGGCTGGTTGTCGGTGGCGATCATGGGCGCGCTGTGGCCGCTGCTGGTGATGACCGGTATGCATCGCGTGTTTACGCCAACCATCATTCAAACCATTGCTGAAACCGGCAAAGAAGGCATGGTGATGCCGTCGGAAATTGGCGCCAATCTGTCGCTGGGTGGTTCTTCGCTGGCGGTGGCGTTCAAAACCAAAAACCCAGAACTGCGTCAAACCGCGTTTGCGGCGGCGGCATCGGCGATTGTCGCGGGCATTTCTGAACCGGCGTTGTATGGTGTGGCGGTCAGGTTGAAACGACCGCTGATCGCCAGCCTGATCAGTGGCTTTATCTGCGGCGCGGTAGCCGGTATTGGTGGACTCGCCAGCCATTCGATGGCTTCGCCCGGCTTGTTCACCAGCGTGCAGTTTTTCGATCCCACCAATCCGATGAGCATCGTGTGGGTCGGCGGCGTGATGGTGCTGTCGGTGGTGCTCTCATTCATTCTGACGTTGATTCTCGGCTTTGAAGATATTCCGGTTACCGAGCCCGCACAGCCAAAGCCGGTGACGGATGATGTCAAACCCGCCAACGTTAATTTATCCAAGGTGTAAAAGAGGTTTTTATGTCTGAAGTGACATTTCCAGAGGGATTTTTGTGGGGCGGCGCGTTAGCTGCCAATCAGTCAGAGGGGAGCTATCTGGCGGGCGGTAAAGGCTTAACCACGGTGGACATGATCCCGCACGGCGCGCATCGCATGCCGGTAAAGCTGGGTCAGGAGAAGCGCTTCGCACTGCGCAGCGATGAATATTACCCAAGCCATGACGCCATCGATTTTTACCGCCGCTACAAAGACGATATCGCGCTGATGGCGGAAATGGGGTTCACCGTGTTCCGCACCTCGATTGCCTGGAGCCGTATTTATCCGCAAGGCGATGAATTGACGCCCAACGCGGAAGGCATCGCCTTCTACCGCAGCCTGTTTGAAGAGTGCCAGAAATATGGCATCACGCCGCTGGTGACGCTGTGCCACTTCGATGTGCCGATGCATCTGGTGACCGAATACGGTTCGTGGCGCAATCGCAAAATGATCGAATTTTTCAGCCGCTACGCGCGTACCTGCTTTGAAGAATTTAACGGTCTGGTGAAGTATTGGCTGACCTTTAACGAGATCAATATCCTGCTGCACAGCCCGTTTTCTGGCGCAGGTTTGGTGTTCGAACCGGGCGAAAACCCGGAGCAGGTGAAGTATCAGGCGGCACATCATGAATTGGTGGCAAGCGCGCTGGTGACCAAAATCGCCCATGAAATTAACCCGGAAAACCAGGTTGGCTGCATGCTGGCGGGCGGTAATTTCTATCCGTGGTCGTGCAAGCCGGAAGACGTGTGGGCGGCGCTGGAGAAGGATCGCGAAAACCTGTTCTTTATCGATGTGCAGGCGCGCGGCGCTTACCCTTCCTATGCCGCGCGGGTGTTCCGCGAGAAAGGCGTGGAGATTGCGATGGAAGCGGAAGATGCCGCCACGCTGCGTCACACCGTCGATTTCGTCTCCTTCAGCTATTACGCCTCACGCTGCGCCTCGGCAGAGATGAACGAGCAAAACAGCAGCGCCGCCAACGTGGTGAAATCGCTGACCAATCCGCATGTCAAACGCAGCGATTGGGGTTGGGGCATCGATCCGCTCGGCCTGCGCATCACCATGAACATGATGTATGACCGCTACCAGAAGCCGCTGTTCCTGGTGGAAAACGGCCTCGGCGCGCGCGATGAAATCAACGCCGACGGCGAGATTCACGATGATTACCGCATCAGTTACCTGAAGGAACACATTCAGGCGATGGGCGACGCGATTGCCGATGGCATTCCGCTGATCGGTTATACCACGTGGGGCTGCATCGATTTGGTGGCGGCCTCGACCGGCGAGATGAGTAAGCGCTACGGATTTGTTTATGTCGATCGTGATGATAAAGGCAACGGCAGCCTTGAACGCATCCGCAAAAAATCGTTCTGGTGGTACAAGCAAGTGATCGCCAGCAACGGGCGGAATCTGGACGCGATTTAAATAGGTGGTCGCCATGAATGGCGTAATGCTTTTCAGTTAAGAACGCATTTTGCTTTGAATAGGTAGCGGGCTCTGACACATCTGCTGCGTCACGGGCCGTCCTCGCGCCGCTACCGCGGTGCCTTCGGCTTCCATGTCGTGCCAACGGACCGTTCGCGGATCGGCCTTCCTGGCCGGCCCCGAACTGCCTCATGCATCCATGCATGAGGCTCCTGGCCCGACGTAAAAGCCTCAGCGCTGCGAATGGCCATTTTGCCGCAGCAGACGCGCCAGCGCCTCTGGCAAATGTGCCCTTTTCAATAACGCGCACTGAAGCTTATGAGCAGGCCGGGGACGCTTGTGGGCAGGCAATCCGCAGCGCTGAACGAAGCGAGGAAGCCAGGAGAGCCCGCAGGACGCGGGCGAAAGGCGGAGCCGGGACAAGGAAGTCCCGTCTCCGCCGGTCCATCAGGCAGACGAGCGAAGTGAAGGGACCGCGTAAGCGGCGCGAGGACCGCCGGACCAAAAGTGCCCCCGGCCTGCGCACTCATGCCATGAATGGTGACCCTACTTAATGATCGGCCATGCTTGTTGCGGGAACAGATAGAGCCGAATACTGAACAGATGGAACAGCGGCGTCAGCACCTTTTCATCGTGTTTCGCCAGTTGTTCCAGCTTCAATAGCAGTAAATCCAGCTCCTCCTGCAAATCCGCATGCGGCGGCGTTTGCAGCGATTTCAGGCGACGCTTAAGAAACAGCGCCAGCTCATGAAACATCTGTCCGCTATCCAGCTGATATTGCTGCAGCAACTCTTTGTGGCGCGCGTAATAGTCAAAGCTGTTAACGCCTAGCCACACTTCCTTGAGCAACATGCCAGCCGAGCGCATATCGGGATGCGGATCGAGGCGTAAACGCGGCAGCACCACGTTCACTTTATCCAGCATCAGGCTGATAAAACGTTGACGTCCCAGCAGTGACGAACCATTGCGCTCGGTCTCTTTAATAAAGCGCAACAGCTCGCGCAGACCTTGTCGCACGGCGCGGCGCGCAGTCCATGAGGGACGTTTGTTGCGCATGATGGCGGTGATGATCACTGCAAACATTACGCCCGCCATGGTGGCAATCGCGTTGTTGATCAGCAGCACCAGATCGGGTTTTAAATGGTGGCCGAGGCCAATAAAGCCCGGAATCTGAATCGCCACGCTCAGGCCAATCATGTTGGTGGTGGGACGCGCGATCATCAGTGCCAGCAGCAGCAGGCCGGGCGCGAGGCAAATCATCAGGGCTTCGAATGAGGTCGCTTGCGGGATCAAAAGCGCCACGTAAATCACGCTGATAATGATTGCCACGATCACGCCACGCACAAACAGCTTCATCGAGGTCAGCGGCGTATCCTGACTGGCGAGCAGTGAGCAGAGAATCGCTGCCATCACCGGTGCCGATGCGCCATCACGCCAGCCCGTTCCCATCCACAGTAAGCAGGAACCGAAGGTGGCACAAAAAGCGGTTAACGCTGACAGCCGGATTAACCCTTTATCGAAAAAGCGGTGCGTGCGTTTACCGCGCGCCAATGTGGTGTCGCCCGACAGATCGCTCACCAATCCGCCGACGCTTTGATAAGCACCCGCAATACGCACAAAATCCGCCAGACGTTCCATTAACCCGGTAAACAGCAGCCAGTTTTCGGTGGGTAATTCGCCGTTTTGCCAGGCGAGGTTGAGTTCAGCCTGACACGCGCTCAACGTCTGTTGAATGCCGCCGGTCTCCCCCACCGCTTCACCGTCGTTGAGCCACAGCAGAAACAGCTGAAAGGTCTGCGCCACGTTTTCCGGGAAGGCGACTTGCAGTGTTGAAAGCCGCTGCAGGCGCATCTCAATGGCCGTTAACGTCGGGATCAGATAGGAGAGATGTTGATACTGCACGCTCACCAGCCGAATCAGTCGCCGCGCGGCATCACCTTCATAGACGCAATGGGTGATCAGCACTTCCACCTGCTGCGGATGGGTCGCCATGCGAATCAGAATGTCGTCACGCTCGGGCGAGCTGTCGCTGGGAATACCCGAAAGCAAATCGCCGCACAGTTTACGCGCGTTGAGATACCAGTGGCTGACGCTCTGCTCCAGCAGGCTGCGCATTGATACCGGAAACAGCAGCGCATGCACCAGACTGCTACAGACGATGCCGAGTGTGATCTCTTCTATACGTGAAATCACCGTGCTGGTGATTGACAGCGGCGTGGTGACTTCCGGAAAACCCATGATCGCCGCGCTGTAACCGGCCAGCATAAACACGTAACTTTTCGGCGTGCGGTCGTGCAGCGACAGATAAAGGCAAACGCTGACCCACAGCGAAATGCAGAAACAGAACAGCAGCGGATGCTGCACGGTTGGCGGAAAAATAAAGAAAACGAATACGCCACCTAATAAGGTGCCCAGCAGGCGGAACACCGATTTTGAAATGGTTGAGGCGGAATAGAGCTGCGACGCAAGCAAAACCGTGGTCACCGCCCAGGCCGGTTTATCCAGGTTCAATTCGAGTGCGAAATAGAGTGCCAGAAAGGCGGCCAGACAGGTTTTTACAGCAAAAAAAACGGCGTTTTTTGACAACCACTGCATGACACGGTGACCAGGATGTACTGAATGTTGCGTATCCTGCCAGAATGTGAAAAAGCCTCACCTCGATAAATATGTCGAATTGTTTCGCAATCGAAAATCATGTTCATGGCGCGATTTGCCTGCGATGGGAATGTGTAAGCTCTGCTAATGGAAGCACAAGGGAAAGATGCGGTTTTGTCGCTAATTTACCCATCATCAGCGTTTTGAGCCGCTTTAACGCACATCAGTTATCAGGACAATAAATGTGTGTTGGATCACACTTTGGCCAAATACGTCCTTTTTGGCTTCTTATCCATAAAATAATTTCGCGCAGAGACAGGTACAAATATCGCGGGGATTTTCTCAGGGTGTGCATTTATGCATGCAAGGTCGCCATGAATGGCGACCCTACCGGGGAGATGTGTACTTTTTTAACCGCAGCGATGGTAATATTTGCGCGCTGAACAATGCGAAGAACTTTCGGGAACGCAGTATGTTACGTAAACATCACATTCTTCGGGAAGCCGACGTGCTGCTTTCCCTGCTCCACATCTGCAAAATCGTCATTACTGCCCTTTTTCTGCTGCTGTTTATTTCTCGCTCAGCTATTGCTGAAATAAAAGACGATAAAGCCAATCGCATTGTCAGCGGCATTATTAGTTTTACCCATTGGCCGGGATTAACCGGTGCGCCGCAGCTTTGCATATTTTCTTCTGCACAGCATCTTTCGCTGCCACAAAACAAAGTGCCTTCATCTGTACCGTTTAGCGTGGTTTATCTCTCCAGCGAGAGCGAACTGGCGACGCAGCATTGCGATGCGGTCTATTTTGGCGATCAGACTCCGCAACAACAGGTTGAACTGTTTGAACGTTTCAAGGGTAAAGCGGTATTGACCCTGGCTGAGAACAATGCGGAATGTACCATCGGCGCCGCCTTCTGCCTGATCTTTAAATCAGATCACACGCTGTTCTCAGTCAACCTTGATTCGCTTGCCAGGAGCGGCGTCAAGGTAAGTCCGGACGTGTTGTTGCTGTCCCGCAATGGAAGCAAATAAGATGAAATTAGAAAATTCAATTAATGATAAATCATCGATTCGCAACAAGTTGCGTAAGATCAGCACCATTAACTCGGCGGTAATTTTACTGCTGTGCTGGCTGTTGCTCTCCTCGACTTCCCTGCTGTTTATTAAAAGCTACGAGAAAAGAAACCTCGAATTAATTGCCGCCACGCTCAGCACCACGCTGACCGCCGCCACGGTTTTTGAAGACAGTTACGACGCGCATAATAAAATCGCGCGACTCGGCAATGAAGGCATGTTCGATTCGGCGAAATTAGTGACTGACGATCAAACCGTTTTAGTGGACTGGCATGATCAACAGGAACAAACCGGCTGGTATCCGCGTTTATTACGTGAGTGGATTTATCTCAAACCGTTTAGCGTCAATATTATCCACTCTGAAACCAATGTCGGTACGCTGACGTTGGAAGGTACGGTGACCGGCGCGGCGGATTTTATTCGTTATTCGCTGATGATTCTGACCAGCGGCATGCTGTGCGTATTAATCATCTCCTTCATGCTGAGTGAATTCCTCCATCGCGGCATTCTCGCCTCGCTGCGCAACATCACCAGCTCGATTCATTATGTCATCCATTCCGGTGATTTTTCCTTACGTATTCCAGAAAGTCCGACGCGCGAGTTTCAGCTGTTTTCGAATGACCTCAACTCGTTGCTGACAGAGATGCAGACGCTGCAGGCTTCTCTGATGCGAGATAACCGCACGCTGGCGGCTAAAGCGCTGGAAGATCCGTTGACCGGCCTCGCCAACCGCGCCGCCTTTGTGGCGCGCTTAACACAGTTGCTCGATCAGCAATTGGCGAAAGAGCGCTTCGTTTTACTGTTTCTTGATGGCGATCGCTTTAAAAGCATCAACGATAATTGGGGCCATGCGGCCGGTGATGAGGTGCTGAAAGCCATTGGTTCACGCCTTTCAACATTGGCTTATAAGCAGGATTTGGTCGCCCGTCTAGGTGGCGATGAGTTTGCCATGTTGGTAAGCAGCCGCGCCAGCGACGCGCAACTGCAGTTGCTGATGCAGGATATTAGCGAGTCGATCAGCCAGAAAATCATTATTGCGGAGGGCACATCGATTTCTACCTCGGTGACCATTGGTTACGCCTGGTCGCAGCACGGTGATACCGTTGAGTCGATTCTGGAACGCGCAGATATGAACATGTACAAAAACAAGGGAATGAGTAAGGTGCGGATATGAAGATGAAAATTTTCCTGATGGTGTGTGTGTTAGCGCTGGTCGGTTGCCAGACAAAGGGACGTTTCAGTGACGAGCAGATTGCGGCGATGCGTAATGCCGGATTCAGCCAAAATAGCGAAGGCTGGGGATTAGGCTTGTCGGACAAAATCCTGTTTGGCGTCAATGAAGCGCAACTCACTCCCGCCAGTAAAGAGAATATACAGTCAATGGCGAAAAATCTGGCGGCGACCGGTATTCACCATGTGCGTATCGACGGACATACCGATAATTACGGCAAAGCGGATTACAACCAGCAGCTGTCATTGAAAAGAGCCAACGCCGTCGCAACACAATGGGCAACAGGCGCCGCGATTCCGCGCGAAAATATTATTACGCGCGGATTAGGCATGAGCGCACCGATTGCCAGCAACAACAATGCGCAGGACCGCGCGCAAAATCGCCGCGTGGCGATTGTAATTACGGCGCCGTGATAATCTGGCGCGCAACCGCATAATCATAAAGGCGGTCGCGCGCTAAATTCTTCTTTTTTACTTCGCACATAATATCGAAGGCGTTAAACGACAGCGCCCAATCATTTAAGCTTTGATTGAAGTAATAATCGGCATGGGCGCGAAGTTTGCTTTTCGACACCGCCAAATCCTGCTGATCCGGGAAACCGTGATCGGGAATCAGACCTTCCTGCGCAATTGAATAGTGCAAAACGGGCCGCACACCGCGCCACGATTCATTAATCAGCGCGATTCGCGCATCGTCAGCCTGAATATAGTGGTTCTCTTTCACCCAATGATGGTGAATATCCAGCACTACCGGACACAACTCACGCGCCTGCAACACATCGTCCAGCGAACAGGATATTTCATCATTTTCCACCGTTAGCATATTGCGCGCTTCAGGACTCAGCCGCAGAAACGCGGCGCGAAATCCCTCATAGCCCTTTTTGCCGTTCATATGGATGTTGATTTTGAAATCCTGAAACTGGCGGCCATAACCCATTAATACTGCGCAGGTGGTGTGATACTCCACGTCTTCAATTGCACGATCTACCACGCCATCGTTATCGGAAGCCAGCACCGTATATTGACCGGGATGGAACGAGAGCCGGATATTATTGGCACGCGCCAGCTCGCCGCAGCGGCGTAATAACGTTGTGAGATCGGGCAATAATTCGCCATATAACTGCGTGGCTTCCGGCACGGTATACAGCGGCAACAGATCGCTGCCGATGCGCATCATGCGCAGCGCATCCGGCTGAGTAGCAAGCTGTTCGAGCGTGAGAAGGAGATTGTGCAGATTGTTTTGCGCCAACTGATTCAGCAGCGTGATGCGTGAATCATCGTCAAGGCTGAGAAAACGCGTGCGCGTGGTGCTTTTGAAGGGATACGGCTGTTTAGCCTGTTGATCCAGATACTTACAAGCAAAGCCTAATTTCATTTCATCCCCCGTTTAATCAGCCTGAAAGCTTAGCTGTTATTTGGGAATGTGCACGGTTGGTCGTCATAAAGGGCGATCAACCGTGCTGGGTTTTTTAGGGTCGCCATTTATGGCGACCTGGATAAATCACACGTCCGGGAACGTCATATTGCTGCCCGGCGCTTCACGATGCAGATGGATAAAGTTCAGGTGACGTTCGTACTGATCGAGAATATCGATAATCACCTGCTCTTTGTTGTAGTCCATCAAATCGTTGCCCTGGCTGCCTTCCAGCAGGAAGGTTTCCAGACGGTAATAGGTCGACTTACCGCTGCGTGCCCGATAGGTAAAGCCCGGAACCGAATACTGCTGCGGCCAGATTTGATAAACGAAATCCTGCTCATCACCCAGCAACACGCGCAGATCGAGGTGGCCCAGCGGCTGCCCCTCTTCTGGCTCGGCACGCTCCAGCGAGATACGTCCACCGCGCAGCTCCAGCTCTTTCGCCACATCCTGCATCGCCGGGAACAGCACCTCTTCCATCATCTTCTGCGTATAGCGCGTGCCCGGATAGTTCATCAGGCGCGACAGGCGTTTCTTCCAGCTCAGGCGATCGTTACTGGCCGGAATGTACGGCGCGGTGTCGCGGCTGGCGCTGGCGCGGCGATGATCCTCGACCTTCAGCGATTTATACAGCCCGGCCATCACAAAGAAGATCACAAAGCTAAAGGGTAAGCCCATGATCACCGTGGCGTTCTGCAGGGCAGAAATCCCGTTGGTCATCAGCATACCCATCGTCAGCACACCAATCGCAATCGACCAGAAGATACGCAGCCAGTTCGGTGCATCGCTGTTGATGTCTTTCAGCTTCGAGGTGAAGTTACCCAACACCAGCGAACCGGAATCCGCCGACGTCACGTAGAACAGCATACCGGTGATGGTGGCCACCGAAGCACTGAACTTGAACGCCGGATACTGCGCCAGCAAGCTGTAGAAGCCGCGTTCAGCATGCGCCATCACTTCCTGGGCAAAGCCGGCGTCGCCATGAATAATTTCATACAGCGCCGCGTTACCAAACACCGACAACCACAGCAGCGTAAAGGTGAACGGGATAATCAGCGTACCCAGCACGAACTCACGAATAGTACGACCGCGCGAGATACGGGCAAGGAACAAGCCAACGAATGGCGACCAGGCAACCCACCACGCCCAGAAGAACAGCGTCCAGCTATTCATCCACTCGCGTGGCTGATCAAAGGCAAAGGTATTCAGCGTCATACCCATAAAGCGATTGACGTAGTCACCGACGTTCAACACCAGCGCGTTGAGCAGGAAATCGGTTTTGCCCATAAACAGCACGAACAGAATCAAGCCCAGCGCCAGCGCGACATTCAATTCAGAGAGAATACGGATGCCTTTATCTACGCCGGATGTCACTGAGATGGTGGCGATGATCACCGACAGCACGATCAGCGCGGCCTGTGCCGTGAAACCTTCCGGCACATCAAACAGCACGTTGAGGCCGTAGTTCAGCTGCACCACCCCAATTCCCAGGGTAGTGGCGATACCAAAAATGGTGCCGATCACCGCAGCGATATCCACCGTGTGACCAATCGGGCCATTAATGCGTTTGCCAAAAATTGGATAAAGCGCTGAACGGATAGTGAGCGGCAGGTTGTAGCGATAGCTGAAATAGCCGAGCGCGATGCCCATCAAGGCGTACATCGACCAGCCGGTGACGCCATAGTGGAACAGCGTCCACACCATCGCCTGACGCGCGGCTTCCATGGTCTGCCCTGCACCTTCTGGCGGCTGCATATATTGCGTTACCGGTTCGGCAACCGAGAAGAACATCAGGTCAATACCGATACCGGCGGCAAACAGCATCGCCGACCAGCTCAGTAAACTGAACTCGGGTTTAGATTGCTCCGGCCCAAGCTTGATAGCGCCATAGCGCGAACACGCCATATAGATGACGAACACGATGTACAGCGTGGCAGCGAGCATGTAGTACCAGCCAAACGTGGACGTGACCCAATTGACGGCGGTCAGAAGCCAGCTGGCAGCAAGTTCGCTGTAAAAAATCGTGACAAGTGAAAATGTCAGAATCAGTCCGGCTGAGGTGTAAAACACCACAGGATTGATTCTGTCTTTTTCACTGGCAGGTGGATTAATCATCGATTACCTCTGGTTAATTTCCTGTAGTACGTGCCAATGAACCCTGATTCGGCCGCCATAAATGACGAGCCGACGAGGGAAGTGCGGTTTTCGTGGGGTGCGCGTGAGTACACACCTGATGAGATCCCTTCAACCCACCGCTTCGTTTTTGTAACAATCCAAGCACAGCATCCTAACAAATTTCTTTTTTATATTGAACGTGCAATCAAAAAAAGTTTTAATAGTGTTCTAAGATTGAAGTGGAGCTGGAGTGTTATGCCAAAGGTGGGAATGCAGCCGATACGTCGTCGGCAACTGATTGATGCGACCCTGAGCACCATTAATGAAGTCGGGATCAACGACGCCACCATTGCGCAGATTGCGCGACGTGCTGGCGTATCGACAGGCATCATCAGCCACTACTTCAAAGACAAGAACGGTCTACTGGAAGCCACGATGCGTGACGTAACCCGTCAACTGCGTGATGCGGTAGCTGCAAGGTTAAAACCGCTGGCCGGCGCCAGCACCGAAGCGCGCCTGCTGGCGATTGTGGAAGGCAACTTTGATGATTCGCAGGTGCACAGCGCCGCGATGAAAGCCTGGCTGGATTTCTGGGCCAGCAGCATGCATCAGCCACAGTTGGGGCGCTTAGAACGCGTAAGCAGCCGTCGTCTGTTTTCCACGCTGGCAGCCGAATTTCGTCGCGTTATTCCGCGCGAGAAGGCGCGCCTGGCGGCGCATGGCCTTGCCTCGCTGATTGATGGCCTGTGGCTGCGCGCGGCGCTCAGTGGCAAACCGTTCGATTTGGCTATCGCCAGACAGCTCACCACCCAATTCATTCGTCAGCAATTGGCTGACCAGAATCACTGAGGAAGGAGAAATCATGTCCCGATTCACCGAGCAACACCTTTATATTGATGGCGCAGGGGTTCCCGCTGCGGCAGGCAACACATTCCAGACCATCAACCCGGCAAACGGCGAAGTGCTGGCCGACGTGCATGAAGCCGATCGCGCAGACGTTGATCGCGCCGTTGCCGCAGCGAAAAAAGGCCAGAAAGTTTGGGCGGCGATGACCGCTATGGAACGTTCGCGCATTCTGCGTCGTGCGGTCGATATCCTGCGTGAACGTAACGACGAGCTGGCCGCGCTGGAAACCCTCGATACCGGCAAACCGCTGAGCGAAACCCAATACGTGGATATTGTGACCGGTGCCGACGTGCTGGAGTACTACGCGGGCTTGATTCCTTCTCTGGAAGGCCAGCAAATCCCGCTGCGCGACACCTCTTTCGTGTATACCCGCCGCGAACCGCTGGGCGTGGTGGCCGGTATCGGCGCGTGGAACTATCCGATTCAGATCGCTTTGTGGAAATCCGCGCCTGCGCTGGCCGCCGGTAACGCGATGATCTTCAAACCGAGCGAAGTTACGCCGCTCACCGCGCTGAAGCTGGCAGAAATTTACACCGAAGCGGGCGTACCAAACGGCGTGTTCAACGTGTTGAACGGTCGCGGTGCGGTCACCGGCCAGCTGCTCACCGATCATCCGGGCATCGATAAAGTCTCCTTCACCGGCGGCGTCGCCAGCGGCAAGAAAGTGATGGCGAATGCGGCAGGCTCAACGCTGAAAGACGTCACCATGGAGTTGGGCGGTAAATCCCCGCTGATCATCTTCGATGACGCCGATCTCGACCTCGCCGCTGATATCGCCATGATGGCGAACTTCTACAGCTCGGGCCAGGTTTGCACCAACGGCACGCGCGTGTTTATCCCGGCTACGTTGCAAGCGGCGTTTGAAGCGAAAATCGCCGAGCGCGTGGCGCGCATCAAGGCGGGCGATCTTAACCATCCCGATACCAACTTCGGTCCGCTGGTGAGCTTCGCGCATCGCGACAACGTGATGCGCTTTATCGAATCCGGTATCAGCGAAGGTGCGCGTCTGCTGTGCGGCGGTAAACGCCTGAGCGGCGCGGACTTCGATAACGGCGCGTGGGTTGAACCTACCGTGTTCACCGACTGCCGCGATGAGATGACCATTGTGCGCGAAGAGATCTTCGGGCCGGTGATGTCGATTCTGACTTACGAAAGCGAAGAAGAAGTGGTTCGCCGCGCCAACGCCACCGAATTTGGCCTGGCGGCGGGTGTGGTAACTCAGGATCTTAACCGCGCTCACCGCGTGATTCACCAGATTGAAGCGGGTATCTGCTGGATCAATACCTGGGGCGAATCTGACGCCGCGATGCCTGTCGGCGGTTACAAGCATTCGGGTGTCGGCCGCGAAAATGGCCTGATGACGCTGCAAAACTACACGCAGGTGAAATCGGTGCAACTCGAAATGACCCGTTTTCAGTCCGTATTTTAATTTTGGCTTTTAACCTGAGGAACGACTAATGGAATTTGATTACATCATTATCGGAGCCGGATCCGCAGGGAACGTTTTGGCAACAAGACTGACCGAAGATAGCAGCGTCAATGTGCTGCTTTTAGAAGCGGGCGGCCCAGATTACCGCTTCGACTTCCGCACGCAGATGCCTGCGGCGCTGGCTTTCCCGCTGCAGGGAAAACGCTATAACTGGGCGTACGAAACCGAACCTGAACCGTACATGAATAACCGCCGCATGGAGTGCGGACGCGGTAAAGGTTTGGGCGGATCGTCGCTGATCAACGGCATGTGCTACATCCGTGGTAACGCGATGGATCTCGATAACTGGGCCAATGAGCCTGGTCTGGAAAACTGGAGCTACCTGAACTGCCTGCCCTACTATCGCAAATCTGAAACGCGCGATATCGGTGCCAATGATTATCACGGCGGCGAAGGTCCGGTGAGTATCACCACCTGTAAACCAGGTAACAATCCGCTGTTCGCGGCAATGATTGAAGCCGGCGTGCAGGCGGGTTATCCGCGCACGGACGATCTGAACGGCTATCAGCAGGAAGGTTTTGGGCCAATGGATCGCTTTGTGACGCCGAAAGGTCGCCGCTCCAGCACCGCGCGCGGTTATCTCGATACCGCTAAGACGCGTCCGAACCTGAAAATCCTCACCCATGCGACCACTGACCGCATTCTGTTTGAAGGTAAACGCGCGGTTGGCGTGCAGTATCTGCTAGGTTCCAGCAATACGTCGCATCAGGCGCACGCGCGTCGTGAAGTATTGCTGTGCGCCGGTGCCATCGCCTCGCCGCAGATTCTGCAGCGTTCCGGTGTTGGTTCCGCTGAACTGCTGAAACAGTTTGATATCCCGCTGGTACATGATTTGCCGGGCGTGGGCGAGAACTTGCAGGATCACCTCGAAATGTACCTGCAATATGAGTGCAAAGAGCCGGTATCACTCTATCCGGCACTGAAGTGGTGGAACCAACCGAAAATCGGTGCGGAGTGGCTGTTTAACGGCACCGGCGTCGGCGCCAGCAACCACTTTGAAGGCGGCGGCTTTATCCGCAGCCGCGAAGAGTTCAGCTGGCCGAATATTCAGTATCATTTCTTGCCGGTAGCGATTAACTACAACGGCTCGAACGCGGTGGAAGCGCACGGTTTCCAGTGTCACGTTGGTTCGATGCGCTCACCGAGCCGCGGCCATGTGCGCCTGAAATCACGCGATCCGCGTCGCCATCCGGCGATTCTGTTTAACTACATGTCACATGAACAGGATTGGCAGGAGTTCCGCGATGCGATTCGTATCACGCGCCAGATCATCAACCAGCCGGCGCTGGATAAATATCGCGGTAAAGAGATCAGCCCAGGCCTGGATTGCCAGACCGATGAGCAGCTGGATGAGTTTGTGCGTAATCACGGCGAAACGGCTTATCACCCGTGCGGCACCTGTAAAATGGGTACTGACGAGATGTCGGTCGTTGATGGCGAAGGCCGCGTGCATGGCGTCGAAGCGCTGCGCGTGGTGGATGCGTCAATCATGCCGTTAATCATCACCGGTAACCTGAATGCCACTACCATCATGATCGGCGAGAAAATCGCGGATAACATTCGTGGCCGCCAGCCGCTGCCGCGCAGCGAAGCGGATTACTTTATTGCCGGTGATAAACCGGTCCGCGCTGAACCGATGCGTGGTTGAGGTTGATTTGGGGGCGACGTTGGTCGCCCTTTTCTTTAGTGGCTAACTAGCCCAATCCTGAAGATCCAAATCCACTACCCGAGCGAATTCCCGAATATTGTTAATGAATAAAATTGTGCCTGCCGCAATGGCATGTCCGGCGATCGCCGCATCATTAGCACCCATCGGAGTACCAGACGCAGCCAAGGCCAATTTCACTTTCGTCGTAGCATCTATAGCCGCGCTTCACTGTCAAAACGACAACCGCACTGCTGCCAGGGTCACGATTAAAAATAATTAAAAGTATGTTGTAACTACAAACCTTAATACTTGTCCCGTCGCATTTGTTCATACAAAACAACTCCCTCTTCATCTTTTCTGCTGATTTATCTGCTTCAATAAGCCTCCGATTTCATGAGGATCCGCCATGAACCGCCGCCATTTTTTATCGTGCCTCACCCTTTCCGCGCTGGCCATGCGCAGCGGGCTGATATGGGCTGCTTCAGCGAACGTAACAACCCAAGTTTTACCGCTGTGGCCTGATTTACCGCCGGGCGGCGGCGGTCCTGCTGGCGATTTGGTTATCTCAGCCAAAGGTGCGCAGCGTAATATCGTGCAGCCCACACTCACCGTATTAACGCCGCCCTCACCCAATGGTCGCGCGGTGTTGATCGCCGCAGGTGGCGGCTATACGCGCATTGAAATGGGCAAAGAAGCCTGGCCTGCCGCAGCCTGGTTGACGGCACGCGGATATACCGCTTATGTGCTGAGCTATCGTTTGCCACATGAAGGCTGGAAAGATGGTGCGATGGTTCCACTGCAGGATGCACAGCGCGCGCTGCGCGTGGTGCGGCAGCGTGAAAAGCATGTCAGCGTGCTGGGATTTTCCGCCGGTGGGCATCTGCTCGGTATGGCGGTTACGCGCGCGGATTTCCGCTCGTATAGGGCCACCGATGCACTGGATAACCTGCCCGCCACCGCCGATAGCGCTGCGCTGATCTATCCCATCATCACGCTGGAACAACCTTACACGCACACCTCAACCCACAAAATTCTGGTGGGTAAAAACGCGCCTGCCAATGAAGACGCCGCATGGTCAGTACAAGAGTTTGTTAATCCGCAATCGCCGCCCTTCTTTCTGGTACAAGCGGTAGATGATCCGATTTCCGATCCAAATAACACGCTGATTATGGCTGACGCCTGCAAGTGCCAGCATGTGCCCGTGGAGATGCATCGCTACAGCAACGGCGGACATGGATTTGGTATGGGCAGGCCCGGCACGCCGACAATGGCGTGGCCTGAGCACTATCAAAGTTGGCTAGAGCGTTAACCGACTTCAGACATTTGTTTGCTAGCCAATCCCGCCAGCAAAGTCTGCGAACTGGCCACCGCACCAAAAATCCCGCCCTGCATATGGATCATGCTGAGCGCCGCTTCGTGGTGTTTCAGCTCGGTCGCCGCACAGCAATCAGATAACACTAAACACTCGAAGCCGCGATCGTTGGCTTCGCGCAGCGTGGTATGCACGCAGACATCGGTGGTGATGCCGCTGATGATCAGATTGCGAATGCCCCGGCTGCGCAGGATCAGTTCGAGATCGGTGGCATAAAACGAACCTTTGCCCGGTTTATCGATGATGACTTCACCCGGCAGCGGCGCCAGTTCAGGGATAATCTCCCAACCCGGTTCACCGCGCACCAGAATGCGCCCGCACGGACCGGGCGCGCCGATTTCTGCCTGCATGCGCTTCGAACGCCAGCGCTTGTTCGCAGGCAAATCACTTAAGTCGGGCCGATGCCCTTCGCGTGTATGGATGATCGGGAAGCCCAACTTGCGCATCGTTGCCAGCACCTGCTGCAGCGGCTTAATCGGCGCGCGCGTTAAAGCAATGTCGTAGCCCATGCTATCAACGTAACCGCCCTTGCCGCAGAAATCGGTTTGCATATCGATGACGATCAGCGCGGTATCCTGTTGGCTGCAGCGGCCGTCATACGGCCACGAGTAAGGGGTTGAATCAATGGCGTAATCAGGCATTTTTTTCCTCCATCACATTTACCGTACTTTCACGTTTCAGTTTCACAATCAGCGTGTAGCTAGCGGCGGCAGTGACCAGACCAATCACTGCTTCACCAAACTGTGGGAAAGCGATATGCGCAATCACCGCACACAAGCTGCCGATCGCCCAGGCGGCAAAGGCGCTGCCGCGCAGACGGCGCAATTTGCGCTGTTCGCTGATTTTGGCCATGAAGATCAAATCGACAATCATAACCGCGCCAAACGGCGGCACCACGATACCGAGCAAACTCAGCCATTCAAGGAAATAGGACCACACGCCAGCCAGCGCCAGCGCGCCGCCGATCACGCCGAGGATCACCGTCCATAAGCGCATTTTGCTGCTAAAAAGATGGCTAAAACCAACCGCGCCGTTATACAAGCAGTGCGTACACACTGAACCGAGGTTGATAAACACAAACAGGAAGGCAATCACCGAGAGCAGCATGCCGTGGCCCATCAGCATCGGCAGGAAGTTGCCGCCGTTGCTCGCCGGATCGACAGCCGCGCCCACCGCCACAATCACCACACCAAACAGATAAGAGATGACGTTCGCCACCGGGAACGCCGAGAACGCGGCAATCACCGCCGATTTACCGTCTTTCGACCAGCGAGTGAAATCTGCCGTCATGGTGCCGGAATCGGCGAAACCGGCTACCACCATGGTGACGGCGGTGCCCATGCTCATTGCGCCCACCGCGCTGCTGCTGCCGGTAAACTGCGTGATGGTGCTGAAATCGTGATCCTGAGCGATCAGCCACAGCGCCACCAATCCCAACACCACGAACAGCGGTGCCGCGATCATGCCCAGCACTGACAAGGCGCGCACACCGAGGAAGGTGATGGCGGTATACAGCACCATGGCAAATGCCGTCACCGCCAGCGCGTTCCAGCCAAAGGTTTGATTGATCACCGTGCCGGTTAAGCCGGTCTGGAAGGCGTACCAGCCAATCACCACGGTAGAAAGGAAGCCTGAAACCAAAATGTAGCCTTTGGTACCAAAGGTGCGTTTCGCCTGCAGCGCAAAGTTCATGCCGGTGTTACCCGCGAACCAACTGAGCGCGCCAACATAGGCAAACAGCACAAGATTACCCAGCAGAATGGCAATCAGCGCCGGCCAGAAGCCAAGATGCCAGGTAATGATGCCGCCAAACAGCGCATTGGTGAGGATCATCGGGAAACCAAACCACACCGCCGACACCGAACCGGTCGAGTGGCGATGGCTGAGCGGAACCGGTTCGTGCTCGAACTCCTGCTCTAACGCCGGTGAATTTTTGTTAGTCATGGGCAACTCCGAATGAAACAGGTGTGATGTGATTCCAGGGTTGAATGCGCTCGAATGCGGCACTTGCCGCCAGCACCAGGCCATCGTCCAGATGACGACCCACGATTTGCATGCCAATCGGCAATCCGCTGGCGGTAAAGCCCGCGGGAACAGATGCCGCCGGTTGGCCGGTAAAATTGAACGGGAAGCAGAATGAGAGCCAGTGATCGCTGCGCACCATGCGGCCATCGATAATCTCCGGTCCCTGCATGTTGAGCGGGAATGGCGGCACCGCCAGCGTCGGCGACAGCAGCAGATCGTAATGCTGCATAAAGCGCCACATCTGATTGCACAGCTTTTTACGCGTGGTGTTGGCGTCGGTAAAGGTTTCAGCCCGCCAGTCGTGTTGCAGCATGGCGCTGAGATGCGGTGACATACGTGAACCGAGTTCAGCTTGCATGTTACGCATGCCAGTAAGATCGCTCTCAAAGGCCACCAGCGCGGCAAAAGTGGCCCCTTCATCGGCGATGCCGGGATTGACTTCATCCAATTCGGCGCCAAGTTCACGGGCAAAACGACGCGCAGCATGAGTGACGATGTCACGCACTTCAGGGTCGACGGCGATGTAGCCGAAATCCGCGCTGAAGGCGATGCGCATACCACCGAGTGGCTTATTCAGCGCGGCTAGCCAATCGACGTCATTGCAGGGAATCGAGTGGCGATCGCGCATATCGGGCCCCGCCATCACCGACATCATCAATGCGCTGTCGCGCACCGAACGCGTCATTGGGCCGATATGTTCCAGCGATTCCCAGCTGGAAACGCCGGGATACCGCTCGTCGCGACAGCCTGGCCACAAAGGTACGCGCCCCATTGACGCTTTCAGGCCAAACACGCCGCAGTGCGCAGCAGGTATGCGCACCGAACCGCCGCCGTCGCTGCCTAAGGCAATCGGACACAGGCGCGCTGCCAATGCCGCACCGGAACCGGCGCTGGATCCGCCCGGCGTTTTGCTGAGATCCCACGGATTGCGCGGTGATGGAAACAGCGGATTATGCCCGACACCGCTGTAACCAAATTCCGGCGCGGTGGTTTTCCCCAGCAGCACCGCATCAGCGGCCAGCAGGCGTTCAACGGTGATGTCATCCTCATCCGGGACGAAATCGGCGTAGGCATACGATCCCGAGGTGGTTTTCACGCCGGCGGTGCATATCAGGTCTTTCACCGCCAGCGGCACGCCCGCCAGCGCACCCAGCGATTCGCCGCGCGCACGTTTCGCATCAACGGCGGCAGCATGTTGCATTGCCAACTGCGGTGTGGCGGTACAAAACGCCTGAATCTGCGGCTCACGCTGCTCCATACGATCGATTGCGGCTTGCGTCACTTCCTGGGCCGAGACGTCGCCGCTCCGGATTAACTCCGCCAGCGTGGTGGCATCCTCATCCAACAGTGCATCAAACATGCGAATACTCCCGATTTATGACTTATCGGGAACGTTGCAGTTTGCGTGCCAAAAAACGCCAGAAATGAGGGTGCAGGCCGCCAGGCCAGATGGGATACGCTCTTGGATACAAGATCGAATACTTATGTTTCTTTACAATACAGATGTGGATACAAGAAGCACGAAAATGGCGCAGCCATGCGCCACGATGGAGAGCGGCTTAATCAGCCGCAGGGATTAAATCCACCAGAACCTGTTCGAGCACCTCAACCACGCGTCTTACGCGCAGCGGGATGAAGCGCGCATCGGGAAACACCGCGTAGAGAAAACGGTCTGGCAGGCGATATTGCGGCAAGATGCGCACCAGCGATCCTGATTGCAACGCTTCGTGCACCAGCGGTAATTGCATGCCGCCGACGCCGATATTCGCCTGCAGCGCCTGCAATAACCCTTCGCTGCTGTTGGCACGAAACACGGTATTCACCGCCAGCGCCACGCTGTCCTGATGGGATATCAGGCGCAGCGGCGCCTCTTTATCGATGCCGCTGAAGCGGACATGCGGATGCTCCGCCAACTCTGCCAGCGTGGTGATCGGTGTTGCGCGTACCCGCTCAGGCGCAGCAAACAGCGGTGTTTCAATACGCGCCAGTAAGCGCGCCGGAAACATCTCAGGCGGCGTTTCACTCAGGCGCAACGCGATATCCACGCCTTCACTCACCAGTTCAGCCACACGATCGTCGAGCGCGATGGTCAGATGCAGTTCAGGGTTCGCGCGTTGCAGCGCCAGCAAATGCGGCAGAAACCGCTGGCCTAATCCGCTGGGTAACTGGATATGCACCCTACCTTGCAGCGCTTGCTGCGCCGGACGCAACTGGCTCTCTACTTCCTGCATCGCGGCAACCAGCGGCTGCATCTGCTGTAAATAACGCTCGCCCTGCTCGGTTAATTTCATGGCGCGCGTGGTGCGGTGCAGCAACACGATGCCGAGTTCCTCCTCCAGCGCGGCGATTTGCTGGCTCACGGCGGATTGTTTCATGCCGCACAGGCGTGCCGCCGCCGAAAAGGATCCGGCTTCCGCCACGCGCATGAAGGTGTTGATGGCGTTGAGTTTGTTATTCATTTAATGATTTTTCTGATAAGTGACATCTGAATTATGGGATATCAGCAATAAAAATAATAGATAACACTACCGCTGTATTGTTCACAGGAGAATCATCATGTCGCAAACACATAACGTTGCATTGGTGGCAGGCGCAACCGGGATTGTTGGCAGTCAGCTGGTCACCGCACTGCGTGAGCAGGATTGGCAGGTGATCGGCCTGACGCGCCAGCCTGCAACCTCAACGCACGATATCCCTTTCATCCACGTTGATCTGCTGGATGCGCAACAGAGCGCACAGGCACTGGCCCCGCTCAATCAAGTGACGCATATCTTCTACAGCGCGTGGCAGAATGCCGAAAGCTGGCGCGAGATGGTCGAGCCTAACGTGACGATGCTGCGCAATCTGGTGGTTAACATCGATAAGGTCGCGCCGCTGCGCAGCGTCAGTTTAATGCAGGGATACAAAGTGTATGGGGCACATTTGGGGCCGTTCAAAACGCCCGCGCGTGAGAGCGATGCTGGCGTGGCAGGAGCCGAATTCAATGCGGAACAGCTGCGCTGGCTCAGTGACTTTCAGCGCGGTAAAAGCTGGCACTGGCATGCCTTGCGTCCCGGCGTGGTCGGCAGCGCGGTGCCCGGCAATGCCATGAACCTGGCGCTGAGCATCGCGATCTATGCCTCGCTGTGTAAATCTCAGGGTTTGCCGCTGCGTTTTCCCGGCTCTTCACTCGCCTGGCACAGCATGGTCGATCACACCGATAGCGGATTGCTCGCACAGGCCACGCTGTGGGCGGCCAATGCGCCTGGCGCCCACAATCAGGCATTCAACGTTAACAATGGCGACTTGTGGCGCTGGAGCGAACTGTGGCCGGCGATTGCCCGCTGGTTTGAACTGGAATGCGCGCCAGCGGTAAATCTGTCGTTTCATCAGCTTTTCCAGGATTACCGCGACCGATGGCAAAACATCGCTGAACAAAATCAGCTGATCGAGCCGGATATCTTGCAGCTGAATGATGGGCAATTTGCCGATTTTGTCTTTGGCTGGGATTACGACATGTTTGGAGACGGCAGCAAATTACGGCGCGCGGGTTTTAGCGGTTATCAGGCAACGGATGAGATGTTCTTTACGCTGTTTACGCAATTACGCGCAGCTCGCATTATCCCTTAACGCCAGCAGGGAAGCCTGCGCTTCCCTGTTGTTACTCGATTAATGCAGAATGGTTTTGGAGAAAAACTGAATCACCACAATGCCAAGACCGATTAACATCAGCCCGATAATCGCTGGCCAATCCAGCTTCTGGCCATAGAAGAAGTACGACATTACGGAGACAAGGAAGATGCCCATTCCGGCCCAGATAGAATAAGCGATGCCGACATTCATCTGCTTAACCACCTGCGAAAGGCCATAAAATGAGATTGCATAGCCCACCACCACCACGACGCTCGGAACCCACCGCGTAAATCCTTGCGAGGCTTTCATCATGGTTGTTGCAAGTGTTTCCGCCACGATTGAAATAGCGAGAATCAGGTAAACATTATTCATTTCAGCATCCTTTGTCTGATGTGGGTGCCACATTAAACAATCATATCCCGTCCCACACAATCGCTATATACTTCGGTGCATATCGAATTCAGGAGCTTTTATGCCCATCTCTTTTAAGCGGATTATTCTCGCGGGGTTTCTCACTTTTACCTCCCTGCACAGCTATGCCAGCCGCGTCGTCACCGATCAAATTGGCCGTCAGGTGGAGATTCCGGACAAGATTGATCGCGTTGTGGTGCTGCAGCATCAGACCCTGAACCTGCTGGTGCAGCTCAACGCCACCGATAAAATCGTCGGGATTTTGGCGAACTGGAAGCAGCAGTTAGGTGAGGGTTATGCGCAATTAGTGCCGGAACTGACGCACAAAGCAATGCTCGGTGATTTGACGCATGTCGATCTCGAAAAGCTGGTGGCACTGCATCCGCAGGTGGTGTTTGTTACCAACTATGCGCCGAAAGAGATGATCGACCAGATTTCTGCCCTGGGCATTCCGGTGCTGGCGATCTCACTGCGTCACGATGACGCCGGTCAGCAAGGCAAAATGAATCCCAGTATGCAGAATGAAGATCAGGCTTACGATCTCGGCATTAAGGAAGGCATCACGCTAATTGGCAATGTGGTTAACAAGCCAAAACAGGCGCAGGAACTGATTGATGCCGCCTTTGCCGGACGCAAAATCATCAGCGATCGTTTAAAAAATATGTCTGAACAGCAGCGCGTGCGTGCCTATATGGCGAATCCCGACCTCACCACTTACGGCTCGGGCAAATATACTGGCTTGATGATGGCGCATGCGGGCGCATTCAATGTCGCGGCCGCGACGGTGCAAGGTTTCAAACAGGTCAGCATGGAACAGGTAGTGGCGTGGAATCCGCAGGTGATTTTCGTGCAGGATCGCTATCCCAACGTGGTGCAGGCGATCCAGCAGGATGCGCGCTGGCAAACCATTGACGCGGTGAAAAATCATCGGGTGTGGCTGATGCCGGAATACGCCAAAGCCTGGGGCTATCCGATGCCAGAAGCGATTGGCCTCGGCGAACTGTGGATGGCGAAAAAGCTCTACCCGGAAAAATTCCGCGACATCGATATGCAACAACAAGCCGACCGCTGGTATCAGCGCTTCTACCGGACGCACTATCATGACCATGCTGAAGATTCTGGCCGCCGGTAGTTTACGCGCGGTGTGGCCGGATTTGGTGGCGGCATTTAGCGTGCTTTCCGGCCTCAAAGTCAACACCGATTTCGCTCCGGCGGGCCTGCTGCGCCAGCGCATTGAGGCCGGTGAACCGTGCGACTTGTTTGCTTCCGCCAATCGACAGCATCCTGAAGCGCTATTGCAGTCGGGACGCGCAGCAGAAGCAGGATTGTTTGCCGCTAATACGCTTTGCCTGACCATAAAGCGTGACATTGTCACGCAAGCGGATGATTGGCTATCGTTGCTGTGCCGGAATGATTTGCGCTTAGCGACCTCAATGCCGCGCAGCCTTTCGCGGCATTTCTCTCATCCGCTGCGGCGCAAACGCTTCTGCAGCAGCACGGTTTTATACCGTTTACGGATCGGTAGCCGAACGCTTATAACCAAGCTGCTGCTGTAGCCAACTCGCCGCCCTTTTATAGCGACTCAAGCGCTGTGCCGGTGGCAAAACCTGGCGCAACAGCAGGCAATAATCCATCACCAATCCCGGCGTCCAGGTCATGCCTTCGGCGCGGCTGCGCACCAGGCTTAACAGCCAGAAGTCAGGATTGAACAGCACCCATAGACCCTGTAAACCGCGCTCGCCCAGCAAACCTTCGGTGGCGACATCCAGCGCCTGAATCACGCTGGTGGAGCAGTTACGCGAGGTCAGATTATAGCGCGTGTCGCTGGCGTTGCTGAGCCAGAAATTTCGCAGCGCCTGCTGATTGTAGTGAGGTAGCGTCAGGCGTTTGTCGGGCCGACACCACGCTTTGATCTCTTTCTCCAGTGAAGGCAGGAAACAACCTTCTACATCAAACTCCTCTTTCGCCCGCAACGTTTTCAGGAAGCCACGAAAATCGCGAGAAACGTCATCCGCAGGATAGAGGCTGATGTAAATCTCTTCGCCCATCTCCAGCGAGGTATGGCCGGTAGAGACTTCGCCGCGATGGTCAATCGCTGCCACCCAACGATCAAACCACGGACGACGACCTGCGACATCCCCGGAACCCACCGGCGTCCAGATGTAGACGTTAAGTGGCGTGCTCACCGCATGCTGACTCATCGGCGGATGCACATAGCCTAATCCGTGCGGCGCACGCAGACCGGCACGCGTAAACATTGGCAATGCGGTGACGCTGGTGTTGGCGGGCAAGGCGTGGATTTGTGCCGTCATCACCAACAGATTGCTGCCCCAACCCAACAGCAACAGCGCAAAACAGAGCGGCACAATCACATGCGGTGATAGCGGCCAGTTGGTGGCAATCAGCACGCTGAACGCCAGTTCGCTACAGCCGAGCGTTAACTTGCGCGTCCAGCGCCGGCAGCGCATCAGACAACATGAGATGACGCGGAAACCGCCATCGAGTAAAAACACCGTAGCGAATGCCAGTGAAAGGCAAACGCCGCTGTCGTGGGGAGCGAGAAACACCAGCGCGCCAAAGATCAGCAATATCGTCGATTTCATCAAAGACGGCCAGGCGATACCGGCGGGGGCATAAAACGCATTTAGCGCTTCCGCTCCGCCCTCTAACGCCAAAAACATGCCTAAAAGCTGCAAGGGAAAGGAGACCGTTCCATGTTGCAGCAGATCCATGACGATCCCGGCACTGGCTCCCAGACAAATCACACCTAACGCGGCGAGGTAAGGCCAGCCGGATCTGAGTGCAGGCCCACCCATCAGCAGAAACAGTAATCGCAACAAATGAACACTCCAGCGCTTAACTCAAAGCTCAGTACGCTCTGTAGACGCGGGCAATCTGCAGGAGTTCGGCGATCGCCCTCTAATTCTGACTTCGTTTACTGATGGTTGTAACAATGAGGGCACTGTACGTGGCGAAGCTTAGAATTGGCTTAACGATTAACCGGTTTACACGGCGATAGCCACTAACACTATGCATAGCAGCAGAACATAGGTACGCGCATGCCAGACATCGGGCACCGCCGGAATACAGCGGCGGGCAAACACCATCCCGATAAAACCGGCGACCACCAGCAGCAGTAAAATTTTCAAGCTGATAAAGCCGAGATAACCGCTGGCAGGAATCTGCTGCCAGCCGCTGATGGCGTAAGTTATCGCGCCAAAAATGGCGACCGGCAGCGAAAGCGGATTAGCCGCGCTGACGCAATCGCGCATGGCATAACCATGACGACGCAGCAGCGGCACGGTCATTACGCTGCCACCAACGCCGAGCATGGCAGCGATCACGCCAATCATTGTGCCGCCCGCGCTGACGGTCAGCCGCGTCAACATTCGCGGTGCAGTGCGGCTAAAGAAGCCTTTCCGCAGCAGGCAATCAGCGATAGTCACCACCATGTAAAGCATAAACAGCCTGCGCACCCACATATCGCTCATCACACCCGCCAGCCACGATCCGATCACCGCACCGAGCGCGATAAACCAGATTAGCGGCAACAAAGGGACATCATGCAATTTGCCCGCTCGCCAGTTTTGATAGCTGGCCCAACCGGCGTTGAAAATCATCACGGCGGTCGAGGTTGCCACCGCGATATGCATCGCCTGCGACGCCAGTAGCAGCTGCTGCAACAGCAATTGATAGACAAACGGCACCACCACAAAACCGCCGCCAAAACCAAACAACACCGTGGTGATGCCGGTCGCAAATCCCGCCAACCCAATAATTAACAGCTCGTTCATCGCCTTTCTCTGCATCATGAAAAGAGTGATGCAGCTTACGCAGCAAGCAGCCCGCTTCCCATTTGCGCAGCGCTCATTTACCCTTGCAAATCAGTCAATTTGCGGTGGATGTCGGGGATGCGAAATAGTCACATTGATGAATACGACTATATTGATCGTGACGTGGTGGCGCTGGGCAATGACTACGCGCAGGGATTTGTACTGCCAGAGCATCGCCATCGCCGCGCGCAGCTGCTATATGGCGCGACAGGTTTAATGCACGTCGCAACGCAGGCGGGCGAATGGGTGGTGCCGCCGCAGCATGCGGTGTGGATTCCGCCGAACACTGTGCACAGCGTGAAGTTTGTCGGCGTCTCGACGCGCAGCCTGTATATCGAGCCGATTTGCGCGGCAGCATTGCGCGATCGCTGTAGCGTCATCAGCGTCTCGCCGCTACTGCGGCAGTTGTTGATTGAAGCGGTTGATTTACCACTATTATATGCATCCGATCGCGATCGATCGCTGGTGCAGTTGCTGCTGCTGGAGCTAGCGGCGATGCCTGCACGTGAATTCGATATTCCGCTGCCACAGCATCCGGCACTGTTGGCGCAATGTCAGAACTTCTTACTGGCGCCAACCATTCATGATGCGGCCGATGACTGGGCCAGCGCGATGTTTATGAGCCCCAGCACCTTCCGCCGCCATTTCCTGCAGCAAACCGGCTTGTCTTTCTCGGCCTGGCGACAGCGTGCCTGCGTGGTGACGGCGCTGGCGTGGCTGGTGGCGGGCAAATCGGTAAACGAGGTGGCGCTCTCGCTCGGCTATGACAGCAGCTCCGCTTTCTCCACTATGTTTCGTCGCGTCACCGGTCAGGTGCCATCATTTTATATCGACCACAATTGAACGAATTTTCGCCACAACTTTGGCGATTTCAGGCTGAAAACCGGCTTTTCGTAGCCAGAATTATTTGCCTAACACACTGATTATTTTGTCATTCCTTCAAGCCCAAATGCATGTCGAACTTTCAGGCGTTTAACTGCTGCTGCACCGCATCTAAAAACGCCCGCAGCGCTGCCGGCTGCCGTTCACGCGACATGTAAAGGCCAAAGATCGCCAGCGTTTTTGGCTGATAAGCCGGCAATACGGTTTGCAGCTGTC
Source organism: Pantoea sp. X-Soil-ISGK-275 (assembly GCF_059730795.1). NCBI lineage: Bacteria > Pseudomonadati > Pseudomonadota > Gammaproteobacteria > Enterobacterales > Erwiniaceae > Pantoea > Pantoea sp. X-Soil-ISGK-275. The sequence continues at coordinate 526,300 of NZ_AP035977.1, forward strand.
CATTGTCGATGGCATGACGCGCTTCCATTTCCGGCACCATCGCGAGTCCACAACCGGCAATCGCCGCATCACACAACACCGACGAGATGCCGGCGCTGAAATTACCGTGCACCGCTGCGGAGATTGTTTCGCCGTGCGCATCTAAAAATTGCCAGCTCTGCCCAGCGAAACGGCTGTAATGCAGGCAGTTATGCTGCGCGAGATCGGCTGGCGTGTGCGGCGAACCATGCGCCTGCAGATAGCCCGGTGACGCGCAAATCACCGAAACACACTCGCCTAAACGTCGGGCAATGGCGCCAGGTTCGGGATCGTCGGTAATGCGCACCGCCACATCAATGCGCTCACCGATCAAACTCACCGGCTGATTGTTGATCTCCAGCTCGATGCGCACCGCCGGGAAACGCGCCAGGAATGCCGGGATCATCGGCCCCAGAATATGCGTGGCGGTGGAGTGCGCACATGCGACGCGCAACGTGCCGTGCGGCTCGCTATCCGCGCCCTGATCGGCAATCTCTTCAGCCAATCTGGCTAGCGCGCGCGATTTTTCGAGGATCTTCTCGCCAGCGGGTGTGATGGTTAGCTTGCGCGATGATCGGTGCAGTAAACGCGCGCCAGCCCACTTCTCCATTTCATCCAGGTAGCGGCTGACCATCGGCCGCGAAATATCCAGTGCACGCGCCGCAGCACTTAAGCTGCCCAGTTCGCAAATGCGGTTAAACACTGTTGCCGCAGTGACTCTGTCCATGTTGGCTCCATCTGATCGTTTTATGAAACTGATCATATCCAGTTTCGGGAATTCTACCAGCCAGCGATTTCCCTACAATAGAGCCACAAATACGGCGAAGTGCCGGATAAAGGAAAATTCGATGAAAATGAAAACGCTGACACTGGCATTGGCCTTTGCCACCTTGCCTGCCTTCGCTGCACCACTCAATCTAGAAGTGTATAACCCGCAGGAGAATGGCATTTTCCCGGTCTCTTCCACGCTGGTTTCCGGTCCGCATGAAGCGATACTGTTTGATGCGCAATTCAGCACCAAAGACGGTGAAAAGCTGGTGCAGATGATTAAAGCCAGCGGTAAAAAGCTGACGCAGATTGTTATCACCTCCGGCGATCCTGACTTCTATTTTGGTCTGGAACCGATTGTAAAAGCGTTCCCGCAGGTGAAGATTGTGGCGACGTCGGACGTGGTGAAACACATCGAAGCGACCAAAGCCGCCAAGCTGGCGTATTGGGGCCCGCAGATGAAGGACGGCGCACTAAAACAGCTGTATGTTCCGCAGGTTACGCATGCCACCAGCTTTAAAGTCGACGGTGAAACGCTGGAACTGCGTCACGCCAATGATTACGCCGCCTACGTGTGGATCCCGGCCAACAAAGCGATTCTTGGCGGCACCGGCGTGGCTTCCGGCATTCACGTCTGGACCGCCGATACGCAAACGCCAGCTGTTCGTCAGCAGTGGCGTAATGTGCTAAGCGAGATGCAAAAACTGCAACCTAAGCAAGTAATTCCGGGCCATTATCTTGGCGAGCGCACGGCGGGTGATGCGGCGATTACCTTTACCTTGAACTACCTGCAAACCTTTGAGAAAGCGTTACAGCAGCATAAAGGTTCGGCCCAGGTGATCGAGACCATGAAAGCCGCTTATCCGAATCTGCCGGAGGAGAGTTCGTTGGACCTGAGCGCCAAAGTGAATACCGGCGAGATGAAGTGGTAATGGATGTTTCCGTGAGTGAGGTCGCCATGAATGGCGACCTTCGAAAACCGCAGAGAATCCAGCAAATACAAAGCGCATTTGATTTGATAGGATTTTGGCCCGAATTTGCGAAATAAGGTTGCGGGTCATGCCCCAAAAAAGAGCGACGCTGATTGGTTTGCTGGCCATTCTGCTGTGGAGCGCGATTGTAGGACTGATTAAAAATGTCAGCGAAGGATTCGGCCCGGTGGGCGGTGCGGCGCTGATCTACAGTGCCAGCGCGGTTTTGCTGATTTTCACTGTAGGCTTGCCAAAACTGCGTGCTTTTCCGCGCCGCTATTTGATTATCGGCAGCGTACTGTTCGTCTGTTATGAACTCTGCCTGTCGCTTTCACTAGGCTTTACCCACAGCGGACGCCAAGCGATTGAAGTTGGCATGGTCAATTATCTGTGGCCAAGTTTGACCATCCTTTTAGCGGTGATAGTGAATCGGCAAAAAACGCATCCGCTGATTATTCCGGGCATGTTGCTGGCGGTTGCAGGCATTTGTCGCGTTTTGGGCGGCGATCAGGGTTTTTCATTCAGCGAGATCGCCAATAACGTGATGGATAATCCGTTGAGTTATGGCTTGGCATTAAGCGGCGCGGTGATCTGGGCGGTATATTGTGTGGTAACAAAAAAAATTGCTAACGGCAGCAATGGCATAACCCTGTTCTTTATCCTGACAGCGCTGACGCTGTGGCTGAAGTTTTTGCTCTCGCCACAACCGCCGTTTGTGTTATCCGTTGGGGTTTGCATCAGTCTGGCGCTGGCTGCGATGGCGATGGGCTTTGGCTATGCTGCATGGAATGTTGGCATTCTGCATGGCAACGTCACCATTTTGGCCGCCGCGTCCTACTTCATTCCGATCATCTCATCGCTTCTCGCCGTCTTTATATTGCGCTCGCATCTGACCATCGCTTTCTGACAAGGCACCGCGATGGTTAGCGTCGGATCGCTAATGTGCTGGTGGTCAACGCGCGTGCAGCAAGCGTAATGCTAATCCTTAGCACAAAATTTTCTCGCTGATCATTTCCTGCACAACCTGCGTTATGTTGCTATTATAGCGACGCAACACACAGCAATGCGTTGCTACGAGAATTTCAGATTGGTAACGTTTACCTGGCCCGCGCTTAGCGGGCTTTTTTTTGCCGGTTATATATAACGCGGCTTTTCAGTACGGAATCCGAGGCCAATTAAGCGACCAAACAGGTGGCGCAGGAACGGAAAGCGGCTGATCATCTGTGGCACTTTGCTCGGTGTGGTGCGTTTGCGTTTGTTGCTGCTCATTTTGATTTGCAGGAACTGGGTGGCGACCGTTGGAAACTGGCGGCGCCGCTGCACTTTTTGCAGATCCTGTAAGGCAACATTCCCCTGCTGCAGCGGTTTGGTCAGCATATTGGCTGCGGCCACCGCATCCTGAATCGCCAGGTTAACCCCAACCCCGCCAATCGGCGACATCGCATGCGCAGCATCGCCGATACAGAGCACGCCGGGTTTCATCCAGTGATCAAGGCGGTCGATGCGAATTGACAATAGCTTGAGTTTGTCCCACTCATCGACTTCCGCCATGCGCTCTGCGCTGAAGGGTGCCACCTGCGCCATGGTGCTTTTCAGCGCGTCCAAACCCGCCAGTTTTAACTCGTCGAACTGATTTTTCTGGATGGTGTAACCGCACTGCCAGTAATCACCGCGATCGATGACAATGAAGTTCTGCTTAGGCCCTTTATGTCCCATACCCAGCTGCGGATCGTCAGGATGTTTCTCCAGCCTAAACCACAATACATCGCGTGGCGCACCAAAGCTTTGACCGGTTAATCCGGCTTTAGCTTTGACCTGCGAATTGCGGCCATCTGCGCCTATCACTAATGAAGTACGAATAATGTGACGCTCGTTACCCTGTAACGTTTTAACGCCACTGATTGCGCCATCCTCATAAATAAAGTCATCAAATGCGGTGGATTGCAGCAGAGTAAACCCCGGAAATTCAGCAGCTTTTTTCGCAAGAAAGTTGAGAAAATCCCACTGCGGCATAAAGGCGATAAAGCGGCACTGAACCGGCAAACGTGAGAAATCGGCCATGGTGATCTCTTCACCAGCCACTTCCGCTTGCAGCTTCTCCGCGCGTTGATGCGGTAAGGTCAGCAGCTCATCCAGCAAGCCAAGCTGGCGCATGATCTCCAGCGTTGAAGGATGAATGGTGTCGCCGCGAAAATCGCGCAGGAAGTCGGGATGCTTCTCGATTACCACGGCGCGTAAACCCGCGCGCGCCAGTAAATAGCCCAGCATCAAACCCGCCGGACCGCCGCCAACGATACAACAATCCGCGCTTAGCGCGTTTACCTCTGCTGCCTGCATCCTGTGCCTCACGCCAAAAATGATAATGGTTATCATTTATAGCACAGACTGGCATTAATGTGAGGAAACGAACCGCGATGGCTCGTGCGCCGGCGGCACAGCAAAGTTACGCTGCATGCGTTTGATCTCTTCAGCAGGCGGTAACCCAAACAGACGTTTGAACTCGCGATTAAATTGCGAAGCACTTTCATAGCCCACCGCGTGGCTGGCCGATGACGCCGTCATCTCCCTACGCACCATCAACATGCGCGCCTGATGCAATCGTACCGATTTCACATACTGCATCGGCGGCTGATGGGTGATGCTTTTGAAATGGGTGTGAAACGTGGGCACGCTCATGCCCGCCAGCGCCGCCAGTTGTCCGAGCGTTAGCGGCTGCGCATAGTGCGCGTGAATATGGCTCAGCGCTTTGCCCACTTTGCCAAATTGCCCTTGCAAGGTGAGCGCCGCTCGCATCGCGCTGCCCTGCGCACCGGTCAGCACGCGATAATAGAGTTCACGTACCAGCGCGGGGCCAAGCATCTTTGCGTCCAGCGGATGATTTAGCGTGGTGAGGAAGCGCAACACCGTTTCGCGCAGCGTCTGATCCATCGGACTCGACATCATGCTCTGCGCTGCCTGGCTCTCAAACGTCACGTCCTGCTGCTCCAGCTGCAACAGCAATTCAGTCGCCACAGTGAAGTCGAGATGCAGATAAATCGCCAGCAGCGGATATTCCGCTGACGCCGCTGTTTCCATGGTAAAAGGCACCGGCACCGAAACCGCCAAATAATGTTGCTCATCGTACAGATAGACTTGATCGCCAAAGAAACCGCGCTTCGATCCCTGACACACAATCACGATGCCCGGATCGTACAGCACCGGCGTGCGTGCTAGCGGCCGATCGGAACGCAGGATGCGCACGTCCGGCAGCGCAGTCAGGTTGTAACCTTCCTTCGGCGCTAGCGTTTTAAGCAGTTCTACCGTTTTCTGCTGTAGCGTTTCTTTCATCAGCAACATCACTTCCATAAGATTAGGCAAAGAATATACAAGATAAGGTCTTATAGCCGTTCAATCGACAGAATATTATGCATCCTCTACTTTTTGAGGAGAACCCGCAAATGTCTAAGGCTAAAACATTATTCATTACTGGCGTCAGCAGCGGATTTGGGCGCTCACTGGCACAGGTTGCGCTTAGTCGTGGCTATCGCGTGATCGGTACGGTGCGCAATGCTGCCGCAAAGGCTGAGTTTGAAAGTTTGCATGCGGAAAATGCTTTCGCCTATGAGCTGGATGTCACCCATTTCGCCGCCATTGATGCGGTGATTGCCAATGTTGAATCCCAGGTTGGCCCGATTGATGTATTGGTAAATAACGCCGGTTACGGTCATGAAGGGGTGATGGAAGAGTCATCACTTGAAGAAATGCGCCGTCAGTTTGATGTCAACGTGTTTGGTGCGGTGGCGATGATTAAAGCGTTGCTGCCCTTTATGCGCCAGCGCCGTCACGGCCACATTATCAACATCACCTCGATGGGCGGTTTTATCACCATGCCCGGCATCAGCTATTACTGCGGCAGCAAGTTTGCGCTGGAAGGGATTTCGGACACTCTGAGCAAAGAGCTGGCGCCCTTCAACATCCACGTGACCGCCGTTGCTCCGGGATCGTTTCGCACCGATTGGGCCGGTCGTTCCATGGTGCGTAGCGCACGCAGCATCGCCGATTACGATGCGCTGTTTGACCCGATTCGCCAGGCACGAGAGGAGAAGAGCGGCAAGCAGTTGGGCGATCCGCTCAAAGCCGCCAGCGCGATGCTGGAGGTGATCGAAAGCAGCAATCCCCCGGCGCATCTGTTGCTGGGCAGTGATGCTTTGGGGTTGGTACGGCAGAAGATTGAATCATTAAGCGCAGAGATAGATTGCTGGGAAACGCTGACGCGATCGACGGATGGCTGATGGAATCAAAACGTTGGTATGCAGGTGCGCATGAATGTGCCCCCTACAAAAAACGCGCCAAGCCTTTGTAGGGTCGCCATTCATGGCGACCTAAAGACGCTTAAGTGACGAGTATTGCGCGGAATACACTCAGCATTGCCTACCCTTTCCTTAAGTTATTGTTAACAATAAATTAGCACTTTTGGCCAAATCGCTGCGTAGTTGATTCGCCATATTCCTGTACATATTAATTAAACTTGTATAAGTTTGATGGCGAAAGTCATACGTTAACTTAAGGATGGAACCATGCGTCAGGATCGCAATCTTTCAACAGCGTCGGAAGCTATTGCGCGCTACTTCAAAGAAGCCTCTTTGCCTTCGCAGCAGGAAACGCTGGGACTAATTGTGGTTGAGATCTTACGTTCAGGACGGACGCTAAGCCGTAAAACGCTGTGTACTAAGTTGCTGTGCCGTATGGAACAAGCGCGCGGTACTGAAGCAGAAATTCACTATCAGCAGTTAATTGGACTGATGTTTTCTGTAGAACGAGAATCCTAAACCAGGCGCTGCTGTCCTGAGAATTAACCAAGTGGTTTCCGCCTCATTCGCGCCCGGTTGAGACTGAATCCACTTTGTTATTTGCCGCAGGTCTGCCGCGGTAACCAGAGAGAATCTATGTACAGAAGTGATGAAGAACGGCTCACCGACATCATCATGGGCGATGCAATTTTACAGTTGCTGAAAAAATCCGGCCCGCTTTCACCTCGCGCGTTGCTGGATAAATTGCGTGGGATGGCGTCGATTGAGCGTGATCCACCGCGCCAGCAAGCACTAAGTCGCGCGATGTCGGAAGTGATGAATCATATTGAAACACCGCAGTCGAGCGGAGTGGCGATCAAGAATACCGACAACGTGACGCATATTTTCCGCAATCGTGACGGTTCAGGTAATGGCACCAAGCATTAAACATTGGGCGAACGCCGGTTAATCCGCGTTCGCCTTTTGGTTTCATAGCTGTTAACACTTCCCCCTTGTTTTCTTCTGGCACTCTGTTAGATTCAACGCTCACACCACATTCTGGCGAACTTTTATGTCTATCTTCAACGCGTTAATCACAGAAACCACTACCACCACCGCATATGGCGGCGGCGTGTGTGCATCTGTAGCGAAGAGATAAGCTCCAGCATCCTCAGCCCCGTCAATCACTGGACGGGGAATGGTCTCCGTTCATAGCATGCAGAAAGGAGACACACCATGCAGCCACAACTTAAAGCCTTATTAGTCATTGATATGCAGAACGGCTTATTTCACGCTACGCCAGCGCCCTTTGCGGCGGAATCTGTTTTAGCCAATATCAATCAGCTGATCGCGTTAGCCCATCAAGCGCATGCGCCGGTTTTCTTCGCTCGCCACACCGGACCGGATGGATCGCCCTTCGCCGAAAGCGGTCCGCTGACTCAATTGATTCCTGAACTGCAGATGGATGCATCGCACGATCGGGTATTTGTGAAGCGCTATCCCAACTGTTTCCGCGACACTGAATTACTGTCAGCCCTGAAAAGTGCCGATATTCAAGAGTTAGTGATTGTTGGAATGAAGAGCGAATACTGCGTGGATACCACTTGTCGTGCTGCCGCAGATTTAGGTTTTCGCGTTGTGCTGATTGAGGATGGACATACTTCAGTGGTTAACGGCGTGCTGAGCGCTGAGCAGATTATTGCGCACCATAATCAAACCTTGGCTGGGCCCTTTGTGCAGCTATCAGCGTGTGTCGAATATTCATTTGCGGTGTAAATAGAGATTTGGTGCGCAGCAATGCGCACCGCTGGTTCTTGCTATCAATGCCGAATCGCACAGCCGCACTGCGACATTTCGCCCGGCACATGCTTGCCGTGATGCGAATGGCGCACCTGTAACTCGCCCTGCTGCCAGGCGTTACTGGTATCAGCGCGGTTCTCCAATAAACGATTCAACGCTTCAGCCACCAGCAAATCACGACGCTGCGCCCAACTGGTGAGATGCCAGGTTGACGCGCGCGCTTCATCGACATCATCAAAACCCACCACCGCAACATGAGCGCCTTGTGCGAAGTCACGCACCGCTTGTAACGCACCAAACGCCAACACATCGCTTTCGCAGAACAGCGCATTGATGCGCTCGGCAGCACGCGTTTTCTTCAAATACGCCATCATCGCCTGATAAGCCAGCTCGCGATCGTTGCCACCGGCAGAGAGCTCGATTTTCAGTTCTTTCTGTTCTGCTTGCAGGCTGGCTACAAAACCATCCAGCTGGCGCGCAGTCGCGCTGTTTTGCTGGCTGTGCATAAAGCCGAACCGTTGATGACCTTGCGACAGCAGCAACAATCCCATCTCTGCACCTGCGTCATAACCATCGGCAATCACGACGTTGGCATCCGCGCTGGCGCTGTGGCTGAGATGGACGGTTTTGGCCTGCGGCAGGATATCGGCTGCCACACTCAACTCATCGCTAAACAGCGAGGTCAGAAACACTAAAGCGCTGACAGGAAGTTGCGCGGCGTTATGAAGCGCGCTTTGATAACTTTCACGGGAATTGGCATTGAGCAGCAGCGTAATCAAGCCGCGTGCATTCAGCTGGCGCGTAACTTCATTGAGCAGTTTTACGGTATTGGGATTGGTGAACTCATCGCTGACAATGCCGACGATGTTTGAATTTACGGCCATGGACTGACTCTCCTGCAACTTAGCGTGCGGTAATTATTTGTAGGTAACAAAGTTAAGCATTCCACGTTACCCGAATAATCTGCGAGCGCCAATCGCTTAGAGGTCAGTTCAGATTTTGAAGATCATAAATGATATCGGACGGAGATAGAGCGCCAAGTCGTAGGGTCGCCATTCATGGCGACCATCTCAACGCCTTAGCGCTCAACTACTCCTCCAGCAAAATCGCGAATCCGCCATAAATCATGCGTTTACCGTCGAACGGCATATTCTCGCCCATCTCTTTCATGCGCGGATCGGACATCATTTTGGCATTGGCGGCGTCACGCGCTTCTCGCGAGGGATATTCGATCCAGCTGAAAACCACCGTTTCGCCCTCTTCGGCTTTTACAGCGCGATAGAAATCGGTCTGCGTGCCTTCAGGCACATCGTCTGCCCAGCACTCGACGATACGCGTGGCGCCAAACTCTTTGAACAGCGGCGCGGCTTTGGCCGCCATGGCACGATAATCCTCCTTATTGGCTTCCGGCACCGCTACGACAAAACCATCAACATACGACATAGCTCATTACTCCGTCGTGATTTGCGCGGTCAGTAATAACCGCCCATCAATTGTACAAATAATGTGCGATGCGAACCGAAACATAGATGGAAAATTGCGCGCTTACTCGCAGATTCTGCGCGAGCCAGGCGATTTACGTTACACTGACGCCTTTGATCGTTACGTTACCGAGAAATCTATGCGCATCACCATTGAACCGGCCGATCAGCCGTTTATTCACCGCTTATTGGCTGAAGAGATTGAAAGTATTGACACCGCATCCACCAATGCCACGTTATTACAGCAGGCGCTGCACAGCGCGCGCCAGCAGAAGAATCACGAAGCCGATCTCGACTGGCGGCGCAACGCGCTGTTTCTGCTGCTGTTTGTGTTTTTATATGCCGCGCTGGGTGCGTCATTAACTTTGGATCTCACGCCGCAGGCATCCAGCCATAAAAGCCTCGCTTATGCGCTGGAAGCGGTGCCGGTACTGATCGCCTTCTCCGGTTTATTTGTCTCGCTGCTCTACGTATTTCTCACCCGCAGCGGCGCACGTCGTTTGCGTAATTGGGAACAGGGAATTTTTGTGCTGGAGAAATACAGCGGCGCGAATTTCAGTCGGCAAATTAATGAAATGGGATCACGCACCACCGATTATTCGCAGTCGGCAATTAACGTTGCGCTGGCGCTGTTTATTTGTGTGACCTGGGTGGTGATGTATAACTATTTCACCTTCACCACCAGCGGCGTGATTGGCAGCGTGATTTCGTTATTCATTACCACTATGACCTACGTGATTCTGGATATTCAGCTGCTGAAATCTAATTCATCCATCGCCATTGATGAACCGCTGATTCCGGCTGAAGAAGAGAAAGAGAAGCCTTAAAAATTTTGTAGGTGCGACATCCTTGTCGCACCTAATTTTGTTAGAGTTCTTCGCCGTTGCTGGCGATGACCCGGCGATACCAGTCAAAACTCTTCTTCTTCGAGCGGGCAAAATCTCCGCTACCATCATCGTTTTTATTTACGTAGATAAAGCCATAACGCTTGCTGTATTGGCCAGTGGTAAAGGATACACAGTCAATACATCCCCAAGGAGTATATCCCATAAGATCGACACCATCTTCGGTGACGGCTTTTTTCATCTGTTCAATATGCGCGCGCAGATAGTCGATGCGGTAGTCGTCATTGACCTCGCCCTTTTCATCCAATTTGTCGATGGCACCAAAACCGTTTTCAACCACGAAAAGCGGCTTTTCATAACGCTCATAGAGAATATTCAGCACATAACGCAGGCCTACCGGATCGATCTGCCAGCCCCAATCGGAGGCTTTAACGTGTGGATTCGGAACACTTCCTTCGAATCCTGATAGTGCGGTCCCGCTGCCGGCATTTTCTTTACTGACTGCATTACTCATGTAATAGCTCAGCCCGATATAATCGGCACATCCTTCGCGCAGGATCTGCGCATCATCGGGCTCCATCGCAATGTGGTATCCCTTGCGCTGCCATTCATTGAGGATATAAGCCGGATAATGACCGCGCATGTGAACATCACTAAAAAAGAATCGTTCCCTCATCGCTTCCTGGGCATACATCACGTCATCTGGGTGACAGGAAAACGGATACAGCGGCACCATGGCGATCATGCAGCCAATTTTCAGTTCAGGATTAATGTCGTGTCCTAACTTCACCACTTGAGCACTGGCAACAAATTGATGATGCAGAACCTGATACATGCACTCTTCAGGATTAGGCTCGTGGGTGAAAATAACACCGGAACAGCAATAACCGAAAAGCGGGGTTTTCCAGTTGCGCTGATTATTAATTTCATTGAAGGTCATCCAGTATTTTACTTTGTGCTGGAAGCGTTCAATAACCACTGCGCTGAAGTGGACAAAGAAGTCCAAAACCTTTCTATTTTTCCAGCCGCCATATTCGGTGACCAGGAAATTGGGCATTTCAAAATGGGACAGCGTAATAACGGGTTCAATCCCGTATTTCAACAGCTCATCAAATAATGCATGGTAAAAACGCAGCCCCTCTTGGTTGGGTAAAGCTTCATCGCCGCGCGGAAAAATACGCGACCATGCAATTGAGGTGCGGAAGCAGCGGAATCCCATTTCGGCCAGCAGCGCGATGTCTTCAGGATAACGATGGTAAAAGTCTGATGCCTCATGATTGGCATAAAAGCAGTCATCCTGAATGCCTGCGGTGATAACGCGATCAACGCCGTGCGCCCCGCTGGTCAGCACATCGACAATGCTCGGGCCTTTTCCGCCTTTATCCCACGCACCTTCAACCTGGTGAGCGGCAACCGCGCCGCCCCACATGAAATTTTCTGGGAATTGATTATTCATAATAAGTATCTCTTGATCAGATGGTGCCAGGCTGCGGCACAGGGCGGACGTCAGGCTGGCTGTCTTCTTTGAATCCCGCTAGCCAGGAGAAGACCATGCCCAAAACGAATGCAACGAAAATGGATATCAGGAAGCCAAGGAACTGTGTCATGTGCCCTTCTTTAAAGAACACCGGCAGGACGGCAATACCTGGAATGCAGTAACTCCATGAAACCGCGTTGAAAGCTCCGGCAATCATGCCGCCAGCAGCACCCGCGAGGCAGCCACAGATCATTGGCCTTTTGAGGCGTAATGCCACACCGTAAATGGCGGGTTCAGTGATGCCGAACAGCGCCGTCACACCTGCAGAGAGCGCCATGCGCTTAAGCTCAGCATCTTTTGCCTTCAGGTAGACGCCAAGCACCGCACCCGCCATGCCAAATACCGCAGAGGCTTGTAATCCGGTAAAGGTGTCGTAGCCCAAGGTTGCATAGTTGCCGACGGTTACGGGCGTAATGCCCCAATGCACGCCTAATGTAACCAGCGGCATCCACAAGGCACCGACCACAAATCCGGCAACAGAAGGACTGAGGTGATAGAGCGTGTTATAGACGCCACCGATAGCGCCACCAATCATGTTACCGACCGGGCCAAATGCCAGCAGCGTGAGTGGAACCATAATGGCGAGGCAGAACATTGGCGTAAACAGGTTGCGTATCACCATCGGCAGCAGGCGCTCAAAGAAGCGCTGAACATACGACATGCCCCAGACCATCAAAATAATCGGGATCACCGACGAGGTGTAACTCAGATACTGAACCGGCAAGCCCATAAAGGTCAGCGGCGCGGCATCCAGCGGAATGCCAGCAATCTCCACCAGCACTTTTGAAATAGCCGGGTTTTCAACCGCGCTCTGCATCAAAGCCTGCACAGCTGGATCGGCTGAGTTGGCGGTGAGTATTTTGTTGGCCGTCAGCATATTCAGGTAATCCGGCGACACCAGCGCACAGGCGGCGATTACCGCTGTAAACGGATTTACGTTGAATTTTTTTGCAGCGGTAAAAGCCACCATCACGGGCAGGAAGGTAAAGCCGGTCCACGAAACAAAATTAAGAATGCGATAGGTGCCGCTTGCCGGATCCATCCAGCCGATGGCGGTCAGCAGCGAAATGATGCCCTGCAGCACACCGCAGGCTGCCAGCGGATAGAGGAAAGGCGCAAAGATGCTGGAGATGATATCCATAACGCGGCTAACAATACCGACATTAGGCGGTGTTACCGCAACACTTTCATCGATATTGAGTAGATTTTGCACTTCGCGGTAAGCATCACCGACGTGATTGCCGATAACCACCTGCATCTGTCCGCTGGCCTGCATCGCGGTAATCACCCCTTTCACCCGCTTGAGTGATTCAACCTCGACCAGAGCATAATCTTTAAGCACAAACCTCAGACGTGTGGCGCAATGCGTGACACTTATCACGTTATTATCGCTACCTATCAGCTTTACGATCTCTTTCGCAGAATCCGTATAATTTATTGCCATGGTTTTCTTCCATTGCCAGAGGGAATTCAGTCCGTCAGAGGCGAACTCATCGCGGCAATGTTAGAAAATCGCTTCGGCAATGTCACGAAGTCACAATATGTTATAACCGGTCGACAATTACAAAAATGTCACACCACGTGACATCTCACTGACATTATTCACCACCAGTTTTCTGCCTATTGATTCAAGAATAAAAATAACCGGAACCTGCGTGGTAATATCGTATTCGTTATCAATTAAAATGCGGGACACATGATAGGGAACAATAAAGTCAGCGAGTTTTGCCAGGGTTGAATCAGGATTACAGGTTATCGCAATCACTTTGCAATGGTGAATAACAAATTGTCTGGCAAGCTTCACTATTTCAGGTGTTTCGCCAGAGACAGAAAGCACGATAGCCACTGAACTCTGCACCATGTCCGAGCTCACCGGATAATAGGGATCGTCAATGTGATTGCTGAACTTGCCCATGTTAGAGAAGAAACGGGCGCCATACCTGCCAAGCGTACCCGAGCTGCCAGCGCCGGCAAAGAACACCCGTTCTGCATCACGAATATACTCTGCTGCCTGCTTAATCATCTCATCAAACTCATCGTTTCTGATGCTTTTAAAAAAGGTTAATATTTCCTCAGCGCCATGAGGAATAAGTAATGTGCTATTTCTGTTCAGGTGTAACTTCATACTGGCTTTAAGTTCTGAGTAACCTTTGAAATCCATTTTTTTACAGAATCGCAGAACCGTTGCGGTAGACACACCCGAATTATCGGCAAGCTCCCTTATCGTCATATAAATAACGGCATTAATGTTTTTGATAATATAATTGTGCACGCAGCTTTCGAGGGCGTTTAGAGTGGATAACTTTCTTGCGTCAAACATATATTTAAACATCCTGGCAGGTCATTTATGACGTTTATCATGTCACAAACCGTGACATGCAGGGGATGTTTAAGGTAGAAACAGGCTAATTGCTTAAAAAGAAATGTTGTTAATTGTGATAGCTCGCACATTTCGGACGTCGAGAGACGGAATCACTATTAGCTTTCTAGTGCAGCAAGGATTGCGGCTTCCATTTTCTCCGGAGTGGTGATTGGCGCAAAACGCTTGAGCGGTTTGCCATCACGTCCGATGAGAAACTTAGTGAAGTTCCACTTGATGCGCCCTCCCAACACGCCGGGCAATTCGTCTTTTAGATAGCGAAATAGCGGATGCGCTGCGGCGCCGTTGACCTCCACTTTCTTAAACATCGGAAAGCTCACACCGTAGTTAATTTGGCAGGTCTGCGCGATATCATCGGCGCTGCCGGGTTCCTGCTTACCGAACTGGTTACAGGGGAACCCCAGGATCACCAGCCCCTGAGCGGCGTGCTTTTTGTAAAGTGCTTCTAGACCGGCATATTGTGGCGTGAATCCACAATGGCTGGCGGTGTTAACCACCAGAACCAGCTTGCCGGTGAAATCGGCCATTGAGATAGGCTGGCCACGCAGGCTGATGGCATTGAGTTGGTGAAAGGTGGTCATATCAAAATCCTCAGAGCAATAGCGGTTTGGCGTCGATATTGCCACTTAGCCATCGCTAGTGCCTCAAATATTGAACGGCGTGACGACAATAACGCGTGATGATGCCGTTTCATCTTCGGCTTCGGGCAAAAAGCCGTGAAAACGCAGGATTGCTTTAAACGCCGATCGCGCATCTTCATGAAGATCATGGTCAATCACCGCATCCATCTCTTCAGCAGCGAGTAGCCGGCGATTTTCTTCATCCAGATCATGGCCAATGAAAACGTTTACCTCGCGGTGCATCGCTGAAAAAGCCTGCAAAATGGCACCATTTCCGCCCCCCACGCTGTAAATAGATTGGATCAAGGGATCCTGTTCCAGCGCTGTGCACATCTGGGTAAAAGTGAGTGAATCGATACCGTAACCTTCACTGACAGCTTTAATCTTCAAATACGGCGCTCGCTGACTTAACGCCTGAATGAAGCCCGCCATTCGCTGCTCTTCTCCACGAAAACCCGTGCTGCTGATCACTACGGCGACCGTTTGCAGTGCAGCAGGCAGCCACCGCGACATCAGCCAGGCCGCCGTTCGACCGGCACCTTCATTATCCATGCCGACATAGCTGATGCGCTCGCTTGACGGTAAATCAGTAACGAGCGTTACCACCGGCACGTTGAGGGCCGCCAGCTCCGCAATCGTATTCTTGAGCAAAGGGTGATCGCTTGCTTTGAGCAACACGCCATAACTGTCATTGCCACAGCGGCGCAGCTCACGCTGCAGATCTTCAGGCGAGATCTCTTCAAAAATGTGGCAACGCAACGTTAGTCGGAAAGGCGCGAAGCTGTTGATTTGACTAAGCAGCGCCGCTAGCACTAACGAACTGAATCGCTCTGGCGCGTGCATCACCAGATCGATCGGTAGCGTGCGACCGCTTGCCAGGCTGGCGCGCTGCTGTAATTCCAGGTCGCGGATCGCCTGAGCAATGCGTCGGGCAGTGCGTGGACTGACACTGCCGCGTTGATGCAATGCTCTGTCGACCGTGGCTTTGCTGACGCCAGACTGTGCCGCGATTTGCTTAATGGAGAATGACCTTGCCATAAGTTGAGGTCTTTTTGAGGTTATGTCGCCGTATTGTTAATCGAATGTAATTGCTAAGGTCACTGTGAGCAAGTGGACAGACCTTACCTCACCCAAAATAACAAAGGACATGAAATGAGCCTGAGTGACAGCAGCAGATTTAAAAACAAAGTGTTCGTCGTGACCGGCGGAACACAGGGATTAGGCGCAGCCGTTGCCAGTCTTCTGGCAATTCGCGGAGCCCGGGGCATTGTGATTTGCGGTCGTAATGTTAAAGCCGGACACGAACAGGTGGATATTCTCAGTCAAACCGGTTGTGAAGTGATATTTGTTGAAGCAGATATCAGCTCGCCAGAAGCCTGCGAAAAAGTAGTGGCGACCGCAGAAAAGGCGTTTGGAACCCTGCACGGGCTGGTGAATTGCGCAGGCATGTCCGATCGCGGCACCATCCTCAACACTTCCCCGGAATTATTTGATGCGATTATGGCCGTCAACGTTCGCGCGCCTTTTTTCCTGATGCAGGCAGCGATCAAACTGATGATTGCCAAAGGCATTGAAGGCAGCATCGTCAATATCATCACCATGACTTCTCATGGCGGTCAGAGCTTCTTAACGGCATACGCCGCATCCAAAGGTGCGCTGGTCACACTGACTAAAAACGTGGCCTTCAGCGCCATGCGCAATCGCATCCGGGTAAACGGTCTGAATATTGGCTGGATGGATACGCCACACGAGCACGACATCCAGCGGCAATATCATGACGCTGATGAAAACTGGCTTCGCAACGCTGAGCAGGCGCAGCCTTTTGGTCGTCTGCTCAAGCCAGCCGAAGTCGCGCGTGGCGTCGCATTTCTCCTTTCTGAGGAGTCAGGAATGATGACGGGTGCGGTGATCGATTTCGATCAAAGTGTGGTTGGTTGTGGTGATAACGGTGGCTTCCAGCCATCACAAGCTCTGACTCTGTGAGGCAAAAAAATGAAGAATATCTACATTAACGACAGTCATATTTCGCTCGACGATTTCGCCACGATTTGCGCGCAAACCCTGCGTAAAGACGATTTCCCGCTGGCACGTTCGGCTGATAAAAATGTGCTGATCTATCATCGTGACGACCTGCTGGCGGCTGCAACAGCAGACCGTCAAAACATGCTGGCTGAACTGCATCGTGCATTGTCCAGCGGCCCCGGTGTTCTGGTGGTTCAGGGGTTATATGGCGATGTCTCAGCCGTTGATCGCAGCAGTAACGTCTTTGAGGATATCCTCGCCAGTGAAGCGGCAAACGGCGGCGGCGGCGATCACTTTGCCAAAGCGGGCAGTAACGGGCGTATCTGGAATGCACTGCAAAAAGTGGCAGAGCGGGATGCTGATGCCTTCATCGATTACTACAGCAATCCTTTGCTGGCGCTGATTTGTGAAGCCTGGGTCGGGCCGGGATATGAAATTACGGCGCAGGTCAATCAGGTGCGTCCGGGCGGCAAAGCGCAGCAGCCGCATCGCGATTACCATCTCGGTTTTCAGGTAAATGACGTCGTTGCTCGCTTCCCGCTGCCGTTACAGATCCTGTCGCAATACCTGACGCTTCAGGGCGCGGTGGCTCACAGTGACATGCCGATTGAATCAGGTCCGACGCAACTTTTGCCCTGGTCGCAGCAGTATGCCGAGGGATATCTGGCATGGCGCGATCCGCGCTTTATTGAATTCTTCCAGCAGCATGCCATTCAGTTGCCGCTGCAAAAAGGTGATGGGCTGTTCTTCAATCCGGCCCTGTTTCATGCCGCCGGCAATAATATCACGCAGGATCACGTGCGTACGGCCAATTTGCTGCAGGTCTCTTCCGCATTTGGCAAAACCATGGAGAAGGTGAATCACGTTAAAGTGATGGAAGCGATTTATCCAACCCTGCTGAGTAAAGATCTGAGCGATGAAGAATTACAGGCAATTGTGGCGGCGAGCGGTGAAGGCTACTCCTTCCCGACCAATCTGGATACCGATCCACCACTGGGAGGCCTGGTCCCCAAAACACAACAGCAGCTGTTACTGGAAGCATTACAGCAACGTTGTTCAGCGGAAGAGTTTACCCGCCAGTTAGACCAACACGAGAGTAAGAGAAAAGCCTAGGCGTGTTTTGCAAATGATGTGGCGTAATGCCCTGACGTTAGGTGTTACGCCATATCGATGAGTATGTATCTGGTCTGATGAACCGGATTAGCAATACATCTGAGCCGCTAATCCGGTAATAAGCGTTGTGCAATAGTGCCTGACTCGCTGCTGTTCTCTCAGTCGCGTACGGCGGCTTTCTTCAGTGACGTATAATCTTGACGAAATATCACAAACGTCATTGCCACCGCACCAAGCAGTAATAAACCACTCAAGCCGAAAGCACATTGCCATCCCAGTCTGTCGAATATCAGACCTCCTGCTGTTGAACCCAGCGCAATGGAGAGTTGGATGACAGCAACCATTAAGCCACCACCCGCCTCTGCATCTTCGGGCAGCGTCCGTGCGATCCATGTCCACCATCCGGTTGGCGCGGCGGTCGCAAGCATTCCCCACAGGCTTAGCAAAACGGCAACAACCCACATGCTGTGACCGAACAAGAGTAACGTTCCCGCAATCGCTGCCATAACCAGAGGTATCATGATTAATGTCGGATAAAACCTTGCGTTCAGGAAGATCGAAACAATCATGGTGCCGATAAAACCTGCTGCACCTATAGCAAGCAAAATCAACGACAAGCCAGAAGCACTCACTCTGGTCACGTTTTCCAAAAACGGCCGCACGTAGGTAAACAAGGCAAACTGCCCCATAAAGAACAGTCCGCAGGCCAGCAGCCCCGTTGCTACGGTTGAGACTCTAAATAGACGGAGTGCCGATCCCTGTGGTTTGCGTTGATTATCGCTTTCCATTGAAGGCAGGCTGATGCATTGCCAGATGAACGCCGCTATCGCCAGCGGTACGAGAGATAAAAAGGCACCCCGCGATCCAACGGTCGCCCCGAGATAGCTACCCAACGGTGCCGCGACAATCGTGGCCAATGCGTTACCGCCGTTAAAAATCGCCAGCGCGCGGGGAACCTGATGCTGCGGCACCAGCCGAATGGCCGTCGCCGCCGACATTGACCAGAATCCACCAATCACGATACCAATCAGCGCCCGCCCCAACATACAAATCGGATAGCTGGCCGCCAGCGCGACAATCATTCCTGATACCGCCATCAGAATTGTCAGCCCCAGCAGAAGATATTTACGATTCAGATCCCCGGCAATGCGGGAAATTGTCAGGCTGGTTAGCACCGCCAGCGCGCCTGAAATGGCGATGCCCTGTCCTGCCAGCCCCTCCGTGACGTGCAAATCGCTGGCAATGGGCGTCAGTAGACTTACAGGCATAAACTCAGAAGCGATCAGCACAAAAACGCAGAGCGTCATGGCAAATACGCCGCCCCAATACGCATGGATTTTATTGTGTGGAGGTTGAAGACTTACGGTAGACATTATCAATTCCCTGCGTTACATCAGACAGGTCAACGCCACCCGAGGATTACAGGTGGCATGGTAAATATGTATTATTTCAGTAAGTTAGTTTAAATTTGATTTAAAAAATTGTTCAAATTTAGCAAACGGGATCTTTCCAGCAACGTTGTCATATAAGTCCACATGGTTTGCCCCTGGAATAATTACCAGCTCTTTCTCTTTGCTCCCGATCGCTTTAAAGGCATCTTCAGCAAAATAACGTGAATGGGCTTTTTCACCGGTCACAACAAGCGCGGGGATAGTGATTTCATTTGCATAGCTCAGCAGCGGCATATTCATAAACGACAGCGGCATGGTTGCATTCCATGCGCCGGTTGAGTTAACCGAGCGCGCATGGAAACCACGCGGCATTCGGTAATAATCAAAAAACTCCATCAAAACTGGATTTGGATTAGCGGGTAACGTTTCCGGCAGAATACGCTCAGAGGCGCTGGCTTTACCGTTTTCGTCGACATAGATGTCGTGACTGCCAGCCGTGAAAGTGCCGCTCTCCGCATCCTTCCAGCGCTGCGCGTTCAGATACTGCAACACAGCACGACGATCGGAGGTGGTGTAGCGGTCTTTGCCATCGCCCACACCATGACCCATCGCGCGGCTCATGTCATACATCACGCTGGTTGCCACGGCTTTAACGCGGGTATCCATAGCGGCGTCGTTTAACGCCATGCCGCCCAGGCCACAAATACCGAGCAGCTCGATTCGGTTGCGATCCACCTCTTTTTGCAGACCCAAGAAATCAACCGCTGCACTGAAATCCTCGGTATTGATATCTGGAGACGCCACATTACGCGGTTAGCCGCCACTTTCGCCCGTGTATGAAGGATCAAACGCGAGGGTAACAAATCCCTGTTCAGCCAGCGTCTGCGCGTGCAGGCCGCTGGACTGTTCTTTGACCGCACCGAAAGGCCCGCTGACGGCCACGGCTGCCAGCTTTCGCTCACCGCGATCCTTCGGAAGATAGAGATCCCCGACTAAAGTGATGCCGTAGCGGTTCTGAAAGGTCACTTTACGGTGATCAACGTTGGTACTTTCAGGAAAGGTTTTGTCCCACTTTTTGACCAGCGAAACGGGTGCGTTCGGGTTGTTTGTATCAGCATAACTCATGGTTGTGACTCCACTAAATGATGCGCATAGCAGCAATGCAGGCATCGCGGCTGTCAGTTTTTTGGTGAAAACATTCATCAAGATCCTTCTAAAAAAAACCTAAAAGAGGCAGGTTTCATACCGACAACGCTGCTGTGCTTTATTGCAATGCGCACATTTTAGTCAGCAGTATGCGTTCTGATTAGAGGGCAATATTTGCTAAGATTGATATCAAATTGTTCTAAATGGCGATGCGGATACGAGGGCGGGATAATGGCAAAACGGGAAAACTACAACGATCTCTATTTGTTCATGCTGGTGGTGCGCGAGGGAAGTTTTACCGCCGCAGCGCAACGCCTTGGCCTGGCGCAATCAGGAATCAGTCGTTCAGTACGTGAGCTTGAAGAAAGACTGGGCGTTCAACTCATTGTTCGTACCACGCGCAGATTATCGCTCACCCATGCCGGTGAGCAGCTCTATCAAACCGTTGAGTCAGGATTCGATGCTTTAGATACGGGACTCGCTACGCTGGCCCACTATCGCCAGACGCCATCTGGTACGGTACGCATTAATGCCAGCCAGCACGCGATTGATAAAGTGCTGCTGCCGAAGCTTGCGGTGTTCAAGCAACACTACCCGGATATCAGACTGGAACTCATCAGCGAAAGTCGGTTTGTCGATATTATTGCGAAAAGATTCGATGCGGGTGTACGTCTGGGGCCAGAAGTGGGCAAGGGTATGATTGCTGTGCGCATTTCGCCCGACATGGAGATGGTCGTTGTCGGTACGCCCGAACACTTTCGTCGCTACGGCTTTCCGCAAGTTCCGGCAGATTTAGCCGTTCATCCCTGCATCGCTTACCAGTTTGGTGATGGCACCCTGTACGCATGGGAACTCAATCAGGATGGAAAAAAAATCACCCATCGGCCGCAAGGCCAATGGGTTTTTGCTGACAGCTATATGGAAGCAAAAGCCGCCGCTCTGGGTCTGGGACTGGCTTATGTCCCGAAAGAGTTGGTATCTGAGGATCTGGAACAAGGGAAACTGATCAGAGTACTGCAACGTTACAGCCAACGTCTGGAAGGTTCATTTCTCTATTATCCACATCGCAATGTGTCGCCCGCTTTGCGCGCGGTGATTGATACGCTGAGAATTTAGGGGATAAGAGCCCTAAACATCCGCAGACTCTTTTTTTTGTGTAGATCAAAAGGATTGGACAATATTTAATTAGAGGCTTTGCCAGATTTCAGGCTTATTGCACTCTTCATATAATATTTTGCTATTACCTGATAAAACAGATTGGATTCTTGCTTATTGTAAGGCAGATATCCTGTTTCATCGGTTATCAGCCACATAACTTTTTAATTAGCATTGGTACTCTCTCTACCGAAGTATTCTGGAAAGCCAGTAAAAAGATGCAAATACACGTCTTTTGTCTGCATATCCGTGCATAATTAAGCGTGTCTGAAAGCAGCAGCATAGGGCGGATTTTTATTTGGTATCAACAACCTTTGTAATCAGGACGCATACGGACCTTTTCTTAAACATCATAACTACATATAGATCGCAAATACCTATTTACCATTTTTAATTGCAAGCATATTTCAATTAATCCTGTTAATTTTTTGCACTCGCCAGCAGGGGGAAAAATGAAGATTATCGTGGGGGGTAATGGCTACCCGGAAAAGAGAAATATCATTACAGACCCTTCACATCGCTACCTGGATTACCGTCCCAGAAACATCTGGACCTGGATCAACGTTATAAGGCAGCGCTTATTGCATAAAAACAAGCTCTTTATTTTCCGCCCACTGCCCCTGATGTCTTCCGTTGATGCGGACATTATCCACCTTTTCAATGAAGTCTCTTCGGGGCCGGGCGACTGGGTGGCGACCTTTGAAACCGAACTGCCTCGTGTTCTGCCCGTTGGCGGAATACAGAAATTTGCCAACCCCGAGCTGGCGCGGGAACTCAGGTACGTCTGCTCTCCGCGCTGTAAGGGCATCATCGCTATCTCAGAAGCCACACGGCAGATTCAGCTGCGGCTGCTGGAACATTTTCCTGAAGAGCAGGCCATCATTGGGCCCAAACTGCACGTACTCCATCCTCCGCAGCCGATACTGCATAAAAAAAGCGTGGTTGTTCAGGAAGGACCGGTGACATTCACCTTCGTGGGTAATGAGTTCTATCGCAAGGGAGGTGCAGAAGTAGTGCTGGCCTTTACCCAGCTTTTAAGGGAAAACCTGATAAGTGTGAACGACGTGCGCGTAAATCTGGTTGGTGATCCTGGCAAAACGCATAATGTGGCTCACCATGCGTTCCAGGATGACGACGTTTTTAGAAAATGTGTGGAAGATAAGCTGCGTGATTGCCCGATATTCCGTCACCATACGTCGCTGACCAACGACGCGGTGCTGGCGTTAATTAAGACCTCTGATGTCGGGCTGCTACCAACCTGGCAGGAGACGTACGGCTTTTCCGTTCTGGAGATGCAGGCATGCGGCTGCCCGGTTATAACGACGAATGTCAGGGCTCTGCCAGAAATCAACCCAGAAAATGCCGGCTGGCTGATCCGCTGCCCCCTGAATCCGAAGTTAGAGCTGACGGTAGCCTCATTGAAGGACAAAACCGTTCTGAGAAATGCCATCATATCTCAGTTGAAAACCTATATATTGCAAATCATCAGCGACAGAAAAATCGTATCAGAGCGCGCCAAAAACTCACTCGCGCGCATTTGCCTGGAACACGATCCCGTGTTGTTCAGAAAGCGACTCAATGCGATATATATGGGTTTTGAGACCGACAAAGATAAAACGTTTATTTAATCGGGTGCAGTCCATATTGCTTATGGCGGGTGAATTGTTCCCTTTTATTCAACTCAGAATACTGCAGTTACCCACATTTTTGGCACGAAACTGTAAGCGGAAAATTAAAATCCTTTGTATCCATCCCTTAATAATTTTACCTTATATGATATACTCTTATGTCAGCCAAACCCGGTTTATCAGGGATAAAATATAAAGGACTACATTCATGCCTGGCGCAAATATACGTGCCACGTTCGGAGGGGCGCTTCTATTGATGTCCGTCTTAGTTTCAGCGTCAGAAACTCAGCCGATACCTGCAGTGCATTCGAACTCGCAACGCATCTCTGTAGAGACGCAAGGCGCAGGACCGGATGTCATATTGATTCCGGGGCTGGCGTCGTCTCGCGAAGTTTGGACTGATTTAGCAGCAACTTTGCGTAAAAGCCACCGAGTTCATCTTGTTGAACTTGCCGGTTTTGCAAGCACACCTGCCCTCTCCAATCCAGATGGCAAGGTCATCGCTCCGGCAGTTGACGCCATCGCTGATTACATTCAAATCCAGCACATTGAAGCACCCGCGATCATTGGCCATTCGCTTGGGGGGGAGATTGCCCTGATGATCGGGGCCCGTCATCCTGACCAGGTCAGTCGTTTGATGATCGTCGACGCCTTGCCATTCTATACGTTGATGATTGATCCCGCGGCGACCACCGAGACTGCTGCACGGCATGCCACAGCGACGCGGGATTGGCTACTGGGACAGTCGCCGGAGCAATTCAAAGAGTTTCAGAAAACATCCCTCATCCGTTTAGTGAAGACTGAGGCGATGAGACCAGCTTTGGTGACTGCGGGACTCAATTCTGATCGTAAAACAGTTGCGGATGCCGTGTATGAATTGATGATTACCGATCTGCGCCCCGAACTCGCCCGTATCAAAGCGCCGATGGAGATCGTGTACGCGTATGACGCTTTATTCGGCGTTCCTCCAGCCAGCGTGGATGCCATGTATCGTCAAGCCTATGCATCTGCATCCGATATCCATTTCACGCGCATCGATAATAGCTTTCACTTTGTCATGCTTGATCAGCCAAAACGGTTTTCCCAAGAGGTAACGTCATTCTTAAACCAATAAAGGATGTAGCTGGCCTTCATTTAAATCGTTGTTGTAGGAAATGGTCAGGTCAGCGTATCCCTCACCTTTAGTCCAATAACCAGCGCGGCAAAAAACATTATGCAACCAGCGGCGATGAAAACACCGGTTACGCCGCTGAGACCAAAAAGTAATCCTCCCAACGCAGCACCCGCAGCAATTGAGGACTGAACGGCTGCGACAACCATGCCGCCAGCGGTTTCAGCCTGATCGGGAACGGAACGCGCTACCCAGTTTGACCACGCAACGGGAACGCCACCAAATGCCATTCCCCACAACGCAACAAACAACATCAATCCTGTTTCCTTGAGTGGCAGCAAAATCATGCTTAATGCCGCCACACCAACAAGCGCTGGCATCAGTATCAGGGTAAGACGCAGGCTTTTCTCCATCAGCCACCCGGCAAGCAGCGTTCCGATAAAATTAGCGACGCCAAATCCAAGCAATATCAAAGACAAACGATCCACATCAAGTTGAACAATATTTTCAAGAGCCGGCCTAATATAGGTAAACAGCGCATACTGACCCGTATGGGCAATTACACACCCCGTCATTCCCACCGCAATGCCTGGGCGGCGGAGTAAATCCATGACAGATGCCGTTACCATCATTCGACGCGGAGCCATTGCGGGAAGGGTAAACAGCTGAAAGAGCAGAGTCAGTACGCCTACTGCGGTTGCAGCGATAAAAGCGCTACGCCAGCCATAAAGCCCACCTAAATAGCTTCCCAGCGGGATCGAAACTACGGTTCCGACAGCGATACCGCTAAAAATAACGGAGAGAGCACGCGGGACGCTTTGAGCAGGAACCAGCCGCATAGCTACAGCAGCTGCCATGCTCCAGAAGCCTCCCAGCGCGATGCCCAGCAAGATGCGCATGATTAACAAAACAGCCAGACTGGATGAAAGTGCGACAAGCAGGTTAGAGGCAATCATCAGCACGGTAAAACCCAGCAAAACAGTACGGCGATCATAATTACGCGTCAGGCGGGGAACCATCAGACCCGCAAACAGGGCCACCACAGCCGTGACGGTCACAGCCTGACCAGCGAGCGCTTCCGTCACACCGAGATCGGCGGCCATGGGTGTCAGCAGGCTGGCAGGAAGATATTCTGCTGTCAGTAAGCCAAACACCCCCATAGTCAGTGAAATCACGGCCATCCATGCGGATTCTTTGGGTTCAGAACAGGTTAAACTTGCGGATACAGCTTCAGTTGCTTCATTTCTCATAACACACTCTTTCTGGAGTAAAAAATCACAGCTCCAAGTCTAGAGTCGAGCAACTGGACGATCTATGATGTCTTACCCTGATTTTTTACCCGAAACTCCGGATATGCATGTGAATAAACATTTTGCCCTGTCATCCGAGCTCATCAGTGAATTGCTGCTGGAAATGCGCCTGCGTGGCGTGCAGTATCGTCGCTTGCAGACGGGTTCTGAGTTTGGCGTCGGTTTTAGCAACAGGCCGGGACACGCCTATTTTCATTACATCGCCGTGGGTACTGCGCTGCTTCGCACAAGTGAGGGTACGTTGCACGAACTGCACGCCGGCAGCATGGTGTTCATGCCGCAGGGTGAGGAGCATCAGCTTTTATCGGATGCCAGCTGTTCATTTCAACATATCGACACGTTCGGCTCTGCGCCATTAGGCGAGGCCGTCAGCGGAATTAACACCTGCCCGAGTTCGCATCCGACACCCAGCACGGTTCTGTTTTATGGCTGTATGGAGTTCGATCTTGGTGGAATGCAGGGCCTGGGTAAACTGATGCCGCAAGCCATCGTGGTTGAGGCAAACGAACAAATTTATCCGGGGCTGGTTCCCGTTCTGGGCGCGATGAAATCGGAAATCTGTTCCGGACGCGCAGGCTTTGCGGGCATTCTGGCACGCCTCGCAGAAGTGGCGGCGGCCATGATTGTGCGTGGATGGATCGAAAACGGTAGCGAGAACGCCGCAGGCCTGATCGCTGCGTTACGTGATCCACGACTTGCCCGCGCCATTCTGGCCATTCATCGTGATACAAGCCGGGAGTGGTCTGTTGCCGAGCTTGCTGCCCAGTCGCATGTGTCGCGTTCTGTTTTTGCTGAACGCTTCAAGTCAATCATCGGCATACCTCCCCTGCGCTATGCAAGAGAAGTGCGAATGCGCATCGCGGGTCACTGGATTACTCACGATAAGATCTCAATTGACACCGTTGCTCTACGTCTTGGCTATGCCTCGCAGGCAGCGTTTAGCAGAGCGTTCAAGCGCATCAATGGCTATCCGCCGGGCGCTATGCGTCAGCGATCAGAGAGAGGCGCTAATACTGTAAATGAGTGAATGTTATTTTTATCATATGCTGGGTTAACTTTAGGAGGCCGTTCTCTACATTAAAAACTGAGCGGTTCAATAAGTGTGTTGCATCCATCGGTTGAATTCACATCACAAAGCGGCCAAGCCCGAGGAAAACGACGTCTGCTGTGAGCGAAAAGCTGACATAATTTGCCGCCTTAAAGTGTATATTCCGTTGATTTTTTTTGACATTATTATCAAAATTATTTCGTCATACATGGAGTAAGACTAATGAGTTTCCACATAAGAACAGCTCGACTTTCTGATATCGAGGGAATGTTCGACGTCAGAACATCGGTAATCGAGAATCACCTGAGCCGTGAAGAGATGCGGCAGATGGGTATTACCGAAAGCGTGGTAGGCGATATGGTTGAAAAAAGTCTTTGCGCATGGGTTGCGACTGAAAATAATAAAATCATTGGCTTCTCCATGATATTTCCGGATGAAGGCTGTCTGTTTGCGGCCTTTGTTCTGCCTGAATATGAAGGCAAAGGAATAGGTCGCAGGCTTGTTATGCTCGCCGAGCAGGAGTTATTCCAACATCATGATATTGCCTGGTTGGAAACCGATAAGAATAGTCGCGCGGCGAAATTTTATATGCAGCTCGGTTGGGGTAATGAAACAGATCTCAATGGCACTGACATCAAATTAGAGAAATCTCGTGACGTTTAATTCACAGAATTTTCATCGATGTCCGCTCATGGCCCTAAGCGAACAACTAATTTGAACACCGTCCGCTGTGAGCGAGGAGCAGACCGTCAGGTTTGCAACTAGACGGCCAGTGGACTGGCAATAATAATTGAAATTATACCCATGTCTTATTTTGGATAACCACTCTGTATCCATCTGGGTCAACAAATGTCCTTCCGTTGATATCCCAGTAAGGGTTAAATGAGTTCGTCATGTTGAATCCGGCTTCTATCATCCTTGCACAGGCATCTATCCACGCATTTTCATGTGAATAATAAAGAACGAGTAAATCCTCCTGAGTTTGCAAAGGTTGAATGGGATGACTAAGGCAAAAGGTGAATTCAATGTGCCAGTCTAAGCCCTTCCGTCCTAACATCAGTCCATTGAAACCGTCATGATCATTGAATTCAGCTAATTTGTGTAAATCCAGTCCCTGACTATACATCAGAAAAGATCGTTCAAGATTGGAGACGGGTTTGGCAATACGCATATGAGTAAACAATTAGATGTTCTCCGCTGAAGTTTTTTTCTTGAGCGTTAAAATTCAGCTCAAGTTTACACATGATCATATTCTCAATTTATCCAGGAGAGCTTACAAAATGTCCGCTATTGACGCGAAGCTGACCTGTGCGCTGCACGGTCTGCAATGAGCGAAGAACGGACGTTACGGTCCTGCCTGGACACTGCTATAACATTTCATTCATGACGGCCAGATAGGTTGAATGATGCAGTTCGGGACTTAAAGGAATTAACAAAAAGCATAACCTATTGTGAATCTAAAGAATCTCTCGGTATAACCTTCTTAAGGTATAGAGAGACGCACACAGGTATAGAGGAGAAGGATAATGATTTCAAAGGATAATGCAGAGCATTATGTCTGGGGCGACGATTGCGACGGTTGGTATCTGTTAAACCGCCCGGACATGCTGGTTATTCATGAACAAATGCCGCCAGGCACTTTTGAAAAACGACACTTTCACTCCGTTTCAAGGCAGTTTTTCTTTGTTATTACTGGCATTCTTTCCATGGAGTTGGAAGGAGAAATTCATAATATTAAGGCTCTGCAGGGCCTGGAAATCCCACCGGGTTCAAAGCATCAAGCCAGAAATGACACTGGGTCTCCCGTAGAGTTTATTGTAATTTCGCATCCGACAACACGAGGGGATCGTTCTGACCTTCCTTCACCCTACTGACAGCTCGCGAGTATTTGCCAGTCCGCTTCTGGCACGAAGCGGTTATCTGACAGACCTGAATGTTCACTGTGAGCGAGGAGCGAAAGTTGGCAATTGTTAAAACCTATAAGGAAAAAATCACTTACATTTTCTTGTTTATTTATGGGTAGAAAGTCAAAAGTGAGTGAACAGAAAATGAGTGTTGGTCATTTGTATTTGGATGGAACGCGCATCCTATCTGAAAAGGAATTTCATTCCATTATTTCTGCATTGTTAGACTTTGGACCTTACTATGGCAAAAATCTTGATGCATTGTGGGATCGCCTTAGCACAGATGTTGAAAGGCCGGTAAAAATAATATGGTTAAATTCCGAGCTATCCAAGCTAAGGCTTGGAAGTTATTTTGACAAAATTATCGCGATTTTTGAGAGGGTAAAATTGCAAGATCTGAATTCAAATTGGGAAGAAAAATTCGATTATGTACTGAAATAATCCATACCAGATGGACATTGGCCTGCTCCCCTTAAGCCAATGTAAGGCGGACTTAACCATTTCCGCTTCTGGCACAAAGCTGCCTGTTGCAAGGGGCTGATGTCAGCGGTGAGCGTGGAGCGGGAGTAAGCAATCATTCTCACAGATGTTGGCGGATGCACCTATAGCAAATAATATGTGTTATCGCTTAATTGGCCACAGGCACACCAATGTATGTATGTGAATGGTCAGTTTCGTTTTTTTAAGTCGGCTAATGCATATCTTCCGCGTTCCGCTACTGACGGCGACCTGTCTGAAGCCAATATATTTGCCAGGTTAAATGCTTCATCACCAATGTTATCCAATTCTTTTATGAGCATTTCGCCAGCTATACGCCGAACCATTGGCGAGCGGTCGATTGTTGCCATTCTCAAAGTATCAATAAAGGGCCGAGTTGTAGGTATTATTCGTTCTTTTAAAGCAGGAATGCGCCGCTGTAAGCCGTATATTTTGTCAATCCACTGCCATGTCAGCCCTTCAGCCCAAATAAATTTACTTTCAAACTGGCAACGATACGCTTTGGCTCGCAGGGAGGGTTGAATTGATTTTTCTGAAATTTCAGCTAAAAATTCATCCAGCGCTGTTGTGCGCCCTATCTGCCCAAATATAGTAGCGACAGGCCCTGAAGAGGATGTTAGAAGCCGTTTTTTTAAAGCATTAGTCACCTTCTCCATCAAAATAATTTTCATGAGCACCTCTTTCTCGATATCTTCCATTCTCCCCCAGGAATGCCAGTAGGGAAGAGTTAAAAATAAGACATCAACAATAAACTCAGGATCAGATTCTTCAGCAATCAATGGCAAAGCATCACGGGCTGCAGCTCTTACTTGCGGAACCCAGTCATTTAGCTTCCGAACAACCAAAGCTAATAAAAAACTATTTGGTGCCCCGCCAGATAGTGTCTTTAGCGCTCTTTCGCGTCTGAAACCATCAGTGCTACATATGTCTATCCATCTAAGTGAACCTACTTGCTGGAAATTATTATCATTTTGCTTCTGAGTATACTTTCGAAGTGAATGGAAAGCTTCAGCTCGAATTAATCGTTCCCAATCATCGAGGCCTTTTAAGGGTAACTTTGAGGTGGTCGCGATGAATTTTGATATATCAGGCCTTATTCTTTGATATAATATATCGAAAGTGAGTGATTTTTTTATTGATGCAATTATTCCTTGCTGAAGGCTATCCTGCGGCAACATGAACCAGTTTCCTTTATAAGATTTTATAGGCTTAAACCTCTTTTAAAGTGATAACATTCTAAAGTCAAGAATCATGTATCTACTAATTTTTTCTTTATATATGGCTCCCCGATTAAAAGGGGACCAAATTCGAAAAATAATAGACTGCACAAGCAGAGTCAGTCTTGAGCTTCCAGACCATGCGTCCGGTTCTGGCACTAAGCAGCCTTCCACACTTTATTTGATATGCCATCTAACAAGAACACCCGGGCTCAAAGGCAGATTATTTTTTAACCAGTTTTGCAGAAGAGTTTTGCTGGAGTTTTGCAGAAGACCTCTGAAGGAGATTTTCACCGACCAGGCTCATTATCGATGCCAGCACCCTGCCCGGCACGTCATAGCGATCGCCGCCACATCTCTGGCATTTTTCACTGGAAAGTGCCGCTTTTCGCCACTATTATCAGCTCACTTATTCACCCACTGATAACTAAGGAGGATTACTATGCCATCGTGTGAATTGTTTATTTACTCACACTTCTAAAGGATTTAAATATTGATATAACTCACTGTATTTAAAGGATAATAAATCATTTAAAACTTAAGTTCTGGATGCTTTTTGTTGATTTTTTATTGCTAAGATATCAAGACGTTACTTATCATTTTGCAGAAACCAAAAAAGTTACTATGCAACCTTCCCACTCTCATAGTGACTTAACCTAGAACCTAAACTTGACTTATTTAATGACTCACAAATTAAGAATGATTTAGCCCTTTATTTTCATTAAGACATTAAAATTCTCTCTATGTTATTTTTTAAATAAATCTCTAATGGTGTGGCTTATCAGAGAATGATTTCAGTCTGTTCTAAATAAGCCATTGCATCTAGTATAGATGACCAGCCGGTAGACTTTGTGAGGGGATAATTCAGAACTTTCATCCCGTTATGCAGATAGATATCACAGGTTTTTGACTTTCCGTCAATTTTAATATCCTGAATTATTCTTCGAGCTATTAATTGATATTCCTTGCGGTCGGCTACGTTGAGCACATTTAGTGCAGAAGCAGCCTTCATATCGCGCTCAACCTGTATTTCAACCATGTCACTCTTTAACTGATTTATTTCAGCAGCAATTTCAGCTGCTCTGACTGTCAGCTCTCTGACATCCGGTGCTAGCTCTATTGCCTTAATCACGTTCTGAAGCTTACCGGTTAATTCCAATTGCCTGGCTGTCATTGAAGTTAATGCAGTTTCATTTGATAAATGCAGGTCCATTCCTGATGCACCTTTTATGACTCCAGTAATCAGGTAGCGATCGGTTAAATCTCTTCTGACCGCTTCAGTTTTACATCTGTGCTGACGCCGCATTGAGCAAACATAGTAGCCATAGCCTTTTGTGCTGATCCCCGTCAAAATAATGGCATGCCCACAACCTTTACAGTGCATCAGCCCCTTGAATATATTTATTAGATGGGGATTAAAATTAGTGTTTCTTCTGCTTTCAGGTTCGTAACTAATACGCCTAACACGCTCAAAATCTTCAATACTGATGATTGCAGGATAATAATGAGGAATGTCCTCAACATCGGGCACTGTTATGCGATATGACGGAGAAAGAACGCCAATCACAGCTTTAGATTTAACCAGTCTTTCAATTGAAGCTGAATTCCACTGAGAAACTTTTCCACGAAGATTTTTCTTACCCTGGACATTCAGTGCCTGACTGATTTTCTCAAAAGAGCGGCCGTCGAGTCTCATTTCGAAAATGGTTCTGATAATGTCTGCTCTATCTTCTATTACCTCAAAACCATCACCGGCAGCGTTTACTTTCAACCAGGAGGGGCAATGGCGAGTCATTATTTCTCCCTTTTCAGCCGCTTGTTTACGCTTTTCGGCCCATACCGAACGCTGGCGTTTAGACTTGATCTCGCTTTCTTCGTTAGCTCGCTGGGCTATCAGAATTGCTTTGATGATCGAGTAAGGGTCGTCAAGTGAATCGCGGGTATAATGCGTGCCATCAGTGAGTGTGACCACATCGATCCCCGCTTTGAGGATTGTACGGAGTCTGTCGGACGCATCACCTATTTTTTCCCTTGATAGACGATCAAGACTTTCTACAAGGAGTACACTGCCCGCTTCAATTAACTCCCGTTGCACCGCTTCCATAAATTCAGAAAATGCGCCTGAAATAGCATGCTGTCCCCTGTATGCGCTCAGCCCAAGGTCCTCGAATGTTACCGGATCAAGGTAGTAGTCAGCGTTATGTTTAAGCCATTCATCAATTAATTTCTTCTGTCTTCTGACTGAATCTCCCTGGACCTGCTGTAAAGATGAAAAACGTAGATAAGCTATAGCTCTTTTCATATTTATCTCCATATCCTCTCAGCTTTAGATTACATGTGGCACTTCAGAATATTATGTTTGGCGATTGACTGAACAATATCGGGATTATATCTCAATAAAATGACCGTTATTGTGACGATGATATAGGCCATTAAATCCGCGTCAACCTACATGAGAGATGTTTAAAACCCCCATATAAAACACGACATCCCGAGCAACTAATACAAAAGTAGAAAATAAGCCATGCGAATACATTAATCTGCTGACAACATCTTACTATATAGGTTGTGTTAGAACTCACGCAAACCATAAATATTCATTTTTATGACTAAAAATATCTGTAACCTCTCTGCTGATTAAGGCGATCTCCTTAATCAAAAAACTAACACAGGGCAATAGAGATGCACAGTAAAATAAAATGCGCTTTTTTAATCTTGGCCTCAATTACAAGTGGGGCAGCCATTGCTTCACCTGTTGATTACAATGTTAATGCAAACAGAACGACCATCTCCATGGGCTATTCACAAGGGGAACTTCGTGACTTCGGTTCTCTCTATGGGGGGAATCTAACGGTTCAGTATGAACCCGATTTACCCGTAGGAATCATGGGTTCAGTGACAGCTCTGCGGTCAGACCTGGACGTAATAACTAACGGTATTAGAAAACATAAAGGATCATCATCAACAAAACCAGGCAACAGTGCTGAATATTACTCTGCGATGTTTGGTCCAACTCTGCGTTTAAATGAATCCATTAGCATTTATGCACTGGCTGGTATATCGCATAGCAAAATCGATAAAACCTCAGCCGCTAACTTAAGTAGTAATAAAACTTCCTCCGCCAGCTTTAACACTAACCGATTCGCTTACGGCTTTGGCATGACTGCTAATATTACCGACAATTTAAGTCTCAATATGGGGTATGAAGGTTCAAGAGTCAGGTTTGATGAAAAATTACATCCCATCAATGCTGTTATGCTGAGTGTTGGCTATCGTTTCTGATCAAATACGCCCCCTCAATATACGTAAGGGGGCTTTTAATATTCATATCTGATTGAATTACTGCGGAACTATAAATGAAAAATAAATTAATCAAAATAATCACCGCACTATCCTGTATTTTTTGCATGAATGCAAAAGCCTTGTATATACCAGACCGTGCCACAATGTTATTTGGTTATGAGCACGGATCCATTGAGGGTTACGGCAGCCTTCATGGACCAAACTTTAAAATGATCTACGAGCCCGAGAGCATGTTCGGTATTGTTGGATCTTTGACGGCCTTAAAGAATTTTTGGGATGACACAGATGAGTTTCACAATGAGAAGGACATCAATGGCAGACGTATCAGGGTCAAGACTGATAAAAAAGCCACACAAGACACGGAGTATTATTCTGCCATGTTTGGCCCATCCTTACGCATAAACGATCTTTTGACTGTTTATGGCGCTTTTGGATTATATCATTTGAGAATGGATAAGCCCCTTCTACATGATAAGGTCACGAATAAAGCGGTAAGAAATGGTTCCCACTCTTTCAATAATGTTGCATTTGGTGCCGGCGTTATCCTGAATGTTACTGATACGCTCACACTTGCAGCAGGATATGAAGGGGCACCAGCAGAGAAAAATCAGGATTACAATAGCCTGAACGCTGCATCACTGAGTGTGGGTTATCATTTTTAAACAATTCCTGCCTCAAAGCATTGAGCTGATAAAATCAGCTCTCTCAGCTAGAATTGCCGCAGCTTAATCATCTTTTACACTGGAACATCTGGCCAGCGAATGGAACTAACATTTCCCGGTTCGATGCGGTATACATCAGCAAGATACTTTTTCCATGACATAAGTCTCTGAGTTTCTTCACTCGTTAATGCACAAATTTCTTCAATAATCTTTAACTGGCGAATTTCGGTGTCAGCCGTCATTAACATCGCATTTCTTATATTTACGGCTTCCGCTATACGCTCCTGTTCGGTAGGTTCTGGAGCATCAATCCAGCAAGGCATACCGTGTTCATCAGCACCACGAATTTTTCCCTTTGGAGGCTGGCCACAGTGATTCAGCCAGAGCACTTCTGATATGCTTTTAACATCTTCACTCCATGAAGCATTTTGAATATATACCGCCTTCTCATCAAGGTCGTAGAAAGCTTTCGTTTTTGCACTGAATCCAATATTCATATCATTCCCCCCTACTTTTAGTGGCCAAATGCAACCCAATAGAATTCGGTTTCACCTGAACCCGCGACCAGCTCAAAGTGTGAGTTGTCTATCACGTTGACATAAGGATTCTCGACACTTTTTTTGTGCTTTTTGTTTAAGGAAAACTGGACATTGAGGCATTGAGAAGGAAAAACGATGTGAAATGCGACGCGGGTTGTCTGGCCGGAACGCTCTATTCTTCCCCCCTGAATAATGAGTCTCTTGTTGGTTGATTTGTAATACCAGGCCCCCGAATTTCCAGTGGTTTTAGGCAACAGTCCTTTAATCCACTTTTTAAGACTCCCATCCCACTGTTTACCTTTCAAGTCACCTTCATCAGTCAGCTCGGCCTCTCCTACAAGCAAATTTTTGTCGACCTTCAAAATCCCTTCCACGACAACATCTCCGCCAATATTGCCTCCAGCACAGGAATAGAATTTTTTATCTGACTCCACTTTGCTGTAACTGCTAATAGCGGAACAATGAATCCATACATTCAACGCGCTGTTCCACTCCACTTCCACAATCTGTCCTTCAGTAACGTCTCCAGGCTGCAATTGTTGATGCTCATTAGTCAATATGCTGGTTGCCGGCAGATGCCCCACCGCCAATGATGAGGGTCCCGTATTGGTATTACTAGCCCGGAAACGTAAACGCATACTGTCACTGAGCTGCCTCACGGCGGGATGAATCAAAAGCTGGTATTGATTGGCGGTTCCGGTGTCTTCTCCGTAAGTCAAACTGCCCTGCTGAATCGCACTGATGAAGCCGTCATGTGGCAGGAATGGTGCGCCATCCGCATGACGGATATGACCTGCAGTTACTACATGATCTCCAAAGTGCACCGTTACAACCCATGCAGATATATAGCCGGCATCGGGGGACGGTGTCATCTGTTTACCTGTGGCTGCTGCAATGCCGGCTTTTAACGCAACGTGACAGACACCCGAACGGGTCGTACTTTGCGCAGCTCCTGTATTGTCAGGCCCACTATACGCGATGGCCGGATTGGCTGCGTTATAGTAGGGCAACACTGTTGGGCCCGTATCCACTTCGCTATACGTAACCTGAATCAGGTAGTTGATACTCTCCCCCTCCGTAACGGGAGCCTTGAGCGTGAATGACGTTGGGGTCATGAACAGCCCCTGCTTTAGGATGCTGCTCGTCGTGTCTGGCGCCAGCGAGGAATAGGCCGAATCATCGATGCTCTGAAGAGCATATATCTGCCCTTGCCCCACGTTGATCATCATTGATTCTGGAACACCAGGCGTGCATTCAAGTCCGCAGAGGCAGGTATTTTGACCCATGATGGCAGCGGCTAGTTTGGCCAGGCCTACCATTGCAAATTTGTTAGTATTTAACAGGTCCGTTTCGAGCGGAATTTGCCCTGGATAAACAATCTGACGATCCATAATAATTCCCAAAATAAAGGCCACCGTGAAAGTGGCCAGCAAAAAGTTTAGTAAATGAGGGATTAATGCAGCCTGACCCACACGGTGGTGCCTTCGACTTTCACTGCAGCCACCGCAGCGTATATTTGTGCATCGCTCAGCTCACCCCGTAACTTGTCCAGTGAAACGTATTGCCCGTACGAAGGCGTACCGTATCCGGATGAATTACTGCCATAACCTGTAATGTAGGGCAAACCCGAGATTTTGCCCCTGCGTGCAACGACGAATGCCTGATAAGGCGTCAGTAATGAACCGTATCCGCCGGCCATTCTGTAACCTAATGCTGGCCCGCCATATGAACCGGTATCTTCTGGTCTTTGAGGTTCAAAGACCGTGGGTGTGTTGCCTGTCAGCTCATTCAGGACGCTTATAATTGCCTGCCGCGTTCCGCGTTCGCGCAAGAGTTCACTCCGTATCCGTTTACGAAAAGCGTCATCGGGCATCTCTAACGGACGTTGAAGAGTATCGCCAAAAAAGTCATACGCAGTCATATCGAGCCAGCCATCAGTGGCGGTTGAGATTCGTGTTTGCTTTTGGGCATAG
This sequence comes from Pantoea sp. X-Soil-ISGK-275, assembly GCF_059730795.1. Classification (NCBI taxonomy): domain Bacteria; kingdom Pseudomonadati; phylum Pseudomonadota; class Gammaproteobacteria; order Enterobacterales; family Erwiniaceae; genus Pantoea; species Pantoea sp. X-Soil-ISGK-275. The sequence continues at coordinate 563,008 of NZ_AP035977.1, forward strand.
CGATACAATTCATGGCACCATGCAAGTGTACGGGCTGCTGCCACCAGCACACCGGTGAGCAGCGGGCTGGTATTGGCAAACCAGCCCGCAGGCAGCAGAGCATGAAGTCTCACATAGATATCGTTCTGATCCCCTGAAGTCATTTAACTCACCACAATTTTGCCAGGACGAATTACCTCTTTTGGGGAAGCGGCCAGGTCTGCTGTATCTGCATTCAGACTTAATGAAGTGACGTTAGTGACCAGTGGGCTGGCGGCATATGCCACCCTGATAATTTGGGTGTATGAGAGAAGCTGACCAATATGAAGATTTGCGATGTATTCGGTAATTCTCTTTTTAATCTGTTCAATGACTTTTACGTCATGCTCCCGATTTTTAGTTGCAACAGAAATAACAACATCAACTGTAATTACCATTGGACAGAAGACCCCGAAATTAATTGTGAAACCACGAACTGCATCAATAGACCTGAATACCTGTTCACGGAATTCTTTATCATTTTGACCGCTCGAATTCTCCACTACAGCGTAAAAATAACCCGGTTTAGGCGTACCATCCCAGGCAAGGTTTTCTGTCAGAGTAAAACTGGTCACTTCGGAGTAACTGCTGATTGCATACTCCAAAGCCCCTTTTGTGGCTTTAGACAAAGACGCTATCCACGTAATAAATCGCTTACGGAATTCGTCATCAGACTCTGCATCTTTACCATTCACAAATATGGTGTTGTTGGTCACCGTATCAACGTACGGTATAGAGCCTGTAATGATACTAACCATACCTTTTTGCACATTGCCCGATGCACCTGCAGCTGAAGCCCGGACAGGCACAGTCAGGCTGCTGGCCCCTGCCTCGAAAATATATCCCGAAAGCTCTGCATCCCAGGCTTTATTATCCATTGGAGCAATCACGGTATAACTCTGGCTTCCGTCAATCGTGGATACCAGTGTTCCCAAAGGGATTAATGCCTCATGTGTTGCCGTGAACCGGCTAAATACAACCTGTCCGGTTGCCTGTACGGCAGAAAGCCGCCTTAATCCAAAATCCGCCATCCAACTGTCGAGATCTTCGCCTGAGCAGGTTGCCGCGCGCGTTGTCACCAGCAGTTTCACGATTAATTGCTGTATCCACATGGCCACACCGGCATTCGACTCGGCCAGCGATCGGAGAATGCTGCCGATAGAGAAGTCCACCAGCTTCTGCGCTCGCGACTGCACAGCAGTAACCTGGCCGCTTACCAGTTCAGTGAAAGATTTGATGTTGAATGCGGTCATGCTTACCTCGTTATGTCAAAACTGAGTGTTTCAGGAGTACCAGTCAGCGCATCCGTGTATGACACGGAGACACTGACGCCACTTTCTATCAGGGACAAACGGACATGCGGTGGCGGACTGGAAGACACAGATTCTTCAAGCAACATCTGCCCGGCGATTAGCGCCCTCCACTCCCCGGGATGAATATTCTCGCCTACTTTTTTTCCCAACCCGGCGCCATACCCAGGATGAAACAGATAGTCACCTGGATTGGTGAGGAGACGACGCAAAATGCGCTGTCTTCCACGTTCCTGCTGATCGACAGGACGTAGGTCGCCGGCGGGAGAGATATCGAGGTCACCACCCGTAATGTGGTAAAGATCAAACATGGATTACCGCGACTTAAAGGATGTTAATTGTTGTTTAGGAGGCTGAGTGTATTGTCCCTGGCCACATTCAAGGTGAGTGTGGCCGCCGTAGAAAGTGCGAATCCGGTTTACCGTGCCGTATTGGCCGTTCCTGTCGCGGATGTCTTTCACCACGGTCAGATTTTCGTCTATCCGGACATTTCCTCTCCTAAAATGATGTGCAGGTGCGTCATAAGTGAGTTTGACTTTAGCACTAAGCAGTACTTCGCCATTGTTCAGGAATTTGAGCAGCGATCCGCTTTGATGCACTAACCAGAACTCGCCGGAGGGCGGTCCTGGACAGCGATCTTGATCGTTGTAGAATTGCCCCGTCGCCATACCTGCGCCAGGAAGTCCGGAATCAAACTCGACTTCCACCACTGCGCCGATCATGGGTCCTGCTGCCATGCCCCAGTCCTTGCCGACCCAGGGTGAACTTAACGGGATCCAGCCCGTTTCTTCACCCGATGGCTGCAACTGTACTTTCACCACATAAGCATCCGGATCGTATGCGGTAATGATGCCTTGTCGGGTACCGATTTCGCCCATTGTTGCCTGTCTTGCCGACGCCGCCATGACATTAAGTAGTGCTCTCATTGCCGTACTTCCAGCGCCGGAGTGTGGTTCTTTCCTGAGATATGCATGGTGTAACCTGTTTCCCAGTTGAGCGTGCGTCGCACACGATCGCACCAGTAAAACTGGTCGAACGGACTTTGCGTCCCTTTAATATGAACCAGTGTTCGTGGCGTGAGAATGTTGTCGCCCGCTGTTGACCCGTTGAAAGTCATCTCGTGCTGAACGACCTGAAGATAGATGGATTGCGCCAGTGCATGAGCCGCCTCTGGGGTTAATCCGTTACGAATGACCCGATAAACCTGCGTTTCAGCCTTGGATTCTCCAGGCGTCATTTTTCTGGTCGGCTTCGGATAGGAAGCCGTAAACTGCTTAATCTTGCGCTTCGCATTCCAGCTAAGGACTTCAACCGTCACGCCTTTGGCAACCGTCAGCGAGCGTGAAAACGACAGGTCGTCAGAGATGTTGCTCTGTGGATATGCCTGCACGCCGGGTGGCTGCCATTGAATAACATAGCTGTCAGCATCAGCCGGATCGTGCTTCGGTTCAAAATGCAGGCTGTCGTCATCCAGGTAAACCGAGAAATTCTCAATTGCCGCAAGCGTTGTGATGAGGTCCCACTCGGTCTGCTCTCCCGTAAGGTGAGCCGTATCAATCTGATAATATTCACCTACTCGCTGCCTCGTAGCGGTAACCACTGGCCTAAGACCGTGACGTAGTGCAAGCGTGGAGGCTATTTGAGAGCTGGTCTGATTTTTGAAGCTTTCTCCTGTAGTCTTCGCATCAATAAGCTTCGCGGCAAAGTCACGTCCTTCAGCCGATATCACAAAGCGCGCGGGTTCGAAGTGCCAGGTATCAATGTTGCCGGTGATGTGCTTCTTCTCATCAATGCCTGCTCGTGTGCTTACCGAGATGAACAGTTCAACCCGAATAGTCGTCTGCACTGCCCACCAGTTCAGCATCTGCATGGCGGCTGGTAGAGCTGTGATGGCCAGCGTCAAGTCAAACGTCCCGGCGCCGCGAAAGGCATGAGCCTCGACACTAAACGATATGAAAGGCACGTCCGTTCCATTTAAAAGACAACGCCCGCTGACATAGCGGCCATTGGATTCAACAGGAGTATTGTTCAGGTTCATTGTTAACTCATCGGGCTGGTGGGTATTCTGATTGTATTGACCCCGCTTAACTGTGGATCGGCCAGGTCATTAGCATCGGCTAGGCTGGTCCACAGTGATGCATCGCCGTACTGCTCTGAAGCCACCCGATAGAGATCTCCTCCTGCAAGGGTGATAGCTTTAACTCCCTGTGCAGTCTGGCCTGTTCTGACGTTTTTGTTCATTCTTCCCAGCACATCCTGTAACTGATAGAACGCTGGAATGCGGGTGCTGCAGTCTAATTGCATAAGGAGATTATTTACGGCTTTTGATATGGGATTTCCGGGAACCATGCCACCAAGTGAAGTGATATCTTCGGCAGCGGCTTCCAGTAAGGCCAATTCATGCTGAATAATATTACGAGCGGCAATGAGGGGTCTGATTACCGACTGAATCTGCGCCACCGTGGCGTGGGCAAAGTCAGTAATTTGTTGTACCGCCTGATGCACTTCTTTCACAGTCTTTGTCACTGCGTCGATATTAATTATCTTTGCCAGACCCAGTGCACGTCCAAGGTCACTGTTAATCAGTCCTTGCAACGCTCCAGTAAGCCCATCAACTTTTGTCGGCGCACCGTCATTGCTGACAACGGCCACTTCAATTGAATAAGGTCGGCGCCAGATAAACTCATACACTGACGTGAAGCGGGTAATAATTACCGTAAAACGGTAATCGTCAAGCGTGAGCACTGTCGGACGCCCTTCATCCCGCATCCGTTCAAGGGCACTAACGCGCTCGCTGGCCTGCAAGCCGGTGATGACGCCAGACCAGGTCAACGGCTCGTATTCGGTACCCAGCACATCAATGATGCGCCTCCCACCGATTAGTTGGTGCAGGACTGTCTTCTGCCGACCGGGAATAACCACACGTTCCGGCACTTCGAATTCCATAAATTCGAATTCGCCTAACATCAGACGTGTGGCGGTCGGATCTCCACCACCGGTGAAAGATAAATTTTTATATTGAATGTTCATACGATGATGACTGGACATTTCCAGTAAATGGCCCTAAAAATCGTTGTTCAGGGATTTACGCCTAATGAAGGCTGAGGGGATTACATGCGTCACACTGTCCATTTTTTGTGTCCGGTTAACATGTCCACGGTGTCAGGCCTTCAGGACGCATGTCTGAAAGCTTTGGGGAATGGTGCAACGCAAATTAACCTGCATATCTCCAGTCCGGGCGGTGAGCTGTTGGCCGGTTTTACGGCTTATCACTTTTTAAAATCCCTGCCTGTGCCGCTCCATACCCACAATCTCAGTAACGTAGAGTCCATTGCAACGGTGATTTATCTGGCTGGTAGCGACCGCCGGGTCAACCCAGGCTCGCGATTCTTGATCCACCCTCTTCAGTGGGGCTTCACTAATCATGCTGCGGATCACGCCCGAATAGCAGAGTGGGTGAGAAGTCTCGATAATGATATGAATCGTTTCATTGATATCCTGACTGCAGAGACGAAAAATTCTGGTACGGACTGGTATGCGAAAATTGAAAGCGCTTCATTTATTGATGCTGAGAGCGCCGTAAATTATGGCCTTGCTGATTCTGAGTCCCGGGCGACGCTTGAAGGTTCGATAACTAACTGGTGGGTTAACTGCTGAAAATTATTGAGAATGCAATACTGTGCACGATGCATGAAGGTTCAGTGAGTCAGGCCCCCAATGTACTTAACACAAATGTCCACAGAGAACATTGTGAGGTGATTAATGTAGTGCGTACGCATTCTACTGTTCCTGAATCAATGTCTGAATAAGTTTGTGATCATAAGTTGCCCTCCAGAGATTCAATTGCCATCCGCATAGCCTGATGCTCCTCTCCGGTAAGAATTTTGTAACGTGCTGCAAGCTTTTTAATCTCTTCAACTAACAACAAACGGGTGGTCTCTTCTCCCCGGGCAGCTTTTTGTATAGCTACCTGCCCTATAATCTGACACGCATCATCAAAATTCTGTTCGAGTTGTTTACTTAATTTAGACACAATTGGCTCTTAATTTCTGGTTGTTAGTCTTAACTAAGAGTGGATGAATATGATATTAATTCCAATAAGAAAAAAGGAAATGTTGTGGAGTTTCAGTGCGCTGCCCTTTCGAATCCCATGTAGAAGGATTCACACCTCGTCTCGTGGTTCATCCACTCTGAGATGATCACGGCCCCAGGTCTGATAAAAGATAAAAATTTGCCGCTTTACATGTACTTCTCTCAACATAATCTACAATCATAATTGTCCTTATCACCCCCTGTGATGAGACCCGCTCTTGTTGGAAATTTGGCACAGGATTGTGCCCAGCCCGGTTGCCACCACTACCGGGCTTTTATTTTTATCACCCCTTATCATCCCTCATTGTCTTTAATCTGATGCTTTACTTCTCACAAGATTATTAGCAATTGACGGCTATCAGTTAACTGAAGTTTTAATTCACTTAACTGCCGCTTTAGCTTGTCGGCCGCATGAGTCGTCGATCGCTACAATTGATGCATAAAAATGATTAGGAATAGTATGGCTGGGCATAATGATGACGATGGATTTAAAAATGCATACAAAACTCAGCCTGACCCCGCCCCTTAAGTCAAATTTTGGTTGCTTATTTGATCTGCATCATTCTATTCCCCTGCATGGGGGTGGAAAAAAACACACAAGCTGCCTAATGTTTTTTTTATGAGTGGCCTAAAACTAACCTTTATCCAAGATTAATTGAGGACTGACTATGGCAGAAGTAAAACTCAGAGGCGTTGCAGGTAATTTTGCTAACGATCCCAATAGAGCGAGTGAGGCCGGTAAGCGAGGAGGACGTGTCAGCGGTGGTAACTTTAGAAACAACCCGGAACGAGCAATCGAAGCTGGACGTAAAGGAGGACGTATAAGCCGTCGCCCTCCAAACCCATCTACATGACGCATTAATAAGATATGTGCCATGGATTGGTATAAATACCTGTCCTACTCCCTATTATTAGGGCCTTTTAGTTCTACAGTCATATACAATCAAGGAATTAGAGATCTTCTTTATTGTTGATAATTTCATCACCAATTTTGGCAATGAACTTCTTTTATTACCTTTTAATGTTGAATACGATTCGGCATTAAATAAGTATCATACGGCCATTCTCCTTATGTTCCGTACGGTGCCAGGATAGTTTAATTAACTACAGTCAAGGCATAAATACATTACTGACCTGCCCTGGATGGGTCAATAGCATAGATGGGTCGAAGCGACTGATCCCTGTGGGTGCACGGGTCGCCTCACGCACCTGATGTTGTGTTACGGCTTCGCCCACTGCCTTTTTATCCAGATACACCCTGCTGTGAACCTGTACCATCTGCTGAAATCTGTGTGGCATTGGCGGTATGTCATCACCGCGATACTGGCTCTGCATACCTTTAGCATAATCTACCCCAACCTTATTTCTTCCCTGCGTTGCCATTGCGATCGCCATTGCTGAATGAGTTCCGGAGACGCGTGCACTACGGGTTATGGCCTCAATATCACCGAACAGTGTGGAAGCGCTCTTTTTCAGCTGGCGTTGAGCCGTTGTCGGAATGTTGACGCCAGGCAGGTTGTTGAGCAGGCCTATGATGTAGTCAAACAACCGGTTAAAGCCTGACTGCATACTTTCTCCGAACTTATCCGCCCTGCTCTCAATGCCTTCCCACCAGCTGATGAAGTGCTGCCCCATCCCCTTTATCGCAGCCCAGGTTGTGCTGGCCACCTCACTGAACTCTCTCCACATCCCCTTCAGCGCGGGACGGACGCGTGCCCAGTTGCTGTAAATCAGTACGCTGGCACCTGCAGCTGCTGCGATGGCCAGCGTCACCGGACCACCCAGTATGGCGGCAACAGAAGTTATAACGCCGAGACTGCCCACCAGCCTTGCTCCGGCAATGGTGGCACTTAACAACAAAATGCCACCGGACAGCAGTGTCAGACCCGCGAGCGCCGTTGCAGAGTAAGCCGCAATCCGGGTGGCCCATGGATTGTCTTCGGCGAACTGGCTGAGCTTGTCGATAAATCGTGTAAGTCCCAACGTCAGGCTGGTTACCGTGGGCAGCAGCTGGATGCCCAGGATGGCTTTAAGGTTGGTCCAGGCTGCCGTGAGCCCAACAGCGGCACCGTCAGGTGAATTCAGATAAGTGTCGTAAGCAGCGCTGTAACTCTGCGCACGGTGGAATACCGTGGCGTCTTTGCTCAGCTTAGCGGCATTCTTAATGTGCTGGCCATAAAACTGTCCGGCGTTACGGTTCAGGTATTCACCGAGCATGTTTTCGACTTCATCATCGGTAAGCCCGCTGCCGTAACGCTGTCGGATTTTATCCGCCATCACGGCAGCAAGTTTATCGGGGCGGGAAAACAACCTCGCATACTCCGGCTTCAGACCGCCACTGGTAACGGACTCACTGCCAAGACTCTGCCGGTATAAATCCCTCTCTTCAGCCGACATGTTGCGCATAGCTTCGCGCATCATCTTCAGTCGTACAGGACTGACACCCTCTTCCAGCATGCCTATTTCAGCGAGCAAACCCTTTGCCTTCCGGTCCATGTGCCCACCAATCAGCGAACTGAATGCTGTCATAAGCGCTGTACCGGATTTATTTCCCCCTTTGTCCATGCTCATCAGGCCTGCAAACTGACCATACAGATATTGCGGATCGAGCATCATATAAGCGGCTTTGCCCGTCTGCGAGGCGGCAAGAAAGTCTTTCGGGCTGACACGCCCGCGTGATGCAAGCTGTACCTGAGACATCATTGACAGCTCATTCAGGAATCGGGCGGGATCATTAATCACCGCACCGCCACGGTGCTCTAAAGCCTTCGCTGCGGCATTGACCAGTCCGTCAGTCGCGCCTTTACCAAGTGCCATACGTACTGTCGCTTCATAGCGGGCAAATTCTGGCGCGGTCTCAACGGCATGGTGCAGGTCACCAAAGGCTGTATGCAGGTCCTGAATCAGGCGAATATTACCTGCAATCGTGGTACCCAGCGTCTGGTGTGCCAGCAACTGCGCCTGCCCCGTTACAGCGGCATTATCCTGAGCGGAAAGATTAAGCGTGCAGAAATCAGTCTGAGCACGCACCAGGTCTCGTGCAGCCTTAAGGGTTGCGTCCAGTCCCTTTGTAATACCCAGGCCAACAGCTGTCAGACCTCCACCGGCGATCGTCATCCTCCCGATCTGATTCATCTGTGCATGAAACAATGCGGCCTGCTGGTGGGTATCAGCAAACCTCCGGGAGACAGCCAGTAAACCAGCGGAGATGTTTTCAGTCAGACTGAGCCTGACGGCAACCTTATAGGCTTCGATATCCAAAGAGTCCACCAAAAAAAAGCCCCCGTGTAAACGAGGGCTTAACAAATCTAAGAATTAAATAATGTAACTAGTAAATCAAGTTTATTAAACATCATGATCAATTTCGATATCTTGTTCAAGAATGCCGATTTCAGCTGCAGCGCCGAGTTGTAACTTCATCGAGTTATAAATTGCATCACTCTTCTCTGGACTTTTGAATGTCAACACGATAGCGATGTCTTGCTCGTCTAACTCATGATGCGTTGAAAGCCCATACTGATACAGGTCACGTGTGTAGACCCTCGCATGTAAACGAAGAAAGCCATTATCAACACTCACACCGCTAAAAACCTTAGCGTGATGTCTTATAGGGCTCCACTTAGATAACTCTTTCCGCGACTCTATTTCTTTTTCTGTAGATTCCTTCATAGTCCCTAATATGTTCTTCGCTGTTCCTCTGCTGCCAACGGATTGCAAAGCACATTGAAGTCTAGTTGAAAAGTAATTATCACCACCTAGCTCAGAAACTATCGGTTTTAAAATGGCCGTTAAGACAATTTCACCTTTAATCTGTCCATTAACAAGCATTTCAGGCGGTATTGGGATGTTGTTCCAATAATAGGAAAATCCAGCTTTAATTCTAGAATTCCATGCTAGGGTTACAGTTCCATCTTCGCACAACCATGGCAGATTTTTACCCCTAGCCCATGGAGATCCCCAACCTAAACGTGCATCATGCGCCTGACACTCCCCTTTATTGATCAAGAGAGCTTTTACCAAGTCAGGTGTTGGATCTTTTAAACTACTAAAAGTATGAGCCGCCACCGTTGAAATTAATGGAGTGCTAAAACTTGTGCCTGTTTCAACATTTCCACCGATCATTCGTAGGGTTGAGAACCATGATAACTCGGGTTTTTTCATTCCCCCAGGAGCTGGGCCTCTCAGACTAAAAGGGCAAGGCAGAGCCGGTGCTCCTTCTTTATCAGCAACTCTTCCTGATACAGTTAAAGCAGATTCACAGTCAGCTGGAGCACAAAGACGAGCATTGTTACTTCGGCTTACATTCCCGATAGAGATAACAGGAAGAATATTAAACTCTCTTGCAATCTTATTAATTTCATGACCAAGAAAGCTTATTTCAATGTCACTACTTGATGGAATTCTCTCATTAAATGACAAATTCCATACAGAAGATATACCTTTAGTTTTCAAGGCTACATCTCTAAGATAACCTATGAATTGATCAGGTGTAGGTTGGATCTTGACTCCTACTTTATTAATAGCTTGGACACTTACAAAATTGCATTCTAGGTCTGGGAGAGCCAAGTTATTATTCCAAGCAGCCCCCTGACACACTACAGATGTTACTTGATTCCCATGTTTCAAATCAGCGTCGACATTATCAACCAAAGGACTTATGCTAAGTATATTTAAAGGAAGATACGAAGTTGCGGAGCAACCTCCATCAACAATTACAACTGTAGGCATGTTTTGGGCATTTCTAATTGAAGGGGTTGGCTCTTTACCTTCGCCAGGTGGCATTGCTTTAACGGAAATTGGCAATACCGGCTCAATTCTATATACAATCCCTGATGCTAGAACACGTTGAAACTTTTGATAATCATCTATAGAGGCTGTAAATGAGAGAGAGCCGTCAACAAGGTATTTTTTTACTTTACTATTAATGGTTAAACTTACAGATGATGTACTCAATACATTATTAAACTTATCATCACCAAACCCTAAGCAATCACTTGTAACTAGGTCTTCAATGATATTTGTCACTGCAACTCTAGCGTTAGGATCATGAAATGGTAATAACCATATATTAAATTGATGTCCTGATTCGGCACCCGCCTCGTAAACTTCGTCCATATTTTTATCACGAAGCACTTCATTTTTTTTGAAACTCGATATGCTACTTAATCGAGAAATGTCCACTTTGACAATTTCTGATTTTGGTTTTTCAATCTTAGTAATCAAATCTTGGATATTTGACTTTTTGACCTCGACTAAAAATCCGTTATAAGCAGGCGCTACGATTCTTACGACACTGCTGGTCTCAAACAGATCATTAGGAGTCCAAGAAGGAGCAAAGGAATCAGGAAACATTTTTATCAGCAAGTGTAATCGACCTGCGACTTCTGTCGACTCTTCATCCTTTTGTATCGATCTCAGGTCATCAGACAACTTAACTTGTTGATGCCCTAAGCGAGATGAGACAATACCTTTCGCACTTTTTCCACCACCATTTACAGAGTTTGGTGTGGGGTCAGTAAGTAACGATAAGATAGGATTCAATATTGGTGAATTGTTTCCATCAGCCATAAATCTTACTCCTTAAGATAATTAGATATCGTCTGTCTACTTAAGCCAAGAAAAAGGCCTATTTCGGCTTGAGTAAACATTTTCGAATTATTCAACAACCTGATAATCCTTTTTTTTGTATCAATATTCAAGCCATCATAGCTCGGTGCGACTGAATCTTCCTCACATGCATCCATAGTTGACTTGATAACTGAAACAATATTGAGGGGAATATCATGAAGGATCGAATGCCTTCTATTAGCGACTGCAATCGTCTCAATATCTGCTCCGGTTAGACCTTCAGAGATGACTGCGAGAGCTTTAAGATGCTTACCTTCACCCTTGTCTTGATACAAAAAATGATTCCATAACGTTTCTCTTACATCCAAAGATGGGAATGAAAATTTGATTTTATATGGAAATCTTCGCCAAATAGCGGGATCAAGTAATCCGGCATGATTTGTGGCAGCAATAACGATAGCATCATCGTCTAATGAGTCCAATCCTTGAATTAATGTGTTAACAACTCGCTTGAGCTCCCCCACTTCATGGCGATCATCTCGAAGTTTTGCGACAGCGTCTACTTCATCTAAAAAGATGATCCCATTTTTAGATGGCACAAAATCAAATACTTGCCTCAGATTTTTCGCGGTGTCTCCCAAAAGAGATGAAATCACCGAATCAAGCCTAACTACATAAAGCGGCCTGTTCAAACGAGCTGCAACGTGACCTGCAATTAAGGTTTTCCCTGTTCCCGGGGGACCTGAGAGCAAAAGTCCTAAACGACCGCTGAGCCCATTTTCGATTAGTTTTTCTTGATGTGTTACACATTCGACAAACTCATTAAATATGCGAACTTCACCTTCATCAAGAAATAACGGAGTTACTGGCCATTGATGCTCCTCGATAAGTGGCATGCGCGATTTAGAATCCATCGGCAAGCTGTCACTATACCCGGAACTACGTAGCGGCACTCCTTTACGACGTAAGATGGACTTTATGTTTTTAGCGGTGTCCATGTCATCGGTACTGATTGATTTTGCTATTCTATTACTAACATTTCTTACTTCTGTATAGTTTGCATCAAGTGATGCCTCTATAAGAGCAATTATGTCCCCAACTACGATATTCATTAACAACCCCTAATGCATATGCCAAGACATTGAGAAATAATGTCTAGCTAAAAACAACAAATGTTAGGCATATGATGGCAGATGTTAACCCAACATGAAACGCTCAGCCTAAGTAAATTTATCGCAAAATAACTTAATGCTAAGCCTTAGCCAGTACTTTCATACTTGCACCTTGAGAAATACTCATATTTCAGATGGGTAGCGATTACAGCTAAGCCAATTACCCCCCTAACTTTTGCATTTCTTCTCGGCAACTTTCTTCAGGAACATCCATTGAATGCTGTAGGCCACACCGCCGGGCGCCAGAACCCACGAAGACGAAGAGTGTCCATCTGTGCCCATCACCACGAACGTAACTCCGACCAGGTTAAGCAGTTCTACGACCTTTCTGTCCCAGGTTTCTGCGATACCGGTATCACCTGGCACCACATCCACCTCGACGCGTGTGCCTGGCGGGCATGTTACCCGTGTGCATGTTCCATGGATTTTAGCCATGGTGTTGTCCCAGCTGTCTCCGTAGTAGGTTTCACTGTCATTCGCATCCATGCCAGCGCCAACCATCGTCAGCGCCAGTAAAGATAATACTGATAATGAGTTCATACTCTTTCGCCCCGAAAAATGCCGAGACTATAAGCTGACACTGACAGCATTAAGTTTTCCGCAAAAATGCTTTCCGTTCGTTTTCACACATTACGTTTCCGTCTGTGCGCGCTTCACCGCCTCTTCAAGTTCACTGAAAGGCACATCGCCCGTCAAAACTGTGTCGCCAATGAGGGTCGCGGGCGTGTGGGTGATATTAAGTTTTTTCATCAATGCTTTGTTCAGCGCCAGTGTATGCGTGACATCCGGGCTGAGTTGATAAATGGTTGAGCCTGCAGAGCGGACTGCATTCCGGATACTGTAATCATCCAGTAAGCCCTGATAACGCATCAGATAGCGATGAAAGGCCTCAAATTTTGAGGGCTGTTGTTCCCATAAGGTGAGAGCCATACGCGAAGGGTTAAGTGGCTGAAACATGGATGGACTGAATTTGTAAGTCACAGCCAGCTGAGGATGCTGCGCCAGCAACCGATGCAGTTTTTCATCCAGGCATTTACAGGCTTTGCAACTGTAATCGGTAAAACATACCAGCGTCAGCGCCGGTTGCAGCGCCCCGACTCGCGGTGAATGCGTATCATCAAGCAGGTTGCTGCGAATTAATGCCTCCGTCTCCGGAACCCTTTCGGGCGTATATGCCACTAGCTCCGGAGCAGGCACGCGATGGATGTGACCTGGTGCGATGGAAACAATCTGCGCTGGTGCAGGTAAAGCAGGCAGTAACATCATTGGGACAATCAGGGCTTTCAGCATAATTACTCCCGAAACAGTTCATCGGCCGGCCCCGTGAGAAGGTCAACTATTGGCCGTAATGACATTGAGGCGCTAATTTGACTTAAGTTTGGCGATGAAGTTTCGTGGCGGGATTTATATCTGGCGGTCATATCCCAGAACACTGTGGATGGCTGTGCCTTCAGTGATACCCGTAACTGCAGCACGCCCCAGTATCCGGCGGATGGTGCGCTCATTGTGGATGACTGCCGGGCCAAGCACCGGACGAGGAGGCATATTGACGGTACCGAATTCAAACCAGGGAGCTCTTTTATCTTTTGAACCCACCACCGCCTCGAAACCACTGATCTCATGCTCCCACGTATCGCGGAACTCACCGGTACGCAGAAGCGGGGCTTCCAGTGGAAAGCCTTTTATCGCCTTGTCCGCTTCGGTACTCTCAGCCAGCGGAGCCCAGTCCTGAAAAGGACCGACCGCCGGCTGATAAAAACAGATTTCATCTTTCGCGGTCTGTGCGATAGATTCTGCGACGTCTTCGAGTCCGTCAGCCAGTCGCTTGTGCAGCGCGACTTCCAGCGCCGCAAATTGCAGTGCCGCACCGAGGAATCCTTCTAACTCTTTCACGTCTGTTTCTCCCAGGCCCATGTCTGCCAGTTGAACTGTGCCCCTTCCAGCTCCGAAAAGACGATCGCCATCGCGTGCCGTTCGTGCATCACCATCTCTGTCACATCAAATACCATTGAGAATGGAACCCCGTTCTTCAGCAGCCAGCAACGACTGCGAAAATCAGGGTTCAGGGCGAGTTTTTTGTGGCGGCCCTGGGAATGTCATCACCTTGATTGCAGTCTCCGGTCGGGAAAAATTGGGTGGCCAGCGCGTCCATGCCCTCGCGCCCCAGAATGCTGATCATGGCATCTACCTGAGCCTGCGTCTGAGGAATGGCGTACTCATCCCCATCAATATCTGAGACCCGCGCTGCAGGAATGGCATACACATTCACATAAACCGGGTTCATTGCGGCCTGCGCGCCAATTGCCAGAATCAGACGTGATTCCTGTAACGGGTCAAGCTCGCGATAGCGGATAACGCGACCGCGAGTGTCAGTTACCTGATTTGATACAGCAACCGAGGGTTCATCAGATCTCGGTTTTTCATGGACTGTGACTTTCACTCAGTAACCTCAGTTAACTTTTTTACGACGGCTGGCAGTGAACGTCAGCGTCTGGTTGACGGTTTTCTCACCCTGCTTGTTGCCGGCATCGGTGAGGTGAAATGACACCCCTTCATAGCGATACACGCTCACTAAGCCATTCGCTTCAGTAATGGTTTCGGTAATGGTGCCGCGCGGCTGATCAATACCGTTGTAGTAGTTGTCTTCCCACTTCGCCCAGAAGTCATCCAGCGTGGCATCCATACGTTCAGCCGTAATGGTCCCATGCCAGCCAACCGGGATTTGTAATTCATCAGTAATGCCGTTTAGCGGGGTAATCTTCTGTGTCGAAACCTGCGGCTTGGAGTCAAAGCTCATTATTTTGGGAATGCGCAGCTTGCCCGTGTGCGTATTGATATCAACAGCGATATCGCGGCCCACGGTATAGCCAAGGGTTGGCATGGTTTATCTCCGGATTAATAGCGCAGCGGCATTAGCGGTGTGAGTCGTTTGAGACGGAGATGGACACGCTGCCACCCCCTTCCATATTCACCAGGAAATAGCGCACCACATTCAGATATTTGACCTGCACATCGGCCATCATATAGCCCAGCGCAACGCGGGAATCCGGGTTGTTGGTCGCATCGAGGCGCACTGAGAAAGCCGGCCCGCCGTTCGGATCGCCGATCATCTTCAGCCCTTCCAGGTTTGACAGGAATGACTCCAGCGTGCTTTTCGTTTCCCGGCGCAAATCCACCGTCTGGTTGTCACCCACCACGCCACCAAAGCTTGCCGCAATCGTCAGCGACAGGAAGTTGGTCATGCGGGTGTAAGTGTCATCATTCTGGGTCGGGTTGGATGAGGTATTCCGCCCCGAGCGCATGCCAAAATAATGGCCGCCCGGACAGGGATTGGTAATGACATCAAGACGCGCTGAGTTAATCGCGCCGATTTCCGGTACAGAATAGGGACGCCCCGCCTGCTGGCGCTCCGTGGCAATGATGCCAGGGATACGCTTGTTCAGGGTAGAGATATGAGGTGATCGGGATGCAATATTCGCCGCTTCGAAGGTGGCTGGCGCAATCATGCGGTTTATACCGTTGGCGCTATCCTTCCAGAACGGCCAGTCACCAACAATCAGTTTCAGGTGCCAGTCATCCACACCAGAACCGTTAAGCGCTTCAGACAGGGTTTTGTAGTCGGTGGAAACACCGCCCTGGGTGATGATATATGCCCCTTCTGACTCCGCAAACGCAGCCATCGTAGGCCAGCAATTTTTATCCGTCACATCAATCAGGTTGATGACCTGCGAGTTCGTACCTCGCAAGGCAAACATGCCTTTACGAGGGGTATCAATACCGTCCTGACCAAGGAGAATTGTGTCATTAATTCCCGTTACGCCATCGGTACCGCCACTCAGGGTGACTTCAGTAGCCGGTGACGGCGTCGTCGCCTCTGACTCGGTGACTTTTGCCCTGACTAGCTGGCTGGGACCGCGAATATTCATCTGCCCGTGGTTCACCGCCTCTGCCATGGCTTTCCACATCGCATCCCCTTCACCTTTCAGGTTATCGAAGACCTCAGCACTGACACCCGGCAGGCTGATGGTGAGCTTTCGTGAACCGACGGCGGTACCGTTACTGATGCCTGCGCTGATCTGATTACCGCGCGTGCCGCTGTACAGTGCCGTAAGCAACAGTGAAGCCTTGCTCCCGTTATTAAAGAGCATGGCGCTGGCAGACGTATCCCGTCCGTTGGTAACGCGGACACAGTTCAGATTCGAGGCGCCGAGCTGCAGTGAGATCGCCGCAGCGGTGGATAAATCGTACTGGCGATTCCTGGGTGATCCCAGAAAAAAAGCCATGTCAGTATCGGAACTGATGCGGAATGCGCTGTTTACCGGTCCCCAGCTGGCCACGCCCACCAGCCCCAGTCCATCTGTGGGTACGCCATTTATATACCGTGTGCGGGGCGGCACGACCTGCACGTACAGATCGGGTGCCGTCAGTGCAGACGTGTTAAGGCTACCGGAAGGATAAATCGGCATGAGAATTACTCCGTAATAAATCAGTAATGCGGGTAGCGGGTTGAAGCTGATGCGAGAAAGGCAGGCATCAATGCCTGAGGTTGTGGCTATTTACGGTGACAGCAATCTCAGTCACCTCCGGCGCACTGATGGCCTGAGTTGTGGCGTAATTAACACTAAAAATCAGGTCTCGACGGTAAACGTGCCAGTTCTCAGCAGCATCCGAATCAAACTGTCGGGCATAAAACATCTGCGTCGGTGCACCGTCTCTAAGGTCAATGTGGCACTGTTCTGTCAGCGCAGTATCGATGACTGTACCGACGGTGTTTCTTAGCGGAGGCGTCGGTGCCCAGACTGTAATCTGAAAGTCTTTGATCTGACGTTTCAGCTCCCTGACCGCTTGTCCGGCAACGTCTCCAGATAACGCCATCCGTCGGAATGGCCTGCCCAGCGGCGTAGTCACTTTCCGTTCAGTGGGTAATGGCCAGACGGAAACATGCACAACGCCCGCGTCCATATCAGGCTGCAATGCACCAGGCACAGGCCAGCCGGGGTATATTTTGATGGGGGCTGTCACGATGCTTGATGCATTGACACCTGCGGGATACAGCACCTCAGCTATCCGTTTTGCGAGGTAATTTGAGACCTCATCAATACTGGCCATCTTAAGCAGTCAACCGCATTGCCGTCAGGCGCCAGCCCATCTCTGTCAGTTCGGTACCGCTAATGACATAGCGAAGGCCAGTATCATCTGTCACAAAATCCCCAGGATGAATATGCAGATCACCGAAGGCCGGCATCAGAATGTTGTACCACGCACTGCGTGTTTCACCGGGCAATTTTAACGGGCTGTGCTCACCATTTCGATTGTGCAGAATACTCGCAGGCCAGTCAGTCATGATAATTTTTTCATCCGCTGCAGACGTCCCTCCGTAATCCTGTAACCCTCCACTCGCCCTTGCCGCAGCGGTTCGTCGTAAGGTAATCAGCCGTTCTGCTTTCACACACAGGATGGGCTGCAACAGAGGCATGGCAGCCACATAAAATGTAGCCTCTTCATCTGAGGCCAGGATATCACCCGTTTTAAATCCGGTTGCATCAAAAATACCAATGCGGGCGGCCTGACCAAAACGCGCAGCGCGCATGTAGCCGTAATCAGTCGTGAAGGACGCCGCAAGCACCTGCAATGGTTCCGTTTTGAGCGGGCTGAACGGGTTCACTGCCCGGTAATGACGTGCGATGCTGCCAAGGCGTTTTGCTGCCTTGCCATTGCCCATGCTTACCCTGACTGAAAGCTGTAACGCATCCATATCAGCTCCTGACCAGTCGTGTAGTGCCATCACCCAGAGACGGGCCCGGAGTGATACCCAGCAATCCGCACAGCTGACGTCGCCACTGGTTGTATAAACGCGTGCGGTCTGACACCTCTGAGCGGTTGCGCTGCCAGACGGCAGCCTTATCCGTATCCAGATTGTCGGCCGCGCGGGCAATACCGCTCTCCAGCCCCGCCAGCGTAATGAGGTAGTTCGCCACAATTTTTTCCTCCTCATCCCGGAGAGTGTTCAGTCGATGCGCCAGAGTCTGAAAGCGCCCGGACGTCACCTGCGCATACGCCACATCTGAGCGATCGTCCGGAGAGGTATCACCCAGCATTGGATAACCCATGTACCGGCGCGCATCAGCCTGCTGTTGTGGAGTCAGCATGAGATACCTCATTAAGTGAATAGCTATCGAATATAGCAGTGAAGAACTAGCTTAAGAGCAGTGCGGTGTGTTCTGGTTTGATGTTCTGACAGCCCCATGCCGCGGCGATTTCATAACGAACACGGCGGTACTGTTTGTACATGGAGACTTCGAATGACATGTTGGTGCGCGGGTCAGTAATCATGATGCGGTCGTCAGCCATATCCCCCTCTTCAGGAAGAGCCGGGGCACGAGTGGCCAGGATGATCGCAGAACGGCTGAAGGCAAAATTGGCAATGAACTCACTCACAACGTCAAATTTCGCTCCAGCCTTCACATTTTCTCGCAGTCCGGGGGCATGAATATGGATGCCATCAGTTGAAACCTCCGCCACCACATATTTATGCTTCCCAAGAGGTATGAGAGAACCCGACTTAACAGCATCAAGATTTGGCGTCTTCCCCTCAACCTTAGCGAGTTTGATAAGTGTTTGCCCGGCAACAAGGTCGTTACCGACAGTCAACGTCCCTGATTTTACGCCTGTGTTCTGCGCCACACCTGCAGACTCGCGCAACGTGAAACCATGCAATTCGAGCAGTGTGCCCTGCGCACGCAGCGATGTGGTGCCCGCTTCGTTGGCTTTGGTCAGCTGCGCCATGGTGCGCAGTGCTGCACCTGCAGTCGTGTCGATAACACATTGCAGGTCACTGAGCGGTGCACCGTTATCGGTGAGAATTTTACGCACCTGTGCCGTGTCGGTCAGGGTGTCCTCAAACGGTGTTTTACCGGCTACACCAGCAGCACGGGATGCACGGCGGAAGAGCTGTCCTAGGTCGACTTCGATTTCATTGACCAGCGTACGCATAGCCTGCGTCACCTGGTCGCGACGAATGCCGTGGTAGCCTGGTCCCGATTTGATGCCTTTCTGTTGCTCGCCTTCCCAGCGGAACGGCACCATGCGGGATTTGGTGATGGTCAGCGGTACGTTATCAATAATTTGATCGCCGTTATCGGGTGGTAACTGGCCGGGCGTCACATCATCCGCTTTGGATGCAGGCGTCAGCGGAATACGGATCGGCTGGTTGAGTGCCGCACGTTCTGCCGATGCATCAAGCGTGACGGAGGGGATAAACCCTGCCAGTTCGCGCGATACAATATCGAGCGACTGATACAGGTCGGGAATAAGTTGCGTGAGGGTATTAGACATTCAGAGTGCCCTGTTAATCAGTAATCTGCACACCCGCGCACGCTCTTTCGCTCTGCTCCTGAGGGCTGAGTGTTTCGAACTGTTCACGGGTAAGCGTATTCGGGTTGGTGTTCCCATTGCCTCCACTGGAGCCGCCGCCTGATGCGCCGGTACCTTTGAGGATCTGGTCTTTGTAGGGATAGTGCTCGACGAGAATGCCCAGCGCTTCATCGAAGCCGGCTGCTTCGCCAGGCTTGATTGCACTGAAGATTTTGTTGCCTTCACGATCAAATGCCGTGACAGCGTCACCGTCTAACTGGAAGTTACTGCCAAAGCGGGCTTCCACGAGGTCAGCCGGGATACTCATCTTCTCGGCGATGAATTTAGAACGGGCAAAACTCCCACCGATTTTTTCCGCAGTGAGCTTTTCGCTCAGGTCATCGCGCTCTTTGACGATCGGGGCGTATTTCTCTTCTACTGCACGAACCGCTTCTGTACGCACCTTTTCGACTTCACCAGCATCCACCAGCGTTTTGTCTTCCAGGTTTTTTACGGTCTCCAGCGCCGCCAGAGCAGCGGCCGGATCAGTGATACCGTCGAACGTCTTAAGCGCGGTCTCCGCCGTCTCCGCACGTTCGCGGTGCGACTTCGCCTCGCCATTCAGGCGCGAGATGGTCTGCAGAGTGCCCGGCGCATCGAATACGATCTCTTTGCCGTCATCCTGCATGTACACAGGTTTACCATCGTTCACGACAACATTGCCGTTCTCATCGAGTTTAAGTTTCATACAGGTCATCCAACCGGGTAAGAGCCATCCGGCTCGTGGCGCCGAGCTGCATCCGCAGCGGTCGGCAATAAAAAAGCCCATGCGATTGCACAGGCCTGAGAGGGTTAAACCGGGTCTGGTACCGGCTTATCTTTATTGGGTGGCGCCATGGCGCGGATACGTAGTAGTTCATCCGTCCAGCGGAGTTCGCTGTTTATCAAACCACGGCGCTGAATTTCGTTGAACAGCGTTTCATCTGACAAAGCCCTGGCTTTATGCATGCCCACCAGGAAGTCTGCGGAAGCTTCAGCGAGAGTGGTGGCCCCAAAGTCGCAGAATATCGTGACGTGACCGCCGTCGTTTTCCCCGATCCATTCAGCCAGGTACTGCAGTGCCAGACGAGCGGCATCGGTCAGGTCACAGACCATACGCTGCAGAGCACTGGTACCCGCCTCGTTATCTGCCAGCGTCTGCACCACGGTTCTGTGGCCGGGTTTTATCACCAGCAGTTCCGCCCCTATCTGACGCATCTTCTCCTCAAGGTCGAGGATGTCCGTGCGTCCGGCTTCGATGGCTTTACCGCTGTGCTCGACATAGCGCAGGTCTGCATCGTCTTCTTCAGCCATGATGGCAGACGCCGCCCCAACAGATATCGGCCCATCGCCGAGTTTTTTACCGAAAAGGACCGGCACCCGCGCCACGTGCAGAATGGTCTGCTGGTCACTGCGGGACTGCCAGTGCTCGACATTGAGCCATGCAAGCTCAGTCAGCGGCGGCCTGCCGTGCATGAAACCTCGCTTATCGCCATACACCGGGACAAAGGTGATTTTTTGCAGGCTGGTTTTACCCTCATCGTGCAGCTGCCACTCCAGAGTACCGGTTATGGTATTGGGTTTTTCACGGTAAACACGCCAGCGGCCGGGATTCAGCACCCTGACCTGTTCAATGTTTTTAACAACAAATTCATTGTCCGGATCGCGCTCGCTCACCGTCTCGACAAAGCGCAGCATGGTGAAGGTCTCCTGACCATTGACTCGTTCGGAGTCGAAGTCCAGCAGGCTGTTGGCGGTCACCTTCACGAAATAAGGACGCAGCCCCCGGTGACGCTCCTCAGCCAGAGAAATGCGCTTATTCGAGGGCGGGTGCTCAACCAGAATGCCACACAGGCCATACGCCATCGCTTCTTCACAAATGTCAGCCAGAAACGAGTGCAGATTTGTACCCTGCAGGTCGATATCGGCGAACATTTCGCATATGCGGGCAGGCACAACTTTTTCATCCCAGGTCACCGGGCGGGAGAAGGGTTTGCCGCTGAGCACTTCAACGGTTCGGCTGAACGCCGGAAACAGCGTGGCCGTACTCAGGCGATTCTGATAGAACGCATCTTCTTCGTTGGGCCACCGTGGCAGATACGTTTTTCCTGCCTTACGCATTGCCGCCGTGCCACCCAGCAGTGCGCTGATCATGGGCCAGCATCCGGCCATCGACTCAATTCTGGGCGATCGCTTCCGGACGTCGTTGTTCATGATGATATTCAGTTATGCAGTGAATGGACGGACTGTTGTGCCTTTTGGCTGGAACAGCTCAGTAATGGCCCAGACCAGCGCATCAAGACGATCCGGTGATTTTTTAGCGGTGGCAGGTACGTACTCCAGCAGCTGATTCTCCAGCTGATAGAGATTGCCACGGTGCGCCACCCGCCCCTGTTCATATAGCGCCGAGATAGGTTCA
This sequence comes from Pantoea sp. X-Soil-ISGK-275, assembly GCF_059730795.1. Taxonomy (NCBI): domain Bacteria; kingdom Pseudomonadati; phylum Pseudomonadota; class Gammaproteobacteria; order Enterobacterales; family Erwiniaceae; genus Pantoea; species Pantoea sp. X-Soil-ISGK-275. The sequence goes on from NZ_AP035977.1 coordinate 584,979, forward strand.
GCGCGGGCAAATTTGCCCTTACTGGCATGGACGCGAATGATGCGCCCGCGATAGCCCGCATTACGCAGCGTATCTTCCGCCATGTCACCGCCCTGATTGGTTTCGATAACGATGGCTTCAGCCCGGTGCTCCTCATAAGCCCGGATGGCACGCTTCGCCCAGCCGTTAGGTGAGTATTTGCCCGAATAATCAGCATCAGCGGAGAACAGCCGGTCATTACCGCGCCCGTAACTGCTTGCCACGACAATGCCCGTTTCGTCACTCTCTTCGCTGTTGGTGGCCTGTGGGTCGATAGCCACAACGGTACGGGACGGCTGAAGCGCAATCTCCAGCGCTCGGGCACCCGACACCATGGTTTCTGTCCACAGTGCGCCTTCAGCATTAAACCGGCGCGGACGCTGCATGTACTGCGCTTCGGCAGTGCGGCGGTGTGAAAACAGGGAAACCCGGTGCGACTCGTTATGCTTATACGGCCATAGCCAGCCGTCAGGCAGGCCATGCTCAACCGGTATCGCGTGGGTGTTCTCAGGGTAAAGCGCGCTGTAAGACTGACTGTTATCGATAATCACCGGCAGATTCAGGTGATGCCACTCTTCACCGCTGCCACCCCGGAGCAGGTAGCCACTCAGGTCGTGATAGTGAATGCGCTGCATGATGACCACGATAGGCGTGGTCTCAACGGCCAGACGAGAGCGAATTGTTTCGTTGAAGCGTGTGTTCACCCCGTCACGGATGATTTCGCTGTAGGCGTCGTCAGGCTTAACTGCGTCATCAATTATGAGCGCGCCCTGCCAGCCAGGCTCCATATGTCCAGCACGAAAGCCTGTGACCTGTCCCGCCGCAGACGAGGCATACACCCCGCCACCGTATTCGGTCCACCACATCGCTTTGCTGTCAGCGTCATCGCGAAGAGCCATCGGCCACATGGCCTGATAGGCAGACGATTTAACGATGCTGCGCGTGGTCGATGAGTTCAGTAACGCCAGGTTGTGGGAATACGACAGGTGCATAAAGCGGGCACGGCGGTTCAATGCCAGACCCCGGCCCATCATGTTGATGGTGGCCAATTCGGTCTTGGTGTAGCCCGGTGGAACGTTGATGATTAGTCGCTGAATGTCACCATCAATCACGCGGTCCAGCGTCTGCTGTATGACCTGATGATGTTGTGCCACAATCATTCTGCTGCCGGCGCGCTGCCTGAAGAAGTAGCGGGCGAAGTACATCCCGTCCTCTTCACACTCTATACGGCGTGCAGCGGTCTTATAGTCAGCAGTCGTCATCCTCTAACATTTCCCGGCGTGCCTGCCGGTATTCCTCACGTGAGAGCAGCTTAACTTCAACGGAACCACCATCCTTGCCCGTCAGCGCGTGCGTGGCCTGCTCTCTGAAGGCCTGCACTGCGATGTGCTTACCCAGCAATTCAAGGTTCTTCACTTTATCCGGCCACTTGATTTTTTTTAGTATGTTTTCAGTGGTGGTTTCGTCGAAGTTAGTGATGGTCGTCAGCACATCCAGACCACTTAGTGTCGTACGCCAGACTTTTGGCCACTCATGAACAAGTTTGAGGCCACCGTCGTCTTTCAGGATGTCGAGTACGTCCATTTCATCGATCTGAACCAACCGCTGCAGTACGTAATCTGCATTTATCTCAACCCTTTCGTTTCGGGCTGTTTTAAGTTCTATGATGCGCTTCGCAATATCAGGTTTAGAGAGGTTTTCAGAACCCATGCGGCTTGCTGTTTTCTGGCTGTATCCTGCCCGAATGGCGGCCTGTGAAGCGTTTAGATCAACTAGGTACTCACGACAAAACATTTCTTGTTTAGGAGTTAAGGTCTTCAATTCAAACCTCAGATAATCGCCTCGCTCTTTGCAGAAACTGACTCGAATCGAACGAGGGGGCTACCACTAAATTTAGTAGTAAATAATCTGCAATCTCTTCCGATAAATATTCATTAAAGGCGTTAATTCATTCTGCTTTACAAACATGCGGACAACTCAGGGATTGCTATGAAAATTACGGCGTATGATCAGAAGGCACTTAAAGAGATTCATCAATGGAAAAACCCTCAGATAGGATGGTTTGATAAGGCTCTGAAGGTAATTAATGAACCTTTGAATGCCGCCGGCAATGCAGTTCTTTCAACGCCTCTAGTGGGTGAAGCAATCCAGAAATCGGTTAAAGGGCTTATTAGTGTCTGCAATGATGCGGCACAATGGTCTGTCAGGCCAGAAGCTATCCTTGAGGAATATCGCTCAGATGGACACGTCCACGTCAAATCTCTAAAAGACGTCTCCGGATTATCGCTGGAAGATGCTGACAAGACTGTCGGCTGGCTTGCTGCGAAGTATAAAAGCTTAGCTCTTGCTGAAGGTGCTGGCGCCGGTGCTGCAGGTATAGCTGGGATTGCAATTGATATCCCGACGCTAATTGCTCTAAACCTTCGAGCCATTGGTGAATATGCAACCTATTATGGATTTGATATTGAAAGGCAAGAGGAAAGACTTTTTGCTTTTAACATTCTTGCGCTTTCTTCATCGCCTGCAGATGCATCCAAAAATGTGGCGATGGCTCAACTTGTAAAAATCTCACAGCAAGTCGCCAAAAAACAAACCTGGAAGCAGCTTGAGCAACATGCATTCGTAAAAATAATCCAGCAAATTGCCAGCAGTCTGGGAGTCAAGATCACAAAAGCAAAATTGGCGCAAATTATACCTGTAGCCGGTGCCGTTGTTGGCGGCGGATTTAATGCCTACTTCACCTCAAATGTCTGCGAAGCTGCATATTATCTCTATAGAGAGCGTTTCTTAGCTGAACAATATGGCCCTTCAGTCATTGACCAAAGTGTCGAACCTGCCACCACCTTCGAACCAGACCTACCAGATGCAATGGAAGGCGAGTTAATGTGAAAGGAGCTTAGGTAATCCTCAAATCGATCAGGTACTCTCGACAAAACATCTCTTGTTTGTCGGTGAGTGCCGTATTTATAACTAAGGAGAGGAATTAATGAGTACATCTGGTGATCTAAACGCAATTCTGAATCAACTTTTAACTGACAATCTATATCTTAAGCTTTTGCTATTGGCTGTTTTGCGTGACAAGTCTGTTGATGAGCTAAATGGCTACATCCTGCAAGCCGAGTTAAGAACCAATCACGCCGTCAATAATCACAAAGACTAAGAGGGAGCCAAAAATGTTCAGGCTGCTGGTAATTCAGCAATTGACACGCTTAGGACGCTGATAGCAGAGAAAAGTGCAAGCCTCTAGAGTTGACATGTATCACTACCCTTTATCTAAAAAGGAAATAGTAATGAAATGGCTCGTTGAAGTAATTGAACTGATGAAAAATGCCCGTTACGAAGTCATTTACTATGATGAAGAAGGGATTCGAATTGGCGGATTTGATTTCGAAGCTTCATCAATGGATGAAGCAGAGCAATTAATCAGAGAGGCGAACCTCAAAGCCAAAAAAGATCAGTGAAATGTTGCCGCATAGAAATATGCGGTTTTCACAGATTATTTCACACACTGATCATGCACATACGCCTGCAGGCCCGTCAGTTGTTTGGTGATTTTTTCGATTCGCTCTCTGAGGGTGAAATAATCCCGTTCAGCGGAGTCAGTAAGTCTGGGGCTGGTTGCATCATCCATGCTGGCGGGGGAGGTGCTTCGCTTCGGCATACCCGATGTGTAGAACTGCAACCTACGCCTGCCAGTGGCAACATCATGCTGGAGATTATCAATAGTCGCCTGAGCACTGGCCAACTCCCTAGTGTATTTCGCATCAATCTCAGCAACATCGCGCTGCCGTCTCTGAATATCGTTAATGGTTTCATTAGCTGAGGTTAACTGCCCTTTTAATTTATCGCGCTGGGCCTGATAGGTTATGGCATTGCTGCGGTAATAAATGGCTATTGAGCCTGCCGCCAGTACGCTGCTTAAGGCAATCGATGTGATAAATACACCGGAATTAAAAGTCATCTGCACCACCCGCCAGGCAGAGAGAACGCTCCATATCGCGTCGGTTCATCAGGCCTTTCCACTTCATGCCTCCGGCGTATACCCAGCGGCGTAATTCATTGCACGCTCCATTGTAATCGCCTGCATTGAGCTTTTTCAGAAGGGTGGATTTTGAGAAGGCTTCAGTACCGACGTTATAGGTGAAACTGTACAGTGCTGCCCGTTGGTACTCGTTTAGCGGCACGCTTACCAGGTCATCAACCGTTCGCCTGACTGGCTGCATGTCATTCCACGTCAGGCGTTCGCATTCGCGATCGGTGTACCTTTTACCTCTGATAATATCGGCACCTGTATGCCCGTCGCAAACCGTAAGGACGCCAGTTACATCAAGATAAGGCTCGTAAACCCGCCCCTCAATACCTGTTCTGCCACTGAGCAATACGGTGGCAATCATCAGCGCCCCGCCGCCAGCAGCAGCAATCAGTTTTCGACGCAGTGCTTGTGGTATGGCCAAGGTTTATTCCTCGCGCGGATCTTTATCGCAAGATTTATGATGTAAGGCCTCAATCTGTGCGAGGGCAACTTTTCGCTTATAAAACCAGTTAATCATTAGTGTGAGGAGTGCAAGTGCGATCCCGGTCAGCACGCCAAAGGCACTCCATTCATCCGGGCTGAGCCAGGTCAGAATGCCATTGGATACCAGCCCTGCCGAAGTACTGTAAGCAGCGCCAGAGGTAAGCCTGTCCATTGTGAAAGTCATGAGCCCTAACTCGTTAAGGTGAGGCGCAGATACACCAGGAAAATGAATATCGCCTCAGGCCATATCATTTACTGGATGCAGAAAGCAAAAAGCCCCGCTTTCAAGCGAGGCTCTGTTCGTGAATGCCATGAGGAAATTGGCATCGAGAGTAGTTGTGCAGAGTATTATGATGAAAACGAAGGCGTGATTAAAAGATTGTCAGGCACACTACCGTATCCTGCGTAGTTTTCTGAAGGGCAATACCCCACGGTTGGGCGCAAGATACCACATAAAATGGAAATGTAAATAGTGAGCTATATAATCGCCAGAAAACATATCGCTTACTACTTAGTGATTTGTTTCAGTTGCTTCTCCGCCCATGATTCTTCCGTCAGTAGTTTGGTTACGAGACTTTCATAGAATGATTTGACGCTTTTGTGCCATGTATCCAGCGATATTTCGGTAGTGATGTGACTAATAATGCCAAAAATATGGGTCGAAGGGATCCGGCTAAACCCTCGCCCACTACAACGCTTGCAGGGCTGATAAACGGGTACACCTCGGAGCTTTGACTCGCGGCGGTTAACGGCTTCGCCACGGCCCTTACAGGATGGACAGGCAGCGCGAACTTTCCGTTTACCCTTGCAGCACGGGCACAGGCCATTATCAAGAATGCCTTTTCCACGACAGACAGGACATTGATTCTCAGTGGCAGCACTGCGTGCAAACTCCATGAAAGCACACACCGACATGTGGTTAATGACAGATGTTCTGACTGCCGGCGTCAGCTTATTGAGCGCAGGAATATGTTGCGCCTGCTCCCGCGCATAAATACTCAGAAGGCTCACCGCACGCAGCGATTCAGTTTTGCTCAGATTCATTTTTCCTGCAAAGGCTGCATAGCCCAGCGCCGCACGGTGCTGCAGCATGCCTGCTGCAGCCATCACATCACTGGTGGTTAGCGATGAGCATGAGCCTTTCAACGGCACATTTCCATGCGTTACAGATTTTGGGTTGTGAAATTTGATCAGGTGTTCGAGATTCATGTTGACTCCGTTGCACTGCATCAGGAATGAAGTGATACAGGCAACGGACTGTAGCGATGGAGACGTTCACTTTTCTGAATTCGGTGAAACGATGCAAAGCGGTTTGTGGATAAACGCCCGCTTGCAGACAACCCTGGGTAACTCCTTTCGGTCCCTGCCAGTCACGTTCATCCAGATATCTATCAGTGCTTCACCCGTATGATGGCGAGGGCTTGCGCCTTGCTTCCAGCCGATGAGTGTTGAGGTAGCGACATCCAGTTCGTAAGCAATGGTCTGAAGCGAGAACCCGGCCCTGCTGATGTCGCAAAGCACTTTGAACCAGTCTGTTTTATAAATGTTGACTAAAGGCACGATGCTCTCCTGAACACGCATAATTTCTGATGAAAACATTAACCGGAAATCGTGGATGTATTGGTCACGTTGTCTTACATCCTGGTCAGGTCCTTTAGGCTTTTCAGGCCGAGTTTGTTAGCGCAGTTTTTTCTGTGCTGGTATATGGTTTTGACATTTACGTTTAACAGGACAGACTGGGCAGGAGCTTTAACACCCTTGATGTAACCATCGATAATTGAGAGTTCGCGCAACGACAGGCAGCATGCGTGATCGTTTCTTATTCGGCCATTCAATGCATCCACGAGTGCAACTCTGAGGCTGTTTACCTGCATAGATGAATACAGGATGCAATCAGCGTGAGCTACCCTGCTGATAAGCCGTTTTTTTCCGTCACACACATAACTCTCATCATTGATATAAATCAAAATCCGCCCATGCGTTTTTCTTTGCAGAAAGAGAAATGTATTAAACCATTCCGGAAAGAATATGTTCGCTGAAATGCACACGATAGCGCTAAAACTGACATCTTCGCGAAAACAGGCCTGCCTTCTGTAGAAATCACGTTCATCCCGGACATAAACAGCATGCGTCGAGTACAGATAGCTCAGGTCATCAATAAGACTGAATAAACCAAATGTTTCAATATTTCGCTCACCGAGCACAAGAAGGTAACCGTTTTTACTGAGCATTATAATATCTTCCCTAACCTGTCGAATCGAAGAGCTTATTTATACTGTCTTGGAATTATGATGAGAACATGATAATACCATTCAATCAATACTTCATGAGACTGCCTGACCGATTGTTACATCCTGACGCAACACTCATAAAATAATTTAACAACTTTAAATTCATGCTCTTGCAAAAACACACCAATTTTTAATCATGTATTTTTTAAGAGAATTATTCAGGAGTATCTCTGAGATAATGTATACAGAAAGATGAATTGACGAATTGTATTTCTCAGGCGTAAAATCCCTTCGATCATTAATAGTAACCAAGCGAACTATCATGTTAAAAACATTTATGTACACATTCTTTCTTGCTATATATTCAATCCCGAAATGCAATGCCAGGTGTGATAATCATGTGCGCGTATACCCTGACGCTGTTCATACGGCCCACACCGGTTATATCGGAGGGTATGAAAATTTCATCTTTGCAGTACCTGATAAAAACATCTCTGGAGATGAGGCAAAATCCCATCGACTGGATCCCTACAGAAAGCACCAAAAACTCAAAGGTTTAAAAAAAGGACAAAATAAAAAAAGCAATATTAACAGAGGATAACTGCGCTTTGCGCTTCATGACAAAGCGCGGGTGTGAAGAAAGTATATTCGAGAATTTTTTATTGAAATGAAATATGTAGCGCTGCTTAGCGTGAACAATTTATCTTGCCCGGCAGGAGTTCTGATGCCGTTATGCCCTATGCCCTATGCCCCCAGTAGAAACATCTGTAGCCAGATAGCTGGCATCATATGAACTTTACCGTCATAGTCCTTTGACCAATTCACCGGCGTCAAACCGGGCACACTAATAATTACGCTTGGGTATATCTTAGCGGCGTCAAATTATGCAAATTTACAGGTCGGGTATAACGCGCCCCAGCCAAGAGTAACACACACAGGTTATTTAATTCCGTAAAAAATAAAAACAACATCAAAACATAGATATCAATACTGCCAGCCAGCACTCATTATTTAATCTCAAATAAAAATGATATAAGTTAATCAGAAAAAATTATGCTTGTCTTTTCTTACTGGAACGATAACATCTGAGAACTCGACATCACTAAGGGAAGATTTTATGTCAGCTTTTATAATTACAACCCTGAAAATTATTACAGCAGAGGCTAACATTATCATAATGCGGACGTATTCAGTACTCTGAAGGAGAATTACACATGAATTACCTTATCAAGGGCTGGATTATTGCAGCAACGATTTATACCTGCCTCGATGTCAGCAAAAAGCTGTGCCAGATATATCCTGATCAACAACTCGCGATCTGTATTATTGGCGTAAGTATCAATATTGTCATCAACCTTATGCTTCTATCATACCCGACTCGTGGACGAGAATAGGTAACAGCCTCGTTAATTGATAATGCTGTTGTTCAGAATGGAAGCTGTGATAACTAATGATGTCATTCATCATCCTGTTACAACAGACCGAAAAATGCCTGTGAGCTAAAATTAGTCATTTAATCCGGCTTAAACATCCTTAGCCCTCACGATCTTTCATCGCGAATAAATTCAGGATTACGCATCTCATGTGCGCAAATATGTGCATCGTCCCGATATCCTTTGCCAGTGCCATAACCGGCTACCTTTGTCCGGAAGGGATATATTCTGGTTTAACCATTTCTCTTACAAAGCCGTTATGACGAAGGAAAACCCATGAATAAGGATGTTAGCACGGGTAACACACTGAACCTGATGGCCATCATTGCAGTATCGTTAAGCACGGTCATTGCGATGCTCGACAGTACAATCGCCAACGTCGCGCTCCCAGTCATTGCGCGAGAGTTTTTAATCAGTGAATCCGACTCCGTTCTGATCGTCAATGCTTATCAGTTCGCCGTGGTCGCATCAATGATTCCACTGGCGGCACTGGGAAAATCAGTGGGTATCACGCGCGTATTCAATGCAGGCGTACTCTTATTCGCGCTGTCATCACTGGGCTGCGCGTTATCTGAAAGTCTGGAAATGCTGACGGTATTTCGCGTGGTACAGGGTTTCAGTGCAGCAGCGATTTTGAGCGTAAATGCGGCACTAATCAAAGCTATCTATCCCGCAAGCCTGCTGGGCAGAGGTTTGGGCGTGAACGTTATGCTGGTCTCTGTTGCCGCAGCGGCCGGGCCATCTATAGCCTCTGCCATCCTTGCTGTGGCGAGCTGGAACTGGCTATTCACTATCAATGTACCTGTTGCGGCAGTATCGGTACTGATTAGCGTGGTCTTTCTGAATACGAGCCCGGCTGAAAAGGGATCGTTTGATCGAACAGGAGCCACCCTCGTATTTATGCTTGGTCTCCTTTTCTCATGCACTGTTTTCGGCCTGACGCGGCAGAAGATGTTTTTTGCGATGGGGAGCCTGACTGTTTTTGTATTGTTACTGGAAACTTTTTACCTGAACCAGAAGCACAAGGTCGAAAAGGCGCTGATACCTCTAACCGTCTTTCACAGTAAAACGTTAAGCCTCTCACTTCTGATGTCAGCGCTCTCCTATGCAACACAACTGCTGGCCTATGTATCGCTGCCCTTCTACCTTCACAATGTGCTCCATCGCGATATCGCGTCAACAGGGTTACTTCTGACTGCCTGGCCACTGGCAACAATGTTTACTTCGGTTCTGGCAGGCAATCTGCTGAAAAAATACGACTGTAATATCATTGGAGCCGCAGGTCTTGGGTTGTTGTTTGCCGGCATGCTGCTGACCGCTGCCCTGCCGGTGGTACCCGGAAATATTGATATTATCTGGCGAGTCGCGCTATGTGGTGCGGGCTTCGGACTTTTTCAGTCACCGAATAACTATCTCATCATGACTTCAGTAAACGATGAAAATACCAGCGTCGCCAGCGGTCTGTTAGGAAGCTCGAGGCTGCTGGGTCAGATTGTGGGTTCGGCACTGGTTGCACTGTTTTTTAACATCAATGTGAATGATCCAATCAACTGCAGCCTCATTACAGGAGCGTGCTTTTCCTTCTTTTCTCTTGCAGTCAGCTACTGGCGATACCTATCGGCAAAGCCCCATTAAAGCCATAAAACCTGGGAAGATGAGATTTGTCGCCGGGTGACTTCAATCATTAAGACATTTCTACGTGGTTCCGGGTTTCGGTTATCGTTTCAGACTACTGCAGCGGGCAGTAGTAAACTTCACTTCGCCACGGGCAGATCCTCATACCGCGTCGTGTATGCCGGTGACAGCATCTCACGCTTCATCTCCCAGGATTTCTGGATCCCCTGACCTGCAAACCATAACTTCCCCTTCCCGCTCTGGTTTAGGCCATCAACAACACGCATCAGCGCCTCACTGTTGGCCTGCGGCTTAAATTCATCAAAGAGATTGAGTTGAGAAACGCCCTGGCTGTAAAAATCGCCCAGCATCACCCCTGCTTTCATATAGCGGCACCCGTCCCGCCATATATGGTCGAGACCCTGCATAGCAACTCTGATGATGTCGCGCGTATCGTTGGAGGGCGTTAGCAGCTTACCCATCGCCTGGTTTCCATAGAACACTTCACCTTCAGCGTGTGGGCTGGTCCGGACAAACACCGCTACCTGACTACAATACTGGCGCTCCCTTCTCAGCTTCTCAGCCGCGCGCTCTGCATACGAGCAAACCGCCTGACGCATATCCATATACTCGGTTATGCGGGAGCCGAAGGATCGGGAGCAGACAATTTGCTGCTTGGTTGGCGCAAATTCTTCCAGCGCGAGGCAAGGCTCTCCCCGCAGCTCGCGCACCGTTCGCTCCAGCACAACGTTGAAGTGCTTACGGATGACATATGTGCTTTGCTCCGACAGGTCTTTCGCGGTGATGATGCCCATAGCATTTAGCTTCTTACTGATGCGCCGGCCAACACCCCATACTTCTTCGACCGGAACCAGCGCCATCAGCTTCCGCTGGCGCTCAATGTTTGACAGGTCAACAACGCCGCCGGTCTGCGTCCACTTTTTGGCAGCGTAATTTGCTAATTTTGCTAACGTTTTAGTTTGGGCGATACCGACGCCCACTGTCAGATGCGTGTTGCGTCTGACGCGTTCACGAACTTCTCGCCCAAAATCTTCAAGAACCCGGCAATTTCTCAGACCTGCCAAGTCCAGGAAGGCCTCATCGATTGAGTACACCTCGACGGATGGCGCCATAGCTTCCAATGTTGTCATTACGCGATTGCTAAAATCTGCATACAGCGCGTAATTGGAGCTAAACACGTGAATCTTGTGTCTGCGTATTTCATCTTTAAGCTTAAAGTAAGGTGCGCCCATGGGGATATTCAGCGCTTTGACTTCCGCGCTGCGGGCAATGACACAGCCGTCATTATTACTTAAAACGAGCACTGGCTTTCCCCACAGGTCAGGTCGGAAAACCTTCTCGCAGGCGCAATAAAAATTATTAACGTCCACCAGCGCGAACATTACCGGGCCATCGATTTAATCGAGTATTTGACCACTCCAAAAATTTCAAACTGGTCAGGATCATTGACCGGAATGATAGCGTGCGCTGGATTCATTGGCTTCAGGTGCAGGCAAGGTTTGGTCATGAGCTGTTTCACCGTGAACTCTCCCTCGATGGCCGCCACAATAATGTCGCCATGATCAGCTTTCACTGAGCTGTCCACCACCAGCATATCGCCATCACTGATGCCACCGTCAATCATGGAGTCACCGCTTACCCTGATGAAATAAGTTGAGCTGGGATGGCTGACAAGCAGACTGTTAAGATCGATTCGCTGTTCAACATAGTCCTGTGCAGGAGAAGGAAACCCACATGGGACGCGCTCAATAAATAATGGCAGCGCTAATATGGCGCGGATTTTTGCAGGTTTGTAGAACTTCATGGCTGTAGTCTCAATTGATGAATTTCAGAACAAAATTAAAAGAACATTTAATATTTTATTTATTCTCAACCGTTTGGATTGAACACCTGAAACACGCGCTCATCACCTTCCGCTGTGGAAATATCCCGGAAAACTGACTTGTGCGCTTCTATCCAGTTGTTGGCTTCGCGTGGCGTGTAATGCCAGTTGAGCCGCTTAAGCTCAGTGACAAAATCGAGTGTACTGACGGTGTATCGGCCAGCGGCATCGCGTTTGATTGCGAACCTAAAGGCGTCTTTGATTTCGTAGTCGCGGGGCATGGTCATCACCCTCCCTGACAGATACTGTATATAAATACAGTAATATTGATCACCAGGATCGATCAAGTCGATTGCATCAGGTTTTTGCGAAGGGGTTGGCGGAAAAGGAAATTTAGTTTTATGTGACGCAGGATTTTGACACTGGCCTGGAAGATTCCAGGGTTCAATGCAACGCCTGGTTGCTATTAATGTGGAAGTGATTGAATGAAAAGATGTTTAGGTGGGATGATTTTTATCATGAGCCTGATGACTATATCGGGATGCTATCACTCTGAGAGGCCGATTGGTCCCAATGGGCGGCCTAAGGTACATCCGGTGCAACCTGTTCCCGGCGGGCCAATGAGCAAGGGGCCGGTTGGTCAGCCACAGGCATAATCAAAATCCAGCAGGCACTGCTCAGTGCTTGCTTACACCAAAAAGATACATTGCCAGCTCTGCCTCGCAACTTCTGGTCTCATCCTCAAACATTGCGGCCATATAACCGACCAGTGAATCGTTCGTAATCGGTATACCTTCGTCAAGCATGTTTATAACCGCCTGCCCCATAACGCTGCGTACTGCATCCATCGCCAGGTCACAAACCTCAATGTCCATGCATCCTCCTGTTGTAAATTCTCTAAGGTACGCCTGCAGCTAAGCTTCGATATAAGAAACGGCTCAATGGCAGAATTCTGAAGTTGAGGTTTTGCGATGAAATTTTGCGCGCGGCTTATAGCAAAACAGTACCGCTCGATTATGATTAATCCGTAACACACAGCAAACGTGTTGCGTACGAAATGACTTAGCCTGAGGACTTCTTTGCCCGCTCCTGTGGGCTTTTTTAAGCGCTCTATCTGGCTTAGATTTCAGCTTGCAACAACAATTGCCTTTCTAATTCCTGAGGCAGTGCAGTTAGGCGCTGACCGCTTTAGTGGCCACAATCTTACTAGGGGTCATGCCCCGTTTCCAGGGCATAGCAAACTACTATTTATAAACGGTCGCAGTGCCACGAATTTTGTCGCCTTCATTACCAGAAGTAATGACGAAATACTTGCCACCTAACTCATCTGCTTTCTGTGAAATATCTTTCATAGCATCTGATGGCGCAGTGTATTCCTTTGTCGTGCTGACTTCGCCTACCTTCTCATACTGCTTTGCTTCCTCTTTTGTGATTTCCTTAGCAGCAAAAGCTGATGAACACACCACAGTCGTTAAGGCCAGAGCTATCAAACTTACCGAAATCTTTTTCATTATTTCACCCTTGTGATTTGAAATATTAGACTTCTTTAACCGCCCTAAAATGATTAGCCTGGATTCCGTTAAAAGCAAATAATTAAAATATTAATACCCAACTGGCGCTTCTAATGCTGAATGTGAGTTTTATAGCCTGACTTGAGAGCCCACTATACATGGATGGTGGTTAAGGTTTGGAAAGCCTCTTCATTTTAAATTTTCTAAAACCCACCCTTCGCCAATAAGAATAATCTTATTGGCGAAATTCCGAAAAAAAACCCATTAAACACCAGATCGATAGCCCCTTGATTCCAATGATTTTAATTTTATAGCAATGTATTTATAAAGTGATCCCCTCCTATTTTAAAGCCTTTGTAATTCAATGAAATAAGATGCATTTACCACTAACCTCACTCATCCGTGTGTAAATTTGATTTTCATCAAAAAATTTGCGAGTCGACTTACTAATTCCTTACATTCATGTTGCTGAAATTCAAACTTTGGCTAAGTTAAATATCAAAATGTAAATAAAACTGTCTTATCCTCGGGTTGTGTTTAATTCTCATAATGCCCGACCTCTTCCCCCGCTTCGGGTGATTCTTATTTTGCTACCAGAGATAATTCAATTTTCTTTCTATACCACGAGCAGTCTTGAGTTAAGTGGCATGAGGATTGTTGAAAGACTAATGGATTAATGTGACCGGATGTTCTTAACCCTGTTTAAGAGAGAGTCCCATGCGCAAAATAATAGCCCTGGCCTTTTTATTTAATCTTTCTTCTGCAAGCGCGAGTGGACTTTATCTATATGAAATTGGCACTGATGATATTGGCCTGGCCGGTGCAGGTCAGGCTTCGCGTGCGCAGGATGCCTCAACGCTTTTTACCAATCCTGCTGGCATGACCCTTTTGCCAGATAAAATGCTCACTTTGGGGGCGCAGGCATTATATGGTGACGCGCCTTACCGGCTGTACGACGATGCACAACTGAGTGGTAACAGCCCTGGGAATGTCATTGGCTGGTTTCCCGGTGGCAGCGCTTTCTACACGCAACGGATCAGCCCAACTGTCAGTGCTGGAGTAGGATTTTATGGCAACTACGGACTTGGCCTGCATTTCGGTGACTGGGCTGGTGACAACCTGATTAAAGACAGCACGCTGCTGGCCGTAACGCTGATGCCCGCGCTGGCCTGGCAAATCAATGATGCCTTCTCTCTCGGTGCGGGGTTGGGAATTAACTATGGCCTGCTAAAAATCAAGCGCGCCCGAGGCGATGAGCTATCCGATCATGACTGGGCGCTCAACGGCAAAATAGGTGCGTTATGGCAGTTTACCCCACAAACGCGTGCCGGATTAACCTATACCAGCCGGACCAATTATCACTTCAACGTTAACAACACGGTCCGTCTTGACCAGCTGAATAACTCCCCTTCCTGGACGTTGCCTATCGCAGCAACCGTCAATACGCCCCAACAAATTATGCTCAGTGTTTTCCATCAGTTAAACGATCGCTGGGCTGTCATGGGGGATGCGGGATGGCAGGACTGGAGCGTTTACAGCAACAGCGAAATAACCGTGGCGGGCAATCAGGTGGGCAACAACGGGCGTCTGCGTGATACCTGGCACCTCGCACTCGGCACCCAGTTCAAACTCTCTGCTGACTGGACTTTAAACACCGGCGTTGCCTTTGACAGCAGCTTCTACCGCAACCAGCAGGATACCTCTCTGACGATGCCGTCTGGCGACACCTGGCGCTGGGGCATTGGTGCGCGTTACCAACTCGATCCTGACAGCAGCCTCGGCGCCGCCTTCGAATACGCGCACATTGACTCGTCACAGGTCGCATCGCCGCTGGTCAAAGGACGCTATGACAATCCTGCTCTCTATTTCTTAGGCATCAACTACAGCCGAACTTTCTGACCCGGCCAACTAAGGAGGCGCATCACATAACTTACTGTCGAACGATTTGACCGGGCGGGCGATACCTATGCCTTTCCTACGAGAGTCCACTTATCTGGAGCACAGAAATGTCAAAAGTGCCATTTTGCAAATCGCTGCTTGCCTCAATGTTGTCTGTTGCCTGCTGTGCGACCAGCGCTTATGCAGCCCCGGCCAGCAATACCACGACGGCGCCGGAGCAGAACAATCAGAAGCCCAACATTGTAGTGATATTCGGTGATGACATCGGGTACTGGAACGTCAGTACCTACAATCAGGGAATGCTGGGCTATCAAACGCCCAATATTGACAGCATTGCGGCCGAAGGTGCCAAGTTCACTTCTTACTATGCGGAACAAAGCTCTACCGCCGGTCGCTCATCCTTCATTACCGGGCAGATGCCGTTCCGTACCGGGATGAGTAAAGTTGGGATGCCCGGCGCACCGCAGGGACTGCAGAAAGAAGATCCTACTATTGCCAGCATACTTAAGCAGCTTGGCTATGCCACCGGCCAGTTTGGTAAGAACCACCTCGGTGACCGTAACGAGTTTCTGCCTACCGCCCATGGTTTCGACGAGTTCATGGGTAACCTTTACCATCTGAATGCGGAAGAAGAACCGGAGAACCCGGATTATCCGCAGGATCCTGAATACAAAAAACAGTTCGGCCCGCGTGGCGTCATTAAGTCCAGCGCGGACGGGAAAATTGAGGATACCGGCCCGTTAAATATCAAGCGTATGGAAACCGTTGATGAAGAGACGCTGGCGGCGAACAACGACTTTATGGAGCGGCAGGTCAAAGCCAAGAAGCCGTTCTTTACCTGGTACAACACCACGCGTATGCATAACAAAACCCATATAAAACCGGCCGATAAAGGCGTGACCGGCTTGGGTGACTACGCTGACGGCATGGTGGAGCACGACAAAATCGTCGGTGAAGTACTGAAGAAAATCAAAGACCTCGGCATTGAAGACAACACAATTGTGGTTTACACCACCGATAACGGCCCGATGACGGCCACCTGGCCTGATGCCGGTATCACACCGTTCCGTGGTGAGAAAAACACCGGCTGGGAAGGCGGGTTCCGCGTACCGGCGATGGTCAAATGGCCGGGACATATTAAGCCGGGCACGCTGATCAACGACATCTTCGGCAGTAATGACTGGTTCCCGACGCTGGTTGCTGCAGCAGGCGTGCCGGACATTAAACAGCAGTTACTCAAAGGTTATAAAACCAGTGCGATGACCTACAAAGTGCATCTGGATGGCTATAACCAGCTTGATTTCATCACCGGTAAAACGCAGGAGGATCCGCGCAAAGAATTCTTCTACTGGAGTGATGACGGTGATCTGCTGGCGATGCGCTACGGTCGCTGGAAAGCACACTTCATGATTCAGGAGCGTTCAGGCATGGATGTGTGGAAATACCCGTTCGTTAAACTGCGTGTGCCACTGATCTTTGATTTGAAAATCGATCCGCTGGAAAAAGGCACCGATGGCATGGATTACAACCACTGGTTCTATGATCGCCTGTTCCTGCTTGGCGGTGCGCAGAAATATGCCACTGAAATGCTGCAAAGCTTCAAAGAGTTCCCGCCGCGTCAGAAACCGGGGTCATTTACCGTCTCTGATGTGTCGAAACTTATCGAGCAAGGCAGTCCGGCCACCAACTGATGCTCTGACCACAACACCGGGTGAACTACTTCACCCGGTACTCAGGAGGCGTTCATGAAATACAGCACAACGTTGCCGGTTAAACCGCTGCCTACGGCGGAAAAATTCAGCGGCAAGGGGCCGGCTTACACCCGCCGATTTCACGTCATGGCAAAGCCGACCGGGTCGCGTTGCAATATCGACTGCAACTACTGCTTTTACCTGCATAAAGAACAGCTTCTGGAACAGGACAGACACAGCGGTATGAGCGATGAGGTGCTGGAGACCTTCATCCGACAATATATAGACAGCCAGGATGGCGAGCAGGTGGTTTTCTCCTGGCAAGGCGGCGAACCGACGCTGATGGGGCTGGAGTACTTTGAAAAAATCGTGGTACTGCAAAAGAAATATCAGAAACCGGGTCAGCGAATTGAAAACGATCTGCAGACCAACGGTATTCTGATTAATGATCACTGGGCGCGCTTTCTGCGTCAGCACAATTTCCTGGTCGGCATTTCGATTGATGGCCCGGCGGAATTGCACGATCGCTACCGCGTGACGCGCAGCGGTAAACCCACATTTGAAAAAGTCATGGCGGGCGTTGCCGCGTTGAAGCGTCATCATGTTCCCTTCAACGCTCTGGTTACCGTCAACCGCACCAACGCGCGCTTCCCGCTTGAGGTTTATCGTTTTCTGACGCGCGAACTGGGTGCCACCTATATCCAGTTCAACCCCTGCGTTGAGCCGGTTGATTTCAAGCAAACGGCACCGCAGTTCTGGCACGACGACACCATCCCGGTAACCGGTTCACGCCGCGCGCGCCCCGGCGACCTCGACTCCATCGTCACCAACTGGTCTGTCGATCCGGATGACTGGGGACGCTTCTTGATTGCGGTGTTCGAAGAGTGGGTGAACAACGATTTAGGCCGCGTGCAGGTCAACCTGTTTGAAACGGCGGTGGCGCAGACCATGGGAATGCCTGCGCAGATATGCATCACCTCCGAGTTCTGCGGCAAAGGCCTGGCAATTGAGAAAAACGGCGACATTTTCTCCTGCGATCACTACGTCTATCCCGAATACAAGCTAGGCAATGTGCAGAGCACCAAACTGGCGCACATGGCCTTTTCCGAGCGGCAAAAAGCCTTTGGTTTAGGTAAGCGCGATACGCTGCCCGCTGCCTGCAAACGCTGTCCTTACCTGAAACTCTGTTATGGCGAATGCCCGAAAAACCGCATCGTCAGGAGCGAAGAAGGCGAGCTGGGCATGAATTATCTCTGCCCCGGCATTAAAGCGTTCTTTAATTATGCGCAGCCGATGCTGGTAGGCATCGCCACGCTGCTGGAGCGTCAGACGGTGGAACCTGCCTAATGGATAATCGTGAAAAGCTGCTGGCGCTGGAAGCCAGTATGAATCAGCAGGTGATTGGTCAGCAGGAGCTGGTGCGGATGCTGATCGTCGCCTTGTTGTGTGACGGACATGTGCTGCTGGAAGGCTTACCGGGTCTGGCGAAAACCCGTGCGGTGCGCGAGCTGGCGCGTCACATCGAAGGCGAATTCCGTCGCATTCAGTTCACACCCGACCTGCTGCCTTCCGACATTACCGGCAGCGAAATTTATCAGCAAAATGCCACACGCGAAGAGGATCAGTTTCGTTTTCGACCCGGTCCGGTGTTCGGCAACATTATCCTGGCTGATGAGATCAACCGTGCCTCAGCCCGCGTGCAGTCGGCGCTGCTGGAGGCGATGGAAGAGCGTCACGTGACCGTTGCGGGTAAAACCTGGCCACTACCGGGAATATTTATGGTACTGGCGACACAAAACCCGGTCGATCAGGAAGGCACCTGGCCGTTACCCGAAGCCCAGCTTGACCGTTTTCTGATGATGGTGATTGTCGATTATCCGTCGAAAGAGAATGAGCAGTTGGTGATGCAGCTGGTGCGTGCTGAGCAGCAGGCAAAATACCAGGCTGCGCAGCATGAAACGCCGCCGCCCCCAGTAACTGAATTGCTGATCAGCCAACAAAACATCGCCGATTGCTGGCGTGAAATTGCCTCCGTATATGTGGCGCCTACGGTAGAACAGTACATCGTCAATCTGGTGGAGATGACGCGTCATCCCGATCAGGTCAGCGATGCCTTTGCGAGTTATATCAGCCTCGGCATCAGCCCGCGCGGCACGCTGGCCCTTGATCGCTGTGGTCGCGCCTGCGCGTGGCTGGATGGTCGTGATGCGGTATTGCCGGAGGATATTCAACGCATCGCACCGGCGGTGCTGCGCCATCGCCTGCTGCTGAGCTATCAGGCCAACGCCGACAACTGCACCGCCGATCAGGCAATCGCCATGCTTCTTAATGCAGTGGTGGCATGATGCCGCAGCCGTTGACGCTGGAAATGGCCGATTTGATGGCGCTGGCAGGTGATGCTCAGCGACTCGATAATCCGCCGGGCCAAATCCCACCCGGCGCGTTAACCGGTGAACGCGTATCCCGCCAGCAGGGACGTGGGCTGAATTTCGACAGCATGCGTCGCTATCAGCCGGGCGATGACGTCAGGTTGATTGACTGGAAAGCCACCGCCCGCCTGCGTACACCGTGGATTCGCCTTTACAATGAGGAACGGGAACGCCCGGTATTTCTCCTCGTGGATCAGCGACTGGAGATGTACTTCGGAACCCGCATGCAGATGAAATCGGTGGCCGCCGGAAACATTGCCGGATTGCTGGCATGGAGAAGCTGGCATGATGGTGATCGATTAGGCTGCGCGATATTGGGCGATGATGAACTGGCCCTGCATCCCTGTCGCGCACCGAAACGCAACCTGATGCAGATCCTCACTGACGTTCAGCGCATCAATGCTCAGCTTCCCGCGCATTATGCGCAACACCCTCGCCAAACCGTCTCTCTGTCAGACGCGCTGCATCGTATCGTCCGCCTGCTGCCTTCCGGCAGCTGGTTGGGGATTATCAGTGATTTTCACGATCTTGATGCGCGCTGTGATGCGGTGCTGGCTCACCTGCGCCGCCGCTGCGAAATTACCGCCTACGTCACGCTGGATGATCTTCATCGCCGCCTGCCGCCGCGCGGCCAACTGGCGGCTTATTACCATGACGTCAGCACCACACTCAATCTCACCTCACAGCTCAGCGATCGGGTTCAGCAAAGCGTTACCGAGCGTCTGTCGCAGCAGCAGCGCCGGTTACAGCGCCTGGGCGTCACGGTAAAAACCGTGGTTACCGGTGAGGCGATTCTGCCGCAGCTACAGCAGGAGGACGCGCATGCTGGAAAAAGGATTTAGCACGCCGGAACTGGCTCATCCCGCGTTGCCTGCCGCCGCCTCATGGTTTCCATTACCGGCAGGCTGGATGGTGCTCGGCGTGATGCTGTTGCTGGCGATGTTGATTGCCGTGCTGATAGGGCTCGCCCGCTTTCGTCGCAATCGATGGCGCCGCGAAGCGAGAAAACAGCTCGGGCAACAGCAGGTCGATGGCTGGATTGCACTGATTAAGCGGGTTCTTCTGGTGCAACACCCGCGCGCGCAGGTCAGCCAGTGGCAATCGCCGGAACAGCTTCTGGCGCAGACACCGCTGGACGAAGAATTGCGCACGCTGATGTGTCGTCGATATTGTCAGCCGGACAATCAGCTGGAAAGCAGTATCAATCAGCGTATTGCCCTGCAGTTACGCCAGTGGCTGGAGACGCTGCCTCATGTCTGAGTTTATTTCGCGCATTGATTTTGCCTGGCCGTGGGCGGGCGTGCTGCTGTTTTTACCGTTGCTGACTCACTATCTGTTTCCTGCAAAGCAGCCGGTGAGTGAACAGGTTCGGGTCCCTTTTTTACCTGAACTGGCTGAAGCCCTGCAACTCTCGGCACCCGCACCGCAAGCCAGCTGGCAACATCGGCTGCTGTTCTGGGCGGTATGGATATTAATGATTACTGCACTTGCCCGGCCGGAATATCTGATGCCGCCAAAAACGCTGATAAAGCCCATGCGCAATATTGTGCTGATTCTCGATGTTTCCGGCTCAATGGAAAAAAACGACGGTGAGAACGGTCAGACGCGCTTGCAAGCGGTTCAGCAAACGGTGCGTACTTTTATCAGCCAGCGCAAAAATGATCGTATCGGTCTGGTTATTTTTGCCAGTCAGGCGTGGCCTTTCGCGCCGATCAGCGAAGATAAGCAGGCACTGCAGTCGCGCATCAGCCAGCTCGCACCGGGCATGGTTGGTCAGCAAACGGCAATAGGCGATGCGCTGGGCGTGGCGGTGAAACTGCTGGACCACAGCCTTGAAGCCGATGCCTCGAAAATGGCGATTCTGCTGACAGATGGCAACGACACCGCTTCTCAACTGCAACCCACGCTCGCCGCACAGCTCGCCGCCGCGCATCACGTTATGGTGCATACCATCGCCTTTGGTGATGTCAACAGCAGCGGTGAGGATAAAGTCGATACGGCGCTGCTGGAAAACATTGCTCATATCACCGGCGGTAACGCGTGGCGCGCCGCCACCAACCGCGATGCGCTGGCGCAGGTCTGGCAGCAAATTGATGCGCAAACGCCGGAACAGGTGAAAACGCTGGGTTTATCCTGGCATCGCCCGCTGTTTATCTGGCCGTTAGCCCTCGCGTTACTTGTGTTACTGCTGTTTGCCATTAGCAGCGCCATGATGAGGCGACGCGCATGAGCGATTTCCACTTCATTTATCCCTGGCGATTACTGGGTTTGCTGCTTTGTCCGCTGCTCTATTTTTTGGCCCAGCGCTCAGGCAGTGCCTGGCATCGTGTGATGGAAAAGCCGTTTGCGGATGCGTTGATCAAAGGTCAGCGCGTGCGGGCGCGACAAGTACTGCCGTGGCTGTTTGCCTTAGGTGTTCTGGCGTTAGCCGGTCCGAGCTGGCAACGCGACTTGCCTGCCGCCTTCACGCCAGAAAACAATGTGATGGTGATCTTGCAGCAGGATCTCAGCATGCTGGCGCAGGATGTGCCGCCTGACCGTCATCAGCGTATGCAGCAGAAAATCGCCGCACTGATGGCGCAACTGCCCGGCAGTCACTTTGGTCTAGTGGTTTACAGTGCAAATGCCTGGCTCACCACGCCACTGACCAATGATGCGGATTTTTATAACCTCTTTCTGACGGCCCAGCAGCCCACGCTGGTACCGCAGGGCGAGGGTTCAGGGCTGCGGCAGGCGGTCGCCCTTGCGCTTAAAAATCTGCCTTCAGCACCTGACGCTCCACGTGCGCTGATACTGGTTGCTGATAGTGTCGCACAGCCGGACGCAGACTGGTTGCGGCAGCAAAATCTGCCGCTGCAGATCTGGGTGGTGGGCACGGCCAACGGCGGCAGGTTGCCGGAAGCGCAGGCATCGCAGGGCATTGATACGCGACTCAACGTCGCGCGCTTCGAGCAAATTCGCGATGGCGGCATTCCGGTGACGCTGGTCTCTGCCGAAGATGATGATCTGCGCGCGGTCAACGGTAACATTCAGCAGAGCGTGACGGCGCAGCAGAACAGCCGACAGGATTTGCAGTGGAAGAACAGCGGCTATCTGCTGGTCATTCCTCTATTGCTGCTGTTACTGCTGTGGCGGCAACAGCTGCTGTGTCTGGTTGTCGTGATGCTGCCGTTATTTATCTGGTCTCCCGGCAGTTCAGCCGCACTGCTGGACGCCTGGGTCCGCCCCGATGTGCAGGGACAATTCGCCTTCAATCACGGTAACTATGATGCCGCCGCCCAGCGTTTTCAGGACCCGTTGCGACGCGGCATCGCCTTCTATTACGCGCAGGATTACGTCCAGGCGCTGGGGGCTTTTCGTCAGGTTCCCGCCACGGCTGAAAGTCTGTTGTGGATCGGCAACTGTTACGCTCAGCAAAAATCCTGGCAGCAGGCGCTGAACAGCTACGACCAGGCACTGAGCTTACGGCCTGAATGGGCAATGGCTCAGGAGAACCGGGCGAAGATTGCCCATATCATCATGCAGTTGCGGCAGAAAGAACGCGACCGGCAGGCCGATCAGCATGAACAAAAGGATGAAGACCCTGACGCCATCAAGCACGATCTCAAACCCGATCAGGGCGTGAACCAGCTGGATATGAAGCCCATCGCGGCCACCGCGCCCTCGGCTGAACAGTGGTACAGCAATCTGACCCTTTCGCCCGGCGGTTTACTGGAGAATCTCTACCGCTCAGCGCCGGCGGAGGCACCATGAAGCGACTTCTGCTTTGTCTGCTGTTGCTACTTAGCCTGCCGGTGCGCGCCGAAATGACCATGACGCGTGAGTTGATTGCCCCGGAACAACTGGTGCCGGGACAGCCGATCACGATTGCTGTGACCTTCTGGACGGACAGCTGGTTTAATCCGCCACCGCAATGGCCGGAAATGGTGATTGAAAACGGCAACCTGCTTAACACGCCGCTGCCCAACCAACTGGTTACGCGCAATAGCGACGGTATCAGCTGGAGCGGCATCCGCATGGAGCGTCAGGTGATGGCGTGGGATCAGGGCACGCTTCGATTTCCTGCCGCAGATGTGGTGATGCGTTCAGCGAATCAGCCGCCAAAAACGGTGTCGCTGCCGGTCCTGCAGAAGTCGGTCAACTGGCCTGCCGATGTGCGTCAGCCGGACCGTTTTTTACCCGCCAGCACTCTTGAACTCTCGCAGCAATGGCAACTTTACCGCGCAACAGAAGATAAGCAGTTACATGTTGGTGACGTGATTGAGCGTGTGGTGACATTGCGCGCCACCGATGTGATTGCTGTGCAAATCCCGCAGCTGCTGTATGCCATTCCCGGTTCCGGTGCGCAACGTTTGCCGCCGGTCAATAGCAACCTGACACAAGGGCGGGATGAGATTGTCGGCGCTCAGCGTGAAGAACGGCTGCGTTATCTGCCTTCTCAGTCTGGCGAACTGGTGATCCCGCCTTTGCTTTTACGTTGGTGGGATACGCGCCAGCATCAGTGGCAACTGGCCGAATTACCCGGTGCGCATTACACCATTGCGGCAGCGCGTACAGCTGGCAGTGAACAGACGCTGAAAGCTCGCGCCCCGACGCACTGGAAGCCGTTGTTGGCGGGATCGGCGATGGTGCTGGCGCTGCTTCTTCTGGGCTTCTTTTTCCGACGCACTCTTAGCCATAGCCTGCAACGGCTACTTCATCGCGCGCGCGAATACTGGCGGATCGTCCCGCTGCCTGACCTCATTCCGACCAAAAGGAAAAGATGATGAAATTAAAACCCCTGCTGGCATTGCTGATTACTGCTCATCTTGGTTCGGCTTTTGCGGCAGACGATCCGCTCAGTAGCTGGAATGAGGGTCACGCCAAACAGGCTATTGAGACGTGGGTGAACGAAACCACCACAGCGAATAGCAAAGACTTCATTCCTGTAAGCCAGCGTTATGTGGTGTTTGATAATGACGGCACATTGTGGCCGGAAGCGCCGCTGACGTTTCAGCTGCAATTCGTTATTGATGAAATTAAACGCCTCGCCCCACAGCATCCGGAATGGAAAAGCGATGCATTGGTGCAGGCAGTGATTAACGACGATATGAAAGCTGTGGCGCAGGCTGGCAAAAAGGGGCTGATGCAGCTGATGGCGCTGACGCACAGCGGCATGACGACGGAGGAATTTAACCAACGGGTCAGCAACTGGGTCGATAGCCACCGGCATACACGTGTCGGCTGTCGCTATGATCAGCTGGGCTATCAGCCGATGCGCCAGCTTCTCGATTATCTGCGAGCTAACGGCTTCAAAACATGGATTGTGTCCGGCGGCGGCATCGATTTTATGCGCGTGCTGGCCGAAAAAATGTACGGCATCCCGCCTGAACAGGTGGTCGGCTCCTTTTCGCTGAGTGAGTTCTCTCTGACTGACAACGGTACGCAATTGCGTAAAACCATGAACGGCGCGTTTTACGATGACGAAGCGATGAAACCGGTCGCCATCCACCTGTTCATGGGTCGGCGTCCGGTCGGTGCCTTCGGTAACAGCGACGGCGATGTGCCGATGCTCCAATACACCTCCGCCAATCCGACGTACAAATCCTTTGGTTTACTGGTTCATCACACCGATGCTGCGCGTGAATATGCCTACGACGCGCATCCGCCCGCCAGTGGCAAACTTATTAGCGGGCTCAAACTGGCACCGCAAAAAGGTTGGGTCATCGTCGATATGAAGAAAGAGTGGAAAACGGTGTTTGACCCTGCGCAGTGTGCCGCGACTCAAGGCAATCAGTGAGTGGCTTAGCCGGAATACTAATTATGGCCGAAACAGGCCGGGAGGAAATATGAAATACCTTATACCCATCGTTTTGACGCTGTTGATGTCACCTATGGCCGCCCAGGCTAACTCGGCCTATGAAAATCTGGCCTTTGCACTGAGGCAGCAGAAAATTACCGATGACCTGCGCCACAAGTGTCAGATACCGACGACGGTATCCGATGAACAATTACGCACTCACTTTCTGGACAGCACCCATGATAACTCTGCCGTGCTGTCAGCCGTGAAAGCGCTGAGCGAAAACAACCCACAGCGGTATCAGACCTTCCTGAGCCAGGTCAAATGCCCGGATTGAC
Source organism: Pantoea sp. X-Soil-ISGK-275 (assembly GCF_059730795.1). Taxonomy (NCBI): domain Bacteria; kingdom Pseudomonadati; phylum Pseudomonadota; class Gammaproteobacteria; order Enterobacterales; family Erwiniaceae; genus Pantoea; species Pantoea sp. X-Soil-ISGK-275. Next base: position 610,281 of record NZ_AP035977.1, read on the forward strand.
TATTTACTGGCTGGCCGGAGAGTAGCAATGACACGAAATAATGGGATTGTATGGAGCGGGTCTCTCTGGCTGCTGATTTTAAGTCAGTCGGCTTATAGTGCTGAAGTTAATGATAATCGCGACAAACTTGATGATGATCCAACAAAGGTAACCACTAAAGTTGGCGTTTCATGGTCAGATACCTATGACATGGACGACAGCAATCTCTCTTTCTCGGGTTCAGTCGCATTGGATCAGGCAAAAAAACTGAACGCGCGCGTTAACAGTGATGCCAGCGAGTGGCGTGTGGGCGGGTCATGGCTGTTTCCAGTAGGCATCGTTAACTTTAATTTTGGTAGAAACCAATATACCAATGGTGCCACCCAGACTAACTATTCCGTCGGAACCTTTGTCCCTCTCAGTTATTTTGGCTTCGCGCCAGCCGGTTTCCAGATATTCCCCATGGCTGGATATACCTACAACACCGGTGAGATAACTGGCTGCAGCACCGGAAATCCAGCAGATTGTAAAGCGCCTCAGTTCGCTGATGGTATTCCCTCCGAATATGGGTTCAGCACCATCACCACTTCCGGCAGCAGCGGCTATCTGGGCGCCTTTACCCTCCGCCCGCTTAGTTCTGAACTTACAATGATTGGCTTTGCGGCAGGCTCTTATGGGTCAAAAAATGAGGAAGGTGAAAATTACCGGGGCTATTTTGGCGGGATCGGAGCAGGTTACAAATTTGATAAACACAGTTCAGTTAACCTTCTGACGTTCATTATGGACAACAACACCTATCTGGACGATCCCGACAAACGCTTTCTGATTTCGTATACCTGGCAATTTCAATAATACGCATTGATGGCTGCCTTACGGATGGATTTACCGCCAGGCAATGTACGACTTCTGGAGGCAAAAATGATTAAAGCGGTGATGTGTCTGTGCGGTTTCCTGCTGCTCCTCACTTTCCAAAACGCACTGGGCGCGGAGCCGCGTCAGGCGCCTTCGGCACAGGAAAAAGCGCGGACGTTGTATCTGCTTAATCAGCCTGTGGTGATGCTGCAGGCAAAGTTTGGCCTGACCACGCCAGAGGAGCGCGTCCAGCGCATCGTGACGATATTGCGTACGCTTGATGATAATGACCTTGCTCAACCGGTAATGATGCACACATTGACGCGCTACCAACAGTCAGCTGTGCTTTTTTCCGTCAACGGCAAACCTTTTATGTTACTGGCGCAGGGCGATCTGGATGAAGGGGACGATCTGACGCTGGAACAGGCCGCAGAGCGCCTCCGGTTCCGTCTGGACACGCTGAGGCAATCATTGTCTGAGCAGTACTCATCGCAATATCTATTGCTCTCTGCGGGTAAAAGCCTTGTGGGTGCGCTACTGCTGATCGCGTTTATCCTGTTTGCCCTGCGCTCTTATGCCTGGCTGAAGCGGATATATGACGCAAGACGTGCTCAGCGGAAAAGTTTCCCGGGTGCACTGCGCACTTTTCTTGGTCCCATTGAGGTACGGCTGTATGCCATTGTACTTACCGTGGCCTTCCTCGTGGCATTTTACATCTGGGTCAGTTGGGTGTTGCGGCTCTTTCCCTGGACGCGGATTTGGGGCATGGAGCTGGGGGGTTATGCGGTAGGGCTGCTGCAACATCTCGGGCTGGCAATCTTTTCGGCGCTGCCGGGTATGCTGATTGTTGTCGTCATCTTCCTGATTACGGGGCTGGTGACGCGATTGCTCCGGCTGGTGCTAAAACGCGTTGAGACCGGGCAGTTACACCTGCCGGGCCTGCATCCGGATACCGTTGGCGTCACCCGGAAACTCATCAGCGTTGTCATCTGGTTATTCGCCTTATCGGCGGCGTATCCATTTTTACCCGGCGCTAATTCGCTCGCATTCAAAGGGATTAGCGTTTTCTTCGGACTGATGCTGACACTGGGCTCGGCAGGCGTAATGAACCATGCCATGAGCGGCCTGGTGCTGACCTATTCCCGCGCGCTGCGAAAAGGCGAAGTGATCAGGATTGCCGAGCATGAAGGCGTCGTCAGCGAGGTGGGCATGCTGGCAACGAAAATTCTGACCCGCGAGAATTACGAGGTGACGGTTCCCAACGCGGTGGTCGTCAGCGGCAGAATCGTAAACCTGAGCGCCACATTGAAAGGCGACGGCGTCAATATGACGACCAGCGTCACCATTGGTTATGACACGCCCTGGCGTCAGGTTGAAGCGATGCTGGAGCTGGCCGCCAGTCGCACACAAGGAGTTAACCGCAGCATTACCCCAGTGGTCCGCCAGCTGGCGCTGCAGGACTGGTATGTGGCTTATGAACTTCAGGTCCGGCTTCAGGCGGGAGAATCGCTGGCCGGGGTAAGAAGTATTCTTCACGGACATATACAGGATGTGTTCAATGAATTCGGCGTGCAGATCATGTCGCCTAACTTCATCAGTCAGCCGGATCAGCCAGTGATTGTGACAAAGTCAAACTGGTTTTCGCCTCCTGCGAACAAGGATGTCCGCGATGAAGGTTAAGCCGGTTTTTGCTTTACCCACCGATTTCGTCCCTGCTGTTTTGCCCGGTAGAGTGCTTCATCAGCGCGGGCAATAATGCCGGCCGCGCTATCACTACTGCCGGAAACCGCGATGCCCATGCTCACGGTTACCGTTTTGCTGACCTCGGATGCGAGATGCGCCAGCGCTGTTTCATGCAGGCTTGCCTGGATACGTTCTGCAATCAGAGCGGCTTCGTCGAGTGAGGCCGCTGGCAGCACCACCACAAACTCTTCCCCTCCGTAACGCGCAACCAAATCTGCGGGCGTACGAACCGACGATTTTAACACGTCGGCGACTTTTGCAAGACAATCATCCCCAGCCTGATGGCCGTAATGGTCGTTGAAGCGTTTGAAATAGTCCACATCGAGCATGATAAGTGCAAAAGGCAAAGCCTGATCTATAGCGCCATTCAGAAAGTTTTCCATGGATCGCCGGTTTGCTGTTCCGGTCAGAGCATCCTGGTGCGCCATAACATCAAGCCGCGCGATGAGCATCCTGTTCTCCTGATAACGCCGCCAGGCTTCATCAAACCAGCGCTGCAGGATATAGCGGCCATATATGAGAATGGTGGTGAGGATGAGCCAGACCAGCAAGAATCGCACGCTAATGCCCTGATTAAGTTGCATACTTGCCAGCAGAGCGGTTAACCATAACGGGGTGAGGAAGAGCAAAAGAGCCGTTGGGTGATAATAGAGCGCGGCCAGGGCGGTGAGCATAAGAATCACACTGAGGGGCCAGGCAAAGGGCAAGTGCCACCAGACGAGAAAATGATAGCTACAGTAGCTCCACATCAAACTGAGAATCATCAGCAAACAAAGGCTTACAGTAGTAAATCTGGCGGGAAGACGGTAGACCAACAAGGCCAGTAAGCAGGATAAAGCAATGATGCTGACTGCAATGCCATTAATCAGAGGAAGTATTTCTGACTGATTGCTGATTGAACGGTCAAAACCGCTGATGAGAACATTGCGAAAAAAAATTATCAAAGCAAAGCTGACGTTCACAAACGTGAACCAGGGAATACTGATGTGTAGCGCTTGCCTGACCATAACATTACGGTCCTGCCATTCTATCGCCGTATCAAAAGCGCGTCGTTGAACGCCAGAACGCTTATCCATCCCTGAATGCCTCACAGATGAGTAAATACTATTCATTGTAATACAGTGAAAAAATTCAGGTTGAAATGCCAGTCTGATAAATCAGAATTAAATTCAAGGAGATAAATGCAAGGCCCAAATTTTTTATAGTTTGACGTTGCCACAGCTATCCAATGATAAACGGAACAGGCTGTATGGTCAGGATCATATCTGGTACCAAGAGACATCCGGCACTTCACTCTTCAGTTTAAAAGTCTATATGAATTAATGTTCATCATCCCCTGACCCCTTCAGGTATCGCATAATCGGCACTGGACACGATAGTGATATCCCGACGTGAAGTTCGGGTCTTAACCGAAAGCCGAAGCCCCTTCGAGATAAAGCAGCCAAGATGGCTCTCCCATGGCTTCGGGGTGTGCTGCGCGCCCTCTTGCTTGCTACAACAAGCTAATATTGACGCGCTGGCCATAACAAAATTCGAAACTTCAGCTAAGTGCTTGAAGCGGGCATTTCAAAGTCAGCGTGTTAAATTTGAACACCGCTATCGTTTGTTTAAAACTTGAGTCAACAAGTGAAAATCGATTGGCATAGTTCTTCATTAACACGTTTGACAATGGTGGATAAAGATTACAAAAACACACAAAACGTTCGCCGTTTCATGGTGGATGAGTGTGGTGCAGACTTCCGCTTTGATCGCGAGTTTATGGCCTGGATAAGAAATGATGTACCAAAAAATTTGGGTGATGTAATTGATGAATGGAGACGCAAACATTCACTCTAAAGCAGGAGCGGCCTGTCTTTGCTGCCACAGAGGAACGCTTCGGGCCGATCAGTGCCAAAAGCAGACATTGTGAAGCCCGTCTTGTATTGGCTAATGCGGAGCAGACCAAAGCCCTGTTAGCGCGGGCTATTTCAATTCATAATCGAATTTTTCTTCCCAATTGAAATTCAGATCTTGCAGTTTTACCCTTTCAAAAACCTCGATTATTTTGTCGAAATAATTGCCAAAACCCACCTTGGATAGCTCGGAATTTAACCATATTATTTTTACTGGCCTTTCAATATCAGTGCTAAGGCGGTCCCATAATGCATCAAGATTTTTGCCATAGTAGGGTCCAAAGTTTAAAGATAAAGAAATAATAGAATGAAATTCTTTTTCAGATAGGACGCATGCTCCATCCAAATAAAATTCATTAACTCTCATTTTCTGTTCACTCACTTTAACTTTCTACCTGTAAATCAACTCACGAAAATACAAAAGATGTCAACCTTAACGGTTTTCACAATTGTCAACTTCCGCAATTCGCTCTTAGCAGCTCTCCAGGTTCCCATGTTCACTAAGGGATCTGTTTTAATCATGGCTGTCTGATCATCCCCCATGAAACCCATGCGGGATGGCGTAATCCATGCTGGTTGGAATTGTAAAGTCCTGACGGCCTGAAGCGCGCTTAGCCGCCCGCTTACGCCCCTTGCCTATAAACCGTGCCAGCTTCGTCTCCCACTGCTTCTGCGTGTGTTCTGCGCCCTCTTCCATCCAGTAATTTACAAACTCGCTCAGCTCATAGATCGATGCGTCAGAATCAAGGTCGATGCCAATATGCCGGGCATGTTTGAGAAACTGGCTTGAGGTTGTCCAGTGTGGGTCAAGCCTGAATTTAGCCTGCTCAGTTGATTGTGCATTGCCTCCACCCGTTGAGCCACATGCGGCACGCTTGCGAGTGACACAGGTGGCGGAGTTTCCGGTTCTCAGGATTGTCACGCTCTGGGTCACGTTGCGCATGGCGTCGAAGGCACAACCGCTGGGCAGGGTTTTATGTGGGGAGGACTTGCTCACCCAGGGGGCTGGAAAGTCAGTCAGCCAATCAGGGGTCAACGCGATTTTGCTGTTGGGGTCGAAGTTATCCACAGGCCATGAAATTTTCTCGCGCGCGATGTGTGTTGTTTTAGATTTTGATTTTAAGGTTTTAGATCTTAAAAAACTAAAACGGGTGTGCGCGCGCGAAGGTATAACACGCGTGAGCCCGCCAGGAACGTTTCGCGTTACGACAGAATTGCCGGGCGTGACGCTGCCGGTGACACTCTGCGTTACGCCAGAATCACCGGGCGTTACGCTGTCCGTGACGCTCTGCGTTACGCCAGAATCACCGGGCGTTACGCTGTTGGTGACGCTCTGAGTGATGCCAGAATTACCAGGCGTTACGCTGTCGGTGACGCTTTGCGTTACGCCAGAATCACCGGGCGTTACGCTGTCCGTGACGCTCTGCGTTACGCCAGAATCACCGGGCGTTACGCTGTTGGTGACGCTCTGAGTGATGCCAGAATTACCAGGCGTTACGCTGTCGGTGACGCTTTGCGTTACGCCAGAATCAGCTGGCGTGACGCTGCCGGTGACGCTCTGCGTTACGCCGGGCTTATCGCATGAAACACTGATCGATATGTCTGATGCCCAGGATGGCCGGCCATGCTTATCAGTTGTTTTATGTTGGGGGTAGCAGTAACCAACGTGCGTTGTTTTGCCATCGACAGTGATTGACCCTAACTTCAGCAGCCTTCCCTCCTCGTCATAAACCTCATCATGCTTTATGACGACAGTCTGATTTTTAAAACGTGAGCTATTAGCAAGTTCAGCAGCAGCCCGCCTTCCCTCAACTATCCAGTTCCTGACCTTAAGCCTCATACGGTAGCGCTGCTGCCTCAATGCAGCCTGAGATTTTTTGCCTTCAATCTTTTGTTGCTCCCCTTTCATTTCCGGAAGCAACAGGCAGTTTCTCCGCTTGTCATACTCAACCCAACCTACTTTCTGCATTGCCTGACCGAAACCGGGATGGTTCACGACAGCATCGATGTATGAGAGATCAGCATCAGGAATCACACCCTTTCGGGCATGATGTTTCGCAACAGACCAGAACTTAAGCAGACCAGCCACAGTGATATCGCGCTTATCACGAATACTGCCCTCCTGCTTTGCACGGTGACTACCCTCACCTACTGAGCGAGGGGAAATCAGTAGATGCTGTGCCATCAAATGCACTTTGGGATGGGATGAGAGAACTTCTGGCGACTTCATTTTTTTGGCGAACATTTCCTGGCCCTTAACTCAAATCGCAGCCGTTTACTTGCACGGCTGCTGCTGACATAATTGGAATGGTTTCTGACGAAACTGTACTGCACTAAACCCCGGTACTGTTCGCGCAGTCCGGGGTTTTCTCTTTTGTGCGCTCCAGTTCGTACTCGGCAAACTGTATGGCCACGGTGAGAAGCCATCGATACTGTTCCAGTGGCACTTTCATCTCTCCCCTCAACACGAAATCCTCCACCCCACTTGCTGCCAGCGTTTCCATGATTTCAGGGTATTTCTCTGTTCGTCTCAGCACTGTTGAATCGGCTACGTTAAGTCGTTTAGCAACTTCAGTTTGCCGTGTATGCAATAACGCTTTATGGGCTAAAGAGAGAAGATGACGGCCATTCACACTCAGTCCATCTGATTTGCGTGCATTTGCTCTTTCCATTGGATAATTTCCTAAAAATGGTCGAAACAGCGTTTCCGGGCAAAGAACTTCGGAGACGCTGCTGATGATTAGTGACAATTAATCTTCGAGTAAGGCTTTGTTTAAAATCATTTTTTATGGAGGGAATACCTCATCTATAGTAAGTGTATGACCGAGCGTTTCCAGCCCCTTGAGGATCAGACGGCAGCTGGCCAGGCTTGGGGTTCGGATGTTGCTTTCGTAATTGGCAATACGAGATGGCCCCCAGCCAATTGACTTCGCCAGCACTGCCTGAGAGATGCCTATTTTTTTTCGAATCAAAGCTAAATTGTTCATAAAGCCTCCAGTGTAATCACATATTAACTATCACAATTTGTGATCTAATTTCAACCACGGTGTGAGGCTGCTATACTCACGGCATGTGTAATTCCGTAAATTGAGATATGAAATGTCTAACGATATTGGGGAAAGAATAAGGGCGCTCAGAGAGTCAAAAAGGCTGAGCCAGGCTCAGTTAGCGAAACAGTGCGGCTGGGTTACAGCATCAAGATTAGGCAATTACGAGATTGGTTCACGAAAAGTGAATGCTGATGACGCGGCACTACTGGCTTTGGCTTTAGGGGTGACTCCAGCATTTATTCTGTTCGGCGATGATTCAAGTACAGTTTACAAGCAACACGAATATCCACTACTCACTAAAGACCAACTAATAAGTCAGGAGCGCGGATATCCAATCGCTTTTGACAGTAATACTAAGTTTTACTCCTCCACAACACGGGCAAGTAAAAAATCCTTTTGGTTTCAGGTTCCAGGGCATTCAATGACTTCCCCCTATGGAGTTAAACCCAGTTTTCCAGAGGGCATACTTGTTTTAGTTGATCCTGAAGCACCTATCGAGTCCGGCCACTACTGCGTAAGTATCGTGTATGACAAAACGGAAGTTACTTTCAAAAAGTTTGTTACAGAGGATGGTAAGCAGTGGCTCGAGCCTATGAATACTACAGCGAGATATCAAAGCATCGAAATTGATGAAAATTGTCGCATTCTCGGTAAGGTTGTAAAAGCACAATGGGATGATGAATTTTTTTAAGCCTTGCCAATAATCTTATCTTCCATCTTAAACTCACCTCCTTCGAAGCTCTTCCCCTCATGCTCATAAAGCCCAAACTGCGGGTTTATGAGCATAAAAGATCACATTAAATTCAATAACAAAACGAGACCTTCAAAAAATATCACACAATACGTGTTGACACCTGATGCCACATCGTGTGATCTTTGAATTAGTGGAACGGAAACCCTCGAACTAATGCTCTACGAGTTAGTTTGGACGGCACAATAAAGTCGGGCGGGAGGAGCACAGGAGTGCGATATCCCGAAGTGGCAAGACCCAACCTACTCGCAACAAACGAGATGGCGCTAACCAGTGCCATGTCATTTGTTGGAGAAGGAAGCATGAAACGCACTACCGTTGTATGCCCGCTTTGCAACAGACGCTTCGACCCTCGAACTCCATTAACCCACATCAAGACTTATCACCGGAATGCCAGTGATTTTGATCTGGCCAGGATTCGTGATGTTCGACGCAGCTGTTTCGGGCAAAGCAAACCTCTCAAGCAAAAATCACCCTGCCTTTCAATTTACGTGATGAAAACTGGCAAGCCTTGATTATTGCTAATCAAAAAAATCATTACAGAGGTGAGATGAAATAAACGAATGGATGAATTTTTTCAGTAAAACGAATAACGATTAGATTATAAATTCTTCGTCAGGAAGTATTTCTGACTCCTCGTCTAGTCAATTCGCGGCTGCGACTTAGCCCAGTTTGCCGGGCGTGAGTTATCAGACCGCATACCTGCATTCCTTTGACCCTTTCCCGCCTTGTGCGGGATTTTTTTTAAAATCTCTGAGCAAATAAAGTGATAGTCGCATAATGCCCGGAAAAAATTAGACCGACATCACACATTAATTTTCGATAGCAGGCTTGAGCTAAGCGCTAAGAAAGATTTTTATAATTACAAAAGCCAACCAGACTCATCAAAACCAAAGCACACTGCTGGAATAAACATTATGGTTCAGGTGGTTATGCATGTAACTCGCTTACTGAAAAATAACCTTATCGTAACGACAAATGTTCCTTAGTATCGGATTTAATCTTAGGCATTATGCTTAAGCAAGGAACATTGCTGGTTCCGTTTAAAGGTGCAGTTTATACCACCCGGCTTAATGCCGGGTTTTTTATTAGCGAATGGCTTTCGATACATCACTCAAAAATTGTCAGCTCTTGTCCTGAATTGAATTGTCATTTCCAGAGGACATTCCTGAAATCTCTGCCAGACCTTCATGGTTGATTTCAGTATCAGCCCCGTCTACGGCCCGGGAAATAGTGAGCAAATCCTGCAATTCACTCAGCAAAATTGCAGCATCTGACTTGAGCATATCATCGGACTCTGCCGACTCAATAACTGTATTAATCGCTTTATTCGCGCTCTCAATCATCTCAGTGACACCACCCTGCTTGCTGACGGCCAAAATCAACGCGCTGATCAGAAGTGACTGTGCTTCGACGCGGGCAGTCAGCTGCTTCGTCGCCGCGTCAATTTTCGAAATTTTAGCAAGCATGCTCAGTACGACATTTTTCATAGTGACCTCTCTCTGTAGAGGTCGAACATATTACCCGGACTGTGCATTTTCTCAATATGAAATAATCCTAAATGCCATCATGAGAAGACAGGTGTGACTTATATACCCTCTACGTTGAATCCTTAAGCGGGGGCTCAATAAATCAGCGCCTTACACTCGCCAGGTTATTCAATTAATCAACGCTATGTAGCACTTAATCAGGAGTATCTATGAAACATCGTGAAGCAGCAGTCAGCATTAAACAAACCGTTTTAATGGTTGTGCGTGAGATGAGTAGCTCAGCGGGTTATATTTACGAGTATGAAGCAGAAGGTAAAGTGACCAACGAGGAATCAGAAGAGTATATGGAGAAAGTACAGATTTCAATTGATAATATAATCAGTGAAATTCTGGAGCCCGTCTATAAATTACACCCGGACTTACGCCCTAAGTGTTGTGCGTGTGAAAAGTCGCATAATCCTGAATAAGAGCATTGCGTTTATTCAGGTTAATGAGCTTTGCTACTCGTTATAAATAACGTGCGATGTATTTCGCCTGGCATCTCATGTTATGAAAGTATCACAAACACCATTCAGTATTATCATGCTGGTTAAAAATGGATTATGCACTGCTGTCCCGTCCTAAACGGGACTATTTTTACCTGAAACTAGGAGATCACATGATTTACAGATTCAGATGGGGTTGGCACATATTCACAGCCTGTTCTTTAAACCGTTCGCGGAGATTTGTCCATTTCTGTGATGGCTTAGACTGGGTATTTACCCAAAAGCTTGCGGCGTCATGCGCAGATGAATGGGTGGCCAGCCGTGAATAAACATAAGGTACCAGAACGCGTTAACATCCGGGCACGCTGTCTTCTCAGGCAATGGCGTCAGGGACAAATAAAGCCACGACGCACAATACGACATGGCTATCTTTCCATCTGCGTGACACCTTCCTGGCGTCTTCTCTCCAAAAACGGAGGGAGAAAATGGCTTTTACTCAGTCACGCCGATTATGACAAAGAACTCTGAACGGGAATAACAAATATGCATGACCTGTCAATGTTAAATTGTTCCTTAAAGTCTTATGGAAATGAAATGACTGAAGACGAATTATCGGAACTACTGAAGGAACATTACGCCTGGCTTCGGTCAGCAGGTGAAGAGGGGAAAAGATTAGTACTTAATTACCGGGATTTGTCTAAACACAATTTTTATAACATCAACCTTGAGAAATGCATCTTAACTAATTGTAACCTCAGCGCCTGTAACTTCAGTCGTGCAAAACTACGCCATGCTGCATTAGATGGATGTAATCTGGAGAGAGCTGATTTTACTCACGTAAAGTTTGATTATGCGTCACTGCGTCATTCCAATTTATTTTATACGAATTTCTATGACGCTAATCTTCGCCTCGCTGATGTAACGGGAACAAAGCTGAAAGGAGCCCATTTATTTGGAACCCGCTTACCTGCCAATACATGGCTTATTCTGGGTGAGGAATACAGTATTCAAATAACGCATGGCGTCACATTAAGCGCCGGCTGTCAGACTCACAAATTCGAAGACTGGCGACGCTTCAGACAGGAAGATATTGAGGCGATGGATGGCGAACGCGCAATTCAATTTTATCCAAGGCTCCTGGATATTCTTGACTTTTATACCGGTAAAGGTGAGAGGCCAGACTGGCTTTAATTATACCTGCTTCTTTCTGAATATTTACACGGAGTTGATCCTGTGAAAATCACATACATCACAAATGGCGAACAATCCATGCTCATCATTAAGTCCTGCATCTTCTGCTTGCTTAAACACGCGCGGGTAGCAAATGCAGCCCTGAGCGCGGCTCCAGAAGCAAACGTATCGACGTCTGGTGTGTTTTGTCTGAAAACAATCATTTCGGGCAAAACGCCCTCCATTTATGAAGCCCGCGCGGCAGCAAGGCGGGAGGAGTGTAAATGAATGTTTTGCATCTATGTCTTACTTACCCTGAACCACCCGACGAACCAGCTGAGTTTTCATTACATGGACATACTCCGTTCAGGCGCGCTGGTCAGTTCCGCTACACACACAACTGAACGCAACGCCGTTAAAAAAATTCTCATTCGCTCGTTCTCCTCCAACTCAGGAGAAACAGGTCAGGCCATCACCTTTTACCCGTTAATCAATGGAGTAACACCATGAACCTTTCACAACTTGAAATCATACTGCGTGCTCACAAAATCTGGGTCCGCTCAGAGGGTCAGAAAGGAAAGCGTGCCGATATGAGTTTTATGGACCTGAGAGGTGCACCTCTCGATAACGCTGATCTGACCCAGGCCCTTATGATTGGTGCAAATTTACAGGGAGCGAGTCTGAATAACACCCTGCTTTGCCGGGCTTTTATGCCGTTCGCTGATCTGTCAGGCACCACTTTATTAAACACAGACTTCAGCCATGCAAAGTTGATGGCTGCCAATCTACGGGATGCGGACATGCGTACAGCCAGGCTGGAAGGTGCTGATTTGCAGGGTGCATTGATCGGGGGAGCCCGGTTACCGGCCAATAGCACGAAAACCAGTAAGAAAATGGTCGTGATCGAACTACTTGTTATCAGGCGCTGAGTGAAATCCAGAACTGACCTCTTTTAGCCTCACTCAGCCTTTTCCACAGCAATACCTTTTAACAGACCTATTCACAGGAACTTCACCATGATGAACAAAAACATCAGGGGCGATGCCGCCTGCGCACGTCCTTTTCACTCCATCCATTCTGTCGAGTTCAGCCGAAAGAACATTCTGAGCAGTGCCAGCTTTAGCCGTCGACCTCCTAAACCGCTACTGCAGGTTCTGACTGACAGACTGACCGAAATCATTCTTCAGGAGGGCAAGCCATGATGCCATTCATTGAGCTCGAGCGCAGAAAAGAACAACTCGATGCGGAAGAACAGGATGCCATTCGAAAAGAGCAGTGGATCGACGACGAAGCCGCACGCCTTCTTACCTTCTTTCCTGACACGCTTGATGAATTCAGGGCTTCCCTGCTTCATCCACTCGCCAGCAAATGCTGTTTCGGCGGTAAAGCGAATGAAGAGTATTGGGACTTCATTCTTAACCTTGCTTACCTCCAGGCAAATGAAAACTATGACCTGCAGGTATTACTGAAATGGGAGGAGCCATGCCAGTAAAACCCGGCGTGTATCACAACATCAGTAATGAGGACTACCACGCAGGCCCGGGGGTCAGTAAGTCGCAGCTTGATGATGTGGCGCTGAACCCTGCCATCTACAAATGGCGTAAGGATGCGCCTGTCGATCCTGAAAAAACAGCCGCACTGGATATGGGTAGCGCCCTGCATTGCATGCTGCTGGAACCCGGTGAATTTGATAAGCGCTATATCGTGGCCCCCGCTTTCAACCGCCGCACAAATCAGGGCAAGGCGGAAGAGCAGACATTCCTGGACGATGCCAGCAGGATGAACATGACCGTGCTGGATGCTGAGCAGGGACGAAAGCTTTTGCTGATGCGAGACAGTGCAATGGCTCACCCCGCAGCCAGTTACTTTTTGAAAGACGAAGGGTATTGCGAATCTTCAATCTACTGGCGAGACAGTGAAACCGATGAGCTATGCCGAATCCGCCCGGATAAATTTCTGGCCGACCGCCCTGTCATCATTGATGTAAAGAAAGTCGCCGACATGTCCCGTTTTTCACGGCATATAGAAGAGTTCCGATACCACGTACAGGCCGCGATGTACTGCGAGGGTTTCTATAATTGCTTCCGGGAAAATCCACAGTTTGTCTTTATTGCCGTGAGCGAAACCATCGATTGTGGCCGCTACCCCGTTCGGGTATTCGAACTGCATGAAGATGACTTTCAGACAGGTTTGAAACTCTTTCGCCAGAATCTCGACACCTTCCACCACTGCCGCCTCAATGATTACTGGGGCGGCATTGAGACAATCCAGCGCCCGTTGTGGGCACGCAGACAGGAGAATCAGTGATGCAGAATAAACCAGTGGACCCCACGTCAGATAACACCAGCACGGCCGCCACCATTTTCAGCCCGGATGCATTGGATAAGCTTGTGCGTTTCGCCGAGATTATGGCCGGCAGCCGGGTGACTGTACCTGCGCACCTCGCCGGGAAAGCCTCAGACTGCCTCGCCGTCACAATGCAGGCGGTGCAGTGGCGCATGAACCCGTTTGCTGTGGCCCAGAAAACCTTCATGGTTAACGGCGTGCTGGGTTATGAAGCTCAGCTGGTTAACGCCGTCATCTCGACAATGGCCCCTACACGCGATCGGATTCAGTATGCCTGGTTTGGTCCGTGGGAAAAGGTCATCGGCAAATTCACTGAAAAAACGTCATCAAAGGGAAATAAGTACACGGCTCCCGGATGGACACTGGACGATGAATCCGGTTGTGGCGTTCGTGTCTGGGCAACGATGAAGAATGAGGAACAGCCACGCGAGCTGGAAATCCTTTTAACGCAGGCGCAGGTGCGCAACTCCACACTGTGGGCAAGTGACCCCAAACAACAACTGGCTTATCTCGCCGTCAAACGGTGGGCGCGACTGCATTGCCCCGATGTCATCCTGGGCGTTTATACACCCGATGAAATTGACACTGCTCCAACCGTTGAGCGAGATATTACTCCCGCTAAATCCACTTTGACCGACTTGAACGCACTGATCAATCAGTCCAGGCAGCAAGCCGAGGCGTTAATTGAACACAGTGATGCTGAAGATGAAGCATCAGATGTTGACCAAAGCGCATCGTATACGCCAGCAACAGCGCCACCGCCTATCCCAGATACGCAGCATTCCGTAGTGACAGCGCCTGAGCAAAAATCAGCACAGCGTTCCGCCGGGAAAGCGAAAGTTTTCGTCAACGATCAGGATGTTCAGCAACGGACGCCCGATAAGCTGCTGGCGGATTTCTGTGAGGCTGCGATGAACGCCAAAACCGTCAGCGCGTTGGCCAAATGTTACGCCTATGCCTCCAGAGTGCTGGCTTCTACACCAGCACTACTTGAGAAAGCGACCGATGTCTTTCTGGTGAGGAAAGCTGAAATGGATGAAGCCGGAACAAGTGAGAAATCATGATTTTTTAAAAGTGTGGCCAGGAGACAAGGTAAGCCCATGAAAGGTAATTTACGTAACCTCCGTTATTATAACACTGCTGAAGCAGCAGCGATTGCGGAAAACTTTGGACACTATGAAAAAGCAGGGAAGCTCTGGTTAAAGGCAATGAAACTGGCCATGAGACAGGTTAACGCTGAATGGTCAGAACATCGAAGCCAGTATTGCCAGAGTGTTTTACGTAATGGATGGTCTCAAAAATAATCTTATATTTGTCTTAGCTAATACCAGGGAAAATTCAACTTCTGAATTTGTTCACTTTTCTGACTTCATCTAATTATGTCTGAGTGATACATTCCTCTCACTCAACAAAATGAGTTAAATCGAAAAATATTGATTAATGGTGCGCTGTTAAATAAAAAATAACGCATAGACACCGCCATTATCAAACCAAGAGGCATTCATGAAAAATTTACTACTTAACTACATAGATTGTCATTTGAATACTGCCAATTCAGAACACATGGAACGACTGGTATATTTCATTGCTAAACTTTCACTGATTTCCCCACCCGTTGCATGGATCGTAAAGTTACCGGGCGAAGTGCAGGACAAGCTGTTCCTGAGCCATGCAGATGCGTTCAGCTACATGGAATTAATGGAGCAGCCAGTTAATTATATTATGCCCCTGTATGAAGCGGTGAACGTGGAAGTGGTGACATCAGGCAATAATTGTGCGATTGCAGCAAACATTCCCAATAAAGAGAAGTAATTACACGCGCATTAAACTAGTGAGCCTGAGCGTTGAAATTATATATCATCGAACAATGAACGATTGAAAATTAAAAGCTGGACTACGGAAAAATTAAAAATGACAGCAAATGTTAACATCATGATTCTCATTGCAGCCATGGTTGGTACCGTGACGCTTGCTAAGGGTGAAGGCGTACCAATTAAAAATGAACTCCAGGCATTTTCCATTAAAACTGGCGCGACACGTCTTATTTATCCTGCAGGTTCAAATGGGGCCTCCCTGACGGTGATGAATCCCCAGTCGTATCCCATGCTGGTTCAGTCAGAAGTGATTGGGAATGACCGTAAGTCAAAAGCCCCCTTTATTGTTACACCGCCACTTTTCCGACTGGATGGGCATCAACAAAGTCGTATAAAAGTTATCGCGACAAGCAATCACGCCGATGACCTGAAGGAATCACTTTTCTGGCTGTGCCTTAAGGGGATCCCACCTGAGCCGGACTCCGACTGGACGGATGAAGCATATAAGAGGAGAGTCGCCGGAAACAGTGCCACCCTTCTCACTCAGTTACGCATCAAAAGTTGTCTGAAACTGATCGTTCGCCCTTCCTCTCTGAGGGGAACACCAGACGATTTCGCGTCATGTCTGACCTGGGTCAAAACCGGTAAGACCCTTACCATAAAAAACCCCACGCCGTTCTTCATTAATCTCAGCAACGTTATGCTTGGCAAAGTGAGTGTGAACAACCTTGAGTATGTGCCGCCCATGGGGAAACGAGAACTGAGCATCCCCGCAGGCGCACGCGGCCCGGTTCACTGGCGAATGATTACGGATTATGGCGGGGAGAGTCAGGAATTTACGTCCGTACTGAAATAGCCCCGTTAATTCGCTACATTCATGCCCTTCAGGATCTGAATCATGTTCGCATCAAGACCCATCTTTGCGGCAGGCATTGTGCTGGCCGTAATTCAGTCGCAAGTGAAGGCTTATACTTTCAACCCTTCGCTGATAGCGGGGAGCGGTACTGAAGCTGACCTTTCCCTGTTCAATCAGGGCAGTCAGTTGCCCGGCGCTTACCCGGTAGACATATTCATTAATGACACACATGTTGATTCCAGGTCTGTCGTGTTCACATTGATGCCGAACAAATATAGTCACCAGAAACTTGTTCCCTGTATTACACGTGAAGTACTTTCCGATTATGGTATCCGCATGGAGCGAATTAAGGTTTCAGACGAGGAGGTGCGCACTGGGCAGTTTGACCTGTCCCAGATACCTGGCACTCGGGCCGATTTCCGTTTTAACGAGCAGACACTGGTTCTGAGTATCCCTCAGGTATATCTCAAACCCAGACTGAGAGGCATCGCGCCAAAAACGTTATGGGATGACGGCATTCCCGCTCTAATCTTGAATTACCATGCGGGTACCAGTCAAAGTGTAATGCGCGGAGCATCATATCGCACTGATCAATATTCGTGGCTGCAAATAAGTCCTGGGGCAAATCTTGGCCCATGGCGGCTACGGAATGTCACCAGCTGGCATCAGTCAAAGGGACGACCAGGCCGCTGGCAAGTCATCAATACCTATCTGGAACGCAGTATTAACGACATAAACAGTCGTTTGACCCTGGGAGAGCGCTACACCCCTTCGGAAATATTCGATAGCGTCCCATTCCGTGGCGTGATGCTTGCTTCGGACGACAGGATGGTTCCTTCGAGTCAATACATGTTTGCCCCAGTGATACACGGTGTGGCCAGGACGCAGGCGCGCGTAGAGGTCAGGCAAAACGGCTATACCATCTATAACCAGATCATCGCACCAGGCCCTTTCGCGCTAACGGATTTTAATCCCACCGGTTCGGGAGGCGACTTTCAGGTCACCGTATGGGAAGCCGATGGTGTCCCTCAGGTCTTTACTGTGCCTTTTCAAACTCCGGCAGTGGCAATAAAGGAAGGTTATCTGCGATACAGCGTGATGGCAGGACAGTATCGATCATCTGATAAAAGGGTTATTCAGGCACCCGTCGTGGAATCCACCGCGATGTATGGTCTTCCGCGTGGATTCACGCTATATGGCGGTATCCTGGCAGCCCGGCACTATCAGTCTTCGTCATTGGGGGTGGGCGTAAGCATGGGGGACTGGGGGGCTATATCAACAGACATGGTATATAGCCGGGGACAACCTTCCAGTGAGGGCACTCATCGTGGCCAGTCCTGGCGCATGCGGTACAGTAAGCAGATTGTCGTGACAAACACCTCGCTTACGTTAGTCAATTTTCAGTTCAGTCAGGCTAATTATCTTACGTTAGGAGAAACGCTGGACAGCTGGCGAAAGGATAAGGTCGTAATACGCCGGCAACAAAGAAATAAAAAGAAAAGCCGTACGGGAATATCTGTCAGCCAGGGCTTAGGGAAATGGGGTTATCTTAACGCCGGCGCTTACCGTGATACTTACTGGAACAGCGGTAACCACGAGTTAAGTTTCAACGCGGGGTATGCTATTCCATTAAACGGGATGACCCTTTCGTTTAACTGGTCAACATATCAGAGCGCTCATCGCCATCGCAGAAACAATATCACCACTTTCTGGCTGAGCGTACCGCTGAAAAAATGGATGGGAGTTAACACTCGAGCTTCATACCGGTTAACACAATCATCGCCCGGTCATGCCAGTCATTCGGTGGGCTTAAGTGGTGAGGCATTTGATCAGCGAATTAGCTGGAGCGTAGACCAGCGTTACACCCCCGACAACGCAGAAAGCCGCAACAATGGCGATATCAATATCGGATGGAGTGGATCTTATGGACATATCTCTTCAGGTTACAGCTATGACCATAATTTCCGGCAGCGCTACATTGCCATAGACGGCGGTTTGATCGCTCATCCCCATGGTCTTACGTTCACGCAGTCGCTTGGTGAAACCAACGCACTGATTGAGGCCAGAGGGGCTAAAGGAGTCAAAGTATTAGGCTCTCCTGGTATTGCTTCCGATTATCGGGGATATACAGCCCAACCTTTTTTGAACCCTTATCACGAGAATTCTATTTCTCTGGATCCGACAACGCTTCCACCTGACGTTGAGATAAACATAACCGATAAGACAGTTGTGCCAACAGAAGGTGCCGTCATTCCTGTAACTTTTAAAACTAATATAGGTGCAAAGGCAATAGTCACGCTATTGCAACATGATGGTTCAAAAGTACCCTTTGGTTCAGTAGTGAATGCTTTGTCAGCGGACGGTACAGTGGGAATAGTCGACAACAATGGAAAAGTCTTTTTATCCGGATTAGCACGTAACGGTAGATTAACTGTAAAATTAAAAGGTAAAACGCTCATATTTAATTATCACTTAGAAAAAAGCGAATCTGCTGCTGGTCTGTATTTTATCACAGTCAAAAGTCATTAACAGGAAAGACACTATGTCATCCCGTAGGAATTTATTTTTATTTATCTCTTCACTCATATTTTGCTTACTATCATCTCACTTACGAGCAGAAAAATTAAACATGACAATTATCGCTCAATCTGATCTACATGCAGGAAAGATACCAGATAGTACGCTATTGGCCCGAATACGTATTTCTGGCATAAACTCAGGTTGTGTCCTAAACGTGTGGGATGAAACAACAAGTAATGAAACTACTCCCGGACAATACACACTTTCGAATGCAGAAAACGGGAAAATAAATCTTAGCGTAAAACTACATGGTGAAAACTGGCAACCGAACACTGTTAGTGGAAAAGGGATTTTCATAAGAAATTCGACAAGATTTTCTGAAATTAAATTACTTAGTCGTGGCGAACAATTTATAGCTTCCAGTTCCTTGACTGTGCAGCTGAGTGCGAAGTGCATTATGGACCATCTTGACCATAAGGAGGAATATTAAAGAAAAACACAAAACCCGACCAACAATAATTTATGAATAATACCAAATTATATCTCTCACAAAAAAAAAGAGTAAGGACTTACATGAAAAGTATACGCATACTCCTTCTGGTTATTGCCGCTGTTGCATGTGGCTCTACAATGGCAGACACTCCTAAGATGACAGGAGAAACTGTTAACCGATCTGTAGATTTGGTGTTTAAAAACCCAGTGAAAGTTGATTTTCAACTGGTGGCTGAGAAATATTTGAATGCAGGAAAAGTTCCTGGTAATACAAAACTTGCCACATTCAACATTAGTGCAACGCCGCCAAACCGTTTGGGAATACGCTGGACACCTAATAGGGCTCAAAAACAAAATACTGGTCAGTACCTATTAACAGGTACGAATGACCCGAAACATCATATTTATGTTTACTTGCCCCCATTTATGGGTATGACACCTCTTGCCGACGGTGACTGGTTTTTGACTAAAGATAAAACTAACACATTAAGTGGAGTTATAAAAACTCATGGTGATCAAAATATCGAGTCTGATATTTATACACTTAGCATGGATGCTTCGGCATTTGTTTCTTAATTCTTCTTCAGCCCTCAAAAATTAACACAAGTAAAAAAGGCTAAATCATCTATGCACACACTCCCTGATTGAAAATAACGGGGTAGTGTGTGCACTTTCAGGAAGGATCTATGAAAATCCGAGCTAAGAAAGGTTAGTTAATAACTGACAACATGCCCTAAGTACATGGGTGAATTTAACTAGAGTAAAGAAAGATTACACTAAAAGCTGTAGCCGGCCAGTAACTATTAGCCAAATTCCATTGGTCATGGAGTGAGCAGAAGACAAGAAAGTGCTGCCTTCCAAACATCAAATATTAACGCGTAAGTTGCTTAGCACATCAAACACGAGATAGGACGGGTCGATTATAATGTAATCAGCAGCAGTCCCTTTCGCTGATTCTTAAATTCCCATCCAAATACTTTTGGTCACCCAGTTTCAATTTCATCTTAAGGATAGCCTCCTTAAAATAGATCTTGCACACGTGAGTTTTAATTTGATGCAAGGCAAAGTATCTTAAGGGTAAGCTGGTATTATGGCAATCCCAGCGGAATCGGTGGCATACATTCTGTTCTCCGCTCTGGGCTCTAAGGATTAAAAAATATTTACCTATTCTACTTAAGCGCGTGAATCCTCCACACATATGCACCTCCTGTTTTAAAGAATAGGCGTTATAATCGTTGCTGGAGAAAACATGAAAATAGAATTAGATGAAAACGGGTTTACACCTGACGGTAAGTGGCAACTGGTTCCGGTAGAACCATCACCAGAGCTACGCCTCGAAGGTAACGTTATTAGGCGAAGACGAAAATAACTACAGTATCGGGGTTCTATCACGCTATGGTGAATCCCTCCTCTAAACCTGAAGGACAAAATCACTGCTGGAGGATGGCGTTAATTCTCACAACTTAGCAGCCCGCAGCAGAGAAGAACGCGATTGTGTGAACGTTGATTTAGCCGCGTCTGGTGTTGCATATAAAGAGCGCATGAACATGTCCTTCGTTCCACATGAAGCAGAAATGCAGCAACCTGCAGATTTGCGTGAGTACTTCAAAGAGCGCCTGCAGCATTACAGGAATGTCGCGCTACAGTTTCCGCGTGGCAGTGACCCGGTTTATCAGAAGGATGCGAATAAATGACGATCGTCTTTGTGCCTTCGCTTATTGCCTTGCTGCTATCTAAAGCGGATGAGAAAGGCTCGCCTCTAACTGAATTGGAGGTATTAGATATCAGGGATAACGCCACTGCCATTTACGTGGACGCTGAAGCGGCTTTGAGTACGTCAGAGAGTCGTGGCTACAGGGATATCGACCCAGAAAACTGCTGAGCAGAATGGTTAGCTTTCATGAGTGAAGGCTAAAGTTTTACCGACAGGGGTCGATGAAATTTCCACGGGGATCGGACCCGGTAAATATGAAGGATGAAAATAAGCTGTGAAATGGATTTTATTTACGGGAGCATTTCTTTCGATGTCTGCGGCAGCGGACGAAAAAGCATTCGGAACGCCAGAAACGCGTTGTTTGAATGACCATACAATTCCCTTCATTAATTCAACCATACCCGCTAAGAAAGTTGTGGATGATGCCTACGTACAGTGCAAACCTGAACTTGATGAATGGATGAAATTGCAAGAGCCGCTACCTGATGACATGAAAAACAACATGCGCAAAGAGTTGTATGACTTTTACATCAGGATGATTGAAATACGAAGAAAGTATGAAGCCAGTAAAACCGCAAAAACCGCCCAATGAGGCGGTTTTTTATTGCCTCCAGGAAATCGAAATGACACATCCATATCCGATAGATGCAGCATCAGAACTTGAGCTTCAGATGATTGAATTAGCGCTGGCTTACCGGCCGCGTGTGACGGCAACGTTCACCGGTAAATGCCTCTGGTGTGATGAGCCAGTCGACAAGGGCCATTATTGTGCCCCCGAATGCCGCAGCGATCATGAGAAGGAACTTCGCGCAATTAAGCACAGGAGATCAAATGAAAATTAGTTCCCTGAAACCTGGTGATACGGCCTGGCAGCTGTATCGGCATAAGATGGGTAATACAACCATCAGCACACTCTCTGTTTGGCGGGTCAGCGTGAAAGAGGTACATGAGGATCACGTTATCGCCTCGGTTAATGGGAATCCACCCCGTACATATCGGGAGCGTGATGTAGCAAAATGGAAGAAAAAGAAGCCGGTGCTGATTTGCTGTCGTATGGGTTACTCCCGCCTCGCCACTAAAGCCGAGAAAGAAGCACTGAAATCCGGGTAGTCAATCAACATCTATCATTATTATCGCGCTTTGCGTGCGAATTTTCATTCATGAGCTCTTAAAACCAGACATCATTTTTCAGAATATTTTTCCTGATAGATACTTTAAAGAAATGACTCTTCCACTTCGTGGCAACCGATTAAATTTTTAACCGGAGAATATAATGTCTCGCATGATTAAGTTATCTACCTGGGCGGAAGAGGAATTCGGCAATCCGATTCCGGGCTCCGCTACACTCAGCAAATATGCCAGGAATGGAATGATATTTCCGGCTCCGGTAAAAGTTGGGAATATCTGGCGCGTTGAACGCTCTGCGCGATTCATCGGTGCACAGTCCAGTCCTGAAATCAGGCAAAGTGATAACGTGAGATTGAAAAGGATATTAGAGGATGGCCAGACCACGTAAATATAATGTCATCATCCCTAATCTTTCCTGTTTTACTGATGCCAGAACAAAACGCGTTTACTGGCGATATAAGCATCCTGTCACCGGTAAATTTCATGGTTTAGGCACCGATGAAGCGGAAGCAAAAGCCGTCGCAATTGAAGCTAACTCCAGATTATCTGAGAATCAGATGCGTCATCTCATCAAAGCGAGGAATAAACTGGCGGAAAGCCTGAACACGTCAATAACGACTTCAGGCTGGTCAGAAAAATATCTTCAGTTGCAGACACGACGCGTTAAGTCAGGCGAGTTAAAAACGAAGACGATTCAGCAGAAGAAACTGGTGCTCGACATTCTGGTGCCAGAAATCGGTATGAAGCCTCTTGATCAAGTCACCGTGAAAGACATCAACGCCTTGATGGAGCCTTACCTTGAAAGAAATAAAAACAGTATGGCGCTTCTTGTAAGGACGATTTGTATTGATTTCTTTAAGGAGGCGCAACGCGCGGGTGAAGTCAGCCCGGGCTTTAACCCAGCGTTATCGACCCGTACACCCAGGGCAAAAGTCATGAGAGCCAGACTTGATTTGCCTACGTGGAAAAAGATTTATGCCCATGCCGAAAAACCCCGGTATATGCAACGCGCCATGTTGCTTGCTGTAGTTTCAGGGCAGCGCATCAGTGATATTTCGAAAATGCGATTTTCCGATGTGTGGGATGATCATCTGCACATCGTTCAGCAGAAAACAGGCGCACGCATAGCACTGCCCCTTTCACTACACTGCAATGCGCTGGGTATCAGCTTGCGCGAAATCATCGGGCAATGTCGTGACAGAATTCTGAGCCCCTACCTGCTTCATCATCGCGACGACAAAGGTCCCTCTAAAAGAGGGGAACAGGTTAAACCGCACTCTTTGCGAGATAATTTTCGTCTGGCAAGAGAAGCATCAGGATTGTTATGGGAGGAAGGACAGGCTCCCTCTTTCCATGAGCAGCGCTCTCTGTCTGAGCGGCTTTACAGAGCTCAGGGCATCGATACACAAACACTTCTGGGGCACTCAAATCAGGCAATGACAGACAAATATAACGATGAGCGAAGCAGTGAATGGAAGAAGCTGATCTTTTGATTCAAAGTAGTTGCGGATATCTTTTAAATGATGTCCGCATTAAGCTGTGATATCAAATACCTTTACTGCGAGAGCAAAAGGGACCGTAACGGAAAAAAATGTTGTCTGCAGTAATCCTAAAGTACTGACTCATTTTAAAACTGATTTCATTTTTTTCGATAAGCCATTCTTTGCCCTATAGCCCCTCATCATTTATGGGCATTTCGCCATTTTATAATGATAATTAAGTGGCATGGAATAACAAACATAATCCTGTGATGCCTTTCGCTATAGCAGCTGACTATACATTATATGTTTTATCCATAAGCCGAGAAACATCCTGCTAACGAGTGATCTTCCCATGGTAAACAGTGCTTATTGCATGCTATACGTAAATCAGAGTTCAATGGCTCACTACCCATTTATCAGGATTAATGTAGGGCATATCTTCGGTATCTGGCTATGGGTTAATTTTGTAAAAAAAGGCACATCATTGAGGCTCGGCTTTAATATGCTCACATAAGCGCACATATTTACTTTATTCTCTATGCCAATGAATACCTGTCCAATGCAGGTACCAAACCAGAACTGCTGCACCGAAGAGCAGGCCCATCGTCACGAAAATTTTTTTCCACGTTCCGACCGTAAGAAAACAAACTACTTTTTTTTCGCGCAAATCTTTCTGCATGGCTTCCATTGTTTCACGGTGTAACTGTTGAAGAAACTTCATGTCGTCGTGGATCATTTCATCCACCCTTTAAACTGGCCGTTCTGCATCAATGCCACTTTACCGTTTTTGTAGAAAATTACCTGGCTAATCCCCGCTGAAAACGTTTTGTTCCCCAGCTCTTCCGCGTCCATCACAGCAGGCTTGCCATCAATGCTAACAATCCCCAATTTATCGCGAGAGACAACAACGTCTTTATAGTGCCACGTTTCAACGGCGGATTTGCGCGCAGCTTGTGCGTACTGCCCGGAAGCGGGCGCAAACATTAACGGAATCTCATGAGGCAGGCCCGCCGTCAGCGGCGGCAGCTTTGCTTGCTTCACGGCGGCTATGGCCGCTTCGCACAGCTCAGGATCCCCGCCCTGCGCATTTGTGCTCAGCAATAACCCGTCTTTAGTCACATTCAAAAGCAGTTTGCAGCGCTTGCCGCTGTACAAGTCAACGTCACTGAACTTTGATTGAATGCTATATTGAGCGGCATGAACCCATTCAGTTTGTGTTAATGGGCCTGTTGTAACCAGAGCCATTTTTTGATCTACCGGCGTGGAAGTCCGGGCAGTGCAGCCACTAAGCAGCGTTGCTACAACGGCAATAAGGATTATATCTTTCATTCTTTTATCTAACTCTCGATAGCGGTGAGGTTCTCGGCTTAGTTCATTGCGAAGGCGTTTAACCTGTGCAAACAATCCCCACCTTAACGGCATTGGTTCCCTCTACTGGTTTCAATGGGTAGACTTTCCAGAATGCCAATTGCGCAACAGCTTTCGCGTGTTTTTCTTCCTGCGTTATGAGCTCAGTGCCATTCGCGTGCACCATCAACCACGCTTTTACTTGTTCAGTATTCATAACATTCCAATCCCAGTCATTTTGCATGATCGTCGCCATGCCCATCATTCAAAAAATCCATACGGTGATTACGCCGCACCGAATTAGCAAGGCTCTATCAAACCAATATATATTCACTTTCACTAACGTAAAAGTGCACAATTAAAGGTTAAAAAACCCGCCATAGCGGGTTTGCTTCAGAAATCACCATGCAGTCCTGCGCCAGCCATCCAGCCACCTTGTGAGTCGGTGGAAGCCTGGAAGGTTACGGCAGTATGTTCAGTTACACCTTTCTGAATACCGGCCGCAAAGCCAGCGCCTTCGCCGTTGCCGGTGCCGGTAGACAGCGCCCAGCTATCCCGATTTGCGTTGAAGTGGAGGGAGGACATAGCGGCGGCGTTGTTACCGATTTGCTTGATCTTCTTGCTATTGTCGTCGATGCGGTCAGAGTTGCGCTTGATGCTCTTCTCCGCGCTATCAAGGCGTGCGCTGTTGCGCTGGATGCTTTGGCGGTTGGCGCTGATCGCTTGGCCGTTGGTATCGATGCGTGCGGCGTTGTATTGGATTGATTGACCATTTACCGCAATACGTTGGCGGTTAGTGTCGATACTGCCAGCATTGGCGCTGATTGCTTGGCCGGTACTATCAACAACAGGTTGAGCAACTGTACGGTTTGATACAGTGGCGTTTACTTCATTGCGATACGCGGTGGCGTCACTGTTTTTAACAGGTTGTTCAGCGTTAACAGTAGGCTCAACAGCTTTAACGTCTGTCGTGCCTTGATTTTGTGAGGCCAACGCGTCCCGGCTTACTTGTAGCGCTTCGGTCATGACCGGCTGCTGCTGATTAACAATGGCCGCGCGATATGCAGTGGCGTCGCTATTCTTTACAGGCTGTTCAGCGGCGATAGTTGGTGCCGTCGCTTTAACGTCCGCAATGCCTCTGTGCTGGGTGGTCAGCGCGTCACGGATTGCTTGCTGACGAACAGGCGTTGCCTGCGGGATCTGCTGCTGTGGCACAGGGACGAGCTGTTGCACCGGCTCACTCTGACGCACAGGCGTTGCCTGTGGGGTCTGCTGCTGCGCTACCGGGACGAGCTGTTGCACCGGCTCACTCTGACGTACAGGCGTTGCCTGTGGGGTCTGCTGCTGTGGCACAGGGACGAGCTGTTGCACCGGCTCACTCTGACGAACAGGCGTAGCCTGTGGGGTCTGCTGCTGCGCTACCGGGACGAGCTGTTGCACCGGCTCACTCTGACGTACAGGCGTTGCCTGTGGGGTCTGCTGCTGTGCTACCGGGACGAGCTGTTGCACCGGCTCACTCTGACGTACAGGCGTTGCCTGCGGGATCTGCTGCTGCGCTACCGGGACGAGCTGTTGCACCGGCTCACTCTGACGAACAGGCGTTGCCTGCGGGATCTGCTGCTGCGCTACCGGGACGAGCTGTTGCACCGGCTCACTCTGACGTACAGGCGTTGCCTGTGGGGTCTGCTGCTGTGCTACCGGGACGAGCTGTTGCACCGGCTCACTCTGACGAACAGGCGTAGCCTGTGGGGTCTGCTGCTGTGGCACAGGGACGAGCTGTTGCACCGGCTCACTCTGACGTACAGGCGTTGCCTGTGGGATAGCTTGCGGGATCGCCTGCGGGGTTAATGCTTGCGGGGTTGTAAGTTGCGGAGTTGCCTGTGGTACGGCTACCGGCGCAACGCCGTTGCCCATATCTACAGAGAAATCCATGTTGTTGCTAGATTCAATGCTTTTGAACTGCGCTTGCTGCACGCTGTTCATTGAAGTCCAGACATTTCGCGCCGTGCTATTATCCATCTGGCCAGAAACGATAGAGTTATAAAGATCTTGCGCAGAACCCATATTTAATGCGTCAGCATATGCCACGGTTGTCACAATTCCGCCACAGATCGCACAAATTGCTACAGCCACAATTGTTCTTTTCATTAAACTAAACTCGCTAAAGTTGATTTATGTCAGTTTTTGTAAATTAAGTTGGATTGCTGATTTGGCCTGCCAGCCATTTGTTCAGAATTTCTCATTGAGTTAAGTGACGCATACGTAACATGGCCTTTAAAAAGGTATAAATTCAAAAACTCACGGTACGCTTACTTTTTTGTGATATGCGCATTACGCTTCTATTTGCCCAGGTAATCACTGCGGCGGCATATCCCAATGATTAACTCCTTGCTTTGAAAGTTTTAATAATTCTTCCTTAGAAATAACGCGCCAACCGCATTAGTTAGGACCCAGCTTTGATGCCAACACAATAGAACCGGCATGAATAATTATTGTCATATCACCTGAACTACAAATCCGACCATACAAAAAATTTCATCACCTACTCACGAAGCCCATTTCTTGGATGCTCTCCGATATAAAGCCGGAAATTTATTCGCATTAGGTGATAAGTCGAATGAAAAGTGACAATTTAGTTGACCTCGTGTTGTATTTTGAAATTCTGATTGAACAACTTAATTTTTTGCGTGTCGCAAGTCGTTAATCAACCTGCGACGCGGTGAAGATACGCTCTCTAAAAAACCGTTTAATTGACTTAGATCATACCAAAATCGTGATGAGCCTCACGAAAGATTAAACACTTGTTTTGCGTCGAGAATTATTTGATTGTGCGGGGGATTGCTTGCGTCTAGTTAGAGGGCGTTGTGATAAATAGTACCCACGAGTGAAGATTAATGCGCGTATATGCAACTTTCTAGCTTTGTAACAGCCATTTCTACACCTTGTCAGGAAGCCTGTTAGTGGTCAACTTGACAGAAACGCCGCTTTTACATTCAAGTTTGACCTCATTCAGTCCCTCTGTATCATTACCGCGTCCCCGGATACGCTAGTTGTTGCGTTATCTGACTGAACGTTCCATGCAACCTTAAAATTACGGCTCAGCGGAGTGCGTGATTCTTTTAAAACATTAAGAATGTGAATGGCATCAAAGGATGGACAATAAAGCAGCCACGCTAAAAAACCATTAGAATCTTAGAGAACTCACCTCTTGGAATAAATAATTTTTCCAAACTATTATCTTTAATTAAAAAAATAGATCATAAACCACCCCTTTTTGGCGCAAAGCGGAAACACACCTTAAACAAGCTGCGTTAACAGAGAAATATAATAATTCGCCCCTGAAAGTTACACCTTGAAAATATTAAGGATTTGCGCATATTGGTTGCGATTATTGAGCGAAAATCATTTTATGATCTCCGTTTTCCTTTCGAGCCTGTAAGTGCTACACGTTCGCTGACGAATACTCAGTGTATGGGGAGAAATTGCTGACTATAAATATTTTTGAGAAAGTGTGTTATGAAAAGCGTAACTGATGTTTTAAGTCAGGCTGGCAATACCAGCCTGACTGAACATAAACTATTAGCTCTGAAAACATGAATATCCCGCTTCACGGGTTTAATTTACTTGTATTTCGTCGCTGTTCATACCCGGAAGGCATCAACCATTCCACGCAGGGCGTGCGCCTGCTCAGAAAGTGACTGCGAAGCAGAAGAGGACTCTTCTACCAGCGCGGCGTTATTCTGCGTGACGCCATCCATCTGGCTGACAGCAATGCTGACCTGAGAAATCCCCTGCATCTGCTCTGAAGACGCGAGCGAGATGTTATCCATAGCCTCTGCCAACTCGCCCACCATTCCAACAATTCTCAGAATACTTTGTCCGGTGCCAGCAGCCACTTCAACACCGCTTTCCACCTGTTCTACGGCCTGTTCAATCAGCTGCTTGATGTCCCGTGCGGCGGTGGCGCTGCGCTGGGCAAGGGTTCGGACCTCTCCTGCCACAACGGCAAAACCACGCCCATCTTCCCCTGCCCGGGCGGCCTCCACCGCTGCGTTGAGCGCCAGGATATTGGTCTGAAAGGCGATACTCTCAATGACGGATGTGATATCCCGTACCTTAGCCGCACTGAGTGAAATGTCGTTCATGGTTTCAGACATACGCTGCATATCGGTTTCCCCCGCACGGGCAAAAGATGCAGTTTCGCGCGCAGACTCAGCTGTCTGCTGTGCGCCAACTGAGTTGCTTTTCACCGTAGCGGTCAGCTGCTCCATACTGGCGGCCGTTTCCTGAAGAGCAGCGGCCTGCTGCTCCGTACGGGAGGAGAGCTCCGTATTGCCCTGCGATATCTCATCCGCCGCCATAGCCACAGAAGCAGCCGAGTCTTTTATCTGCGATACCAGCCCCCGCAGGTTTGCCTGCATGCCATCCAGTGACGCCATCAGGCTGCTGGTGTCGTTGCGACGCAGCGTCACAGATGTTGTCAGGTTGCCAGAGGCAATGGTAGCCGCCAGTGACTGAGCCTGCGCAGGCTCCCCTCCAAGCTGGCGCATAAGCATGCGAATGGTTAAAGTGCAGGTTACGAGCGCAATCACTACGGACACAGCAGCGAGCAGAACGAGTGTCAGTGATGCACGATCAGCCGCGGCACTGTTCTGCTCAACGGCGGACTGCGTATTTTTCAGCTGGATCTGCGTCATGTCGTTTAAGGCGTTCAGCAACATAGTCTGAGCCGGGCGCGTGACATTCATCAGATAAGCCGTCGCCTCCTGAGCACGATTATCCAGTCCGAGCTGGCCGGCCTGCTTCAGCGCAGAGATTGCTGGCCCTTCTGCATCAGTAATGCGGCGAATGACCTCACGGCCTTCCGGGGTTGAGTCACTTTTCATAACATCAACCAATGCCCGACGATTGACTTCATACAGAGACGCCTGTTTCTGTAATCGCTCCCATTCTGGCTTCATCGCCTGAGGGTCAGTGAGTAGGGCTATGTTGCGTACCGCAATGCCCATATCCCTGATGCCACCGCGCATATCCAGCACAAGCTGATATTTTTTCATTTTGACGTTAACGGCATCGTCCATACCATCGCTGGCTCTGCCGAGCGCCATGAGCGCAATCACGGTACAGATAACAAACAGGAGAATAAGCAGGCCAAAGCCTGTAGCAAGGCGTGTAGAAATTTTCATGTCGGTTCTCGTTATCAGGGGGTCATATGATGTGTGTCATTTTTGTTATCGGCAAATGACGTTTAATATTCAGCCCCCCTGCCTGATAACTCCCTTCCACCGGCAGTCGCACATAACCTACGCTGAAGGAACCTGCTATTAGTAACCTCACCTTTGCGGCAGAAAGGCTCAAGCTTAGCGCTCCCGCTGCCAGTAAGTATTAGGCCCTGCCTTCGCTCTCACTTCGGGGAGTTACGCACAGAAACTTATTATTCTGCACTTGGGTCATCTCCGGCAAAAAAAAAGCTCCTCCAGGGCAGGAGGAGCAATAGCTCAGCACATTCAATCGCAATATCGGTTTATTTCACCCCTGATGAGGCACATTACAGTTATCGGCAGGCTCTGGCCAGGCATGAGGGTAACCGCTGTAATAAATCAATCTGACCCTGCCATGCTTATTCATTGTTGCGTCCTCCATGACGCTATGTTAGCAACGTCCGCTCATGGCACAGTGCCTGCATGCGCGCGTGGCAACGTCCCGTTGAACTCACAGCGAAAAGCGGATGTTGCTTTTCGCTCATACATCAGCAAATGGAAATGATTTGAGCGAAAATATCGATATAACAGAGCAGTCATTTGAGGAGGGAGTAACACGACTTTCGAATTACATGAAAAGCGCCCTGTGTAAACGAACAATATAATCGGCATCAGGGTTTGTGCGTTTATCACCCACACGCTCCTGTATTGCCTGAACTGCAATATCCCGGCGCACGGGTAATCGTACCTTTTCAGCTGCAGCCAGCGCGGATTTCATTTGTCCATATGTGAGGTCCGTACAGTAACACGGAGCACCTGGCTGTTGCCGCCAGGACTCATCAAGGTTACCCGCATCAAAGGCATCGAATCCCGTATTAATGACAAAATGCATGATCACCATCTTGTGCTCTTCGATATTCCCTGCCACCGGAATTGCAATACGCACTGGAGATCCCGCTGTTGAACCTTTTCTGGCGAGAGAATCTGAACCTATGGCATTCCATGCCTTGATAAGGGGACGGTTCAGGAGATGCGCCACCCACTGA
Organism: Pantoea sp. X-Soil-ISGK-275; assembly: GCF_059730795.1. Classification (NCBI taxonomy): domain Bacteria; kingdom Pseudomonadati; phylum Pseudomonadota; class Gammaproteobacteria; order Enterobacterales; family Erwiniaceae; genus Pantoea; species Pantoea sp. X-Soil-ISGK-275. Next base: position 641,638 of record NZ_AP035977.1, read on the forward strand.
CTTTCAACCTCACCATCTGAGAAAGTGTCAATGATGCCATCACGATGTGGATAGTAGTTGGAGGTATCAGCAACGATAACATCCTGAGGCAGATTGCGTATCAGAGGCGCGATACCCGCAAGCTTCGCCATAGGTATGGACAGGATGACTACCTGCGCGTCCTGCACGGCACTGGCTGTATCAGATGCTTCAGCGCCCGTTTCAAGCACGTCGGGGTCTATCGTTTCTGGCCCGCGTGAATTTGCGACTTTTACGAAATGACCGGCAGCTGCAAGACTGCGGGCAAGTGTTTTACCGATATGACCGGTTCCCAGGACTGCAATCCGGTACTTTTCTCTATGTGTCATAAGCTCTTCTCTTTAACTCAGGCTGTTACTGCACGGTTACGTTTGACTATCACATCATGTGTTAAATGATCGCCTGCAGACATGAATTCTCTGATCAACGCATCTCTGTTCAGTGGTGCGCGATCTTTATCCGCCGCCTGAAGGGCCGCTCTAAGTTCTGCGGCGTTAAGCTCAGTGCAGTAGGCTGGAGTACCGGGCTGTTGCCGCCATGATTCGCTAAGCATACCGGCGTCAAATGCATCGAAACCACTCTGACAGACCAGCTCCATCACAACAGACTTTGCTGCGGAGTCGTCGCCCGCAACAGGAATAGCAATACGGGACGGAGAACCTGCATCCTGACCTTTCTCTTTAAGCGTCTCGGCCAGAACAGCATTCCAGGCTTTGATGAGATGGCGCTGAACTGTTTCACTGGCGTACACGCTTTCAGGCTTACCTTCACGGATCTCAATAATGTCCCCGTCACGGAAAGGATAATAATTAGACGTATCAATGACGATCACGCTTTCAGGGACGTCGCGCATCAACTCAGCAAGTTCGGTGTGCTTATCAAAGGGTATAGACAGAATGATGACGTCCACTTCTCGTACGGCCTCCTGGCGATCAACCGCCAGTGCACCCACTTTTCGCGCCAGGTCTGCAATGCTTTCCGGTCCTCTCGAGTTCGCCAGTTTGACGTCATGGCCCTGCACAGAGAGCTTGTTTGCCAGCGTCGCACCAATATTTCCGGCGCCAATAATGCCTATTTTCATAGCAGTACCTTTTGTATGAGTGGAGGATGATCAGTTATCAGCGGGATGGGCAAAGCCATTCAGGGTATCCCGTAACTCCTCGAGCTTTTCATCCGATAGCTGACAGGCTGATTTGATTCTTTCGGTTACGAGCCACAGCTCACTTTGCAAAGCGAGCCCCTCATCTGTAAGGGTAATGAGAACTCGTCTTTCGTCTGCGCGGTCACGTGTGCGGATTATGCGTCCGGCAGCCTCAAGGCGTTTGAGAACGGGCGTAATGGTGCCGGTATCCATGGCAAGCTTATTCCCGATATCCCCCACGGTGCGCGGGGTGCCATTAAACAACTCCAGCATGACCAGATACTGTGGGAAGGTAAGTCCCAGCGGGTCCAGGAACGGCTTATGTAACCGGTTCATTCGGCTCGCCGCACCATATAACGCAAAAGAAAGTTGTGTCCCTATTTCTTGCCGTGACTGCTTGTTCATATGCCAACTCATTATCTAGCTATTGATTATCTAGTTCACTAGATAAAAGCATATAGTAAACTTTTCGTTGGCTAAAGAGTGATGAATAAGTAATTCGTGCGGTATGACAATAACAACAAATCACACCGAAACGTTTGCCGACGGAAGAATACAGGATTCGGGCGATAGTAGGAGGTCCGCCTCTGGCACAAAGCGGACGCATATGTCAGGTACGCTACGAGCGAATATCGGACATGCTGATCAATCTCGCTATTGCACACTGAGCAACTATTTCACATGCCCCACAGTTATCGTGGGGCATGGCCATATTCACAGTGACGGATGAGAACCTTTAACGGGGCTCACTGCTTCGAGCAGAGAAGCAATATGGAGAATAACGTGTTCATCATGCCATTTACCTACAATCTGCACGTTGATGGGCAACCCCTCACGACTCTTACCGAACGGCAGCGCGATCCCCGGCAGGCCGGTTACGTTCAGTGGAACCGTGGCGCCCTGCAGATAGGTGGCATCGACGCTCTGACCGTCGATAACAAACCTGTCTGCGCCGTGTTTGTGGGCCGGGATGGGGAGTACGTGCGTAATCAGCGCGTCGTAACGTGAAAAGTATTCCGCAAATCCATCACGCAACCTTTCGGCGGCCTGCTCCGCATCAATGAAGTCCGACATCGGCGTATCAGGCAGTGACAGCATGGTTTTTGCCATTTTATAGATTTCATCGGGGCGGCGACCGGCCGTTGCCGCTGCAAAAGCCGGCTTCATCTCCATAACGTGCAGACGGTTGAAGACGTCCAGCGCAAAATCCTGCTCCAGCGCGGGAATACCGACGTGCTCCACCACAACGCCAGGCGCTTTCAGCGCATCCGCTGCCGCCTTAACTACCGCTGCGACTTCCGGATCAACCGGACCGAACCCCGGGCCTGTCATCCAGCCAATTCGTAAAGGACGTGAGGGCACCGGCGGCAGACCGCCGGAATGCAGTGGCGCGGCGCTGGAAAACGCATCATGGCCATCAGGTCCGGAAAGCTGAGAGAACGCCAGCGCAATATCGCGTACCGAGCGGGCCATTGGGCCGACATGCCAGAAGCGACGCGGCGCGCGCGGCCAGATGCCTGTCATGGGCACGCTTCCGTGGGTGGCTTTCATGGAGGTGATGCCTGTCTGCGCGGCGGGTCCACGCACTGAAATGGCCAGGTCCGTTCCCAGCCCCAGCGGGGACATGCCTGCGGCTATTGCAGCAGATTCGCCGCCACTCGAGCCGCCGGGCGTGCGGGTCAGGTCCCAGGGATTATTAGAGCGGCCGGAAAGCAGATTATCGCTTTCAATCCAGTATGAAAATTCCGGCAGGTTGGTTTTTGCCAGCACGATCCCGCCCGCTTTTTTAAGGCGCGCCACGCTGGTCGCGTCTGCATCCGGCAGACGACCTTTGAAGATGGGTGAACCACGCTGAGTCAGCACGCCGGCAGTATCGATGGAATCCTTTACGGTGAAGGGAACGCCGTGAAGTGGGCCAAGTTTCTCACCCTTCATCACGGCAGCTTCCGCCGCTTCGGCCTGTTTCAGTGCGTCCTCTGCGAGCGTGACTATCGCGTTGACGTCCGGGTTGGTGGCTGCAATGCGATCGAGATGCGCCTGCATCACTTCAACCGGCGAAACGTCGCGGTTACGTATCATGCTGGCCAGGTCGGTAGCGTCTGAATAATAAATTTCGTTGCTCATGATAAACCCTCGACTTGATAAACTAACTAACAGTTGGTAGGTAAAATCTAGACCTGTTAAATCAGACTGTCAATACCTACCTAACAAATGTTAGAATTGTGATCTGAGCTACCGGAGAAGAGAAATTATGAGCAAAACATCCCGTGACGAAATTCTGAACGCAGCCCGGCTGGCGGCACAGGCGCACGGCTACACCGGCCTGAACATACGCGGACTGGCCGACGAGGTGGGAATTAAGGCTGCCAGCGTTTACTACCACTTCCCCAGTAAGGCCGAGCTGGGTGCAGCGGTAGCCCGGCGTTACTGGGAGGACACCGCGCGTGACCTGGAAATGCTGAGGGAAAATGAGGGCGATGCGCTGAAAAGTCTGCGCCGCTACCCGCAGATATTTCGCCGATCCCTCGAAAGCGGGAACCGGCTCTGTATGGGGAGCTTTATGTCGGCTGAATACGATGATCTGCCGCAACCGGTCAGGGATGAGGTGCAAAAGTTCGCTGACATCAACATCGACTGGCTGGCAGGGCAGCTGCATGAGGCCGGTATTGCCGCGTCAGGAGAGAGCAGAGTTCGTGCCGGCTCCATTTTTTCTGCCGTTGCCGGCGCGCAGCTGATGGCCAGAAGCCGTAACAATATTCAGCTGTTTGATGAGCTCATTGAAGGTTACAAACTTGCGGGTCTCCTGCCGCAGTAAAAATCAGGTGGCCGCCTGCTTCAACTGGCGCTGCCTGAACCTCTTTCAGAAAATCCATACGAGCGCGCTGCGGTCTGGCATAAAACGGCTGGCCCCCCTCTGCCGCACAGGCGGGCAAGTTAACTCAGGCGCCTCTCCGGGCATACTCGCGGCTTGTCACGCTATCGCAACAACAGTACTCCTCCCGAACTGAACCCCTTAATCGAATCAGGGGCGTCCCGGAAAGATCGATAAAAAAAACTAACAATCGTAAGGTAGGTATTGACAGCCATCCGAAACTGCCTCAATCTTAGCTGCATAACTACCTACCGTTAGTTAGTTTTTATTGCTTTGACCTGAACTCAATCACACAAAGGAATTATCCGCTGATGAAAATTTATGACTGGTATGACGGCCCTTATCCCGCACGCGTTCGCATTGCACTTGCCGAGAAAGGACTGCTTTCTGATACAGAGTTTGTGCCTGTTAACTTATGGACGGGCGAACACAAGAAAAACGAATTTCTTGCCATCAACTACTCTGGCACGCTTCCCGTTCTGGAGCTTGATGACGGTACGCTTATCGCAGAGTGTACGGCCATCACGCAGTATCTGGACGCTCTGAGTGCACCACGTTCTCTGACGGGCACCACTCCGGTGGAACAGGGCGTCATCCATATGATGACCAAGCGCGCTGAAATTGAGTTCCTTGATGCAGTGAGCGTGTATTTCCATCACGCCACTCCGGGTTTAGGCCCTGAGGTTGAACTCTATCAGAACCCTGAGTGGGGCAACCGGATGCGGGACAAGGCGGTCCGCGGGATGCATTATTTTGACCGTGTTCTGCAGAAACAACCTTATGTAGCCGGTGAGAACTTCTCAATGGCAGATATAGCGGTAATCGGAGGGATGATTTTCTCTGCGTTAGTGAACCTGCAGGTACCTTCAGAGTGCGCCGCGTTACGCGAATGGTATGAGCGCATGCAGGCAAGGCCGTCCTTCCAGCAGTGGAAGGCGCTGGTAGAAGAGGAGCGCTTACGCAGAAAGGCGTGATTATTCTGCCGGGCAAGTCCGTTTAATCCTCCACACCATCGGTGTGCAGTGGCTGGAACAGGACCGACTAAAATGTCACGGTAACTAAAAAACCGTCCTAAACCACGTCACTGTGCACCGATTATGTCCGCTCTTGGCACTAAGCGGCCTTCCCCACTTTATTTTGATCTGCCAACTAATGAGAACACCCAGGCCCAAGGTTAGCTCATTTTTTAACCAGTTTTGCAGAAGAGTTTTGCTGGAGTTTTGCAGAAGACCTTTGAAGGCGATTTTCACCGACCAGGCTCATTATCGTTGCCAGCGCCCTGCCCGGCACGTCATAGCGATCGCCGCCACATCTATGGCATTTTTCACTGGAAAGTGCCGCTTTTCGCCACTATTATCAGCTCACTTATTCACCCACTGATAACTAAGGAGGATTACTATGCCATCGTGTGAATTGTTTCTTTACTCACACTTTTATAGTAATTGGCCGCGTTCAGGCATTTCCGCACTCGTGCTGCGATAATCCGTCCTGAGCGAAGTTTACTGAAAATCTAATCCCTTCCTCCGGCTTACCGGGTTGTCGTCAGCGATTTCTGACGTCAGGCTTTTTTGCGCCTGCAACTTATGAGTAAGCACATGAGCACACTATTATCTGCCCACGATGTTGGCTTTGATAACGCCTTCGGCACGCTGTTTCACGATATCCATTTCAGCCTGAAAAAAGGCGATCGCATCGGTTTGCTGGGTGATAACGGCACCGGTAAAAGTACCTTATTGAAAATCCTCAGTGGCGATCTGGAACCCAGCCACGGCAGCGTTACATCGGCTAATCACTGTTTACTGGCGCGTATCGAGCAGCATCTGCCTGCAGAGCTGCATAATGATTCGCTGCTGAATAGCGTAATGGCGCGCCTGCCGGAACAAAGTGATCGCTGGCGTGCCGAAGCGCTGTTGGGCAGCCTGGGTTTCACGGCTGCACAACAAACGCAAACCGCCGCGACCTTAAGCGGCGGCCAGCATATGCGCCTGCTGCTGGCACGTGCGCTGATCCTGCAGCCTGATCTGCTGCTGCTCGATGAACCCAGCAACCACCTCGATCTGCCGATGCTGTTGTGGCTGGAGAATTTCCTTAACGGCTGGAGCGGCAGCTTTGTTCTGGTTTCCCATGACAGCACCTTGCTCGATCGGGTGACCAACTGCAGCTGGATTCTGCGCGATCGCGGTCTGCAATTCTTCCGTCTGCCCTGCAGCGCGGCGCGTCAGGCGCTGGATGAGCAGGATGAAGCGGATGCGCAGCGTTATCAGGCTGAGCAAAGGGAGATTGAGCGCGTTGAGAAAAGCGCTAAACGTCTGGCGATGTGGGGCCGCGCTTACGATAACGAAGGGTTGTCGCGCAAGGCGCAGCAGATGGAGAAACGCGCCGGCTGGTTGAAAGAGGCACAAACCACGCTGAGCGAGGGAGCGCTGTGGCGGCTGCAACTGCAAGGTGAAGCGCTGGATGCCGATCGCGTTTTAGCGTTGCCGGAGATGTCGATTCATCCAGCCGATGACGCACCTGCTCTGTTTTCTCTGCCGATGTTGCAGGTGAAAAGTGGCGATCGCGTAGCGATTGTTGGTCGCAACGGTTGCGGTAAATCGTCGCTACTACGGCATTTATGGGGTGAATATCAATACACAGATAGCCCGCTGTTTCATCCCCGCGCGCGCCTTGGCTATTACGATCAAAGTCTGCATCAGCTGCACGATGAGGAAACGCTGAGTGACGCACTGGCGCATTTTGCTCCGCTCAGCGATGAGCACCGCAAGATGGCGCTGATTGGCGCGGGTTTTCCCTATCTGCGTCATCAGCAGTTGATTGGCTCACTCAGCGGCGGCGAGCGCTCGCGCTTGCTGTTTGTTGGGCTGACGCTGGCGCGTTATTCGCTGCTGCTGCTCGATGAGCCCACCAACCATCTGGATATGGTGGGCAAAGAGGAGCTTGCAGAAGCGTTAAACCAGTTTGAGGGCGCGGTGTTGCTGGTGTCGCACGATCGTCAGTTAATCGCCAACAGCTGCAACCGGTTCTGGCTGATTGAGGATCAGCAACTCAGCGAATGGCACGATTTTGACGCGGTAACCGAGCGCATGCGTGCTGATCAGGCGACAACAACGTCAGACTTTGTCGCACCTGCTGCGACGGCAACAGCGTTGGATGAAGATGCGTTACTGCTGGCGTTACTGGAGGTGGAAAGCAAGCTGGATGAGGATCTGGCGCGCAAGCCGAAGCACCAGAAACCCGCGTTGCAGGCACAGTGGCGTGAGGAGATTGCGTTGCTGAAAGCCCAACTGGATCTGTAGTGAATGGGTCGCCATGAATGGCGACCCTAGGCCAGCATTGCCTGTATTAATGCCTGCGCGGTCTTTTTCAACTGCTGCGCAGGATTTCGGCCAATCAAAACAAATTGATACCCCGCCTTATGCCACCACACCACATTCATCCCCTGTCGTTTCTCCTGCGCCAAATCCGTGGTTTGCTGATGATCTTCGCGCGAAATACACAGCGCCATCGGGCCGTAACTGCTGTGATTCCAGGCTATCTGCGTAATCAGCGCATCGTCATAACGCAACATGCGTACGCTTTTTAACGTCGCTTCCGGTAGCGTTAACTGCGCCGGCGTGAAATGCAGATCGAGATCGCGCGCGGTACGCGCCAGCGATTGCTGCAACACCGGCGGTGAACTGTCGACGTCGGCCAGCGTTTCCGCGCTGTACAGCGACATATATTGTGCTTCCAGCTCGCGGATCTTTTCGCTTTCGCCCTGCTCAGCTTTTATTGCCGGTCGCACCAGAAAACCGATGCCGCTGCCCACCAGCAAAAAACTCACCGACGCGGCGATCAGCGCACGGCGGCTGACCTGCGGCGCGGACGGTGTGGTTGCCAGCAGATGCGCCAAGCGCGGCGACATGCGTTCCAGCGGTGCGTCATCCAGCATTGGCGCAAAGGCCTCAGCAAAAGGTTGATTGCTTTTCATCAGCTCGGCAGTGCGCGCCGACAGCGCTTCGCTGCGCTTAAGTTCATTTTCAAACGCCAGCGCTTCATCCGCGCGCATCTCGCCATCCAGCCAGGCGACGATGGCCTCGTCCGCATAAGGCGAACTAAAACTTGCTGCCTTCACAAACGTTTCTCCTGTCCAGCCGGGCGCAACGTGGCTGCGCTGGCTAAGGTCGTGCGCGCCGCCGCGAGGCGACTCATGATGGTGCCAATCGGCACCGCCAACGTATCGGCGGCTTCCTGATAGGTGAATCCTTCGACGTAAACCAGGAATACCGCATTGCGCTGCGCTTCTGGCAACTGACTCACTCGCTGCATCACTTTGGCGTATTGACGGCGTTGCTCATCATGTTGTTGCTGATCCGCCGCAACAAGCTCGTCGCTGTCGACAAAGCCTTGCCCGAGGCGCACCCGCTGCGCGCGCAGTTCATTGATCCACACCGAATGCAGCACGCTAAACAGCCAGCGATCGATACGCGTGCCGGGCGTGTACTGGGCGCTGCGTTCCAGCGCCCGGACACAAGTGGATTGCACCAGTTCTTCGGCGACATCGCGGTTGCGGGACAACACCATGGCGTAGCGCCACAGGCGGGCCAAATGCGCCGCTAAATGCTGGCGGACTTCAGTACTGGTGATTTTTGATATCCTCTAAACGCGGCGTTCATCAGGCTTCCGGATGGCCCTGAATCGCGGCATTGAGATCGCGATACTCTTCGCAATCCACGCCACACAACGATTTGATGATAGTGAGCTGCTCTTTAGCCAGATCCGGCCGCCCTTTTATCATCCAGGCTTCGCCCAGATATTCGCGCACTTTGGCATATTTCGGATCGAGTGCGATCGATTTCTGATAATAAGCCATGCCTTCGTCGGTTTTACCCAGCTTACGCGTGGCATAACCGCGATAGTTCCAGGCTTCTTTGGTGTTCTGATTATGCAGCGTATCCAGCAAGTTGATCGCCGCTTGATACTCGCCCTTTTTCGCCAGGTGATAAGCGTAATTGGTTTTGTCGCTGTCGCTCAGCATGCTGGTTTTCTCCGGCACGCAGGATTTAGATTTGCTGTCGTAAACCTGGCCTTTCGGGCAATCCGGCGTCTTTTTGTCGCTGTCATCATCGCCCATTGCCAGGGCAGCAGGCGCATGCAGCGTCATCAGTAATACGGGCAGTGCTAACCAGCGTAATTTCATCATTGTATACATGGTTGATCCTCATGGCGTGTTATGGATGGAACTCAGTGCTGAGGCAACAAGTGACTCAGATACGCTGTAAACAACTCAGCCGCCATTTCTATTCGGAAAAATTTAATCATTTTTCAACCAACGCACGTTACTCAGATAAATCCGGCGAATTTTCTCCAGTTTGTTGCCTGAAGTGATTATGATTCTCACTTCATAAAAGGGACGCTTATGCTCAATATCTCGAAAAAGTGGCTATTCGCCACGCTGACTGTGGTCATTCTCCTGCTGTTGATCTGGCATTACGCCGGTTCACGCAATAAACCCAACGCGGTGGTCACCGCCGAAGTGCGCCAGGGCAATATCGAAAACGTAATTGCCGCCACCGGCAAAATGGATGCGATTGAACGCGTTAACGTCGGTGCGCAGGTTTCCGGGCAGGTTAAAAAACTCTATATCAAAGCGGGCGATAGCGTCAGCAAAGGCCAGCTGATCGCCGAAATTGACGATCAGCCACAACGCAGCGACTTGCGTAATGCGCAAGCGGCGCTGAGCGTGGCGCAGGCCGATCTGGAAACCCGCGAAGCCGCGCTGGTGCGACAGCAAGCGCAATATCAGCGTTTGCAGCAGATGATTAAAACCAATGCGATCTCGCGTCAGGATTTTGACACCGCAGAAGAAAACTGGCGCAGTGCGCGCGCAGAACTGACGGCGCAAAAAGCGCGCGTGATTCAGGCGCAGATTGAGGTGGATAAAAAGCAGCTCGATCTCGGCTATACCCGCATCATGGCGCCCATGGATGGCACGGTCATCGCCATTGTCACCAAGCAAGGCCAAACGGTGAACGCGGTGCAAACGGCGCCGACCATCGCTAAACTGGCGCAACTCGGTACCATGACGATCAAAGTGCAGATCTCCGAAGCCGACATCAATAATGTGCAGCCCGGTCAGCAAGCATGGTTCACCACCTTCTCCAATCCGGATAAACGCTACAACGCCACGCTACGCAGCCTCGAACTGGCACCCGAATCGGTGATGAAAGATGACGCGCTAATGGGCAATAGCGAGAGCACGTCGAGCAGCACCTCCAATGCGGCCGTCTATTATAACGCCCTGCTGGATGTGCCAAACCCGGACAACGCGCTGCGCATCTCCATGACCGCGCAGGTCAATCTCATTCGTGATGCGGTGAAAGATACGTTGCTGGTGCCGGTGCAGGCGACGAAGAAAGATGCCGACGGCAAAACCTATGTGGAAATCCCGGATCAGGATAACCAGCCGGTGAAACGCATTATCACCACCGGCATCACTGACAGCGTTGATATTCAGGTGCTGAGCGGCTTAAAAGCCGGCGAGAAAGTGATCCTTGCCACGCAGACGGCGGGCGCTGACAAGGTGGTGATGTGAATATTATCGAACTGAAAAACATTCAGCGCAGCTATGTTAACGGTTCACAATCTCTGCATGTGCTGAAAGACATCAATCTGAGTATCGCCAGCGGCGAGTTGGTGGCGATTATCGGGCCGTCCGGTTCGGGTAAATCGACGCTGCTGAACATTCTCGGCTGCCTTGATGCGCCGGATAGCGGTGACTATTTGATTAGTGGTCAGAACACCGCCACGCTGTCGCCGGATGCGCTGGCGAAAGTACGCCGCGAACACATCGGTTTTATCTTCCAGCGCTATCATCTGATGCCCGATCTTAGCGCCCTGAGCAACGTTGAAATCCCGTCTATTTATGCCAATCTGCAGGGCAAAGCGCGGCAGCAGCGTGCGGCGGATCTGCTGGCGCGTTTAGGTTTGCAGGGCCGCGAACATCATAAGCCGGGCGAGTTGTCCGGCGGCCAGCAGCAGCGCGTCAGTATTGCGCGCGCGCTAATTAATGGTGCCGAAATTATTCTTGCCGATGAACCGACTGGCGCGCTGGATTCACACTCCGGCGAAGAGGTGCTGCGCATCCTGCACGATCTCAATCGCGAAGGTCACACGGTGATCATCGTGACGCATGACATGAAAGTGGCGCAGCACGCCGATCGCATTATTGAGATTCAGGACGGCGAGATTGTTGCCGACAGCGGCCGCAAACCGGATGCCACGCGTGCGCAATATGCTCCCGCAGCGCGTAAAAGTCAGAGCAAACTGCGCGGCTTTCTCGATCGCTTACGCGAATCGCTGCGCATGGCGCTGAATGCGATGAACGCGCATCGACTGCGCACCGCGCTGACCATGACCGGGATCATTTTTGGCATTGCGGCAGTGGTTACGGTGGTGGCGCTCGGCCAGGGCGCGCGGCAAAAAACGCTGGAGAGTATTTCCGGGCTCGGCACCAACGTGGTGTCAATCTATGCCGGTGGTGATTTCGTTGAGGATGAAGCGCATCCGGTGCTGACGCTGGTGATGGCGGATGCTGATGTGATTGGGCGCCAGCAGTTTGTTGCGGCGGTCAGTCCAGAAATGATCGCCAATCAGCCGATTCGCTATCTCTCCAACGCATCCAAAACCTCGGTTTATGGCGTCGGTAAAGAGTATTTCCAGATTCAGGGCATCAAACTGCTGGAAGGCAGCAACTTCAGCGATGAGCGTCACGCGCGTCAGGAGATCATCATTGATACCAACACGCGCAATAAACTGTTCGGCGAACAGGGTCAAAGCCCAATTGGCAAGATGATCGTGTTGGGTTCGGTGCCGGTGCGGGTGATTGGCGTGGCGGATAACAACGATGGCATGTCGCCCAATCGCCTCAGCGTGTGGCTGCCGTGGAGCACCGTGATGTATCGCATCAGCGGGCAAACCGCGTTGACTAGCATCAGCATTAAACTCAAGGATGATGTGGTGAGCGGCCCGGCGGTGGAATCGCTGACGCAATTATTGACCGCGCGTCACGGCACCAAAGATTTCCTGGTGTTCAACCGCGACAAATACCGTAAAGCGATTGAAGACGCCGCCGCAACCTTAACGTTGCTGATTCTGCTGGTCGCCTCGATTGCGCTGATGATTGGCAGCATCGGCGTGATGAACATCATGCTGGTGTCGGTAACCGAGCGTACCCATGAAATCGGTGTGCGTATGGCGGTGGGCGCGCGACGCGGCGACATCATGCAGCAGTTTATGATCGAAGCGGTTCTGGTCTGTCTGGTGGGCGGATCGCTCGGTGTCGCGTTAGCGCTGGTGATTGGACCGATTATCAGCCTGCTGGCGGGCGGCATGATTACGGCGATCTTCTCGTGGCAGTCGGCGGGCGCGGCGTTTGCTTGCTCCACCATCATCGGCATGATTTTTGGTTATCTTCCGGCGCGCAAAGCCGCGCGCATGGATCCGGTAGCGGCGTTAGCCAGCGAATAATCAAATCTCACGCCGTAGGGTCGCCATTCATGGCGACCTTCCCCCATCCCACGCAAATCACATCAACATCGGCAACGTCGCCGTTGCCGTTTGCTGGCTCGCCGCCAGATAACGTGCATCGTGCGTCATCAATTCATTAATCAGCACTTCCACCAGCAGCATCGCGCCCACTTTGCCGCTCAGCGCACCGGCGTTGAACGGGCCTTCCGGCCTTGCAGCCACCAGCAGCATATCGGCTAAGCTGCCCATCGGGCTGCGCAGTGTATTACTCAGCATCAGCACGCGCGCGTTTTGCTTCTTCGCCACCTTCACCACATGCATCACATCTTTGGTTGAACCGGATGCAGAGATGGCGATCACCAAATCGCCCTCTTTTAGCGTCGAGGCATTCATCGCCGCGCGATGCATATCACCAAACAGCTGCGCCGATTTGCCTAAGCGCAACAGGCGATAGTGCAGATACTCACCGGTAATCGCGCTGGCCGCCACGCCGTAGATCTGGATGGTGTTGGCCTGATGCAGCGCTTCCACCGCAAGCTGTAAAACCTCGCGGTTAATGAATTTCCCGGTATCCCGCAGCGCCTGCACCGTTTCCTCTACCAGCATGTCGATGCTGTCACCGCTGGTAAGTGCAGCGGGCTGATTGTGTTGCACATCCAGCGCCAGCGCCATTTTGAATTCGGTGTAGCCTTTGCAGCCGAGATGACGACACAGCCGCGTCACGCTCGCTTCGCTGGTGTCGGTCTCACGCGCCAGTTCGGTGATGGTGAGATATAGCACTTTCTGCGGGTCGGTGAGGATGAAATCGCCCAGCTTTTGCAGCGTTGGACTGTAGCCCGGCAAACCCTGGCGCAGGTGCAGCAAGATGTTTTCATTGTCCGTCATGGCGGTCTCTCTGATTCACGGCATTAATGGCGCACAGTGTGCAGCAGATTAGGGCATAAGTGAAAGCTATCACAATAATGATGGAAATTTTCACCTAATGAATTAGATTGTGGTAATAATTTTTACCGCAGTATCACTTCAGGAATAAAAATTTATGTCATCCATTTTCAGCGGTGCCTCATCGGGAGGTTGGTTCGAAAAAGCTCAGCGTTTTGGCAAGTCGTTCATGTTACCGATCGCCGTGCTACCGGCAGCCGGTTTGCTGCTGGGCATTGGCGGTGCACTCTCCAATCCCAATACCATCAAAGCCTATCCGTTCCTCGATGTCGCCTGGCTACAGGGCGTGTTTACCATTATGGCCAGCGCCGGCTCAGTGGTGTTCGCCAACCTCGCGGTGCTGTTTGCGGTTGGCGTAGCGGTAGGCTTAGCTAAAAGCGACAAAGGCACCGCTGGATTGGCCTCGCTGCTGGCTTATCTGGTGATGAACGCCACCATCAATGCGCTGCTGACGCTAACCGGCGTGCTGGCGCAGGGCAACCTAAGCGCGGTGGGACAAGGCATGGCGCTTGGCATTCAAACGCTGGAAACTGGCGTATTTGGTGGCGTGGTGATCGGGCTGGTCACGGCCATGCTGCATAATCGCTACAACAAAATTGCTCTGCCGCAGTTCCTTGGTTTCTTTGGTGGCTCGCGCTTTGTGCCGATTATCAGTTCCCTGGTCGCCATTCTGGTGGGCGCGGCGATGACCCTTGTCTGGCCGCATTTCCAGAAGCTGATTTTTGGCCTCGGCGGCCTAGTGGATGCCACCGGCTATTTCGGCACTTTTATCTACGGCTTCGTGCTGCGATTGCTTGGCCCGTTCGGCCTGCATCACATCTTCTATCTGCCATTCTGGACCACCGCGCTCGGCGGCAGCGAAGTGGTTAACGGACATCTGGTGGAAGGCACGCAGCGCATCTTCTTCGCCCAGCTTGCCGATCCTAATACCCAGCAATTCTACCTTGGCACCGCGCGCTTTATGTCTGGGCGCTTCATCACCATGATGTTTGGCCTGATCGGCGCGTGTCTGGCGATGTATCACACCACCAAACCGGAAAACCGCCAACGCGTGGCCGGATTGCTGCTGTCGGCAGCGCTGACCTCTTTCCTTACCGGTATCACCGAACCGATTGAGTTCTCGTTCCTGTTTGTTGCACCGGTGCTGTATGTCATCCACGTGCTGTTTGATGGGCTGGCATTTATGATCGCCCACATCCTGCACATCACCATTGGCCAAACCTTCTCTGGCGGCCTGATCGATTTCATTCTGTTCGGCGTATTACAGGGCGAAGCGAAAACCCATTGGTGGTATGTCCCGCTGGTTGGCGTGCCGTGGTTCCTGCTCTATTACTTTACTTTCCGCCTGCTGATCACCCGCTTCAATTTCAAAACGCCGGGCCGTGAAGATGCCAGCATTGAAACAGCGCCGATGGTCGCCGGAGAACGTCCACTGCAGGTCATCGCGGCTTTAGGTGGCAAACAGAACATCGCCGAACTAGATTGCTGCGCCACGCGTCTGCGCATCACGCTGATCGACAGCAGCAAGCTCGATGAAAACGCATTGAAAGCCACCGGCGCACGCGCCGTGATCCAACGTGGCAAAGGCGTGCAGGTGATTTATGGCCCGCACGTCACCATTATCAAAAATGAAGTAGAGGAGTTACTCGCACTATGAAAGCACCGATGCTGGCCCAGATTCAGGGAAAACTGGTGGTCTCGTGTCAGGCTCTGGAAGATGAGCCGTTACACAGCCCATTTATTATGTCGCGCATGGCGTTGGCGGCAATGGAAGGCGGCGCAGCGGCGATTCGCGCCAACAGCCTGCTCGACGTACAGCAGATTATGCAAACTGTGGATTTGCCGATTATCGCCATTATTAAACGCGACTATCCCGGCAGCGATGTGTATATCACCGCGACGTTGCGGGAAGTGGATGAGTTGATGGTGGCGAATCCGGCGATGATTGCGCTGGATGCCACGCTGCACACGCGTCCTGGCGATTTGCAGCTGCCGGCATTGGTGGCGGCGATTCGCCAGCGCTATCCGCATTTGCTGCTGATGGCTGATATCGCCACAGTGGAAGAAGCGCGTCAGGCAGCGGAATTAGGTTTCGATTGCGTTGGTACCACGCTGCACGGGTACACCGCAGAAACGCAAGGTTGTTATCTGGCTGCCGATGATTGCCGCTTCCTGCGTGACGTTTTAGCTGCGGTAGAAGTGCCGGTCATCGCCGAAGGGAATGTCGAAACGCCGGAAATGGCGGCGCACTGTCTGGCGCTGGGCGCGCATGCAGTGGTGGTCGGCGGCGCGATTACGCGTCCACAGCAGATAACGCGCCGCTTTGTGAATGCCATCAATTAATTTTTGAGGTCCACATTAAGGGCACCTTGCTGAAGGTTATCCACAATCCCCGTGTGTAGAGTCGCCGTTAACCTGTGGATAAAACTCGCCTCTCACCACACAGCGCCCGATGCGCGCAGACGGTTACTTTTCGCACGATTGTGAATTTCCAACGACCGGTTTGACACACTTGATGCGTTAGCGTGTTTAGGTGCGTCAGTATCAGGCTTTAAACCGAACCCTCTTTTTCGATCACTAATACGCGCGCTTCGCCTTGCGGGTGCGCAACATGCTCGGTGCCAATGCTGGCGTAAAAAATGTCGCCAGTATTGAGCAGCACTTTTTTCACCTCGCCCGCATCGCGGTAATGCATCTCTACCGCGCCGTTCAGCACCACAAATACTTCTTCGCCATCATTGATGTGCCATTTGTAAGGTTGATTGGTCCAGTGCAGACGCACGCTAGTGCCGCCAAAGTTGGCGATGTCTAGCGCATCCCAGGCTTTAGCAGGTGAGAAGTTTTTGCTGACGTAGGTTTTCATGCGATATCCGTGTGGAGGAGAACTGCGTTGATGATACACAGAGCGCGAGCGGACGGCGGGACATGCGCAGGCCATTTACGGACATGCAGATACAACAAAGCCGCCCGGAGGCGGCCTTAATACAACGTCTTGTGCGATTAACTTATTTGTACAGTTCTGCAGTCATGTGTACGCGGTTATTCGTGTTGGCTTCAGTAATTTTGTACTGCGCACCCTGCTCTTGTGCCTGTGCAGCGATTTTTGCTTCTGCGCCATCAAGAGTAGAAGACTCAACAGAGACGCTCTGCGCAAAGCTAGCAGCAGACATCATTGAAAGAGCAGCAACAGCGGCGATAGACAGTGTTTTGATAGTTTTCATGGTCATAATCCTTAGTGGTTTAATTAGAAGACTGTGTGCCTTCGATGAAAATAATAATAACTGATGTTATCGTTTCAATATTAACCATTAGTGCGATCACGATAACTTACATAACTATACAGTTCCCGATGCTTTATCGACAAAAAAGGCCGCCCGTAGGCGACCTGTTCTGGCACATCCGTATGCAACCATCCGTTATTTGTAAAGTTCTGCGGTCATATGTACGACGTTACCGTTGCTTGCTTCCAGAATTTTATATTGCTCACCATTCTGTTTAGCCTGTGCAGCGATTTTGGCTTCAGCACCATCCAGCGTCAGAGAAGTAGCTGAAACGGTTTGAGCGAAGCTAGCAGCAGACATCAGTGAAAGAGCGGCAGCAGCGGCGATAGTCAGAGTTTTGATAGTTTTCATGGTCGTATTCCTTTAGTTGTTTGATGTGAAGGCTGTGCGCCTTCGATGGAAATAATAATAACCATTGAAACTATTATCAGATTAACTATTAGTGCGATCACAGTTAATCAACTCATTATCACTACGCCAACTCGAGATCTGTAATCACCCTCTTCACTTCCACCACATCCGCCGCCGACAGCGAACGCAGTGGGCGCGGCAGGCAATCATACTCAGCGAGGCCCAGCGCACTGGCCGCTGCAGCGATGACGCGGATACTGCCGCCGTGTTGCGTAAACAGCGCCCAAAGCGGTGCGAGCCGCTGTCCCTGTTCGGCTAACGCCGCAAAATCTCCCGCCATCGCCGCATCCGTCATTGCTTTAGCGGTGTGCGGGAACAGTCCGCCGCACACTGAATACCACACTTCACAACCAGCGATTAGGCCTGCTGCGGCAAAGGCATCGCCGCTAACACCAATCGTGACGTCTTGCGGTAATTGATCGCGCAAAGCGTTTACCCGTTGCGTCGCCGCCGCAATTTCCGCTGGCACGCCGGGAATTTTGATGGAAGCGATGTGCGGCAGCGTGGCGATACGCGCATGCAGCGCATCGGAGAAGACAAAGTGGCTGGTGCCGGGATTGTCATAAATGCACACCGGCAGCGAAACGTAGCGCGTGACATCCTGATACAGGCCAAACACCTCGTCATCAGTGAGCTTCTGATAGGAAACGGCGGGCAGCAGCAACGCGCTGGCGCCGGCTTGTTGCGCATCCTCGGCAAGTCGCAGCACTTCATCGGTGCTCACCGCGCCAATGCTGACCATCACCGGAATAGCGTCCGCATGCTGCACCGCCAGCGTCGCAATGCGCTTGCGCTGTTCGCGCGTGAAATAGGCGTAGCTGCCAGTGGAACCCAGCACGCTAAGTGAATCGACTTTTGCTGCCGTGAGTCGCGCAAGGATATGAAGAAAAGCTTTCTCATCAATTCCAGAAGCATTCAGCGGAGTCAGGGGAAACGCACTCAATCCTTTAAACATAGCCAGCGCCTTATTCGTTATTAACAGGGGAAAACAGCTTAACCTGCACAGTTATAAGCCATTGGAAACAAAAATGCCCTCTTACGAGGGCAGGAATTATCGTTACCGCTTGAGGGGATTATTTCAGCGCGATGCGCGCAATCTGATCCTGGCCTTTGGTTGAGGAGTCTTTGTTGAACTCTGCTTTCAACGTTACGTACAACGTGTTGTTGTCTGGGCCAATCAGCAGGCTGTTTGGATTGTTATCAAACGACCAGCTGTTTTTCACCGCGTACGTAGTGGCATCCAGTTGCAGCACTTTCTTCGATTCGCGCTGGCTGATGTAGATCTCATTACGCTTAGCATTGAATTTGATAGCCAGCGCATCGCCTTCAATACGTTTGATCACTTTGCCGGTACGCTCATCAAACACCAGCGTGGCTTTGCCTTTCGAATCGTCGGTAACGAACAGGCGACCGGTTGCCGGATCTTCCGCCATATTCAGGAACAAGTACTCTTTACCGTCGCCCGCCGTCCAGCGCTTCTCAATTATGTGCGTGCGTGGATTGATGACCAGAATCTCGCCCGCGCCGTTAGTCGCATAAATGCGCTCAGTCAGCGGAGAATAGATGATGCCGGTTACCCATTTTCCTGCATTCTTGATGGTGGCTTTCAGCTTGAAGGTTTTCACGTCAACCACCGAGATGTACCCCGGATCGGCCACGCGACCGACATACAACTCGTTGCCGTGCCACAGCACTTCACGCGCGCCCGCCGGATAACCTTCTTTATCTTTCTTACCTGGGAAGACTAAACGTTCCAGCACTTTGCCGCTTTGCGCATCCACTTTCGAGATGGCGCCATCCAGCGAGTTGGTGGTGTAGAACACGCTACCCGCTTCATCGATCGCCGTACCAAAGTTTTTCAGATCGGTATGCGTCACGCCTTTAGTTTCCAGCGTGGTTGGGTCGAGACGATAAATCACACCGCCGTTCACGTCTTTAAAGCTCTGCGCGCTGGCAACGTATAACGCTTTCGCCGCAGGCGAGTACGCCATTTCATACAGGCCATCGCCCAGGGTGCGCTGGGTCAGAGAAGTATCAACTGGCTTGGCAGCAGCGGCTGGCGCTTCGGCTTTTTTAGCCGGAGCCTGGCAAGCGGTCAGGCTGAAAGCAGCGACGATCGCTGCAGCTAAGGCGGCTTTGCGCGGGCTAAATAACGATTTCATGCTCAACTCCATTAATGGATGAACGGCTCCGTTGCGCGCGTGCGCGTACGGAAAATACAAGAAGAATGAGAATCATACGCATTAGCATAAAGTTAGCAACTTTCTCGACGATCTTCTTTACTTTGCCGTGAATTCTGTCTTGCTAGCCGCACACCTTTCTTTGCCTAAAACGTCCAGATATCGCTTTAAAAACACGAAAACATTAGCAATTAACAGGTTATTTTCACCTGTAAACCATTGATTAATAGCCCGCTTACACATTATTACAATTGCAGTTGAAACCTTCCGCAGATTCTTTAAAGCAAATGATTATCATTGGCTTTCTCAATAAATGCGCAGTGGCAGTTTGCGTGCCTGCTCTTCTGCCCTTTTCGGCGGATAAGTCACACCGTAAACGATAAAAAACGAAGCAAAACAGCTTCCTATAACACGATTTTTACAGGAAATTTTATGTCTGGCATCAGGAAAACCTTTAACGTCTCACTGCTGGCGGTGACGATTCATGCGCTGCTTACGCCAAACATGGCGCAGGCGGCCAGCGACACGCAGCAGGATTTGGTGGTCGATGCATCCGCAACCGGCGACAGCGATAATAACGAAAAGCAGGATTACGCGGTGAAAACCACGCGGGCGGGCACCAAATTGTTGCTAACGCCACGCGATGTGCCGCAGTCGATGAGTGTGGTGACGCAGCAGCGCATGCAGGATCAGAACCTGCAATCGGTGAACGATGTGCTGACCAACGCCACCGGCATCTCCACCAACCTGATGGACAGTGAGCGCTCGGAATACTATTCGCGCGGCTTTAAAGTCACCAACTTCTCCTTTGATGGTATCCCCACGTCGGTTAATGACAGCTGGAACTACGGCGATGCCGCCTCGGATACCGCCATTTACGATCGTATTGAGATCGTACGCGGTGCCACCGGATTGATGACTGGCGCGGGCAGCCCGTCAGCGTCGATCAATATGGTACGCAAACACGCCGACAGCAAAACCTTCACCGGCTCGGTCAGCGCCAGCTACGGCAGCTGGAACAAACAGCGTTATGTTGCCGATCTCTCTGCGCCGTTGAATCAGGATGGCAGCCTGCGCGGCCGCGTAGTGACCGGGTACAGCGATGAAGACAGCTGGCTCGATCGTTACCACAAAACCAAAAAGTTCCTTTACGGCGTGATCGATGCCGATATCACCGAGCACACCACGCTGTCGCTGGGCTACGACTACGAAGATGCCAACACCGGCAATCCAACGTGGGGCGGTTTGCCGATGTTCTACAGCAACAACGCCACCACGCATTACGATCGCAGCCTCAACTCCGCCGCCAACTGGGCACGCTACAACACCAATTCGCGCAAAGTGTTCGCCGACATCGATCATAACTTCGATAACGGCTGGAACATCTACGTCAACGGCACGCACGCGGAGAATACCTTCAACGATAAGTTGCTGTATGTCACGGGCAGCCCTGATCAGGACAGCGGCGAAGGCACCACCGGCTACGGCAGCATGGATCGCGGTAAACGCCAGATGGATTCGTTCGATGGCTACGCCAGCGGCCCGTTTGAGCTGTTAGGGCGTCAGCATCAGTTGATGGCGGGCGTGAGCTACAGCCGCCAGCACAATGCGACTTACAGCCAGGATGGCGTTACCGATCTGGAAAACTACGATATCGCCTCAGCCGATATGGGCATTTTCAACAACAGCTGGAACGGCAACATCGCCGAGCCGCAGTGGCAAGGTTGGTATCAGAATGCTGACGATACCATCCGCCAGAAATCCGCTTACACCGCCGCGCGCTTCTCGCTGGCCGATCCGCTGTCGCTGATTATTGGTGCGCGCTACACGCAGTGGAGCACCAACGGCAGCAGCGGCGACATGACGAAAAATAACACCACGCCTTACGCCGGTTTGGTGTACGACATCAACGATACATGGTCAGCATACGGCAGCTATACCTCGATCTTCCTGCCGCAAACCTACCGCGATACCAGCGGCAAATACCTGTCGCCGGTTACCGGCAAAAGCTATGAAACCGGCCTGAAGTCCGCCTGGTATGATGGTCGATTAACCGCGACGGTTGCGGTATTCCGCATTGAGCAGGATAACGTGGGTCAGGCGATTGCTGGCGTCTACTTGAGCGGTAACGAGCAGGCTTATGCGCCCGCTAAAGGTGCAGTCAGCAAAGGTGCGGAGTTTGAGCTGAACGGTGCGCTAACGGATAATCTGCAGCTGACGTTCGGTGCCACACGCTACGTGGCGCGGGATAAAGATGGACGCTTCAACAGCTATCAGCCGCAAACTTCCTTCAAACTGTTCACCCGTTATCAGCTACCAATGTTGCCGGATCTGACGGTTGGCGGCGGCATCAACTGGCAGAACCGCGTGTTTGAAGATGCCACCAATGCCAGCGGCGATACCGTGCGCGTTTATCAGGGCAGCATACCACTGGCATCGCTGTTTGCGCGTTATCAGGTGACAAAGCAGGTGGCGGTGCAGGCGAACATCGATAACCTGTTTGATCGCGAATATTACAGCTACATGAACAGCTATGTTTATGGCGCGCCGCGCAGTGTTTCGATGAGCGTTTCGTATCAGTTTTAATTAACCGTAGGGTCGCCATTCATGGCGATCCTTTCGAACATTCGCGCATTAATGCGCACTCATCAAACCTTGTTTTTATAATTGAAACTGATCTGCGAATTCTGTTCTTTCGGCAAACGTCGTGCCTCTAAATAAACCGATTTCCAGTACGGATTATTGAGCGAAGAGCGCATCACGCCCTGACTCACCGACGCGTGTAGGAATTGATGATCGGTGTCATAAAAGCCGACGTGCAGCTCGCGCTTAATGCGGAAGAACACTAAATCACCGGGTTGCAGATGCGCCTGATCCACCGGTTTGCCCATGGCGATTAACTCTTTGGTGGTGACGCGGTCCATCGGAATATTGAAGCGATCTTTCAGCGTGCGCCAGACAAATCCCGAGCAATCGACGCCGGTTAATTGCGTACCGCCCCACTGATATTTGGTCCCTTCCCACGAATGCATCTGATCGTGCAGCGCAGCAATCACCGGAATTAAATCGGGCTGCTTGCCACCGTCAGCCGAGGTATCCACGTTGTCCTCTGCAGGCGCATGCGAAGACTTAGAAGAACAGCCGGCCAGAGTAAAAAGAAACAGGCAGGCGATAACTTTGCTGGCGGCAGAATTGATCATGTGTTGGTGTTTTCGCTGAGGGAGACAGTGGTTAGAGATTTATACCGTAAAAAAGTTGCAGAAATAAATAGGCGCGCGGTGAAATCTTTTATTTGCCGGTTGTTTTTACCTAAGTTTACGCAACGGTAACATCTTGTATTTGAGTTAAAAATCTATTTCCCGCGCTGCGCTTTTTCTGTGCAGGAGAATATTTGCGCTCCTGCACAGAATGACATCAATTTCGACTTACAGCTGTACGTTTAATACTTGCCGGAGAAATTGGCGCTAATACGCTGCGCCAGATAATCCTTCGCGGAAATAGGCGGATATTTTTTCTCCGGTCCTTCAATAATCACGTCTTCGTTCGCCTGGCAGAAAAACGCCAGGCTGTAGCGGGCCGGCAACGATTCACCCGGCAGCGGATTGCTGACGCGATGGAAATTCGACGGCAACTTGTCGTCACTCCAGCGCATCAACATATCGCCGATATTACAGGTAATTAAGCCTTCCAGCGGCGCGATCGGCGTCCAGATTTGCTCCTCCATCTCTTTGCCCGGACACACCTGCAAACCGCCCTGCCCATCACGCTGGAACAGCAAGGTCAGGCAATCGAAATCGGTATGCGCACCCGCACGCCACGGGCCATCTGGCTCACCGCTAATAGCAAAGTAGTGCAGCATCCGCAGCGTGCTTTGATAGGTTTCGCGCGAGGGCTCATGCGCTTTGGCAAAGAAGTCGTCGGGAAATCCCAGCTTAAGGGCAAAACAGGAGAGCAAACGCATGCCCACTTCCCAGCACTGACGCTCGAACTTCAATACATCATGCTGGAAGCCCGGCAAAGTGGCATCATCTGGCCACAAGCCTTCCATGCGCGGACGTGTCACCTGATACGACTCTTTTTGGTCCGGTTTGCCGGTGGAGGGACGAATCTGTGCGCGATATTCCCAGCCGGCATTGCGGCTGAGTGGATGGCGTGCTTTGTCACTTTGTGGCAGCGCAAAAAAGCGCTCGGCGTTAGCAAAAGCCGCATTGATGTCGTCGAGGGGAATACCGTGGCCGGAAACCTGGAAGAAGCCAATTTCAGTGGCGGCTTGCCACAGCTGATCGGCTATTTCCGCTTTACGTTGTTCGAAATCGGAGAGATCGATGATGCGCACATCTCGCGCCGCTTCCACGCCGCGCGCGCCCATCCGCGATTCTTTTGCCAGTTCATGCATGTCATAAGTGGTCTTTTCCATTGGTGCACCTCGTTATTGAGCGATAACGGATGACCCACCCGCTGTGTGGCAGTCATCCCCGCGCCTGCTTTACGTGCAGGCGATCGAGCAATGACCCACCGGGTGAAACCACGGTTGACAGCTTCTACTCATTTTCAGACAAGCAAAGCCTGTGCCATCTCACGGTGCTACCTAAATCAACAAGTTAAGCCATCTTGCGCATCATGCCTGCACAACGGCGGTGCAAAAAGGGGTGCCTTGCATCATCAACGATCAGTGGATGATACAAAATCTCATCACATTTCAGATTAAAGCTAATAATTTCATTGTGTTACATACATGGCATGCGCATTGCTAAATCCTTATTGAGTATAAGCGGTCAGCGTGACAGCAGATTCACGCAGGACATTGCTCTACAGCATTAGCTGTACCTCGTCAGGGGACGATGCGAATTACGTATCGTGAGCACGCCATGCGCCGCAACGCCCCTGATGACGACAACAAACTCAACGTTTATTGGGGGTTTTATGACAATGTCGCGTTTCCGTTTCTCGTTATTCGCTGCTCTGCTGAGCACCTCTGCCCTGTCGCACGCCGCCGACAAACTGGTATTACAAACCACCTGGGTTGCTCAGGCTGAACAAGGCGGCTATTACCAGGCGCTCGCCACTGGCATCTATAAAAAATACGGGCTGGATGTTGAGGTGCGCTCCGGCGGGCCGCAGCTGAATAACATGACGCTGCTGCTGGCGAATCGTGCTGATGTCATCGTCAGCTACGATCTGCAAGTGCTGCAGGGCGTTGAGCGCAACTTCCCGCTGAAGGCCATCGCCGCGCCGTTTCAGTTTGATCCACAAGGCATTGTCACCCACGGCGATGTGCAGTCGCTGGATCAGCTGAAAGGGAAAACCGTGCTGGTTTCAGCCAGCGGACAAGCCAGCTGGTGGCCGTGGTTGAAAGGCAAATATCAGCTGCAGGATGGCCAAGCTCGCCCTTACACCTTCAACATGCAACCCTTCCTCGCCGACAAAAATACTGCGCAGCAGGCGTATGCCACCTCCGAAGTGCAGCAAATCAAAGAGGTGCAGCCGGACAGTAAATTCTATCTGTTTGCCGATTATGGCTACCCGGCGTACGGCGGCATTCTGGTGACGCGCGACGATTTACTGCAAAAAGAGCCGGACGTCATGAAGCGTTTTGTTGCGGCATCGATGGAAGGCTGGCAATCCTACCTCGCCAATCCGGCTGCCGGTAATGCACTGATCAAAAAAGAGAACCCGCAGATGACCGACGCAATTCTCGCCTTCGGCGTGTCGCAAATGAAAGCGCTGCACCTGATTGACGGCGGTGATGCGGCGAAACAAGGTTTAGGCGTGATGACGGATAAGCGCTGGCAGGCAACGCGTGACTTTATGGTCAACGCCGGTCTGCTCAAAGCGTCCACCGACTGGCAGAGCGCGTTTAGCACGCAGTTTGTCGCGGCCAAAGCGGAGTGAATTGCTCATGAGCCAACTGTTAATCAAACACTGCGCCGCGATCCTGACCGGCGACAAACAGCAACCGCGCAGCAGCGCGCGCGATATTCGCATCCGCGATGGCCTGATTGAGGAGATGGGCGAGCTCAATGCCGCTGCCGATGAAACCGTGATCGACGCCCGCGATTGCGTGGTCTATCCCGGCTGGGTCAATACGCATCATCATCTGTTTCAATCGCTGCTCAAAGGGGAGCCGCAAGGTCTGAACCTGAGTTTGGGCGGCTGGCTGGCCGCGACGCCGTACCGCTTTCGCGGTGCCTTCGATGAACAGACATTTCGCATCGCCGCGCGCGTTGGCCTGGTCGAGCTGGTGCGTTCTGGCTGCACCACCATTGCCGACCATCATTATCTCTATTGGCCCGATATGCCATTTGATGGCGCAGAAATCCTGTTCGATGAAGCCGACAAGCTGGGCGTGCGCTTTGTGCTGTGTCGCGGCGGTGCCACGCAAAGTCGCGGCTTAGAGAGCGACTTGCCCACTGCGCTGTGCCCGGAGAGCTTTGACAGCATGATGGCCGATGTCGAGCGGCTGGTGGTGCGCTATCACCAACCGCAGGATAGCGCGATGCGCCGCATCGTGATGGCACCCACCACCACGCTGCACTCCACCACGCCGCAGGAACTGCGTGAAAGCGCGCGCCTGGCACGTCAACTCGGCATTCGTCTGCACAGCCATCTGTCGGAAACCGTGGATTACCTTGACGCCGCACGCGCGAAGTTTGGTATGACGCCGCTGCAGTTTTGCGCCGAACATGACTGGATTGGCGACGACGTATGGTTTGCGCATCTGGTGAAACTGCTGCCGGAAGAGATCGCCATGCTGGGCGCGGCGGGCAGCGGTATCGCGCACTGCCCGCAAAGTAACGCGCGTCTCGGCAGCGGCATTGCCGATTTAGTGGCGATGGAGCACGCGGGCGTGAAGATCTCGATTGGCGTTGATGGCGCTGCCTCGAATGAAGCGGCGGATATGCAGAGCGAAACCCATGCCGCCTGGCAGCTTCAGCGCGCACGCAAAGGCATGCTGGCGCAGCCGCGCTATGTCGGTGGCACCTTTGAAGGCGGTGGCGATGCCGCCAGCATCGAAGATGTGGTGCGTTGGGGCACATCCGGCGGCGCGCAGGTCTTGGGTTTGAACACCGGCCGCCTTGCACCCGGCATGGCCGCCGATCTTGCCGTCTATCGCCTTGACGATCCGCGCTATTTTGGCCTGCACGACCCCGCCATTGGCCCGGTGGCCAGCGGCGGACGCGCCAGTTTAAAAGCGCTGATCTGCGCAGGAAAAGTGCTGATGCAGGAGGATGTGATAGCCGGAGTGGATTTGTCGGAACTGGGCCGCGACGCTGCGCAAGCGGTAAAAACCTTGCAGCAGCGCGCGGCGGTGTAACAGCGTTAAGCCGCTGCGTCTTTCTTGCGCAGCGGTGATTCTGGCAGGAACAGCGACAGCACAAAGGCCAGCAACATCACGCCCGCCGCCATTTGAAAGGCTGAGTGCACCGCATCGCCAAACACCTGCAAATAGGCTTGTTGTACATCATGCGGCAAACGATGCACCGCTTGCGGATCGAGCGCGCGCGGCAGCTCTTTGCCCTGCTCCACCAGCGTGGTTAAACCCGATTTCAGCACCTGACTGAACACCGCGCCAAACAGCGCCACGCCAATCGAACCCCCCACCGAGCGGAACAGCGTCACCGACGACGTCGCGACGCCGATGCGATCGGGCGTCACGGTGTTCTGCACCGCCAGCACCAGCACCTGCATCACCATGCCCATTCCCATCCCTAACACGCAGGCAAACAGGTAGATATGCCACAGCGGCGCATCGATGGTAAGCGTGGTGAGCAGCGCCATACCGATGGTCGCCAGCAAAGTACCAAAAATCGGGAACAGCCGATATTTACCGGTGCGGCTAATAATGCGTCCGCTGACGATGGAGGTGATCAGCAATCCGCCCATTAGCGGCAGCAGTTGCAAACCGGCTTCAGTGGGCGTGGAGCCTTTGACCACCTGCAGATAAAGCGGTAAAAACGTCACGCTGCCAAACAGCGACATGCCGACAATAAACGCCATTAAACTGGCGAGCGAGAAGCTGCGATTGTGGAACAGCGACAGCGGAATAATTGGTTCCCAGGCGCGACGTTCCTCATAAATAAAGCCGATCACGCCAATCACACCAAATGCCAGAATGCACCACAGCAGCGGATCGGACCATTCACGTAACGTGCCGCCTTCGCTGGTGAACAGCGTAATGCCCACCAGCGCCAGACTAAGAAACACCGCGCCCGGATAGTCGATTTCATGCGGCTTACGCTTGTTATCGGTCTTGAACACCGCATTGATGATCACCAGTGCAAACAAACCGAGCGGCAGATTGATGTAGAAAATCCAGCGCCACGATGCATGCTGCACGATAAAGCCGCCCAGCAGCGGACCAATCACAGTCGCCAGACCAAATACGCCGCCGAACAGGCCCTGATATTTACCGCGATCTTGCGGTGGAATCACATCGGCGACCGCCGCCATGCTCACCACCATCAAACCGCCGCCGCCTAAGCCTTGCAGCGCGCGGGTAAAAATCAGCTGCTCCATGTTCTGCGCCAGACCGCACAGCGCCGAGCCGATCAGGAATAGAATCACCGAGATTTGCAGCACGGTTTTACGGCCAAACAGATCGCCAAATTTGCCGTACAGCGGCACGACAAGGGTGGAAGCCAGCATATAGGCGGTGACGATCCACGACAGGCGATCGAGCCCGCCCAGTTCGCCGACGATGGTTGGCAACGCGGTAGAGACGATGGTCTGATCCAGCGCCGCTAGCAGCATGACCAGTAATAAAGCGCTCATCAGGAGGCGGACGGAAGGAGGATTCTCCTGCCCGCTGCCCGACTGCGGCGCGAGTGTTAGGGGTTTCATAACAGACACCAATTGAAATTAATTAAATACCCAATTAATATGGATCGCAGTCTGACACGAATCAAGTGAGCGAGTAAAGATGACCGCACGAAAAGTCCCTGCTGACGAAATAGCCAACGCCGCCAAACCTCGCCGTCCTGGCCGACCACGCGGTGGCGCCATCAACGTGCAACAGCGCGAACTACTGCTCGACATCACCTTAGCGCTGTATGCCGAAAACGGCATCGGCGAAACCTCGCTCAACGCGATTGCGCGCAAAGCGGGCGTCAGTCCGGCGATGCTCAATTACTATTTTCAGTCGCGCGAATCGCTGCTGGATATCGTGATTGAGGAGCGGTTTTTGCCCTTACGCCAGCGCCTGGTGGCGCACTTTATGGAGGATCCGCGTGACCCTGTCACCACCTTCAGCGCTTTCATTCGTGAAGTGGCGGATATTGTTACCACACACAACTGGTTCGCACCGCTGTGGATGCAGGAAGTGATGCAAGGTGAAGGCGGTTTAGGGCAGCACATTAAAAAACGCTTTGGTCACGGCGAACGCGATCAGGTAAAAAAACTGATTGAAGGCTGGCAGCAGCAAGGATTACTCAACCCCGATCTGGAGCCGCAACTGCTGATGACCTCGATTCTCAGCCTGGTGCTGGTGCCCTTCACCCGCTTTGCCAACGATCCCGCTTATCACCGCGAAATCATTGTGCAGCATACGTTGAGTTTATTTTGCAAAGGCATTCAGCCCACCCCGTAGGGCCGCCATTCATGGCGACCTTGAGTCATGCAGCATTTATCCCCCACAAAGGATAAACTTGACATTATCCCCCCTAAGGGATAACGTCACAAATATCCGCATTAAAGGATAATCCAGGCTTTCACATCGACTCCAAATGAGAATAAGCGATGATTTACAGTCCGCGCCAACTTGCAAATCATGTCAGACTGATTCGCCAAAAAAACCAATGGACGCAAAGTGAATTGGCGAAAAAAGTCGGCCTCAAGCAATCCACCATATCTCACTTTGAAAACAATCCCGATCTCACCACTCTCGCAACTTTGTTCAAAATTTTGCAGTCACTTGAGCTAAAAATGGACGTGCAGGAAAAAGCCCCCTCTGCGATTACAGGTCAGGAGAATGACTGGTGAAGCAGGAATTAATCGCATGGATGAACGGTGAACGCGTAGGCATTCTCACGCGCAACACTAACGGTGCACATACTTTCCAATACGACCCTAGCTGGTTAAACAATCGTCTGGCCAGGCCGCTTTCTCTTTCATTGCCATTGCAATTGCCGGTGATCTCATCCGCCGCAGTGCTCAACTATTTTGATAATTTACTGCCTGACAGCCCATTAGTACGCGATCGCATTGTTGCGCGCTATCAGGCGAAATCACGCCAGCCTTTCGATCTGCTGCGTGAGATCGGCAAAGATAGCGTCGGTGCCGTCATGCTATTGCCAACAGATAGCACACCCGCCGATTTAGGATTGAATTTCGAACGGTTGGATGAGCATAAGCTGGAACGTATCCTGTCGGCTTATCAGGCGGATATTCCGTTAGGCATGATCAGTGAAGAACACGATTTCCGCATCTCCGTTGCGGGTGCTCAGGAGAAAACAGCGTTGCTGGCAACGGACGCTGGCTGGGCCATTCCGCATGGTGCAACGCCAACATCGCACATCATTAAATTACCCATCGGTGAAATAAAACAACCCTTTGCCACTTTGGATATGCGTGAAAGTGTCGAGAATGAGTACCTTTGCTTGGCATTGGCAAGAGCGTTGGGATTTGCTGTGCCCGATGCCAGCATCATTCACGCTGGCAAGATGAAGGCTTTGGCCGTGCAACGCTTTGACCGGCGCTGGAACCACCAACAAACACACTTGCTGCGTTTGCCTCAGGAAGACATGTGTCAGGCATTCGGCTTACCATCAGCACTCAAATATGAATCTGACGGTGGACCCGGCATCGCCGACATTATGCAGTTCCTGATGGGCTCCAGTAATGCGTTAGAAGATCGCTATGCGTTTATGAAATTTCAGGTATTCCAGTGGTTGATTGGCGCAACCGACGGCCATGCCAAAAATTTCTCGCTCTTTATCGAACGCGGCGGAAGTTATCGGCTCACGCCTTTCTACGACATCATTTCTGTCTTCACCTCCATGGGCGGAAATGGCCTGAATATTCGCGACCTGAAACTGGCCATGAGCTTGAAAGCCAGTAAAGGCAGAAAAAATCAAATTGATAAAATTTTCCCTCGTCATTTTTTAGCCACGGCAAAGCAGGTTAATTTTGATCAGAATAGTATGATCGCGATCATCGATTTCTTTATTGCTGAAATGGGAGCCGCGATTGAGCGTGTAAGCAAAACATTGCCGCCGGGTTTTCCTGAACGTATCGCTGAACACCTGTTTGAAAACAGCTTGCGCATGTTGGCACGCCTGCAAAAATAATTTTCCACCTCACCGAAACTTTCCTCCCTGCTTCAGCGAACTGAATTACTGAGACATCCAAATCGGAACTCCCATTCATCGCAGGAGCAGAAAATGAAACGCATCAAATCCCTCGTTTGTACCCTGACCATGACCGCCGCATTGGGTCTGTCCGCCTTTAACGCCGGTGCCGCACTGCCGGTAGGCGCGAAAGCACCGAACTTCGAACTGCAGGGCGCGTTAGCTGGTAAGCCGTTGACCTTTTCACTGCAAAACGCCTTAAAGAAAGGCCCGGTGGTGCTCTATTTCTTCCCGGCGGCGTTCAGCGCAGGCTGCACCATTGAAGCGCACGATTTCGCTGAAGCCACCGATAGCTTCGCCAAAATGGGCGCAACGGTGGTGGGGGTAACTGCCGGTAATACCGATCAGGTCAGCGATTTCTCCAAACTGGAGTGCCGCGATAAATTCACCGTCGCCGCCGATCCAGGCGCGAAAGTGGCGGCACAGTATCAAACCACCATGCAGATGAAAGGCAAAACGCTGTCCGATCGTACCTCTTACGTGATCGCGCCCGAAGGCAACATTCTGCTGAGTTACACTGACAGAAACCCGGACACGCACATTGAAAAAGCGATGGCCGCCGTTAAGCAATACGACGCTTCTCACCCGCAAACTCACTAAATAAAGAGGCCAGCGATGTTAACCGCCATGCTGGCCGCCTTCATCGGCGGCATCATTCTGAACTTAATGCCCTGCGTGTTTCCGGTGATCTCGCTGAAAGCGCTCGGCCTGTTGCGCCATACCGATAACGCCGCCAGTGCGTGTCGTGAAGGGATAGGCTTTTTACTTGGCGTTGTGGTGACCATGATGGCGCTGGCGGGCATCCTGCTGGCGGCTCGCGCCGGTGGCGCGGCGGTTGGCTGGGGTTTCCAGCTGCAATCGCCGCTGGTGATCGCCTTGCTGTCGTTAGTGATCCTCGCCGCCGCGCTCAATCTGCTCGGTGTGTTTGAAGTGGGCTTATCGGTACAACGCGTCGGATCGGTTGACGTTGGTCGCGGTGCGTTTACGCGTTCCGCCTTAACCGGTGCGCTGGCGATTATCGTCGCCACGCCGTGCGCCGCACCCTTTATGGCGAGCGCCATCGGTTATGCATTGGTGCAGCCGCCCGCCGTCGCCTTAGTGATCTTCTTTGCGCTGGCCATCGGCTTCGCCGCGCCGTTCACGCTGGTATCACTGTTCCCGGCGCTGGCTAAATTCCTGCCACGTCCCGGCGCATGGATGGACGTGTTAAAACGCGGCCTGGCGTTCCCGATGTTTGGTGCTTACGCCTGGCTGGTTTGGGTGCTGGCGCAGCAAGCGGGAAGCGCGGCGCTGGCAACCTTACTGGCCGCCTCGGTGATAGTGGCCTTCGCCGGCTGGCTGTACGGCATGGCGCAACATCGCCACTTTGCCGGCAAAAGTCACAAGGTGCTGTATGCCGTTACGGCGGTGCTGATCATCGCCGTCATCGCCCCGCTTCCTGGCCTTATCAAACCCGGCGCAGGTCTGGCAGGCGATCAGCTGACGGCGGAAGTGACCAAAGCCAAATGGACGCCGCAAGCGGTTGAAGCGCAGCGCGGTCACGGTAAAGCGATCTTTGTCGATTTCACCGCGTCCTGGTGCATCACCTGTCAGGTGAATGAGAGAACCTCGCTTTCAACCCAGGCCGTGAAAGAGGCCATCGCCAAAACCGGCACGCTGTACATGGTGGCAGATTCCACTAAATTTAATCCGGACGTGGATGACACCATGAGCGAGTTCGGTCAGGGCGGATTACCGATGTATCTGGTTTACCCTGCCGATGGCGGACCGCCGAAAGTGCTGCCGCAGGTGCTGACACCGAATATTGTGGTGAACGCGCTGAACCAGGCGAGCAAGAAGGCGTAAGAACAACAAGGCGGATTATGCAAACAAGCGATAGCGCGCGCGAAAGTTGGCCCGCGCTAATGGAACAGGCGCAGGCGGGCGATCAGCTCGCCTACACCCGACTGCTGAAAGCGCTGGTGCCAGTGATTCGTGCGCAAACACGCAAACAAATTACCGATAACGCACTGGTAGAAGATGTGATTCAGGATGTGCTACTCACGGTGCATCGGGTGCGTCACACCTATGATCCTGCCTACCCTTTTTTACCCTGGCTGATGGCGATTATTTCGGCGCGCGCGATTGATGCGCTGCGGCGACGTGGCCGTCATCAGCAGTGGGAAATTAACGACGACGCGATGCCGGAAGTGGCCAGTCCGCCCGACGCCCCGCAGCAGGAGACGCAGGAAGAGCTGGCTGGCTACCTGCGCCAGCTGCCCTCGCGTCAGCGCGACATTGTCGAACATGTGCATCTGCGCGAAATGAGCCTGACGGAAGCCGCCGCGCATAACAATCTGAGTGTTGCAGCGGTGAAATCGCTGTTGCACCGCGCGCTGACGAATCTGCGCCGTTTTGGAGCCAATCATGACCGATCATGACCTGTTAATTGAAAAACTCGGGCGCGAGATGCAGCCCGTTAAACCGCTGCGATCCACTGGCAGGCGTGTCTTCACCTGGCTGCTGCTGGCGTTACCTTGTGGCATCGCCGCCAGCTTTTTGGTGCAGCGCAGTTTCACCGACTGGGCGCAGCCCGGCGCGTTGCAGGCAATCTTTCAACTGGTGCTGGCGTTTATCCTCGGCACGCTGGCGATTCGTAGCGCCTTCAATATAAGCATCGCCGGACGCCGCAGTATCAGCTGGAAAGCGCTGCTGCCGATTGGCTTGTTGTGGCTCGGTATGAGCATCAGCCAGATTCCCGGTGAGGTGCCGATCGAACATGACAACGACAGCGCGCGCTGCTTTACCTTTCTGTTGGTGGTGAGCACACCGATGATGGCGCTGATGATCGCCAGCCTGCGCCGCACTCGCGCACTGCATCCAGTGCGCAGTTTGGCGATGGCGGGCTTGGGCGTTTCCTGCATGGCAGTGACGTTGCTGGCGTTTTGCCATCCGGTGCATCTGCATCCGCTGGATTTTGTCATGCATCTGGCAGCAATAGTAACGATAGTGGCGTTAACCGTGCTGGTGGGGAAACGTTTGGTGACTTTCGATTCATAAGCCTATAAAAACGTAATGACTTGCTTCAGGTTGTAAATGTTTCGCTTCTAAACTATACAATAATAGCAACTCATCTTTTTCTCTAACCCAAGGAACAGTATGAAAAAGTTAATTTTAGGCTTAGTTGTAAGCGCTTTATCATTCAGCTCATTTGCCGCGCAACTGATGACCAAGGTCGAGTTTGAAAAAGTAAAAGATCAGTATGTCGAGGTCGGCAATATTTCCACATCAGGCGAAACGGATGCCGCCAGTGCAAAAGAAGAGCTGTCCAAACTGGCAGATGAAAAAGGCGGCGACATCTATATCGTGACGTCCGCGAATACCAATAACAAAATTTATGGTACTGCAATCGTCTACAAGAAAAAGTAATTTCAAAACTGCCTCAGCATGAATATGACTTATGCTGAGGCAGTCCTTTTCAAATGAAATAATCTTACCTACGCCCTCCGCCAAATCACGTAGGGTCGCCATTTATGGCGACCAATGCAAGCTTGACTAACAAGCATTAAATAATATCTTTTTTATTAATGGTCAAGATACAAATAATGAACCCAGCTGGTCATGCGCAGCAATACTTTACGCATTACTGAAACATGCGAAAAGTGATCGGAATAAACAGCAACCTGTGCAAAAATACCATCCGGCAATGCATCGACTGCCGCATCAGGATCTAATTCAACCACTGCCAGCACGCCATCTGAACCGGGATCAATCGTCAAAGATTGCAAGGTTCCCTGAGCCTGATATGTACCGCCCGACACCACCGGAATAATTCTCAGCAGTTTCGCGCTGAATACTTGCCCCGGTAGCGCATTAAATACCACTTCCGCTTCATCACCGGGCGTTAAACGCAACAATGAATTTTGTCGGAATTGCGCAATAACCTGACGCTTCTGTTCAGGTATAAAAATCATCACCGGCCGCAGTGGTAATGAAGATGCGAAAGAACCGGGACGAATTAATACCTGCGTTACGTATCCATCACTCGGCGCACGAATAATTGTTTGATCAAGGTTATATTGCGCCTCAGCTAACTGGGCTCTCAGGCTAACAATCTGCGATTGCTCGCCGCCGACCATGCTATCCAACTGGCTTTTTATCTGCCGTTGTTCAGCAACCGAGCCTTTTACCAAAGCATCCTGCGCGAGATAGTTTTGCCTTGCGTCATCAATATCCTGTTCAGAAAACGGATTTACGCGGGCTTTACTGCCGGAAAGATAACGTTGGTAATTTTTATATAACCGGTCTCTTTCCGCACTCACATTTGAGGTATTCGCCAGGGATTCCTCTAATTGTCCACGTAATACCTGAATATTATGGATGGCAGTGACGAGGTCAGCATTCAACCTGTCGACGCGCGCTTTAAACAAGGTTTGATCAAGGCGGAAAAGCATATCCCCCTTTTTAATCCGCATATTTTGTTTGTCAGTGACTTCGGTGACAATACCGGTCACTTGCGGTGTCACAGGGATGGCGATAACGGCTTTTTGTGCCAGCGAAGTATAGGGATGATTATAATTCATTAACAATATCAAGCCGCTGACCAGCACAATACCGCCCAATGCTGCTGTTGGGACTGTCCATTTATTTACCGGTATTCTGAATATTTTGAAAACGGCCCAAGCCAGGGCGACATAGGTCAATATAATCAGTAAGTCCATATGTCACCCCTTCGGAGAATCCCGGTCTGCCGTCACCTTTTGTTCCAACGCCGTTATGCGTTGTTCCAGTGACGCGTTCCTACCTTCCATTCCCCAGCCCCGATCTGGCCGGTAAAGCGTGGCCCAAATCCATAAAAAGGGCCATAAGACGTGGAGTGTAAACAGGCTTACCCAGCCGGCGACGTGTATTGCATCTGCGTGCGGATGATTACGTGATTTTGCAATAAGATAGGGGATATCGTGCAGCACAATTATCCCGTAAAAGATGACAAGAAAAACAAAAACTAAAACCCCAAGCGCAAAGTAGTTAAGAAACATACCAGCCTCGAATTTAAGAAATGCGTAGGATCAATATAGACTGCATTATTTTTCCTGAACATTTAATTGGAAAAATAATTTATTCGGCGATCATAATAAATAGCAGGCTATGAATTTAATATGTACAAGGTGATTTATATTGTACAACTTAAACTGCAAAAGTGAGGATCGTGAAGATAGGAATAAAATCAGTTGAATGAGCATGTTAATGAATAAAAAATCATTAATTACTTACAGGAATATAAAACTAATCATAGGCAGGATGTGACTTAGGTGATTTATATTTTTCACCTCAACGCGTTTAATGCAGGTTTTGCGCTCAATGCCTGATTTTATGTATATAGGTGCACATGAATGCGCACCCTACGAAAAACGCGCCAAACCTTTGTAGGGTCGCCATTCATGGCGACCATTTTACGCTTAACTAACGTGCATTAGGCCCAGCAAGCCGCCCTTTTCTATCAACATAACGTTACTGCGGAATCACCTTCTCCGCTTTCAACCGATCAAACAGCTGAGTAAATGAATCCAGCGTTGAACGATAGCCGGTGAAGCCCGCTTTGCGGCTCTTGCTCATGTCGGTGAAGGCTTCCATCGGACGGCCCAAATCTGCGTCGGTGTGCCACCAGGAGGCCAATTTAGTGATATCAGCCTCACGCAACTGATAACGCGCCGCCACTTCGCGCCATGCTTCAGCGGCATCCTGCATGCGCCCTTCCAGCGGCATCATCTGCGCCGGATACGCTGCCGCTTCCACACCAAAATAGGCCGCCAGTCGAGGCCACAGCCAGTTCCAGCGGAACACATCGCCGTTTACCGCGTTGAAATCCTGATTGGCCGCTTCTGCCGCAGTCGCGGCCCACAGCAACTGTTCCGCCAGTAAACCGGCATCGGTGACATCGGACACACCATTCCACTGCTCGGGCGAACCTGGGAAAATAAACGGCAAGCCTTGCTCGCGGCACAGCGTGGCATACACCGCCAGCGTCTGGCCCATATTCATCGCGTTACCCAGTGCAAATCCAACGATCGAATGCGGACGATGCACGCTCCAGCGATAGCCATATTTCTCGGCACCGGCAAACACTTCGTCTTCCTGCGCGTAATAGAAGTTATCGACCGGCTGACGTCCCTGCTCTTCGCGGAATGGCGTCACCGGCACTGCGCCTTTGCCATAGGCTTCAAATGGGCCGAGATAATGTTTCAGGCCGGTCACCAGCGCCACATGCGCGCCATTCAGACGCTCGCCCAGCGCTTCAACCACGTTACGCACCATCGCGCCATTAACGCGGATATTCTCTTTCTCATTTTCCTGGCGCGACCAGACGCTAAAGAACAACGCATCCGGCTTCTCTTCAGCCAGCGCAGACCGCACTGCGTCGGCATCCGTCAGATCGGCGGTCAGGCTGCGGCAACCTTCCGGCACCGCGCCACGCCCGCGTGATAAACCGCTCACCTGCCAACCTTCGCGCTGTAATTTTTCTGCCAGCGCACGTCCAATTACGCCGCTGATGCCAACAATCAATGCCTGCTTATGCATTTCAATTCTCCTAAGTTTCAGTAATGATGAGTTTAATAGAGAATTTAATTCCCATCCCTGGCATTAATTCACGGCATTCACAACCTGAGTTCACGAATACATGCACGATCAGCGCCTGAAAGATATCGTTCCCTTTGTTGCCAGCGTCGAGAGCGGCAGCTTTGCTGCCGCCGCTGAGCGCTTGCATCTCACCGGTTCGGCAGTGAGCAAAAGCGTCACGCGGCTGGAAACCCGTCTCGGTTCACGGCTGCTGGAGCGCACCACCCGCAGCCTGAAACTCACCGATGCAGGCAACGCCTATTACCAAACCTGTTTGCGCATTATGGAGGAACTGGCAGAAGCCGAAGCGGTGCTGGCGGCGCAGCGCACCATTCCTTCCGGGCGCTTACGCTTGGCGGTGCCAAACACCTATGGTCGCCTTGGCGTAATGCCGCTGCTGATTCCGTTTTGCCGTCAGCATCCGGATGTGGAGCTCAACCTGACGTTCTCGGATCGCTTTATTGATCTGTTTGATGAAGGGATTGATGTTGCGGTGCGCATTGGTGGCTCGCCGGATCTGCCCGCCTCGCTGGGCTGTCGTCAGATGGGCCGCGAACGCATGGTGTTTTGCGCGGCACCGGATTATCTGGCGCGCGTGGGGCGACCCAACAGCGAAGCCGAATTGTTGCAGCATCAGGCGATCATGTATGAACGCGTCGATGGCAGCACCAAGCCGTGGCTGTTCACTACGGAAGATGGCTATCCGCATTGGCGCAACCTGCCACACCGCATGGCGTTGGGTGATGTGGATGCGCAGATGCAGGCGCTGTGCGCCGGATTGGGCGTGGCGCAGATGCCATCGTGGCTGGTACGTGAACCGCTGGCGCGCGGCGAGCTGGAGATTATTCTGCCCGAGCAACAGCCGGACGGTTTGGCCTTAACCCTGATTTGGCCGCGCCGCAAACAGCTGCTTCCCAAAGTGGATGCGCTGCTGGCGGCGTTAGAAGAATTACAGATCCGCTAAATCGCGGCCATTTAAACGGTGCGCATTAATGCGCACCCTACGAAAACCCCACATCACCGTCATGCACATAACGCGCCGTAGGGTCGCCATTTATGGCGACCTGGCCAAACACCGCACCTAACGATGATTCAACCTGCGCGACAACCTGTCGCCAAAAAACTGCAGCACCGTCACCAACGCCACCAGCACCACAATCACCGTCAGCATCACCTGCATATCAAAACGCTGATAACCGTAGCGATACGCCAAATCGCCTAACCCGCCCGCGCCAATCGCGCCCGCCATTGCCGAAGCATTAATCATCGTCACCAGCGTAATGGTAAATCCGCTGACAATGCCGGGCCGCGCTTCAGGCAGCAGCACATGCCAGATAATATGCCAGCGATGGAAGCCCATCGCCTGCGCCGCTTCGGTCAGCCCTTTATCCACTTCGCGCAGGCTCACTTCGGCGATGCGCGCAAAGAACGGCGTCGCAGCCAATGTCAGCGGCACCACTGCCGCCCACACGCCATAGGTGGTGCCGACGATCCAGCGGGTGAACGGAATCAGCGCCACCATCAGAATCAAAAACGGGATCGAGCGGAACAGGTTCACCACCCAACCCAGCACGCGATTCAGCAGCGGGCTCGGGAACAGATCGCCGCGTCCGGTTACCACCAGAATCACCGCCATCGGTAATCCCAGCGCCAGCGCCAGCAGCGACGACACGCCGACCATCAGCAGCGTATCCAGCAGTCCAATCCATAAACGATCAATAGCCAGTGACATAGCCCGGAATCTCCAGTTGGTCCGTAATCGGGGTTAACCGCGTCCGCGCGGCGTCCGCGTCATGCTGTGCATCGAGCAGCAGCAACATTTGCCCGGTCGGTTTGCTATCCACCCACTCCACCGCACTATAAATAAGCGTCAGCTCCCCACCCACCCGCGCACTCAGGGCCGCCAAATCCGGCTGCGCGCCTTGTCCGGTGTAGCGCAGACGCACCAGCAAGCGTGAATCGCCATGCAGACGCGTCGGCGTCAAGAGCGGTTGAATGGCTTCCGGCAAGGCGCTGAACTGCGGATTGAGCAGCTGGCGCGTGGTCTCTTGCTGTGGATTGCTATACACCTGCCACACCGGTCCGCGCTCAATGATTTCGCCCTGATCAATCACCGCCACCTGATGACAGAGGTCGTGCACCACATCCATTTCATGGGTGATCAGCACGATAGTGATGTGCCGCTGTTGATTAATCTTTTTCAGCAGCGCCAGAATCGAACGCGTGGTTTCCGGATCGAGCGCCGAGGTGGCTTCATCACACAGCAGCAGTTCCGGATCGTGCACCAGCGCGCGCGCAATGCCGACGCGCTGTTTCTGCCCGCCGGATAGCTGCGCAGGCCACGCGTGCTGGCGCTGCTCAAGGCTCACCAACGCCAGCAGTTCATCCACTTTGCGCCGCCGCTCCGCCGCAGGCACGCCCGCCACTTTCATCGGCAGCTCGATGTTTTCCCGCACCGTTTTTGCCGACAGCAAATTGAAGTGCTGAAAAATCATGCCGGTACCGCGTCGCCAATCCACCAGCTGACGATCGCTCAGCGTGCCGAGATCGATACCGTCAATCACCACCTGACCGCGAGTGGGATTTTCCAGCCGATTGAGGCAGCGAATCAGCGTCGATTTACCGGCACCGCTGCGCCCAATGATGCCAAAAATCTCGCCGCGCTTAACCTGCAAATCGACCTCCTTCAGCGCGTCCTGAGTCTGTCCCGGATAGCGCTTACTCAGGCCACGAATCTGCACGTGGATTTTCCCTGCCGTCTCAGCCGTCGGTGACAGCAACGCATCGCGCTCGCCAGGTAGCGTCAGGCTCACCATATTTACTGGCTCCAGCCCGGCTGATACAGCTTGCCGTAGAAGTCATCAAGTTTGGCGCGCACCACCGGCGAATGCTGGTAGATATCAACGAACTTCGCCAGGCGCGGATCGTTCTGATGACCGTCGCGGATCACGAACTGAATCACGTATTCCGGATGCTCCAGTCCATCGAAAAGCAGCGCATTGTTCGGATCGATGGTCTTCGACAGGCGCAGATAGTGCGGATAACCCTGCGCTAAATCGACTTCATCCAGCGAACGCGACAGCTGCACCGCTTCCACTTCAATAATTTTCAGATGCTTCGGGTTGCTGACGATGTCATCCACGGTAGATTTGAGGCCCGCGCCCGGTTTTAAAGTAATCAGTTTGGCTTTTTGCAGCAGCAGCAGGCCGCGCGCGCCGTTGATTGGATCGTTGGCAATCGCCACCGTGCCGCCATCAGGAATCTGGTCAATCGCGGTATGTTTCTTCGAATAGAGCCCGATGTTATTGATGATCGCTGGCGCGAACGGCACCAGATG
Organism: Pantoea sp. X-Soil-ISGK-275; assembly: GCF_059730795.1. Lineage (NCBI taxonomy): Bacteria > Pseudomonadati > Pseudomonadota > Gammaproteobacteria > Enterobacterales > Erwiniaceae > Pantoea > Pantoea sp. X-Soil-ISGK-275. The sequence goes on from NZ_AP035977.1 coordinate 682,270, forward strand.
GAATCCGCCCTGCTGATTGGCGTTCTCCAGGAACGGTTTGTGCTGGAACAGGTTCACGTCGATATCGCCGTTTTCCACACTAACGTTCGGCGCGGTCCAGTCGGTGAACTCCACCAGCTCGACGTTCAAGCCTTGTTTCTTCGCCTCGGCAACTGCGGTTTCCAGCGGCGGTGCAAAGGCGGCGGTGGTACCGACTTTCAGCGGGCCGCTGTAGTTTTCGGCGGCGACGGCGCTAAACGCCAGCAGTGCGACGCTGGCAGCCAGTGCAAAATGACGTGCAATGTTCATATCAGATCCCTGAGGTTAAATTAACGAAGGTTAAACGCCGTCGCGCCAGCGCGCCGCCGGATGGCGATCGGGCAAGCGGTCCTGCTGTTGAAAAATTTTGTGGCGAAGCGAACCGGGCTGATACGCGGTCTTGAATCGGCCGCGCTGCTGTAATTCCGGCACCACCAGATCGATAAAATCGCGGTAGCTCTGCGGATTGAGGATGCGCGTCAGGTTAAAGCCGTCGATATCGCCTTCATCGATCCACGTAATCAATGCATCCGCGACCTGGCTCGGATTGCCGACGATCAGCGGATAGCGGCTGCCCATCGCGTGCTGCTCCAGCAAACGGCGGCGCGTCCAGCCGCTGAAAGCTTTGCTCACTGATTCAATGGCGCGCGTGTCGCCGGTCTGAATCGGCTCATCAAGTTCGAACGCCGCCAGATCCAGGCCAATCGAGCTGGAGAAGTGCGCGATACCCGCTTCCGGGCTGGCGTATTTGAGGTAGCTTTTATGCTTCTCCTGCGCTTCGCGTTCGGTTGGCGAGACAATCACGCTGACGCCCATAAAGATACGCAGATCGTCAGGATGGCGTCCGGCCTCCACCGCCGCCTGGCGCAGGCGCGTCGATTGCTCGCGCATCGCGGCGGGTGACGCGGCATTGACAAAGCTGCACTCGGCGTGACGTCCGGCGAACTGCACGCCGCGCGCCGAGGAACCGGCCTGAAATAGCAGCGGCGTGCGCTGCGGCGACGGGCTGCTCAGGTGATAACCCTGCATCTGATAAAACTCGCCCTGATGATTGATTTGGTGAATTTTATTGGCATCGGCGTAGCAACGATGGGCTTTATCCTGCACCAGCGCATCATCCTGCCAGCTGCCTTCCCACAGCTTGTAGGTGACATCGAGAAACTCATCGGCCTGATCGTAGCGGCGGTCGTGCGCCAGCAGCTGTTGCTGCCCCATGGCACGCGCGGCGCTATCGAGATATCCGGTGACGATGTTCCAGCCGATACGCCCTTTGGTCAGGTGATCGAGCGTGGAGAGGCGGCGTGCGAACGGATACGGCGCTTCATAACTCAGATTGGCGGTCACGCCAAAACCCAGATGCTGCGTGACGCTGGCCATGCCGGAAATCAGCATCAGCGGATCGTTGACCGGCAGCTGAATCGACTCTTTAGCGGTCAGGCCAATGCCTTGCTGATAGACGTCATACACGCCGAGAATATCGGCGATAAACAGCCCATCAAACAGTCCGCGCTCCAGCAAGCGCGCCAGATCCAGCCAGTAATCCAGCGAGTTGAAATCCACCGAGCGATCCTGCGGATGGGTCCACATGCCGTGATGAATGTGCCCAACGCAGTTCATATTGAAGGCGTTAAGCAGAATCTGTTTTTGACTCATATCGTCCCCCGACGCGGCGGCAACACGCCATTCAGCAGGTAGTTGCCGATTGCCGGATATTTCCAGCGCACCGGATCGTGCAAGGTATGCGTACGCGCATTGCGCCAGTGGCGGTCGAAGTTGTGTTCGCGCAGGCTGGAACGCGATCCGCCGAGTTCAAACAGCAGATTGCTGGCTTCCAGCGACACTTCTGTGGTCCAGGCGCGCGCCTTCGCCACGTCCACCGACGCCAGCGCCACGTTTTCGGCACTGGGATCGCGCTGCGCGACGTCAACCGCATCACCGGCAATCGCCAGCAGCGCATCGCCCGCACTTAGACGTGCGGCCAGACGACCGGTACGATCGAGCGTCAGCGGATCGTCGCTGGCACGATCCACGCCGCTGTCCGGCCACGGACGCGCGCGCAGACGCAGGAAATCGAGCATGTCTTCAAACGCCGCCCGCGCAATGCCCTGATCGATAGCCGCATGCATAATCTGCGCAAAGGGCCCAACGGTGCTCGGACGCTCGAACGCGGTCTGGAATGGCACCACATCTTCCGGCGCAATCGCCACATCGCGGAACTGCACGCTGCCGCTGCCGGTGGTGCGCTGACCAAAGCCGCTCCAGTCATCAATCACGTTGACGCCGGACTGATGGCGCGGCACAAACACCAGTTGCTCTTTGCCGTCATCGGCAATCGCCAGCGTCGGAATACGGTCGGCATACAGCGCGCCGGTGCAGTAAAACTTGTTGCCGTTGAGGCGCAATCCTTCGGCCTGTTGCGAAACCGCCGTAGAACGTTGATGCGCGGCAGGAGAACTGAATTCCGCCAGCGCATTACCGTGATGCACCCCTGCCAGCACTTCGGCGTAGAGCCGCTGTTTCTGCGCCTGGCTACCGTTGATGCGCAGCACTTCCAGCGCATAAAAATGGTTCTGCGGCACCTGACCAATCGATCCGTCGGCGGCGCTCAATATCACGAAAATCCCGGCCAGTTCGGCGGTAGAAATCTCAATGCCGCCAAAGTCACGCGGCACGGTGATGGCACCGAGCCCGGATTGAAACAGTGCCTGCAACTCGGCGTGCGGCAGTTCACGTTGGCGGTCGCGCTGGGCGGAACCGGCACGAAAACGTTCCGCCAGTTCCTGCGCCACCTGCAAGGCCTGTTGGGCGTGGGTGATGCGCGATGCGCGCTGTTTAGGCGATACCTGCGTCATGGTTGCTCCTTAAATCCACGCATGACGCGCAGGCAGCGCATCATTGAGGTAATAGTTGCCGATGGCGTGGGTTTTCCAGCGCACCGGATCGTGCAAAGTGTGAGTGCGCGCATTGCGCCAGTGACGATCGAGTCCGTGGCGCAGCAAAGTGCCGCGACTACCGCCCCATTCCAGCAGTTTCTCGCTGGCACGCAGCGCCACTTGGGTGGTGAGTACTTTGGCTTCCGCTACCGCAATCGAGGCGCGCGCGCAGTTTTCGGCGGTCAGCGCCTGCTGATCGATGCTGTCGAGCACGCGGGCGGCCCGCGTCAGGAGTGCGTTGGCGGCGCTCAGTTCGGTGCTGATGCGGCCAACATCGGCGAGGATGTAAGGATCGTCGGCATTGCGGCTGACATTGGCATCGACCCAAGGTCGCGAGCTGCTGCGCACAAACTCCAGCGCCTCATCCAGCGCGCCTTGCGCAATGCCTGCATCAATCGCCGCCTGAATCAGTTGGGAAACCGCACCGCGCAGCGTCGGTTTTTCGGCTGCGGGCAGCGACATTAATAACGCCGGATCCACCGCAACCTGCTGCAGTTTCACCGTGCCGCTGGCGGTGGTGCGCTGGCCGATACCCGACCAGTCATCAACAATCTCCACGCCCGATGCTGGCAGCGGAATAAAGGCCATCTTCGGCTGCTGATCGTGCATCGCGGTGGTGACCAAAATGTCGGCGAACAACGCGCCAGTGGAGTAGAACTTCTCGCCGGTGAGCTGCAGGCCCTGTGACGTTGTCACCAGCTGTGCCTGCACATCACGCGTATGTTTGGTGTTTTTCTCCGGCCCACCGTTGCCCAGACGCTTGCCCTGCACCACCGCGCTCAGCAGTTGCTGCTGTTGCGCCGCCGAACCTTCGCCGAGGATGAACTGAATCAGACCAAAGTGGTTTTGCGGGATTTGCCCCAGCGACGGATCGCTGGCGGAGATCAGACGAAACACCTCGGCCAGGGTTTGGTACGACAAACCTGCGCCGCCAAATTCGCGTGGCACACTGATGCTGCCAAGGCCCAACGCGGTGAACTGGTTGAGCAGCGCGATAGGATAGATGCGTTGCTGATCGCGCTCGACTGCCCCGCCTTTCGCCTGCTCGGCCAAATGGCGTGCGGCGGCGATGGCTTGTTCATCGCTATTTAATACCGCCGCGCGGTTAATAATCTCGTCACTGTTTTGCGTCATAGCTGATTTCACTTTTACTGCACAGCGAAGGGTAAGCCTGCACTGAAAAAGTCAGCAGGCCGTGGAATGAATAACGGATTGAAAGCGATGATAATCAGCGAGGTTAAAACAAGTAAATAGCGCGGTTATGCTATATCCGGCAATGCGTTGCCATTATTAAGCTATGGATTTAATTAAGCACAACAACAGGCTAGCAGCGGCGCTGCGGGCAATTAGCGAGTATAAAAAAGCGGCGAGTAATTCTTAAGATCAAATAACGCAATCAAAATTTAAATAATGCATATAACGTAGGGTCGCCATAAATGGCGTAATGCTCGTCAGTTAAGACTTAATCATGCCGGAACGCATAGCGTTTCGGCTTCTTTTTCACCGCTCGCGGATAATGTCTCGTCCGCCGGGTTGGCAGCACGAAGCTTCCCGCCATCGCCATTATTTCATCTATTATTCTCGGAATTTTTCCCGGCGCTACCGCAGGCAGGAGTCTCAGTTGACCTGTCAGGTACAGTGCCGCCTGCTTAAACCCCAGCTGATAAGGCTCCACGTTTTTCAGGCTATAGGCCATCTGCGCCATCATAAAACGCAGCAGGTTATACGCCAGCGCAACGCCCCATAACTCCTGCTTCACCAGTTCCGGTGTTTTGCTTCTCAGCGTGAGCTCGTTGTTCAACAGATGCTGCTTCATCTCCCGGAAGCCATGTTCTATTTCCCAGCGATGTCCATAAAGATCAACGATATCCCCTCCCGGATATCGCAATGGATCGCACATTGACGTCAGGATTTTCACCACTCTCCCGTTAACCTTTTTGCTTATCAGTCGCGCCGTCAGCGTTTCCGGCACATCTTTCCATTTTTTACGCGCCTGCCACGACAGGTCCAGTTCTATCAGCTCGCTGCCTGAGCCCTGTTTTTGCAGAACACGGTATTTTGCATCGTTGCGCAGAGGTAGCATCCAGTGTCTTTCCACCCCCGAGGTCTGCCAGTAATGCAGGAAGCCGGGCGCATAGAAGCCTTTATCCAGGATCGTTAGCGAGTGATCCGGCGTCTGTCCCACCAGTTGTGCCGCAAGATCAACCTCGCTGGTTTCGGTCACGCTGCCAAAGCTCACGCCCGATAAGAGATGGCTTGTCAGCTCCATCTGGCAGACCATGCGCAGCTGAGGCCAGTCAGACTGACTGTGTGCATTTGCCGTCCGCCCAAAGGCCTTATCGTTTTCCGGCGTATCGGGGGCCCGCCACAGCGTGCCGTCGACCGCCAGCAGTGTCAGGCCGTTCCAGTGTGACAGCGGTGTTTTATCAAACCAGAGCTGGCGTGACTTTTCAAAGACCCGGCGGACCACGTCTTCTCCGAGCCGCTGACGCGCCTGCACAACCGCGCTGGTCGCGACGAATGGGCGCTTGCCCGGCAAAACGATATCCAGATGAGAAACAATCTGGTTCATGGAAAGCGAGCGGAACAGGGCCATGCCGGTAACGGCCCAGACCATCATCTCCATTGGAAGACGGCGTTTTCGCACGGTCACGATACCAGTATCAGCCAGGCATTCGTCGATGAGTTCAGGCGAGAGCAGATCGGAGAGCGCGGAGAACTCTTTGGGCGTAAAGTTAAGAACGGCATCGAGAGCCTGACTGAGTAACATAAAAAAATCCGTAATTCCTGTGAGATTACGGATTTTTGCAGAACTGGAGGATCGTTCAACCGATCATTTCGGGCTTAACTGATCGGCATTACGCCATAAATGGCGACCCTACGGAATTGTGCGGGATTATATAAGGTCGCCATTAATGGCGACCCTACGATTTTATATTTGCGCATCAAACTGCGCGGCGGCGAAACTGCGGGTGAATTCGTTTTTCACGCTGTGCGGGATCTGTACGCTATCAATCAACTTCGCCAGCTGATAGGTTTGCACCGTCTCAGTTTGCGTCAGCTGCTGGGAATAATTCGCGGTCAAATCGCCTTTCTTATTCTGCGCCACCGATGTCTGGCTACGCTCTTCGTCATCAATCAAATGGTACTTATAATTTTGTGACGACTTCTGTTCGGTCAATTTCACCGCCGAGTCAGAATCCAGCGCGGTGTGGAAGCTGGCCTTGAGTTTAAACAGCGTTTGCTGGGTCAAATCCTGGGTATCGCCATGCGTCTGGGCAGCGGTTTTTTGCGCCACGTTAAGTGAGAAGGTGTCTTGCTCTTCCGGCTTATACGGATTACCGGAAACCGGCGTCTGCTGATACGTAGCCGAGAAATCTGCCAGTCCGCTGATCGCACCGTTCTTCGCTGCATTGGCATCAATCGACTTCACACGCTGCGTGTTGATGCTTTCCGCCGCTTTACCTTCGGTAGTGTTCAGCGCGCGGAAACTGTCCTTAAACAGCGCCAGCATGTCACTATCGCCATGGCCGCGCGAAGCCGCCTGATCGAATTTGCTGCTCCACTGATCCAGTGCCGCCGCCTGCTGCCCCGCGCTGCCCGCCTGCGTCAGTTTCGACATATCAGTATCAAGTTTGATGCTGACATCGCCGTTATGGAAACCAAGCCAGCGCTCCTGATCGTCGGCATGCAGATTCAGAGATTGCGTGACGTTATTGCCATTCCGCAGATCGGTCTTCAAATCGACACTTTTCAATACTGAACTGTCGAACTTCATCAGATCGCTGATATCGAGCTTGGTGGTGCTGCCATCCAGGCCATCCAGCGCTTTTTGCAAGCCTGCTGACAGTTGCCCCATTGCCGCCGCTTCATCGTTGCTCAGCTGGCCGCCGCTGGTTTTCAACTCCACCACCATGCCGCCCTGTTGGCGCGTCATCTGCAAACTCACCTGCACGCCCGATTGCGTGGTGATGGTCAGTGCCAGCGCGCTTTGGCTGCTGCTCTTTGCGCCGCTCACCGCTTCGGTGGCTGGCACGCTCAAGGTCACGTCGCCGCGATGGCTGGCCAGATTACTCAGTAAGGTGCTGCCGAGACCGTTCATGCCGACGCCGCTGGCATGCGCGGCACCGTTGAGCTGCGCTTGCAGGCTGCTGGTGACATCGACGGAACTCTTAACCTGCGCGGGTTCGATTTTATAGATAGCGGCGATGGCATCGCTCGCCTCACTGAAGGTGACTTTGGTGGACGCTTCCGCCGTCAGGGCGTTTTGCGCGGATTTGTTGTTCACCGCTGGCGTCACCACCGCATTCGATGCGATTAAATTTCTCAGTACGCTGCTGCCAATCCCATTTAGCATGAAAATAATCCTCGTTGTGTACTATTCCTGAGAGTTATCGGCGAAATGTTCAGCAGCTTTAATGGTTTTTGCCCTCACCCTAACCCTCTCCCATAAACGGGAGAGGGAACCGATTGTGCACCGTCTGCTCCCTCTCCCGCCTGCGGGAGAGGGCTGGGGTGAGGGAAATGCATTGGCAGTTCTGACATACCATCTGTCCGCCTAAACACAGCCGCACTTCACGCGGTGACTTACGTTATTCATCAACACATCTCTCACTCACGAGGTAAGGTCACGATGGATAATCTGCATTACAAAAGCTTGCTGGAAATTGGCCGCTTGATTCAGTCGGGCGAAATTTCTTCGGTGGAGGTCACACAAACCCTGCTGACGCGCATCGATACGCTCGATCGCGACTTACACAGCTACTTCTACGTGATGCGCGACAGTGCGCTGCAACAGGCGGCTGAAGCCGATGCCGAAATTGCGCAGGGAAAAATGCGCGGTCCACTACACGGCGTACCGATTGCGCTGAAAGATCTGATCTGGACCAAAGACGCGCCCACCAGCCACGGCATGATCATCCACAAAGATCGTTACCCAACGGAAGACTCCACCGTGGTGGAGCGCTTCCGCGCGGCGGGTGCGGTGATTCTCGGCAAGCTGACGCAAACCGAAAGCGCCTTCGCCGATCACCATCCCGATATCACCCGCCCCAATAATCCGTGGGGCAGCGCGCTGTGGACCGGTGTCTCCTCCAGCGGATCCGGCGTCGCCACTTCCGCAGGTTTATGCTTCGGCTCGATTGGCACCGATACCGGCGGATCGATTCGCTTTCCCTCCAACGCCAACGGGCTGACCGGCATTAAACCGACGTGGGGCCGCGTCACGCGTCACGGTGCCTGTGAACTGGCGGCATCACTGGATCATATTGGTCCGATGGCGCGTAACGCCGCCGATGCCGCCGCCATGTTGCAGGCCATTGCCGGTCGCGATGACAAAGATCCCACCTCCAGCAGCGAGCCGGTGCCGGATTATCTGGCGCTGATGACGCGCGGCATTAGCAAGATGCGCATCGGCGTAGATAAAAGCTGGGCGCTGGAGAAAGTTGACGAGGAAACCTGCGCCGCGCTGCAATCGGCGATCGCCACCTTGAGCTCGCTCGGCGCGACCATGGTGGATATCACCTTGCCTGATACCGAAAAAGCCGCCGCCGAGTGGAGCGCACTCTGCGCCGTGGAAACTGCGCTGGCGCATGAAGAGACCTATCCAGCGCAGAAAGATCAATACGGTCCCGGCCTGGCTGGCCTGTTGGATCTTGGCCACAGCGTCACCGCGCTGGCGTATCAGCGCTTGCTGCTCAGCCGTGCAGCGCTGCGTGGAGATATCTCCGCGCTCTTTACTCAGGTTGATCTGATTCTGGCACCGGCCACCTCGTATGCCGGATTGACCTGGGACACCATGACCCGTTTTGGTACCGATCAGGCACTGTTTAACGGCGTACTGCGCTATACCAGTGCATTCGACGCCAGCGGACACCCCACCATCACCTTGCCGTGCGGCAAAACCGCCAGCGGCGCACCGATTGGCTTCCAGCTGGTGGCGGCACATTTCGCCGAAACCACCATGATTCAGGGCGCGTGGGCCTTCCAGCAGGTTACCGACTGGCACAAACAGCATCCCGCGCTGTAAATCCGCCGCCTTTGCCGCCCCAACAAATTCGGGGCGGTCATTTCACCCGCTCATGGCCTGAAACTTGCTTTAACTCCCTGACTTCCGCCCTTTTCGCCATGTTTAGGGGATGCTGATATGAAAGAGCTTTTCACCACCGACGATCTCGATAACCGTCATCGCTTCGATGCCTGGCGTGATGCGGTGTGCTCGCGTCTGATCAAAGCCGAAGCGCGCCAGATGCACTCAGGCACCTTTTCCGGCAGCTTTGCCTATTCGATGCTCGGTCACATGGATATTGCCAATCACGTATCGCATACCGCGCTGATGTGGCAACGCACGCCGGAGTGCATCCGCCGCCATCCTAATCACGATTTCTATCTGGGTTATGTTTGCGCTGGCAGCGGCACGCTGCGGCAGAATGGCCATCAATCACGCGTCAGCGCGGGCGACGTGGTGATCTACGATGCCGCGACGCCGTTTGATTTTGCCATGGAGAAGGTGGCGATCAATATCGTGCATCTGCCGCGCCACATCATGGAGAAGGAAGCGCCTGCCACCGCCAAACTGGCGGGCAAAACGCTGGATCTTACGCGCCCCGGCATGGCATCGCTTAAGCTGCTTTTACAGGAAGCCTTTGTGTTTAATCCCGACCGCGAGAATCCGTTTCTGGCGGAGCAGTTTGCCAACACGCTGCTGAATATGATTTCGGTGAGCGTCAATTTGCAGCACAGTGAAGAGGCGCTGAAACCGGATCTGTATTCGCGCGTGGTGAGTTTTCTGCGCCACAATTTGCAGGAGCCGGAGCTGTCGGTGGCGCAGATCGCCAATGCGCATCACGTCTCGCCGCGCACCATCAGCCGGGTGTTTGCCGCCCACGGCACGACGCCGATGAACTTCCTCTGGCAGGAGCGTTTGCAGGCGTGCCATCGCGTTCTGGCCGAAGGCAAAGCGCGCAATATCACTCAGGTGGCGTTGGATCACGGTTTCAGCGATATGTCGCACTTCAGCCTGGCGTTTCGCAAAGCCTTTGGTTATACGCCCAGCAGCCTGTTACGGCAGCCGGACGCGCCGCTACTTTTGTAGCGTGGTGATCACGCGCTCGGCGGTGTATTCCATGCTGCTGCGCGTGTTCATCGCTTCGCTGCGCATCAAGCGATACGCCCCCGATTCATCCAGCCCGAAGGTTTGCATCAGCACGCCTTTGGCCTGCGCCAACCTTTCCCCGCGCGCTTTACGCGCCTCCTGCACCGCACGCAACCGCTGGTGATGAAGCACGGTTTGTAGCGTGCCAATCATCTGCACAATTAAGGCAAACGGATTGAGCTCACGCTCGGCGATGGCGTTCGGCTGGAATTGCAGCAGTAGCGGAAACAGCCGCGCGTTGTGGCTATCCGCCAGCGCGATAATGGGAATATCCTTTTCGCGCGCGCTGTTGAACAGAGTGGATAAAGGCTGCTGCTGATGCACATCAATCGCCACCAGCAGCAGCTGCGTATCCACAGGGATTGATGCAGCAGGCGGCCAGCTGTGATGCGCGTGACAGCCTAATTGCGTCAGCGAAGCGCAAAACGCGCGCACGCTCTGTGAATCAGGATGGAAAATATGCAGCCGGACACCAGAAAGCGTTGCCAGTAATGTTTGTTCAGTCATGGTTCACCCTATGCGCATCCCGAATGAGGAAGCCTCACAGTAAGCGAGCGGCTGAATCCGTGCTTTGCTGATGCTGCCGGGTGCTGTGTCAGGGCGGACAACGTCCTCTGCGCGCTGATGCCCTCACCCCGGCCCTCTCCCACAGGGAGAGGGCGATGCTGCCATATACAAGCCCGCTCAATCTGTCCCCTCTCCCGCCTGCGGGAGAGGGCTAGGGTGAGGGCAATGGCAATACAACTCAAACATGAAACCCTAAAAACTGTTCCGCCACGCTGGCACTCGACTGGGTTTTCGGATTGATCTTCTGCACAATCTGCCCCTTTTCAATCACATGAATCTGGTCAGACAGCGCATAGAGAAACTCGATATCCTGCTCCACCAGAATGATCGAAATATCCATCTCGTGGCGCAGCCGCCGCAACGTCTCAATGATCTCCTCGCAGATATTCGGTTGAATCCCTTCCGTTGGCTCATCCAGCAGCACCAGCTGCGGCTGGCCGCACAGGCAACGCGCCAGCGCTAATAGCTGCTGCTCGCCGCCCGATAGCGCACCGCCCGGCTGCGCCAGCAGGCGTTTCAGGCGCGGAAAATATTCCAGCATCTGATCGATAATCTGCCCGGCGCGGGAGAAGTGTTTCACGCAGCCCATACGCAGATTCTCCTCCACCGTCAGCTGCGGGAAAATCTGTCGTCCTTGCGGGACAAAACCGATGCCCGCCACCGCACGCTGGTGCGCCTGATAACCGGTAATATCGATGCCGTTCAGCGCAATGCGGCCTTGCCAGGCTGGCAGTTCGCCCATAATGGTGCGCAGCAGCGTGGTTTTGCCCATGCCGTTGCGGCCCAGCACGCCGGTGAACGACTTCGCGCCGACAAACAGCTCGGATAAGTTCAGCACCGGAATCTTGTTGTAGCCCGAAACCATCTCTTTTATTTCAAGCATGTTTAATCTCCAGATTGCCGAGATACGCCTCTTTCACCAACGGATTTTGCGTCACCTCGCGGAAACTGCCTTCCGCCAGCACCGCTCCCTGGTTAAATACCGTCACCTGCTGCGCAATCATGCTGATGAACTCCATGTCGTGTTCCACCACCACCACCGTGCTCTGCTGATTAATCGCCTTGATCAGTTGCGCGGTTTTACGCACTTCCTGATGCGTCATGCCCGCCGCCGGTTCATCCAGCAGCACCAGCTGCGGTTTGGAGATCAGGATCATCCCCAGTTCCACCCATTGCCGCTGACCATGCGCCAGTTCCGAGAGCACCGCGTGTTGCAGATCAACCAGACCGATATCCCCCAGCACCTGTTCAATCGCCGCTGGCAGCGCCGCTTTCGCCAGCTTATTGGCTGCCGCCTGCCACAAGTTTTCCCGCACGCTTAACCTCTCGAACACACTCGGCACCTGGGTTTTGATGCCAATTCCCAAACGCGCGATCTCCCAAGGTCGTTTGCCGGAGATCACCTGTTCGCGATAGCGACACTCGCCGCGCGTCGGCGTCACCTGGCCGCTCAACATCTTGAAGAAGGTGCTTTTGCCTGCGCCGTTGGGGCCAATCAGGCAGCGCAACTCGCCTTCACGTAAGGTGAAATCCACCTCTTTCACCGCATGTACGCCGCCAAAACTGACGCCCATTTTGCGGGTTTCCAGTAACACGTTGGTTGTCATTGTTTCACCTCAGTGACCTGCGCACGGCTGGCGGGTGCGGCGGCGGGACGCTTGCGCCGCCACAGACGCTGCAGCGTCGGTAAAATGCCGCCCGGAATCAGCAACACAAACACCGCCAGGATTACGCCGAGCACTAAATTGACATCCACGGTTTGCTGCGCGCCCAGCCGCGTCACCATCCACTGCAACAGCACGCAGCTGATCACCGGCCCAAGTAGCGTGCCACGTCCACCGACAATCACCCAGATGATGATCTGCGCCGACTGGCTGATGCTGAACACGCCGGGACTGACAAACGCGCCCCAGTTGACATACAAGCAGCCCGCCAGTCCGGCAATGGCTGCGCCGATGGCGAAGGTCGCCAGCTTATGCGCCGGCACGTTGTAGCCGAGCAATCCGGCGCGCTGCTCGTTCTCACGAATCGCCACCACGGTTTTGCCAAAGCGGCTCAGCAGCACGAACTTCAGCAAGGCGTAGCAGAGCGCCAGACAACCGGCGGTGACCATAAAGATCGCCTCGGGCGATAAAAAGGCATCCGGCTGGAACGGCAGGTTGAGCGTCGGAACTGAGGGAATGCCGTTAAAGCCGCCCAGCAGCGCTTCGCCGATGTGATATTCGCTGCCGGAGGTGGAGTTAACACAGTTAAACAGCACCAGACTCACTGCCAACGTGATCGCGCCGAGATAGACATCGCTGACGCCGCCATAAAAAATCACGTAGCCGAGCAGCAGCGAGAACAGCGTTGGCAGCAGCACCGCCATCACCACTGCCCAGGTCGAATCGCCCCAGTTGATGGCGCAAATCGCATAGGTATAAGCGCCTAAACCGAAAAACGCCGCCTGGCCGAAGCACAGGATGCCGCCGCAACCCCAGATAAACGCCAGGCTAAGCGACAACAAGCCCATTACCAGAAACACCGTCAGTGACAGCAAGGTGTAGAGCTCAATCGCGCCTGACAGCCACAGCGCTACCAGCACCATCGCCAGAGAAGTGACGACAATCTGGATCTTTTCCGAGAACAGTTTCATTACAGCGATCTCCTGAAGAAGCGTCCGGTGATGCCCTGCGGCAGCAAGCGCAGCAGCACAATGGCGCTCAGCAACAGCGCAACCGCACCAAATACCGGCGTGGAGAAGTAGGTCACCAACTGCGAGATGGTGCCGAACAGCGTGGAGGCGGAGAGCGTACCGGCGATGATGGCGCTGCCACCGCCAATCACCGTGATAAAGGCTTTGGCGATAAAACTGACGCCAATGGTTGGGATCACGCCGGTAATCGGCGCTAACAGCGCGCCGCCCAAACCCGACAGCGCCGCACCCAAGCCAAACGTCAGGCTGTAGATCTTGCCCGGATTACTGCCGAGCGCTGCCGCCATGCGCGCATTCTGCATGGTGGCGCGCGCGCACAGACCTAAGGTGGTAAAGCGCAGCAGCAGCCACAGCGCGCCGAGCAAGCCGACGGCAAACACAATCATGAACAGCGAATAACCGCTGGTGCTGTAATGGCCGATGCTGACGCTGGGCAGCGGCGAACTGATGCCCAGCGTGGTGTTGCCGAACAGCATGGTGGCGGCACCGATCAACGCCAGACTCAGCCCCCAAGTCGCCAGCATGGTATCGATCATCCGCCCATACAGATGGCGGATAATCACGCGCTCAATCACCGCGCCAAACACGCCCACGGTGAGCGGCGCGATCACCAACATTGAGATCCAAATCGGCACGCCCCACTGATTGGTAGCCAAAATGGCGCTGTAGCCGCCCAGCATCATGAATTCGCCGTGCGCCATATTGACGATTTTCATCATGCCGAACACCACCGCCAGCCCAACGCTCATGATCACCAGCACGGCGATGGCATTGAGCACTTCAATGGCGTAGATAATGAACAGATCCATAGCGGCTCCTGTTACAGCTCAATTTGATACTGTTTGGTATCGCGCGGATTTTTCTTCAGATCGCACACCATCGCGGTATCCACTGGCGCTTGATCGGTGAAGGTTTCCAGAATTTTCATCTGATGGTTTTCCACTTCAGCGATATGCACATCCAGCGAACAGTGATGCGTGGCCGGATCAACGCTCAGCTTGCCGCTCGGCGAGGTCAGCGTGACGCCGGACTCCAGCGCCTCAATCACTTTCATGCGATCGATATCGCCCGCTTTGCGCACCCCTTCCGCCCAGATCAACATGCCCTGATAAGCGCCCATCGCGAGGTCGCTGATGTACGGCGTATTCGCGCCGTAACGCGCATGGAATCGTTCGACGAACGCTTTGTTTTCCGGCGAGGGGATTTCCTGCATATAGTTGGCGGCCACCAGAATGCCGTTGCTCTCTTCCGGTGACAGAATGATGTGTTCGTTGCCGCCACCAAACACCGTGGAGGCAATCGGGATCTTGCCGCTCATACCGGCCGCATGCCACTGGCGATAGAAGGAGATGTGCGCGCCACCGACCAGCGCTGACCACACCATGTCGGGTTTGGCGCTCTGGATTTTGGAGATGGCCGCACCAAAATCGGTGACATCCAGCGGGAAGAATTCAACCGCCATCACTTCGCCGCCGTTATCGTGCACCGACTTTTTCACCCACGCCGAGACGATCTGCCCGTAGTTATAATCCGCCGCCAGCACGTAAACTTTTTTGCCCCACTTCTTCACCGCATAAGGCACCAGTTTTTCCACGGTTTGCGCCGGGGTAGAACCGGAAGAGAAATAGTTGCGATCGCACACGCCGCCTTCATATTGCGCCGGGTAGAAATAGAGCGAACGAAAACGATCCAGCACCGGACGAATAACCTCGCGCGAAGCCGAGGTAATGCCGCCGTGCACCACCGCCACTTTATCTTTCAGCGCCGCCTGCTGCGCATATTGCGCATAAAGCTGCATGTTGGATTGCGCATCGTAATTAATCACCTGCAACGGGCGACCTAATAAACCGCCCGCTGCGTTGATCTCTTCTGCCGCCAAATTAATCGCGTTCGACATTGGCTTGCCGTAGATATCGAGCCCGCCGGATAAGTCGAGAATACTGGCGATTTTAATCGCGTCTTTGCTGTCGGCGGCGAAAGAAAACTTAGGCGCAACGCCCGCCGCCAAACCTAATGCTGAAACTGCTGAACCCTGGATAAATGAACGACGACTAATAGCCATAGCAACCTCTTGAAAGGGAAGGGTCAAATTGGATTGTTTCCGGGAGGCCGGAGAGAATAAAAGCGATCGGCAGACGGCGCTGTCTGCGTTAACAAGAGGGTTGCCACATCGTTGGGGCGTTATTTTGTATAAAGCAAGAAGTGGGCCAAATAATTAACAGGCCGCAGATTGGCGTAATGGGGAGATTAATTGCGCTGCTATGGGAATGTGCGCACTGCTAAATAGCATTGAGCACTAATAAGGTGCAGGTCGCCATAAATGGCGCCCCTACGAATGATTATCACCGATTTGTAGGGTCGCCATTTATGGCGACCTCAATTAACCACTCAATTAAAAAACTTAATATCCGTAGGCGTGGCAATCTTCGCCACTTCGCCTGCGGCTTTTAACACACCGCTTTCAGCATCGAAATGAAACATCGTAATGTTATTGGTGAACACGTTCGCCACATACAGGTATTTACCGCTGGCATCAAAGGCGAAAGCACGCGGTTCAATGCCATCCGCGTTGTAGCGCACCGGCGTTCCCAGTGAACCATCCTGCTCAATTTTAAACACCACTAAGCTGTTATCCGATCCGCGATTAGCCGCAATCACAAACTTGCCGTTCGGGCTAAGGATAATGCCGCCGCCGCTGCGATACTCGGCGCTGCTGTTTTCCGTGTTCAGTTTGACCTTAGCCTGCTGCTCCAGACGATTGTCCTTCACCGCAAACACCACCACTTCACCGGCCATTTCGGTAATGACATACGCGTGTTTGCCATCCGGGGAAAACACCATGTGGCGCGGGCCAGAACCGGCTGGGAAGGAGACATCGCGCGAAGTATCGGCTGCCAGCGGCTGAGTTTTGCCCGCGTGATAGGCATAAGCGTGCAGTTTGTCGCCGCCGAGATCTGCGGCGTAAAGGTATTTGCCATCATGCGTAAAGGTGGTGGAGTGCGCGTGGCCGCTATCCTGACGATCTTTTACCGCACCGCTGCCGCTGGCAAACGGGAAATTCTGCGCCTGCTCGCCGAGCGAACCGTCATGATGTATCGGGAACACCGCTACGCTGGCGCCGCCTTTGGCCACCGAATAGTTGGCGACAAACAGGAATTTACCGTCCGGGCTGATGGTGGCATGCGTTGGCTGCTGGCCGTGGCTATCCACCGCGTTAATCACCCGCACCTTGCCGCTGTGATCGATCGCCAGTGCAGTGACCGCACCGGCGTTTTCTTCATTGGTGGTGTAGGCAAAACGACCATCGTGCGATTTCACAATCCACGATGGGCTTTTCATTTTGATGAAATCGAGCGGCGTCAGCGTGCCGTCGCTATTGACCTTCAAACGGTACAAGCCTTCGCTGGGATGACCTGGATTTTGCACTAACGGCGCATCCGGGATGCTGGTCCATGTGCCCACTAAGGCCGTTTGGTTGTGATGTTCCGCTGCAGTTGCCATTGCACTTCCCGCTAATGTGAAAACAGCTAGCGATAATGCCACGCTTAGACGTGACGCCAAACCGCCAGACACGGATTTATTGTGATTTTTCATTGTAGTACCCACCATAATCGGAATGTTCTTGATAAAAAGCGTTAGTCGCGTTGGATTTTTTATTGTGCTTGCGGCCGATGTTGCAGACCGCTTTACGACTATAGTGGTATTGCTTTGATTCGCGTCGAACGGGCGTGATCGTGTTCACATTATCGGGGATTTATCCGCCGTTAGAGCACGATTACCTCCAAACTTAACAGCCCAAATACCTCAAATGCGTAATTCTTATTATTACTGCGTTTTCCCGGCATGCTTTAATGAAGCCCTCTTAACATGCCAGGGATGCTGATGTTGCTATGCTGCAGTTTTCAAATGGTTTTCTGCTGAGTTTGTCGTTGTGCCTTGATATCGGTCTCGCCAATATCGCCATGATCACGCTGGCGATGCAACGCGGCTATTTTCACGGTTTTTGGTTGGGGATTGGCACCTGCATTGGTGACTTAATCTATGCGCTGCTGGCGCTGGCGGGCATGGCGATTGTGTTGCAGTTCACCGCCGTGCGCTGGGTTTTATGGATTGGCGGCGGCGTGATGTTGCTGTGGTTTGCCGGGAAGATGCTGCATGCGGCGTTGCAGAAGCAGGCTGCACTGCCGGAAACCGCACAACAGCCCTATCGATCGCTGCTGCGCGAGTTCAGCCGTGGCGTGATGCTGGCGATGTCGTCGCCGACCGCGATTTTGTGGTTTGCCAGCGTCGGCGGTGCCTTGATTTCACGCATGGGACACGGCAGCGCGGCGGCAACGTCATCCTTCCTCGGCGGTTTCTTTATTGCGGGCGTGGTATGGACCTGCGTAATGTGCATGGTTGGCAGCATGGGCGGCAAGCTGCTGGGGCAGCGTTTGTTGAAGTATTCCTATCTCGCTTCCGCATTGATTTTTGTCTATTTCGCGATCTATGTGATTTGGTCGGGTTATCGGGAGTTTATTCTGGTTTGATAGGAGGTCGCCATAAATGGCGCCCCTACGACGATTCTGCGCGTTTTTGTAGGGTCGCCATTCATGGCGACCGCAACCAACATCACAATCCGGCAATCCGCTTCAAATCCGCTTCCGCACCCGGCGCAACCGCCAGCACCTGCGCGCCTTTCAGCAAACGTTCGCCTTCGGTGTTAAACGGGTGATACCAGCCGCCCGCCTCTTTTACCAGGCAATAACCGGCCAGACAATCCCACGCATGCATATACGGCTCGTAATAACCGACCACACGCCCAGCTGCGACCCACGCCAGCATCAAGGCACCCGATCCAATGCGAATAAAATTCCCGCCCGCCGCCAGCAGCGATGCGAGGATTTTCCCCACTTCATCCGGGCTAACGTGGCTGTTGGCACCAAATCCGGTGACATGATTTTGCAGCGTGCGACTGGCATCCACCTGCAAGCGCTTGCCGTTGAGCGTCGCACCCTGTCCGAGAGCGGCGACGTAACATTCCTGATAAGTGGGCGCGAAAATCACGCCAATCACCGGCACGCCGTCGTGCAGCACCGCGACCGACACGCACCAGTTCGGCATGCCGTTAAGGAATGGACTGGTACCGTCGATTGGATCGACCACCCACGTATAACCCGATGAACCGTCCTGCAATCCGTACTCTTCGCCAAGAAAACCGTCGTCGGCAAACTGTGCGCGAATTTGCTGGTCGATCATCTGTTCCACTTCGCGGTCAGCGCGGGACACCACATCCTGCAAATCGTATTTGGTCTCCACCACTAAGGTGTCGCGCTGATGGAAATACTCCAGCGCCTTCGCGCCACCGGCGCGTGCCACCTTCTCCGCTAAAATCAGGCGTGATAACAGCGGGTCATTGTCTAATTCACTCATCATCCATCCTTAAATTAACCGGCAATCAGGGCCAAACCCTGAGGTTTAAAATCAATCGCGACGTTCGATGCCAGCGGCAGCTGCTGCTCCATCTCGGCATCGACAATAAACAGCGAACCCAATTCGGTAGCGACTTCATATTCGATATGGTCGCCAAGCCACGTGCTGTGCGTCACTTCGCCGCGCAGTGCGCCTGCGCCTTCTCCGCGCAGCGTAATAAACTGCGGTCGCACCGACAGCTGTGCCGCGCCGGTTTTCAAACCGTTGCCGCGCACGCGATAACGCTGGCTGCCGAGTCGCACCAGCGCTTCACTGCCATCAAGCTGCTCGACTTCGCACGGCAGAATATTCGCCTCGCCCATAAAGTCGGCGATAAACACCGAGTTCGGCGCGTGATAGAGACTTTCCGGCGCGCCCTGCTGGGCAATATCACCCTCTTTCATGACAATAATCTTATCGGACACCGCCAGCGCTTCTTCCTGATCGTGCGTGACGTATACCGCCGTGAAGCCGAGCCGCTGTTGCAAGTCGCGGATATCGGTACGCACCCGGCGGCGCAAACGCTCATCAAGATTCGAGAGCGGCTCATCCAGTAGCAGCACCTGCGGCTCCAGCACCAGCGCGCGTGCCACCGCAATGCGCTGTTGCTGCCCGCCGGAAAGCTCCGAAGGCAGGCGCTGGCCCTGATGTTCGAGGCCAACCAACTTGAGCCCTTCACGGGCGCGGTCCTGCGCTTCACGCTTATTCATGCCCGACGACTGCAAGCCATACATGATGTTGTCGAGCGCGCTCATGTGCGGGAACAGCGCGTAAGACTGAAACACCATCGCCACGTCGCGCTCGTTAGCGGGCAAGTTGGTGACATCTTTGCCGCCAATCAAAATGCGTCCAGCGGTGGGATGCTCCAACCCGGCCAGCAGCCGCAGCGTGGTGGTTTTGCCGCAGCCGGATGGACCTAGCAGCGTCACCAGCGTGCCGGGTTCCACCGTCAGCGAGAGATCGGGAATTGCATCAAAACCGGCAAAGCGTTTCGAGACGTGTTCAAACACCACAGATCCAGCGGTTACGCGTGTCATACGGCTCTCTCCTGGGTTAAGGACGTTGAAGCTGGCGGAATTGCCATGTCGACCGGACGGGCCACGCGGCGCAGACGCCGTTCGCCCACCAGCCACTGGAACATGCCAATGATCAGCAGCATCACCACAATCAAGACGGTTGAGTAAGCAATCGCCACACCGTATTCGCCGTTTTCCACCAGCCCGACGATGTAAGAGGTTGCCATGTTGTACTGCGCGCTCACGAGGAAGATCACCGCACTGATCGAGGTGATGGCGCGTACGAAGGCGTAGACCAGCGCGGCGCTGATCGCCGGTTTCAGCAGCGGCAGCACCACTTTGCGCAGCGTGCGGAAGCTGTTAGCCCCGAGCGTCAGTGACGCTTCATCCAGACTTTTATCCAGCTGACTCATCGCCGCGATCCCGCCGCGCACGCCAACCGGCATGTTGCGGAACACAAAGCAGGCCACGAGGATCATCGCGGTGCCGGTGATCTCCAGCGGCGGCAGGTTATACGCCATTACATAACTTACGCCGATCACCGTTCCGGGAATGGCGAAGCTCAGCATCAGCAGGAACTCGAAGGTCTGACGACCGGCAAACTTCTGTCGCACAATCAGCCAGGCGGTGAGCAGCCCAACTATTGCGGTGAGCGGTGCGGCAATCAGCGCGATCTCCAGCGTGGTCCAGAACGAGTTCCACGCCACGCCGCTCCACAGCAGATGCCCGTCGCTGAAACTCACGCCAAAGGCGCGCACGTAATGTTCGATGGTCAGCGCATCATTCAATCCCCACGACTGTACAAAGCCGCCGACCACAATCATGCCGTAGATCACCAGCGTGAACAGGCCCCACGGAATCACCATGCCGTACACGCCAAAGCGCAGCACGCGTGGCAGCTGCACATGTTTGCCGCCGTCGCCTTTGCCGGTGACGGTGGCGAAGTTTTTGCCGCCGAGCCACCAGCGCTGCAGCACAAAGGCCGTCAGCGTGAAGCACAGCAGAATCATCGCCAGCACCGCTGCGCGGCTCGGATCGTTTTGCGCGCCGACCACCGAGAAGAAGATCTCAGTGGAGAGCACGCCGTGACTGCCGCCCAGCACCATCGGATTACCGAAATCGGCCATGCTTTCGATAAAACTAATCAGAAAAGCGTTGGCTAAACCCGGCGCCATCAGCGGCAGCGAGACGCGCGTGAAGGTACGCCAGCGATTGGCGCGCAGCGTTTGTGACGCCTCTTCCAGCGACGGACTTACGCCTTCCACTACGCCAATCAGCACCAGAAACGCAATCGGTGTAAACGACAGCACCTGCGCGATCCAGATGCCGGTTAAGCCATACAGCCAGCGGCCCGGTTCGATGCCAAACAGCGCCGCCAGATGTTCCGTCACCACGCCGGAGCGGCCAAACAGCAGGATCAGCGCCAGGCCAATCACAAACGGTGGCGTGATGATCGGCAGAATCGTCAACATGCGCAGCGCTTTCTTAAACGGCAGCGGCGTGCGCGTGGCGGCTAAGGCAAACGCCAGACCGAGCAGCGTTGATCCGGCGGCGGTCATCAGCGCCAGCCACAATGTGCGCCATGCGGTGCCGCAGGTGCCACCCGACAAACAGGACAGGCTCCAGATCGACGGGTCCTGAATGTTGCTGATTAAGCCATCCGGCTTGAAGCTGCCGTCCACGTCCTGCACCGACACCACAAACATGCTCAGCACCGGATAAAGCACGAAGATGCTCACCAGCGCGGTGAGCAGCACCAGCGACGCCACCACAAAGGCATCACCTTTCATTACGCCGCGTTCGGCCAGCGCGAAGGAGAACAGCAGCAGGAAAGTGGTCAGCAACAGCAGCGCACCCGCGCCCATCGCCGGTTGGCCGGATGCGAGCGCGCCGAAGCGATTTTCCAGCCACAGCCAACTCCAGCCGCTGTAGCCAATCGCGTGACCTTCAATCACCAGGAACAGCACGCCAAGCGCGCTGAACAGCAGCAGCAAACGGCTGCGCGCCGCGCCCGGCAGGATGCCGCAACCGGCACACAGCACGAACAGCGCGATGGCGATAAGCAGCCACGGATGTTCACCCACTTGCCACAGCGCGGGCGCGTTGGCGCTGTCGCTCCACAGGCTGGTTAGCCAGCCGCTGCTGAAGAAACCGGCTTCCAGGCTGAACCACGGCAGCAGCAGTAACGCCACTGCGCCGATGATCAGCGCGCCTGCCAGACGGCGATTATTTGCATTCATCACATACCTCGAATTCGGGTTTTTGTGCGGTGCTTAACCAGGTCGCCATAAATGGCGACCCTACGGAATTCATTGGGTTTTGTAGGGTCGCCATTTATGGCGACCTTCCCACAAACCACACCGATCTCACTGCGCGCTGGCACCGATCTCTTTGTCCCAACGTCCCAGCAACGCTTTACGTTTGGCCGAATCGCCGTAAGTTTTGAAGTCGTAATCGATCAGTTTGATGTTCTCAAAGCGCGGCGCGTACTCAGAAATCTCCGCGTTACGGTTCGACGGCAGCTGGAAAGATTTGGCCTCTTTCATATGTGATTGCGCTTCAGCGCTTAGCGCCCAGTCGTACCAGACTTTAGCGTTAGCGAGGTTGCGCGCCCCTTTGACAATCGACATCGAGCCAATCTCATAGCCGGTGCCTTCGCACGGCGCGACGGTCTTGATCGGGAAACCGTCCACTTCCATCGCCACCGCATCATGCATAAACACGATGCCGACGGTGGTTTCACCGCGCGCTGCGGATTTCACCGGCGCCGAGCCCGATTTGGTGTACTGCGAAATATTGGCATTAAGCTTTTTCAGGTAATCAAAGGCCTCATCCTCACCCATGATCTGCACCAGCGTCGCCAGCGTGTTGTAGGCGGTACCCGACGAATTCGGGTTGGCTATCTGAATTTCTCCTTTGAAGCTTGGGTCCAGCAGATCGGCCCAGCATTTCGGCTCTTTCAGCTTTTTCGATTCCAGCAGTTTGGTGTTATAACCCCAACCAAGCGCGCCAGCATAAATGCCCACCGTACGGTAATTGGAGTTTTCCGCCTGCTTCTGCGCCCAATCCTGTTGCTGATCGAGCAGCGGCGATTTGTATGGCTGCGTCAGCCCCTCTTCCGCCGCCTGCATATGCGGATCGCCGGTGCCCGCCCACCATATATCGGTGCGCGGATTGCGTGCTTCGCTGCGCAGACGTGCATAGGCTTCGCCCGCTGAGAGGCGCACCATACTGACTTTGATATCCGGATGCGCCTTGCTGAAGATGTTGGTCATGTGCTCGCACACCACCACATCGGCGGAGCAAACCATATTCAGATTGCCCGCTGCAGAGGCGGCAAACGGCAGTGCAGTGCAACAGAGGGATAGCGCGATGGCCATTGAGGTGACTCGCATAGTGTTCTCCTGGATTGTAGGGTGGGTGCTTCATTGGCACCTTTTATTGCACGTGTGTGCAAAGTAGTAATGAACAAGAAATGTCCTGTCAAACACCATACTGCGCAATTGTTAGGCGATGTCACAAAAATGCAACAAATGAGATCTAAAGCGGTTTGCACAGCTTTGCAATCTGAGGCAGACTCAGTGGCAGCCAGATTGTGAAGAGGTGTTGAGCATGCAGCATGAGAAAGCGGTGGTCAGTGCGCAGGATGTCGCCGAGCGCGCGGGCGTTTCGCGCTCGGCGGTGTCGCGCGCCTTTACGCCGGGCGCCAGCGTGTCACCGGCAACGCGTGAACGGGTAATGAAAGCGGCGGAAGAGTTGGGTTATCACGTCAATCATCTGGCGCGCGGTCTGGTAAGCAATCGCAGCAGCATTGTCTGCCTGATCGTCTCGGAGATCGCCACGCCCTATCGCGCCAGCCTGGTGCGCTGGCTGACGCAGTTTTTGCAGGAAGCAGGCAAAGTGGCGATGCTGATCAACACCGATCGCTCGGACAACAGCGTTTCAGCGGCACTGCAGCAGGCGATTAATTTCCGCGCCGATGCCTCGATCATTCTCTCCGGCATGCCGGATCGCACCATCACGCGCCAGTGTTATAAGCACGGCCAGCGCATCATTTTAATTAACCGCGATGAAGCGCTGCCGGGCTCGCTTAGCATCAATCTCGATGCCGAAAGCGCTGCACAAACCGCAGTAATGGCATTTCAGCGCGCCGGTTGCCAGCATCTGGCGTTTGCCAATTCGCTGGCGGGCACGCCAAGCCTGAAAAAGCGTGAAGACACTTTTGTCGCGACTGCGGAACGTGCGGGATTAAGCGTGACGGTGGAACGCTTTGGCACCACATCGTATGAGAGCGGCCAGATTCTGGCGCACCGCTTGCTGACGCGCCATCAGCGGCCAGACGGGGTGTTTTGCGTCACCGATTTGGTGGCCTGCGGCTTTATGGATGAAGCGCGTCACCGCTTTGCCCTGCGCGTGCCGGAAGATCTCTGTTTGATCGGCTACGACAACATCGCGCAGGCTGGCTGGTCTTCCTATAATCTCACCACCTTTTCCCAGCCGGTTGAGCAGTTCGCGCAGGATGCAGTGAAGTGGCTGATACAAACCGAGCAGGAGGAAACCGGCTTCACGCCGCAAGGTGAACAGCAGCACGACAGTCTGCTGTATCAGGCCGATGTGGTGTGGCGCGGTTCGGTGCGCGGCGGCTGACAGACGTCTTTTACCACGCCACGCAGCCAGCGGTGCGCGGCGTCGTTTTCCAGTCGCGGATGCCACAGCTGTGACACGGCCATTTCCCGCGTGGCGAACGGCAATTCAAACATCGCTAACGTATTGCTGTTTTTGATTAACGGATGATGCAGAAACAGCGAACGCGGCACTAAGGCGACAAGATCTGAATCCTGCGCCAGCGCCACCGCGCTGGAAAATGCCGGTACCAGCGCCGCGACCTTGCGCGTTAATCCGGCCTGCCGCAGCGCATCATGAATCGGCCCACCCAGCTCACCGCGCCGTGACGCCACGATATGACCAAAAGCGGCGAACTGTGCGATATCCAGCTGCTGCGTGAGCGGATGTCCGGCGCGCACCACGCCGACAAAGTCATCGCGAAACAGCGCCTGCAAACGAATCTCCGGGCCCATATTGCCCAGCACGCCAATCTCCAAATCGATGTTGCCTTCGCGCAAATCGCGCGCGCTTTTCTCTGGCTTGGGCACAAAACTGAGCCACGCGTGCGGCGCTTGTTCCGCCACGGCAGCGATCAGTGCGCTGCCAAACGCTTCGATGAATCCTTCATTGGTGCGCAGGGTAAAGCAGCGATCCAGCTGACGCAAATCCAGCGATTGCGCCGTCGGGCTTAACACCGCACGCGCCTCACTTACCGTGTGATGCGTGCGCTCGCGGATCGCTTCAGCATAAGGCGTCAGCACCATTTGGCGCCCGGCGCGCACTAACAGCGCATCGCCGGTGGTGGCGCGTAAGCGTCCCAGCGTGCGGCTCATCGCCGATTCGCTTAAGCCTAAGCGACGCGCAGCGCCAATCACGCTGCCTTCAATCAGCAGCGCATCCAAAGCAATTAACAGGTTGAGATCGGCATCATTCATGCGGTTTATCCTCGCCGATTCGACGCATCGAGACAAGGCGTTTGGTGCAGGTTAATAATGTCAATGCTGCGCGTTCCGCCTGCCCTCACCCGGCGCTACACTCTATGCATATCAAACACCGAGGAGAACAACATGAACATTTTACTGATTGGCGCATCGCGTGGATTGGGTTTGGCACTGGCGGAAACCATGCTGCAGCGCGGTTATCAGGTGGTCGCCACCGGACGTGAAAATTCGACAGGGAATTTACAGCAACTGGCCGATCGCTTCCCCGCACAACTTACGGTAGAAAGC
The DNA here is from genome assembly GCF_059730795.1 of Pantoea sp. X-Soil-ISGK-275. Classification (NCBI taxonomy): domain Bacteria; kingdom Pseudomonadati; phylum Pseudomonadota; class Gammaproteobacteria; order Enterobacterales; family Erwiniaceae; genus Pantoea; species Pantoea sp. X-Soil-ISGK-275. Next base: position 707,937 of record NZ_AP035977.1, read on the forward strand.
GTGGATATCAATGAACCCGAACAGGTCAAGGCGCTACATGCGCGACTGGCAGATCGCCAGTTCGACATGCTGTTTATTAACGCGGGCGTGAAAAATGACGATCGCGAAACCATCGCCGATGTCTCAACCAGTGAGTTTAACCGCGTGATGGTGACCAACGCGCTGAGTCCGCTGCGGGTGATCGAGACCTTTAAAGATTGCGTGACGACCAGCGGCACCATCGCCGTAATGTCTTCCGGCCAGGGCAGTTTGACCAACAACACCAACGGTAATTACGAGGTGTATCGCGGCAGCAAAGCGGCGCTGAATATGTTTATGCGCAGCTTCGCCGCACGCAGTGGCGGCGAACGCACGTTATTGCTGATGGCGCCCGGCTGGGTGCGCACCGATATGGGCGGCCCGGAAGCGCGCCTGACCATAGAGGAGAGCATCCCGAATCTGCTGAATACCATGGAAAGTTACGCCGGACGGCGCGGGATCCATTATCTGGATTATTTAGGGCGCGTGGTGCCGTGGTGAGCGAGCAGGTCGGCATGTCGGTCGCCATAAATGGCGACCCTACGGAATTCCCGCCGCCCTGTCGTAGGGTCGCCATTCATGGCGACCTTATCAAAGCTTATTCATTATCAACCCGCGCAGCACATCCCGCAGCCAGCGGTTGGCGGCATCTTCGCTGCATGCGTTGTGCCACAGCAGCGACACCTCATAATCCGGCATGCTGACCGGCACGGGCGCGGCGCTCAAGTCATATAACGCGCACCAGCCTGGCACCAAACCCTGTGGCACCGTAGCGAACAGCGGCAGACGCTTAAGCAGCATTGGCAACGCGGAGAAGTGCGGCGTCACATAGCGCACGCGCCGCGCCATTCCATGCTGATGCAACTGCCGATCCAGCGCGCTTTCACTTACGCCGCGATATGACACCAGCGCGTGATCGTAATGGACAAACTGCTGCAGCGTCAGCGGCGCGTCGAGTTGAATCTGATCGCGGTGCCAAACCGTGCTGAAACCTGCGCGTAGGATCTTCTCACGCGTAAGGTCGCGGCTGGTTTCGTTGCCGACCGTGATCACCACATCCGCATGCTGCTGCTCCATTAGCGGAATCGCCTGCCACGGATCGGCGGCGATGACTTTCACATCAATATTTGGCGCCACGCACGCCAGTTCTGCCAGCAAATCCGGCATTAGCCAATGTTCCAGCCAATCGCTCATGCCAATGCGAAAACTGTAGCTATCTTCTGCCGCGTTGAACGGCTGCTGCGTGAAGATCACGCGATGCAGATCCTGCATCAGCGGCGCGAACTGCTGCACCAACTGCTCGGCGCGTGGCGTTGGCGTCATGCCGTTTGAGGCGCGCACAAACAGCGGATCGTCAAACATCTCGCGCAGACGCTTTAACGCCGCGCTCACGGCCGGTTGCCCAAGATAGAGCCGGTTTGCCGCCAGCGTGACGCTGCGCACCTCGTACATCACCAGCAACACCACCAGCAAATTCAGGTCGATGCGTGCAAAATCATTTTCGTTGATGCTTTGCATAATTTTAATCGATTTAAATAATAACCGTGCCGCCAGTATAGTGAGGCTTCTTCGCTGCAACCAAGCAATAAGGAGCACCTCATGATGACTCGCGTCGGCGATTGCCTGATTACCAAAGTGAGCGAACAAACCGCCATCTTCCCAATCGGCGTGCTGTTTACGCCGCATCGCGGGGAAATGAGTGACGAATTAGCCAATCAACCTGCTGAAATGTCGATTCACAGCTGGGTGGTGCGAACCGGCGAACACACCATCATCATCGATACTGCCACCGGCAACGGCCGCAATCGCGATAACAAACCGCTGTTTCATCAGCTGAATACGCCGTATGCCGAAAATCTGGCGCGCGCGGGCGTTGACCCGGCGGCCGTGACACTGGTGCTGATGACACATATTCATACCGATCACGTTGGCTGGAACACCCATCAACAAGACGGTGAATGGCAACCGATGTTCCCGAATGCGCGCTATATCTGCTCGGCGCGGGAACTGGCGCATTGCCAGCAAAATCCGGCGGCGCAGGAACTCTATCGCGATAGCATTCTGCCGTTGATCGAGAGCGGACAGCTTGAGACCATCAACGTGCAGGATTCCCCGCTGTTTGCGGGCGTGCTGCGCTATCTCTCCACACCGGGTCACAGCGGCGATCATGCATCGATCGTGTTAGAAAGCGTCGGTGAATCGGCCATCTTTGCTGGTGATGTGATGCACAATTCCATCCAGTTTCAGTATCCGCACTGGAACTCACTGTTTTGCGAGGATAAAGCGCTGGCCGCCACGTCGCGGCAACGCGTAGTGGACTGGTGCGCACAACATCAGGCAATCTGGTTCAGCACCCACTTTAATGGCAGCTCGTGCGGACGCGTCACGCGCGACGGGCAATGGATTCCACTGGAGGTTTAACCTGATGCAATACGCCGATTATCTCACCGCTTCGATTAACGATTTACAGCAGGCGCTGACGCAGCGCACGGTGAGCGCTCGCCAGTTAACGATGTTCGCGCTGCAACGCATTGGCGAGGTGGATCAACCGCGCTACAACGCCATTACCTGGCTGTTTGCCGAACAAGCCCTGGCAGCGGCGGACGCCAGCGATGCGCGTCGTCAGCACGGAGAAGTGGCGGGACCTTTGGAAGGGATTCCGGTGCTGATCAAAGACAATATCGAAGTGCAAGGCTGGCCGACCAGCGCCGGTTCGGTGCTGCTGCGTGAGGTTATCGCCAGCGACGATGCGCCGTTGGTTACTCGATTGAGAAAGGCAGGCGCGATTCTGATCGGCAAAACCGCCATGCATGAGCTGGCGGCGGGCATTACCGGCGCGTCATCGTTGAGCGGTTTTACCCACAATGCGTGGGTTGAAGGCCGCTCGCCGGGCGGATCGAGCAGCGGTTCTGCCGTGGCGGTCGCGGCCGGTTTTGTGCCGCTGGCGATCGGCAGCGATACCGCCGGATCGGTGCGCATTCCGGCGGCGTTTAATGCGTTGTTTGGACTGCGCATGACGCGCGGCGCCATCAGCACCAAAGGTATTGTGCCGCTGTCGCCAACGCAGGATATTCCCGGCCCGCTGGCACGCTCAGCAGAGGATTTACGGTTAGCATCTGAGATTTTGAGCGGGCAGCAGTTTGCCGAAAGCGATGAGCCACTGCGCATCGGCATCTGGCAGGAAGGTTTTGCTGCTGATGAAGTCGAGATTAATCAGGCGGTGCGCGCGGCGCTGGCGGATTTCGCGCCGCGTGAGGTGAGTTATCCGCAGTTGGAGACGTTGGCGGCTGACGCCAATATCATCGGCTACGAATTTGCTGATGCGCTGGCAAAGTATCTGGCGGACAAGCCTCAGGCACATATCCGCACGCTGGCGGAAGTGGTGGCGTCCAAGCGCTACCATCCGCAGCTGGAAACGGTCTTTACCACGCGGGCGCAGCATCCGGGCGTAGCGAGTGAAGGTTATCAGCAGGTACAGCAGCGTCAGCGCGATCTGTATCAGCAGCTGGCTGAATTTTTCGCTGCGCACCAGATCAATCTGCTGGCTTATCCAGTAGTGCGTCGTGCGCCGGTTAAGCACGGTGAGATGCAGGAAGGCAGCAACGCGCTGATTTCAGCGGTGACCGGTGCGCCAGCGATCAGCATTCCAGCAGGATTTAGCAATGAGGGTTTGCCGATTGGGCTGGAGCTGCTGGCGCTGCGAGGACGGGAAGATTTGTTGCTGAGCGCGGCGGATAGGTTTGTTTGCTAGCGCCGCCCTCACCCTGGCCCTCTCCGAGAGGGAGAGGGGATGATTAGCCGCTAAACTGCACATTCGGTTCCCTCTCCCGCATGCGGGAGAGGGTTAGGGTGAGGGAAAACCCGCACTACCCGTGCAACGTCAATCCCTTGATCGCCTTATCCACCGCTTTCTTTGGACCGCGCAGCGCAATGCCGACCAGATTCAAATTATCGGCATCCTCCGCCATAAAAACTTCGCGGTTCGCCGCGTCGTGGCCGGTGGAGAACATCGCTTCAACATAAGGAATAATGGTTAACTCTCGCTCTAATCCCTGACGATGCGCGCGCTGTAAACCGGTTAAATCCCCGGCGAACACCAGCATCGGCTGGCCCGCCATGTTGCCGTACTGTCGCGCTTTGGCATCAACATAGGGTTCGCCCATCATCTCGGGCGCGGCGGATGCCACGCCGGTGGCGAGAAACGCCACCACATTCAGGCGCTGCCAGGTGGCTAAATCATCACGTACGATCAGGGCGATTTTGGTATCAAACATCTGCAACAACTCTCCAATGACAACGAAAACCTCATCATCTAAGAGCGGACGGGGAAGCGTATAGAACGTTTGTGCACTGACGTTGATAAGCGGCGGGCGTCATGCGATAGGCGCGCTGGAACCAGCGGCCGAGATGGCTTTGATCGGCAAATCCTACCTGCGCTGCAACGTTTACCGGCTCAATGCCCTGTGCCAGCAAGGTGCGTGCGCTGCGTAAGCGCAAACGAACCAAATAGGCATGCGGCGATTGACCGAACGCCTGTTTGAACTGGCGCGTCAGGCGGAAACGATCGATGCCGGAAAGGCGCGACAGCTCATCCAGTCCAATATCCTGCGCCATAAAATCGTGCAGATAGTCGCGCAGCAGCTGCATCTGACGCATCGCTTCGCTGTGCTGCACGCTGGGTTTGGTATCCAGATGGCGCGATAGCATGGTAAGCAAGTGATCGAGACTTTGATCGCGCGCCAACCGCCCTTCGCCCTGATGCACCGCAAACCAGGCTTGCTGAATGGCGCTGGCTAACAGCGCATCGTCCGTGAGCGTGTGGCGAAAAGCGCCTTCGATATTCGACACATCGCCCAATCCGCGACGCTGCATCATCTCCGCCACCCAACTCTGCGGCAGATAAAGCATCACGTAGGTGAAACCCTCGGCGTCCGGCGCGTGTCCATCGTGAACCGCGCCCGGCTCGATCAAAATCGCCCGACCCGGTGTGCTGGTGTGCAGCGAACGGTGGCAGTTGAAGCGTTGTAAACCTTGCTGCGTCACGCCCACCAGCAGTTCGTTGTGATCGTGCGGATCGTAAGCATGTCCGCGAAAATGCGCGTTGACGCTTTCTATTCCGGTCTCATCGTCACGACGAAAATCAACCCAATCGTTATTGGCTGGCATAAGCATTCTCACGCAGAGATATCAGGCATAGCCTAGCAGCCGAAACCACAGGTAATCCAGCGGTAACAGCAACACCACGCTAAGCAGAAAAATCAGCGCGCACAGCTGCAAACCGGCCTTCGCCGGAACATTGCCGAGTCCCATCGCCACCACCACCGGCGACGCCTGATACGGCAGCAGCGGCGTAGCGTAGGCAAACACCTGCAACATGATCACGGTGAGCAGCGGAAAACCGGACGCGTTCGCCAGCTCTTGCGCCATCGGCGTCACCATCGCCGGCACGCCGTTGGCGGTGAGCACAAAATTTAGCAGCGATACCAGCGCATTAAGCACCGCGAAATTGCTAAAGGAGGGATGATCCTGCAGCGGCAATACGCTCAGTAGCGCGTTGGCGATCATCCGTCCCAGACCGGAATCCACCACCAGCGTGGCGACGCCGAGAATCCCGGCAATGTAGATGCAGGTGCGAAAATTCACCCCGCTGGCAAAGTCCTCGCTGGAGATAAACCCCACGCGCGGCAGCAAACAGATGCTGGCGGCAGCCAATCCTACCCATGCAGCCGGTAAGCCGTGCACGCTGTCGGTCATCCACAGCAGCAAGGTGACCGCCAGCAGGCCAATCAAGCGCCACTCGCTGCGGCTGAGCGCGCTTAAGCTATCGCGCTGTAGCACCGCTTTAGGCTGAGCACGAAACAGCAACAGCAGGCAAGCAATCAACAACAATCCTTTAGCGATGCCCACCACCGGCATGTGCAGCAACCACCACGGCAACCATTGCAGATGCAGCTGATAGGCGCTCTCCGCCGCGCCGCTCAGCACCAGATTCGGCACGTTGGCGGGCAAAATGCTGGCCGATAGCTGGAAAGTGCCAAATCCCACCGCCAGCGCCAGGCCAATACTGCCACGGCTGCCCACTTTGATTCCCGCGCGTTCGCCCATCGCCAGCACCACCGGCATCAGCAGCGCGATGCGTCCCATATTAGAGGGCATGACAAACGCCAGCAGATAAGTCAGCAGCACGGTGCCTGCAATCATGCGCGGCCAGCTTTGGCTGAGCGGCACCACCAGCCAGTTGGCCCAGCGCTGTGCAAGGCCGACTTTGCGGATCGCTGCGCCCAGCACAAAACCGCTGAGCACCAGCCAGAACGCCGATGAGGCAAAGCCGCTGAATACGCTGCTGGCGGGCGCCAGCTGAAGCAACATCGCCGCCGCGAAAAACAGCAGCGCGGTGACGTATTCCGGCAAACGCGCGCTGGCCCATAGCAAAATGGTGATGCCGACCACCAGCGCGGTAAGCCAGAAATTGAGATCTGCGGTCATTGGTGAACTCCCTTTCTTTTCCAGGTCGCCATGAATGGCGACCCTTCGAGTGGTTGCGTTAACCCGCTAGCTGCGTGAGCCAGCGGATCAGCGCGTCGCTGCCCGGCTGGCTGAGCGAACGCTGCGGCCAGGCGAGGAAATAGGGTTTGCTGAGCGGCAGGCTAAGTGGATCGACGATGACTAAATCGCCACACGCCAGTTCGTTGGCAATTAAACGCCGCTGACCGAGCAGCAAGCCCGCGCCTGCCACGGCGGCATCAATCGCCAGCGAGGTGAGATTGAAACTGAACGACGGCTGCGGTGGAGGTTCGTCAATGCCCTTCGCCTGAAACCAGCTGCGCCAGTCGGGTAAAAAGCGCCCTTCGTTGCCCCAGTCAAGGTGGATCAGCGGCGCATGCTGCAACACATCCTGATCAGCAAAACGTTGCAGTAGCGCCGGACTCGCCACCGGCAACACTTCATCCAGGAACAGCAACTGCTTATCCAACTGCGGATAACGATCTTCGCCGAAACAGATAACAAAATCGGCGGGCGTGGCGTTGAAATCCACCTGCGTATGCGTGCCGTGCAACGCTAAATCGATATCAGGACATTGCTCGCGCCACTGCGCAATATTCGGCAGCAGCCATTTTGAGGCCAGCGCCGGCAGCGAATAGAGCGTTAAACGCGGTGTTGATGCCGCATGACGCAGGTTTTGCTGACCGAGATGCAGAATGTCAAACGCTTCGGTGACATAACGCAGATACTCTTTGCCCATCTCCGTCAGCATCACACCGCTTTGCGTGCGCACAAACAGCGCGCTGCCTAATTGTTCTTCCAACTGGCGAATTTGCTGGCTCACCGCAGCGGGCGTTAACGCCAGTTGCGCAGCCGCTTTCGCCAGGCTGCCGAGTTCCGCCGCCACTTTGAACGATTGAATAACGCTGATTTTGGGCAAACGCGGTGATGGCGCGGGCATTAAGGTTTCCTTAGCAAGGTGTTAAATTTTTATCGTTACGTATTAACATATCAGCGAGTTACAGTCTTTACACACCTGTAACGCATGAGAAGTGAAACTATGTCTGCCTTGATTCGTTTCGATCTGCATCCGCTGGCCGATGCCGACTGGCGTCGCGCCTGCCGTGAGCAACTTAATCAGCACGGCGCGTTAGTTTTGCGTCAGTTTCTGCAGCCCGCCGCGCTGCAAGCCATCATTGCCGAAGGTGAGGCGCAGCGCCATCTGGCGTATCACACCGCCAGCAAACACAACGTTTATCTGATGAAGAAAGATGAGGCTTTCAGCGCCGATCATCCGCGTAATCGCGATGTCATCAGCACCAAAGGCTGCATCACCGATGATGTGATTGCCGCCGATTCGCCGCTGCGCCAGCTCTACAATGATGAACTGTTTAAAAGCTTCCTGTGCGATGTGCTGGGTGAAGAGGCGCTCTATCCGTATGCCGATCCGCTGTCGTCGATCAATCTGCACTACGCGCCCGACGGTCAGGAACTGGGCTGGCACTTTGATAACTCGTCGTTCGCCATCACGCTGCTGGTGCAGAAGCCGCGCGCCGGCGCGGTGTTCCAGTACGTGAAGGATCTGCGCGATGCCGATGCCGGCGAGATGAATTTCGACGGCGTGGCAGCGGTGCTGGATCAGCGCCAGCCAGTGGAAGCGCTGGCGATTGATGCCGGGGATTTGGTGCTATTCCGTGGCCGCAATTCGCTGCATCGCGTCACGCCAACCGAAGGCGATATCACGCGCATGCTGGCGGTGCTGGCGTACAACACCGAGCCGGGCATTGCGCTGTCGGAAACCGCCCGCATGACGTTTTACGGACGCTTATAAATCGATTAATGCCCGCCAGCCGCGTACGAAGATTTGCTGAGTGCGAAAGGCCACCAGCGCCCGCCAGTCAGCGTCGGCGGGCCAGAATCCTTCCACCAGTTCCTGCTTAATCGCCTGCCCGCTTTCACTGGCTGGATCGCCTTGCAGATGCAGCCAGTGATCGTCGCGCACGCGGCGATGCATCTCCTCGCCGGGATAAGTGCCGCACTCCACCACCAGCGGCAAAATCTGCGTGTTCGGAAGCGAGGTCAGCAGGAATTGCGAGACATAGCCGGTGGCCGTCGCGGTGACGCCGGTTTCGCTGTCGCGTCCCGCGCCGGTGAACAGCAGCGTTAACCATTCGCCGTAAATCGCTTTGCCCCAGTCATGCGCAGCGAAGCGCTGCTCGGCAATCGACAGCAGCATCGGATGTCCCCATGCGCCCGCGCCGGTATGCAAATCGAAACTGATGATGGTTTTGGCCTGCGATAAATGATGGGCGATGATGGTTTCCAGCGTGCGATACGACCAGCTTGGCTGTTGGCCGCCGTAAAAGAAACCGTCCGCCGCACCATATTGCCCCGCTTCCACCACGCGTTTTACCGCTGGCCAACCGGCGCTGTTGAGCGTTTCCGTTAACAGCTTATCGGCGCTGGCGCGATCGCCATGATAAATGCCATGCCACGCGGCGTAATCCGGATTGGCGGGTGCGGGCTGTGAAAAATCGATGAAGTTGCGATTGAGATCGATGTTGTCTTCATTGACGCGGCGTAAATGCGCTGCGCCCCACGGATTGAGCAGATGCAGCATCACGATGGCGGTGTCAGCGGGCAGCGCCGTGAGGTTGAAGGTATCCAGCCAGGCGATTTGGCAATCGGAGCCGTAATAGCCTTCCACGCCGTGCGTACCGGAAATCACCAGCATCAGACGGGATGCCTTAGCATCGCCGATCACCGCCACATCGGTGAAAAGTTCCTCTCCTTGCGGACCGGGTAACGGATGCGCGTAAGACGTTAATGCGCCGTTTTGTCGTTTAACGGCAGCGAGAAAACGGGCGCGTTGAGTTGGGTAGTGAGGTAAGTTTTGCATGATTTTTTGAATGAGTGTGGGTGCGGTTGGTGAGCGAGGTCGCCATAAATGGCGACCCTACGTGCATATGACTTTTACGGATAGACCTTAAACTTGAAGTACTTCTTCGCCAGTTGATCGTAAGTGCCGTTGCTGTGCAGTTCCGCCAGCGCGGTGTTGATCAACTTCAGATTGGCCGCATCGTCTTTCCGCAATCCAATGCCCACGCCATTACCCAACACTTCTTTATCCACCAGCGTGGCGCTGATGACGTAGTCTTTGCCTGCTGGCGTGTTAAGGAAACCTTGTTCTGCCGAAACCGCATTTGCCAGGCTGGCGTCGAGACGTCCTGCCACCAAGTCCGGATAGATCTCCATCTGATTGGGGTAAGAAACCACACTCACGCCTTTGGTTGCCCATTGCGCTTTGGCGTAAGTTTCCTGAATGGTGCCCTGCGCGACGCCAATTCTTTTGCCACGCAGCGCGTTAATGTCTCCGGTTAGCGGCGCGTTGGCCGGTGTGAGTAACGCGCTCGGCGTGACATAAAGCATGTCGCTGAAGGCCACCTGCTCGCGACGTTTTTCGGTCATCGACATCGCCGAGAGAATGGCATCAAACTTTCTCGCCTGCAGTGCCGGAATGCTGCCATCAAAACCAATCTGCACCCATTGGCACTTCACTTTCGCCTGGGCACAAATGGCGTTACCCAGATCGATATCAAAGCCCTGCAGCGAACCGTCGCTGGCTTTGGATTCAAACGGCGGGAACGTGGGATCGACGCCGAAACGCAAGGTTTCCTGAGCAAAAGAAGCGTGGCTAAACGCGCTCAGTGAAAGCAGTAAGGCAAAGGACAAACTTTTCTTCATTGTTCTCTCCGGCAGGTAGCTAAATTCACAACGTCATACAGAGTTAATAACATGGTGGACATGATCCCACTACAGAAATTACGGATTTAATGCAGAGTAAATACTTATAATTGTTAGTAGGTTAGCTTTTATTGATGCCCCATTAAGTTTTACTTAATGCTCGCCAGTTGCATGTCATTCTTTTGTCATAACTCGCTCACGCTGATGTCAGAGCCGATTGCATATCCTGATGGCCTACCTTCCCATCAGGAGCATTACGATGAAATTGAACAAACTTACTTTTGCAGCGGGCATGCTGTTGGCTATCGCAGGCGGCGCGGCACAGGTTCAGGCGCAGCCGGTGAAGAATATTGTGCTGGTGCATGGCGCGTTCGTCGTCGGTGCGGGATGGCGTCCGGTGTATGACCGTTTGACGCATGACGGCTACAACGTGACGCTGGTACAAGAACCGCTGACCGGCTTCCCGGAAGATGTGACGGCGACGCGCCGCATTATCGATCAGCAAAATGGCCCGGTGATTCTGGTCGGCCACAGTTACGGCAGTGCGATCATCACTGAAGCCGGTAACGACGCGAAAGTGGCTGGGCTGGTTTATATCGCAGCGCATGCGCTGGATAACGGCGAAACCGAAGCCAGCAACGGCAAAAAATTCCCCAACAGCGCGCATCCGTTTGCTAAATCCAGCGACGGTTATCTAACCATCGCGCCGGAAAATTACCACAGTGATTTCGCTGCCGATTTACCGGCGGCGCAGGCTGATTTTGAAGCGCACGCGCAGATGCCAACCAACTCAGCCGTGTTCACCGCCAACATTCCTGACCCGGCGTGGAAGACCAAGCCTAGCTGGTACATGGTGGCGAAAGCTGACAAAATCATCAGTCCCGATCTGGAGCGCATGTACGCCAAACGCGCGCACAGCCACACGGTGGAGATTGCCGGAGCCAGCCATTCGGTGTATCAATCGCATCCTGATGACGTCGCGAAGTTGATCGAGCAAGCCGCGTTACACGCCCAGCCCTGAAACCCTATCCCGCGGAGAAGCGCATGAAAATTTTGGTGATTGAAGATGAAGCCAAAGCGCGCGATTACATGCGCAAAGGATTGACCGAAGCGGGATTTATCGTCGATGTGGCGGAAAACGGCCAGGATGGTTTGTTCTATGCGCAGGAGCATCATTACGATTTGATTCTGCTCGACGTAATGATGCCCGGCATGGACGGCTGGCAAGTAATGGCGGCGCTGGATAAGCAGATCCACACGCCGGTAATTTTCCTCACCGCCAAAGGGACGCTGGAGGATCGTATCAAAGGGCTGGAACTCGGCGCAGATGATTATCTGGTGAAGCCCTTCTCGTTCGCCGAATTGTTGGCGCGGGTGCGCACCCAACTGCGGCGGGGCGGTCAGCAGAAGTTGCCGGATGTTCTCCAGCTCGCCGATCTGCAACTGGATATCCTGAAACGTCGCGTTGAGCGCGGCGGCCAGCGTATCGATCTCACCAATAAAGAGTTCAACCTGCTGCACTTGTTCCTACTGCATCCCGGCGAAGTGCTGACGCGCACCCTGATTGCCTCGCGCGTGTGGGACATGAATTTTGACAGCGACACCAACGTGGTGGATGTAGCGGTGAAACGTCTGCGACAGAAAATTGATGGCCCGTTTGCCCAGCCGCTGATTCACACCGTGTACGGCGTGGGATATCGCTGCGAAGCCGAATCATGAAGACCCGTTCGCTCGCCGCCCGCCTGTCGCTGCTGCTCAGCGCCACGGTGTTCGTCATCTTTTCCCTCAGCGGTATTGCGCTTTATCACTCGCTGGCGACACAGATTGGCGTGCGCGATGACGCGGCGCTGCTGACGCGCATCGATCAGATTCGCACCCTGCTGCGCGATGAAGATGCGATTACGTTGATTCAGCAAAAGCCGCGTTTATTCGCCAACATGCTCGGCAATACCGAATCGTTATTGGTGCTGCGTTTTCCGGGCCAGCCGCCGCTGATTGTGGTCAATCCCGGCCAGCGCCCGATTCCTGCGATTACGCCGGTTCCAGCCGATCAACCGCTGGCGCTGTCCTCGGTACATCATCTCGCTGCCGCTGACGGCACGCCGTTTATCTCAGCGGCCGCGCTGGCACCAACGCGTGATGGCAACGGCCAGATTGAGATCATCACCGGCCGCCTGATGAGCGACCGCACGCAAACGCTCAACAGTTATCGCGATCAAATCATCCTCGCCACCGCGCTGGCGGCGTTGATGGTGGCGGCGATCAGCGTCTGGCTGGTGCGGCGCGCTTTAACACCGCTGCGTCGGTTGGCGGCGCAGGCGGATGCCATTGACGTACGCCATTTGTCGCAGCGCATGCCTGAACAGGCAGCTGCGGAACTGCAGCCGCTGGTGGCGGCTTTTAATCAGATGCTGAGCCGCCTTGAAATGGGTTATCACCAGCTGAGCCAGGTTTCTGCCGATATGGCGCACGATCTGCGTACGCCGATTAGCACGCTGATCGGCCAAACCGAAGTGGCGCTGAGTCAGACGCGCAGCGTCGGCGATTATCAGGCGCTGCTCGGCTCCAATTACGAGGAGCTGGACCGGCTGGCGAAGATGATCGACAACATGCTGTTTCTCGCCAAAGCGGAAGATGCCAGCCAGGCAATGGATCTGCAGGACATCGATCTGGCGCAGCTTGGCGAGAAGTTGCAGGACTACTTTGACGGCATGGCAGAAGAGCAGTCGATGCGGCTGGAGATGACGCTGCACGGCGAACTTCGCGCCGATCCGCAACTGCTGCAACGCGCGCTGGCGAATCTGATGGCGAATGCCTTGCGCTATGGCGATCGAGATTCCACCGTACGAGTTTTCAATCAGGGCAACAGTTTGATGGTGGAAAATCAGGGTTCGCCGCTGAGTGCCGAACAGCAGGCGCGCATCTTTGATCGCTTCTGGCGCGCCGACGCGTCACGGCATCAGGGCAGCAGCGGTTTGGGATTATCGATTGTACGCAGCATTATGCGGCTGCATCAGGGACGTTGTGAGGTGCACAGCGAAGATGGCGTGAATCGTTTTACCTTGCGGTTTCCATCGGTTGGGTGCGGCCATTGAAACGGTGCGCATAAATGCGCACCCTACGAAATCGCGACCGCAAATTTTAAATAAAGGTAAAAATTTCCTCACGCGGCAAGCGTGATTTCGGCAATGCAGCGTTGAAATCCGCCTCGCTGCGATAGCCCAGCGACACCAGCACTACGCTGGTAAAGCCCTTCTCGCGCAGGCCCAGCGCCTGATCCAGCGCACGCTGGTCAAAACCTTCCATCGGCGTGGCATCAATGCCCAACATCGCCGCACCCAGCAACAATCCGCCTAACGCCAGGTAAACCTGTTTTTCCATCCACTGCGGCACATCGCGCTGCTCGTAACGGTGCATATCCACGTAGCTGCGACGGCTCTTATCCTGCCCCGCTTTGCCTTCTGGTTTGGCGAAACGACCATCTTTCTCTTCCTGCGCCAGCACATTCTGTAAATGCGCTTCATCGAGATCGGTACGCATGCACAGCGCGATAACGTGCGAGGCGTTCAGCACTTTCGGGCTGTTGTAGACAAAGGCGCCCTCGGTGGATTTGGCCATCTGCTCGCGACCGGCGGCGGTGGACGCCACCACAAAATGCCACGGCTGCGAGTTCACCGATGACGGGCTGTTGCGCAGCACGTTTAGCAAGGTGTCGATTTCATCCTGCGGCAGGCTTTTACCGCCCTCAAACGCTTTGACGGTGTGACGACGAGCGACTGCATCATTGAGTGTCATGTGAGATCTCCTGATTTATTTAAAATACTTAAAACCCGCTCAACACAATCTTACCGCGTGCGCGACCGCTCTCGATCAACGCATGCGCCTTGCGCAGATTGGCGGCACTGATGACGCCATGATGTTCGCCCGCGGTGGTTTGCAGGGTTTGGTCATCAATCAACTGGCTCACGCGCTGAAGAATCTCATGCTGGCGCTGCATATCGGCGGTATGGAACAACGAGCGGGTAAACATCAATTCCCAGTGCAGCGAAATCGCTTTGCGCTTCAGCGGCACCGCATCCAGCGTCTCGGGATCGTCGATCAACGCCATCTTGCCCTGTGGCGCAAGGGCATCAATCAGCTGATCGTAATAGCTGTCGGTGTGCGTCAGCGAGGCGACATAGCGCACCTCTTTATGCCCAATTGCCGCCAGCTGTTCGCCCAGCGGTTGAGAATGATCAATCACGTGATGCGCGCCGAGTGAACGCACCCAATCTGCCGTTTCCGGGCGGGATGCGGTACCGATCACCGTCAACCTGGTCAATTTGCTGGCAAGCTGCGTCAGCATGGAGCCAACGCCGCCGCCTGCGCCAATAATCAGTAGCGCGGCGTTGTCATCGGCCTGCACCTCCAGACGATCAAACAGCAGTTCCCACGCGGTGAGTGAGGTCAGCGGCAGCGCGGCGGCATCGGCGTCATTCAGCGAACGCGGTTTGTGCCCGGCGATGCGTTCATCCACCAGACCATATTCGGCATAGCTGCCGGCGCGAGTGATATCACCGGCGTAAAACACCTCGTCGCCCGGCTGGAACAGCGTGACCTCTGCGCCCACCGCTTCCACCACGCCCACCGCATCCCAACCCAGAATGCGCGGCTTATCGGTTGGCGCACCGGCGCGCACTTTGGTGTCCACCGGATTCACCGCGATGGCGTGAATTTTTACCAGCAGGTCACGCGCGCATGGCGTTGGCTTCTCAACCTCGAGCTCATACAGCGCATTTTCATCGGAAATCGGTAAACCGTTTTGGCTATAAACAATGGCTTTCATCAGGCAGATCCTTATTCATCAGCAGGTTTGGTGAAGTGAATCCAGCATAGCGGGCCGCCGCGCAATGAAAAATGCCAGTTGCAGGTGAACACTTTCACTCTTAGAGTGAAAATCCCTGCCGACTACCACGATGAATAAGAAGATGATCCGACTGGAAGATGTCACCCTGTTTGTGCGTTCCGCCGCACTCGGCAGCTTTTCACGCGCGGCGCGCGAGGTGAATTTGCTGCCCGGACAGGTCAGCGCGGCGATCCAGCGGCTGGAACGGGAACTGGACCGGCGCTTGTTTGCCCGTTCCACCCGCAGCCTGCGCTTAACCGCCGAAGGGGAAAAGTATCTGCCCTATGCGCAGGAGATGCTGGCGCTGATGCATGCCGGTGCCGACAGCTTGCAGAGCGATGAAGATGCGCTGAGCGGCGAGCTTAAAATCGCGCTGCCATCAGACATTGGCCGCAATATTCTGCTGCCGCTGATCACCGATTTTTGCCGCGAGCATCCAGCGCTGGCGGTGCGTCTCTCGTTTTCCGACCAGATCAGCGACGTGTTCCGCGATCCCGTGGATATTGCCATTCGCTACGGCAAGCTGGAAGACAGCAGCTACGTGGCGTTGCCGCTGGCAGAAGACAATCGCCGCGTGATGGTGGCGTCGCCGGATTACCTCGATCGTCACGGTCGCCCACAGATGCTGGAGGAGATCGCGCAGCATCATCATGGCCTGCTGTTTATTATGGGCGGCCACGTTTACGACAAATGGACATTTCCGCAGGATGGCATGCGCCGCCAGATCACGGTGAAAAGCCGCATGCTATGTGATGACGCCGAAGTGGCGCGGCGCTGGGCCATTGCCGGTATGGGCATCGCCTATAAATCGTGGATTGATGTGTGTGACGACGTGCTGGCCGGCAGGCTGGAGCGCGTAATGCCGGAGATGCCGGGAGAAAGCACGCCACTGCACCTTATCTGCCCGCATCGCAAACAGTTTTCCCCGGCGATCCGCGCGCTGCATGAGGTTTTGCGGCCCCCTCTGCGGGCGTTAACCGCGAAGCTTTAAGGCAGGTCGCCATGAATGGCGACCCTACGAGCGGGTTTTGTAGGGTCGCCATTCATGGCGACCTGGCACATAAACTATTTACTGCGGCTGGCTTCGGCGATGAATTCATTCGCGGTAGCGAAGCCGCGTAAACCGCCGACCAGAACCGACATCAGCTGGGTGCCGACCTGTTTTTCCGTCAGCCCTACCGTGTCGAGCAAATCAAAGATTTCGCGCGGATCGAACAGGATATTCCACAGGAACACCGCCTTATCGCCAATATCCGGCAGCTCCATCTCCTCCATCGCTTCACGCAACGCCGGGCGCAGCGCGTCGGCCTGCACTAACAGGTATTCCGCGCCTTCCCATAAACGTTCCAGATAGCCGCGGCGGTTACGCATCGGCACCATCGCCGCGCCGCGCTCACGCACCAGTTTGATCCAGTAACGGCTGACTTTTTCCAGCTTCAGTAAGCCGCTGCAGCTTTGCTCGAGACTGTAATCCAGCAGCAGTTGCCCCACGTCCTGACGATAAGCATTCAGCACTTCTTCAACCGACGTAAACTGACGATAGGCGGTGGCCACGGAGACGCCAGCTTCCGCGGCGATTTCCGTCATGCTTATCGGGGTTTCGGAGCGCTCGAACAAGCGGGCAGCTGCCTGAATCAGGTTCTTGCGGTTTCTTTCGGTATCACTGCGCATCGGTTTTCCCGTCATTGTGGGTATGCTTCCTTAAACGTGCTGATGTTACTTGAAACTGGCCAGGCCGCGCTTCAAACGGCGCACACCTTCAGTAATGGCTTCACTGCTGGCAGCGTAAGAGAGGCGCAAATGCCCTTCGCCCGCCGCGCCAAATTCACTGCCAGGCCGCACCGCGATGCCCTGTTCGCGCAGCAACGACACCATATCAATCGCCGGAATCGGCAACGAATAGGCCGGGAAGCAGTAAAACGCGCCTTCGGGTTCATTCAGTTTCAACTCTGGAATCGCCGACAATCCTTCCATCATCAGCACGCGACGCTGGCGGTAGACATCATACATACGTTTTACGTCATCTTTACACTGCGTCAGCGCCATCAGCGCCGCACGCTGCACCGCGCTGTTCACCGATCCGTTCACCGTATTGTGTACGCGCGCGGCGGCGGCGATCATCTCCGCCGGTCCCGCCAGATAACCCACGCGCCAGCCGGTCATGGCGTAACTTTTAGAGAAAGTCTGACAGAACAGCGTGCGTCCGGCAAAGGCGGGAATGTGCAGCACCGAGGTAAAGGGACGATCGGTAAATACCAGATCGCTATAAGCTTCATCAGCGATCACCAGCGTATCGTGCTGGTTCACCAGTTGGCCTAGCGCTTCAATTTCGGCGCGGCTGTGCACAATGCCGGTGGGATTGCCGGGATTGCAGAACACAAACAGTTTGGCGCCGTCGAGCGCACGATCCAGACGTTCCAGATCCCAGTGCAGATCCGCGCGGCACGGCATCGGCACGCAGATGCCGCCGACCATATTGACCAAATCCGCGTACAGCGAATAGGTTGGATCGGGGATCACCACGCGATCGCCTAGATTGACGATGGAGAGAATCGCCGCCGCAAGACCGGCGGTGCCGCCGTGCGTGACCAGAATTTCACCGGTTTTCACCGCGTTGCCGCTTTGCGCGGATACCTCGTCCGCCAGCGCGCTGCACAAGGCTTTGTCACCGAGCAGCGGCGCGTAATGGGTGTAACCGGCTTGCAGTGCTTCAACCGCGGCTTGCACGATGCGCGTCGGGGTATCGAAATCCGGTTCGCCCATCGCCAGAGAAACCATATCGCCGCTCGACGCAGGTTGCTGCACACGCAGCGAGGTGCGCTCTACACGTAATACCGCCTCGGCGGCTTTAAAATTTTGGCTCGACATAAGGATTCCTATTACGATTTTTCACGTTCGGCCTGGCACGCTGCCGGGGCATTTTTCCAGCGGCTGATCTCCAGATCGCCGGAGAGATCGCGCAGCACCGTCGGCGCGACAATCAGTTCTTCCACCACGGTGCGCGCCGGTAAGCTGGCGCACAGCAGAATGGCTTCAGCCACATCTTCCGGCTGCACCATGCCATCACGAATCGCCTGATCCGGCGGATTGGCGCGGTTATCCATGATCGGCGTGTTCACTTCACCCGGTAAAATGCAGGTTGAGCGGATGCCGTCGTTGCGGAAGGTGTTGTGCAGATAGGTCATAAAGTTGCGCACCGCGGCTTTCGCTGCGCCGTAGGCCGCGCCACCCAGCAGATTTGGCCGCAGCGCCGCCAGTGAGGATACGGTGATGATGGTGCCGTTTTTGCGCGCCAGCATGTCCGGCAGCAGCGCTTGCGTCAGCAGGAATACCGCTTTCATGTTGACGTCCTGTACCTGATCCCACTCCTCTTCGGCAATCCAGCGCGCATTCAGCGTCTTGCTGGCGCTGCCGGCGTTGTTAACCAGAATATCGACCTGGCCCCGTTCGGCTATCGCCCACGCCACCAGCGCCTCAACCTCGGTTTTTTGCGCGATATCTGCCGCATAAGCCGACACTTTACCGCCCTGCGCGATCAGGCTCGCCGCCACCTCATCCAGCACCGCCTGACGTCGTCCTACCAAAATCACCTGCGCCCCGCGCGCGGCAAAACCGGCTGCCGCCGCTTTACCAATTCCGCTGCCCGCGCCGGTAATCAGCACCACCTTTCCTGTTAATCTGTCCATGTTTTAGCCTCTTTTAAGGTCATGCAGGTTCACGCCGTAATCACGCAACGCGCCCGCTTCAGTGATGTAACCTTCCTGCACATCCCACAGGATGGCGTTGAGATCGCGTTCGGCCACCGGCATCTTGCCGCCGCCGCCCGGCATTTGAATGGTGACTTCGTCGCCGGGTAACACATCATGGCGTCCCACCGGTTTCGCCAGCGATGCGCCGTTAATCGCCACAACGTTTGGCGCACCCGCCGCCGCGCCTAACACGCCCTCTGCCGCGTGTCTTTGCCGCGAGTAGAACATGCTGTGCGAGAGGGGATATTTGCTGGTGTTGCGAATCACCATGCGCTGCGCCACGCCGCCGCGATAGCGCCCGGCACCGCCCGAATCGGGCACGATGGATTTCTGCAGAAACAGCAGCGGCGTGGCGGATTCAATCAGCTCAACCGGCGTGGAGGACATGTTGCCGGGGAAGCCGGTGACGATACCGTCGGCGGCAGGACGCGCGCCGGTGCCACCGTTGACGCACAGGCTTTCGACAAAGCGGCGTCCGTCATCAAATTGTCCGGCGAACACGTCGCAGGTGACCGGCGCGCTGCCCGAGTGGCCCATTACGCGATCCGGCATGATATCGGCCAGCGCAGTGAAAATGGCGGCGTGCGCCATGTGTCCGACGCGGTTACGCATCTCCACCGCACAAGGCGGCCGCGCATTGGCAATCGAGCCTTCGGGCGCGGTGACGGTGATGGATTTAAAGCAGCCTTCGTTATTCGGCAGATGCGGCTCAAGCAGGCATTTCAGCGGATAGACGCTGTAGGCATAGGTGAATGACATTGGGCAGTTGCTGCCAAACAGCGATTCCGCCGACGAACCGGCATAATCAATGGTGATGTTGCTGCCCTCAACAATCACCGCCACATTGAGATGGATATCGCCTTCGTAATCGCCAATATCCACCGCCGCTTCATAGCGACCATCCGGCACCGCTTCAATAGCTTTGCGCATGGCGATTTCAGTCAGCGAGTGAATCTTCTCCGCCAGCGGCGTCACCGATTCCAGCTGCAAATCCTCCATCAAGCCAAGTAAGCCGTTAGCGCCAATTTGGTTGGCCGCCAGCATGGCGTGCAGATCGCCTTCCACCTGATCCGGCGAGCGCACGTTGGCAAGGAACAGATCCAGCAACTGCTGGTTCACCTCGCCCGCGATCATCAGTTTGCTCGGCGGGATGAGGAATCCCTCTTCAAACATGTCGCGCGATGAGCCCATATTCAGTGAGCCGCCAATATCGGACATGTGCGCCGCCGCGCCGGTAAACGCCACCAGCTTGCCGGCGCGGAACACTGGCGTCACCACCGTCACGTCATTGAGGTGGCCGGTGCCGAGCCAGGGATCGTTAGTGATCAGCGCATCGCCGGGTTTTAGCGTCTCCGCCGGGAATTTCGCCAGCAGATGGCGCACCGTGGCGGGCAAGGTGCCAATAAACACTGGCACGCTGGTTTTCGGTTGTGCCAGCGAGCTGCCGCTGGCGTCCATCAGCAGGCAAGAGTAATCGCCTACTTCACGGATAATGCTCGAGAACGCCATGTTAACCAGCGTGGCCGCCGCCTCTTCCGAGATGCTGACAAGGCGATCCCAGGTAATGCGCAGGCTAATCGGATCGTCGAGAAAACGCAGATGATCGGGGGTTGTCGCACTCATTAGTTCAGCTCCATCAAAATATTACCTTGCGCGTCCAGCTGCGCGGATGCGCCGGGACCAACATAAATCGCGCACTCTTTTTCCTGCAACAGCGCCGGACCGTGAATGGCTTCGCCGGTAATCAGTAAGCTGCGTGGGATGACGCGGCAGGCGCTGAATCCCTGCTCGCGGCCCAGATAGACTTGCAAGCTCTTCTCGCGCGCGTCGGGTTCAGGATGGCTGAGTTGATCGGTGGTATTCAGCACGGGTGGCGTGGTCTGCACGCGACCGCGCCAGTTAACCACTTCCACACCTTGTCCCGGCAAAGTGCGACCAAAACGCGCCAGATGGGCGGCTTCAAAACTGTCGATTAAGGCTTGCACATCACCGTGCGCAAGGAAGCTTTCCGGCAGCGTGACGGTGAGCTCCGATCCCTGGCCGACATAGCGCACGCCCGCAAGCTTCTGCTGAATCGCGGTATTCGGATCAGCGTTGGCCGCCGCCAGCGTGGTGATCGCTTCGTCAAAGCCTTCGGCGAACAGCGCCGCAATGCGTTTTACATCAATGCCAGGCTGCAGGCGGCAGCGATCGCTGCGTACAAAGTCAGCGCTGGGCGGCGCGGTCAATAAGCCGAAGGCCGAGTAAACGCCCGCTCCGTTCGGGAAGTAAACGCGCTTAACGCTCAGCTGCTTCGCCAGCGACCAGGCGTGGCTTGGGCCCGCGCCACCAAACGCCAGCATAGTCATTTGCGCTGGGCTGACGTTTTTCTCCACCGAATGGGTGCGCAGCGCTTCAGACATTTTGCTGTTGGCTACTTCGTGAATGCCCCACGCGGCGTCTTCAATGCTCAGCCCCAGCGGTTCGGCGATGCGGCGAATCGCCTGGCGCGCGGCTTCTACATCGAGCGGCATGCGGCCACCGAGAAAGGCGTCGGGATCGAGCAAGCCCAGCACCAGATTGGCGTCGGTGACGGTTGGCTGCTCGCCGCCGCGTGCGTAGCAGGCTGGACCCGGCCAGGCGCTGGCACTTTCCGGGCCGATTTCCAGCAGGCCGAGGGAATCGACGCGCGCAATACTGCCGCCGCCCGCGCCAATCTCAATCATGTCCACCACCGGCAACTTCACCGGCAAGCCGCTGCCTTTCAGCAGGCGATCCGCGCGCCCCACTTCGTAATCGATGGTGATGGAGGGTTCGCCATCGCGCACTACGCACGCTTTTGCGGTGGTGCCGCCCATATCAAACGCCAGCACCTGACGTTCGGCATTTTTCCGCGCAAAGGCGGCGGTGGCGACGATGCCGCCTGCCGGGCCGGATTCAATGATGCGCGTGGGATAATCCGCTGCCACCTGCGGCGCCATCAGGCCGCCGTTCGATCCCATCACCAGCCAGTCGCAGGTGAAGCCGCCCTCGCGCAATTTGGTCTCCAGCCGTGCCATATAGCGGCGCGCTTTCGGCTGCACAAAGGCGTTCATGGCGGTTAGCACGCCGCGATCGTATTCGCGGATTTCACGCGACACTTTGTGCGACACCGAGATGGATACGCCCGGCAGTTCGCGGCTCAAAATCGCTTCGATGCGATTCTCATGTTCCGGCCACGCATAGGCATGCATGCACAACACGGCAACGGCTTCATAGCCTTGGTCGCGCAGCTCAGCGGCCAGCCGCACCACTTCGGCTTCGTCGAGCGGCGTTATCACCTCGCCGCGCGCCGTCACGCGTTCGCTGATTTCGTACGACTGTGAACGCGGCAGCAGCGGCTGCGCCGGTGCGCCATTCAGATCGTAGATGTCATAACGGTATTCACGCCCCAGCACCAAGACGTCACGGAAGCCGCGCGTCACCACGAAGGCGGTTTTCGCGCCGCGCCGCTCCAGCAGCGCGTTGATGGCCAGCGTCGTGCCGTGCGTGATGGTGTGAATGTCGCTGGCTTTGAGCCCGGCCAGCTCCACCAGTTGGGTTAAACCGGTGTACGCCCCTTCCGAAGGATCCTCCGGCGTGGTCAGGGTTTTATGCCGGATCGCCTCGCCAGTGATGTCATTCAACAGCACCAGATCGGTAAAAGTGCCGCCAATATCAAACCCTATACGCCAGGGTGACGCGTTTTTCATAATGACCTCGAAATCCAGAATGTGGGCAGATTGCTACGGCGTTCACTCGGCAGCGAGTGGCTTACCGGCGGTTTCTTTCAGATACAGCGTGCTGATGAGCGTCAGCGCGGCGGTGAAAATCACCATATAGCTGGGAATGCTGGCGATGCCGGTCAGGCCGATCAGCCACGTCATCAGTAATGGCGCGGAGCCGCCAAAGATCACCGTTGAGAGGTTGAAGCCGATGCTGTAGGCGCTGTAACGCACGTTGGTAGGGAACATTTCGGCCAGCGTCGCCTGAATCACACCGGCATGTCCGGCGAAGGCAAAGGCCAGCAGAACGGCCGCCATGCACGCCAGCGGGAACATGCCGAGCGTCAATAACCAGAAACAGGGCCACGCCAGCAGCGCCATCGCAATGGCCGACGCCACCAGCAGCGGCTTGCGTCCCAGACGATCCGACAGCCACGCCATCATCGGAATGGTGGCGATAATGGTGATCAACCCACAGGCGGTGACCATCAGGCTTTGAATCTGCTGGAAGTGCATCACTTTATTCAGGTAGGTCGGCATGTAGACAAACAGGATGTAATAGCCCGGACCGTTGACCGCTGGCAGCGTGATCGCCAGTCCAATCGCTTTCAGATGGCGCTTAGAGGAAAGCACTTCACGCAATGGATTGCGCACCACGCGCTTGTTGGCTTTTACCATCTGAAAATGGGGCGTGTCCTCAATGCGGGTGCGGATGTAGACACCAATCAAGGCCATTGGAATCGCCAGCAGGAACGGCACGCGCCACACCCAAGCGGTCATCGCCTCCGTGCCGAATACGTTGATCAATCCGCTGATCAGCAGGCTGCCGAACAGCAACGCGATAAACGATCCCATCACCAGCGGCGACATCACCACCGCGCGGCGATGATCTTCGGCATATTCCGCCACGAACGAACCGGCGCCCGAAACTTCGCCACCAGCAGAGAAACCCTGGACGATGCGCAGCAAAATCAGCAGCGCCGGTGCCGCCCAGCCAATGCTGGCGTAACTTGGCAGCAGGCCAATCGCCGCCGTCGCCAGCGAGATCATCAGCAAAAGAATCGCCAGCAGCTTCTGACGGCCCATTTTGTCGCCAAGATAGCCGCAAATGACGCCGCCGAACGGGCGCACAAAGAAGCTTACGGTGAAGCCGAGGTAGGTCAACATCAGGCCGGAATCGGTGGTGCTCATGTCACTGGCGGAAAACACCAGCACCAGTGAACTGACCAATAAGCCGTAAATGCCGTAGTCATACCACTCGACAAAGGATCCGACGCCGCCCGCCAGCGAGGCGCGACGGACGACGTTATTCTTGGTTGTTCCGTCCTTCGGCAAAGCGTAATCCATTGTTACCGCATGTGATTTCGTCATTGGTTTGCCCTGAAAGTGTGGTGAAAACATCCCCGGAATGCGCTAAGCCAGCGGCTTATTTATATTGACGCGTCACTTCTGCCGTCATTTCTGCTTCACGGCGCGCCACTTCCTGTACCGCCGTTAATACCGCTTCGGCGCGCCAGAAGGGAATGATGATCACGCCATCATCGTCGCCGACCACGATGTCACCCGCGCAGCACACTACGCCGCCAATCGCCACCGGTTCACCAATCACGCCCGGACCGTTTTTGAATGGGCCCGCCGGTGTGGTGCCGCGACAGAACGTGGGTAAACCGGTGGATTCAATCACGCTACGATCGCGAACTGCGCCGTCGATCACCTGCGCTACCGCACCGGCATGCTGAAAACGCTGCGTCAGCTGCTCACCCACCAGCGCCCGATCGATGTGACCCTGGCCGTTAATCATCATCACGTCGCCCGGTTGGATGTGATCCAGCGCGCGGATCACCGCCGCGTTGTCGCCAGCCGTGACCTGAACCGGAAAGGCAAAGCCGACAAATGCCGTGTTGGAGGAGACCGGAACAATGCCGCCATCGCACATATTGAGCCTTTCCATCGCATCGCCAATGTTGGCAACCGGAAATTCGGCGAATGCCGCCAGCCATTTATTTTCCGGGCGCTGCCATGATGTCGAAATACGGACTTCAGCCGTTTCAAGAGCCATTATCGGTCACCTTTTGAAATGAAAAATAATTATCAAGTGAGAAGCTTTTATCACTTTAAAAATTAGGTGTGCAACGTCTTTTTTACATGAATATGACAGGTGCGAGGTTTTAAATTAACGAAAAAATGGGGGCTTTATACGGAAGATGGCGAATTAAACATATGATTAATAACCACAATATCAACTTAATTATTAATACATGGATCAGTTAAATGCTGCAATAAATCGGATTTCACGCTGATATAGTGTTTTCTTATGTCTGTTTTATGAGAAGAGGCACAAATTAAGTGCATTAATGATTAAATAGAGCGATGCGCGTCACAATTTGGTGCAGTAATTAATGCGGATCCATAAGAAAATAAATAAAGGCTTCAGTTTTCAGCGGTTAAATAATTGGGGGCAATGTTACATTGCACCGTGGCGGTGCGCATAAATGCGCACCTGGTCGCCATGAATGGCGACCCTACGACAGCGGGTTTGTAGGGGCGCCATTTATGGCGTAATGCCGATCAGTTAAGCCCGAAATGATCGGTTGAACGATCCTCCAGTTCTGCAAAAATCCGTAATCTCACAGGAATTACGGATTTTTTTATGTTACTCAGTCAGGCTCTCGATGCCGTTCTTAACTTTACGCCCAAAGAGTTCTCCGCGCTCTCCGATCTGCTCTCGCCTGAACTCATCGACGAATGCCTGGCTGATACTGGTATCGTGACCGTGCGAAAACGCCGTCTTCCAATGGAGATGATGGTCTGGGCCGTTACCGGCATGGCCCTGTTCCGCTCGCTTTCCATGAACCAGATTGTTTCTCATCTGGATATCGTTTTGCCGGGCAAGCGCCCATTCGTCGCGACCAGCGCGGTTGTGCAGGCGCGTCAGCGGCTCGGAGAAGACGTGGTCCGCCGGGTCTTTGAAAAGTCACGCCAGCTCTGGTTTGATAAAACACCGCTGTCACACTGGAACGGCCTGACACTGCTGGCGGTCGACGGCACGCTGTGGCGGGCCCCCGATACGCCGGAAAACGATAAGGCCTTTGGGCGGACGGCAAATGCACACAGTCAGTCTGACTGGCCTCAGCTGCGCATGGTCTGCCAGATGGAGCTGACAAGCCATCTCTTATCGGGCGTGAGCTTTGGCAGCGTGACCGAAACCAGCGAGGTTGATCTTGCGGCACAACTGGTGGGACAGACGCCGGATCACTCGCTAACGATCCTGGATAAAGGCTTCTATGCGCCCGGCTTCCTGCATTACTGGCAGACCTCGGGGGTGGAAAGACACTGGATGCTACCTCTGCGCAACGATGCAAAATACCGTGTTCTGCAAAAACAGGGCTCAGGCAGCGAGCTGATAGAACTGGACCTGTCGTGGCAGGCGCGTAAAAAATGGAAAGATGTGCCGGAAACGCTGACGGCGCGACTGATAAGCAAAAAGGTTAACGGGAGAGTGGTGAAAATCCTGACGTCAATGTGCGATCCATTGCGATATCCGGGAGGGGATATCGTTGATCTTTATGGACATCGCTGGGAAATAGAACATGGCTTCCGGGAGATGAAGCAGCATCTGTTGAACAACGAGCTCACGCTGAGAAGCAAAACACCGGAACTGGTGAAGCAGGAGTTATGGGGCGTTGCGCTGGCGTATAACCTGCTGCGTTTTATGATGGCGCAGATGGCCTATAGCCTGAAAAACGTGGAGCCTTATCAGCTGGGGTTTAAGCAGGCGGCACTGTACCTGACAGGTCAACTGAGACTCCTGCCTGCGGTAGCGCCGGGAAAAATTCCGAGAATAATAGATGAAATAATGGCGATGGCGGGAAGCTTCGTGCTGCCAACCCGGCGGACGAGACATTATCCGCGAGCGGTGAAAAAGAAGCCGAAACGCTATGCGTTCCGGCATGATTAAGTCTTAACTGACGAGCATTACGCCATTTATGGCGACCTCATCACATCAATTTACCCTGAAAAATCGGTACCGATTCGAACAGATAGCCATCAAAGTCCGGCGCATCGGCATCGGATAACTCCAGCAGCGTGTTCTTGACGTTTTCCAGGTGCTGCCACATCGCCTGCCAGGAACCCATCACATCACGACGTCGTAGCGCGGCCAGAATGGTTTGATGATCGCCCAGCCACTTCAGGCGATAGGCGCGGGTCTCATACTGCGGCCGCAGCTGCTGCCACAGCGGGCTGGCTTCGTGGTGGCGCCAGACGCTGGTGACCGTATCGAGCAGCATCTGATTTTGCGTCGCGCCCGCCAGCAGCAAATGAAATAACTTGTCATTATCCTGGCTGCTGTCGTTGAGCGCGATGGCGCGCTGCTCCTGCTCCAGCGTGCGGCGCAGGTTTTCGATATCGGCTTTGGTGGCCATTTTCGCAGCGAAGGCGGCGATATTGCTCTCCAGCAATTGACGCGCCTGCAACATCTCAAACGGGCCGACATCGCTGCGGAAAAAGGCCTCTTCCGCATCCTCGCTTTCTGAAGGAATGCGCATCACGTAAACGCCGGAACTTTGACGTATATCCACCGTGCCTTCCAGCTCCAGCATCAGCAACGCTTCACGCACAATGGTGCGGCTTACGCCCCAGGTTTCCGCCAACTGGCGCTCTGGCGGCAGTCGTGAGCCAACCGGGTAATGGCCATCGAGGATTTGCTGACGCAGATGCTGACCAATTTCCTGATACTGCTTTTTCTCTTGTGGCGCTTCGGCTTTTTCCACGCTCTCACCCTTTTGCATCATGGTGCATTCGGCCCGGCCGCGTCCTGTGCGAGCCGGAACCTGACTGCTATCTGGGCGCTAGTGTACCAAAGCCAGCGCCTGATCGAGTACCTTTGCACCATTCAACGTACCGTAAGCCACGGTATCGATCACCGCAATCGGCAGCTGATAGCTGTCGGTCAGCTTTTTATTCTCCTCAAGCTTAAAGCGCACCTGCGGTCCCAGCAGCACCACTACCACGTCCTGACCGTAATTTTGTAACTCTTCACGCAGGTTCTGTTCCGGGATGGCGTAGATCTGGTATTCAAGACCGCGTGCTACCGCCTCTTTCTCAATGCGGGTAACTAACATCGAAGTCGACATGCCTGCTGCGCAGGCCAAAATAATGCGTTTCATCGGTGGTCCTTATTTGGCTTCATCGTCAATGTTGAGGGTCAATTGCTGGGTGTCACGCAACTGACGGAACCAGTGCGCGGATTTCTTCATGCGCCGCTGCCGCTGGTTGTCGAGGTCGATCTCGATCAGTCCGTAGCGATTTTTGAAGGCGTTCATTGGCGAAACATTGTCGGTAAACGCCCACAACATGTAGCCCAGACAGTTGCTGCCCGCTTCACGCGCACGCACTGCCTGGTAAAGGTGTTCAGCAATAAAGTTGATGCGGTAGTCGTCCTGGATTTCCCCCTGTGCATCCTTAAATTGCGCTTCGTTTTCGATGCCCATGCCGCTCTCGGCCACAAACCACGGCAGATTGCCGTACTCCTCTTTCATGCGCTGCGCCATGTCGAAGACAATGCGCGGTTGAATTTCCCAGCCACGCGAGCTGTTCATGCGGCGGCCCGGCAGTTCAAAATGTTCGTAGTAAAAGGCCGGATGGAACGGCGTCTCCGGATGCCACGCACGAGACGGCGCTTTTACGCGATGCGGATAGTAAAGATTTAGCCCCACTTCATCGACGGTGTTGGCGGCAATGATCGCCAGCTCGTCCTCGGTGACGTCCCACTGCACTTCATGTTTATCCAGCAGCTGCAACAATTCAGCGGGATAAACGCCTTTGATCGCCGGGTCGAGGAATACCCGGTTGTAGAACAGATCGTAGATTTTCGCGGCTTTCACATCGTGCGCCGCCGACGAGCGCGGATAGGTCACCTCAGGATTAAGAATGGTGCCCACCGTGCCAGCATAACCCTGCTGGCGGAACAGTTTCACCACCTTCGCCGTGGCGAGATTTTTATGATGATTCCACTGCATCCACTTATGCGTGTTCTGCTCATACGGCCAGCGCAGCGCATCAAGATAGACGCGCGTCTGCACCACAATCGGCTCATTGAAAACAAACCAGCGCGTCACTTTTCCGGCGTAGCGATCAAACACTTTTTCGACATAGCGGATAAACAACTCCACCACATGTTTTGATTGCCAGCCGCCGTACTCTTCCAGCAACTGCAGCGGCAGTTCGTAATGTTCGAGGCACAACATCAGTTCAATGCCCTGACGTTGCATCTCATCAATCAGCTGGTCGTAATAGGCTGCGTACTCCTCATCCACCACCGCGTTTTCATAGTCGGTGAGAAAACGAGACCAGTTGATTGAGGTGCGATAGTGCGTCAGCCCTGCCGCTTTCATCAGCGCCACGTCTTCGCGGAAGCGGTTGATAAAATCGGTCGCCACCGCCGGTCCATAACCGTTGTGCCAGACATGACGATCCTGCTGGTACCAGGCATCCAGATAGGAATCCTGCCCGGCTTTTTTGCCGCTCCAGCCTTCGGTTTGCCAGGCCGATGCCGCCGCGCCGAGGATAAAGCCCTGCGGCAGCGCAATGGTGTGCTTACTCATCGAATCTCCTTAATTTTGTGCCAGCTCGGCTTGCAGATTTTTTGCTTCCGCCGCTTCGGCGCGACGTGCCGCCACTTTGACAAACGGCAGATAAATCAATACCGAAACCACGATGCAGATAATTTGCGTCACTACCGCGCCCATCGAACCGGCGGTAGACAGCCACGCGTTGATAATTGGCGGCGTGGTCCAGGGAACCATCACCACCGCTTTACCGGCGAAGCCCATCACCGTAGCGAAATAGCCAATTGAACCGGTGACTAACGGCGTAATGATGAAAGGAATAGCGAGAATGGGATTCAGCATGATCGGCATACCAAAAATTACCGGCTCATTGATGTTGAATAAGCCAGGTCCAAACGACAGCTTGGCGATTTCCCGCATCTCTTTGCGTTTGGTGGCAATCATTACCGCGGTTAACAGGCCAATCGTCAGGCCGGAACCG
Organism: Pantoea sp. X-Soil-ISGK-275; assembly: GCF_059730795.1. Lineage (NCBI taxonomy): Bacteria > Pseudomonadati > Pseudomonadota > Gammaproteobacteria > Enterobacterales > Erwiniaceae > Pantoea > Pantoea sp. X-Soil-ISGK-275. The sequence continues at coordinate 737,588 of NZ_AP035977.1, forward strand.
CCGATGCTCATGTACACATCCCAGAACGGCATGGTGATGATGTTTGGCGCTTCCTTTCCCTGTTCGAAGGCGTTCATGTTGACCAGAATCGCCCCCAGCAGCAGCGGCTCACGAATCGGTTTCACCATCTGGTTGCCGTGAATACCAATCACCCAAAAAAGCTGGGCAACAAACATCAGCAACAGAATGCCCCACAAGCTCTGCACCACCGATTCCAGTGGCTGCTGCACCACTTTGTACACCGCGTCGTACAGGTACATGCCGGTGATCTGATGGAAGATAAAGCCAAACGTAGCGACCAGCGAGACGGTGATGATCGACGGGATCAGGGCGGAAAATGACGCAGCAACGTTCGGCGGCACGGTATCCGGCATTTTGATTTTTAGCCGTTCAACCTGCTCCAGCCGGCAGTAAATCTCTACCGACAGAATGGCGATAAACATGCCGAGGAACAGACTTTTGGTATCGGAGAACTGTTTCGCCAGCACATCGGTGACCACATGCATCTGGCCATCCACCAGCATTTGCAGCGTGGTGGGCGTCACCGAGATGAAGCAGATGATCGCCAACAGGCCGGGAAACAACGTTTTGATACCGTTGATGCGGCCCAGTTCGATACCAATCAGAAACACCGCGCCAATATTCAGAAAGCTCAGCGTGGCGTAGTTAATGCTGCTGGTGATCGGTTTTAAATCGGCGAGAAACGACAGCGCAGAGAAACTGGCGAGTCCATTTTTCGGGTCCAGCACCATGTTGGAAATCAGCACCGAAAACGCGCCGACAATGATCACCGGCATCAGCGTGATGAACGAGGCTTTGATCGCCATGATGTAGCGGTAGCTATTGAATCGCGTGGCAAAGCTACCCAGCGAATCGATAAGACGTTCCTGTAGAGACATTGGTCAACCCTCAGCGGTTTTAGGTGTTATGCATCAGCTTGATAGTTCGTGGCATACCAAAATGGCGATATTCGCGCTTAATTTCTGTGATCATGCTCGCGGAACTCCTTTTTGGTATTCCGGTAGCATCGTTACCACCAATTTGGCATACCAATAAGTGAGGCGAATATGGATTTTGAACAAACGATGATGGAGTTGCTGATTAATGCCGGTGAGGCAAGATCGCAAGCCATGATGGCGATCCAGCAGGCGCGCAAAGCTGACTGGCAAGGTGCCGATGAGGCGTTGGCGGCGTCAGATGAGGCCGCCAAAGCGGCGCATAAAATCCAGACCGCATTGATTGGCGCCGATGAAGGCTGCGGTAAAGTGCCGGTCACGCTGATTTTAGTGCATGCGCAGGATCATCTGATGACGGCGATGCTGTGCCGCGATCTGGCGGGCGAGTTGGTGCTGTTACGGAAGGAGTTGCACGGGAAGTAAGGGTGCAATTAGCTAAACCATTCTGGAAGAATGCAGCTTCAGGCGATATAAAGTGAGTTCCCTTCCGCCATCGTAGAGGAACCTATGGCGCTGTCACATGAACTGATTCTGATCTACACCACCTATTTCGTCGCCACCGCCAGTCCTGGCCCGAGCAATATGGCGATTATGGGTACGGCGATGAAACAGGGACGCGGCGCGGCGCTGGCATTAGCCAGCGGCGTGATTGGCGGTTCGATGATGTGGGCGCTGCTGGCGACCTGCGGCGTGCTCACCGTGCTGGCCACTTTCGCACAACTGCTGATTGTGCTGAAGATTGGCGGCGGATTGTATCTGCTGTGGCTGGCGTTTAAGGCGGGGAAATCGGCGCTGCGTAAGCCAGATGCCAGCGAATTCGCGCCGGGCAGCGAAAAAGCGCACTTCGGCAAAATGTTTCGTCAGGGCATGTTGATGCACGTCGGCAATCCTAAAGCGATTTTGACGTGGGTGGCGATTATGTCGGTGGCGTTAAAACCGGGTGCAGCGGCATCAACCTTGCCGATGATTATTGCAGGCTGCGCGGCGATTTGCGTGCTGGTGTTTGGCGGTTATGCGGTGTTGTTTTCCACTGCGGTGATGGCGACATTTTATCGCCGCATCCGTCGTGGGCTGGATGCGCTGCTGGCTTGTTGCTTTACAGTTGCCGGATTGAAGTTGGTGTTTAGCCGGAGTTGATGTTTAGAGGTCGCCATGAATGGCGACCCTACAAAACCTTGCTGGTGCGCATATTTACGCACCCAAACATCACGAATTATTTGGCGGCGTGGCGTCGGTTTCGCTGAACGCGGGCTTCTGGCGCGTCACAGAATAGACCACGTTTTTCGGGCTGTTGGGATCGGTGGTGACATCCACAGAGGCGATGGTCACTTTGCCAAAACCAAACAGCGTCTGCACGTAACCTCCAATCTGGTGTTTACCAGGCGAAACGCGAATTTCTCTCTTCTCACCCTTCTTCAGCAGACCTGCATCCTGGCCATCTACCGTCACATAAATAGTAGAACCGTCATCGGTACGCGTCACCACATGCGAAATGTTGATTACCGTTGGGCCGGTTTCGAACGGTGAAGGCGAATCGTTGTTGTCGATTGGCGCGCCGGTTGCAGGCTGAGCGGCGGACGCGTCCGCAGTCGCAGTGCTGTCATGTGATGTACCCGTAACGGCGGCAAGGCGGGCGCAGCCGCTAAGCATGATTGTTGCCATCAAAGTGGCTAAAGTGAAGCGCGATAACATCGTGACGAAAAACCCCTGCTAAATGAGAAGCGTTCATTTTAACGCGCCTTGCAGAGTGATGACAGTCACACAAATACAGTATTTTCCGAAAACCGGCTAAGAAGTGTCTTAGTGGCAAGCGAGCCGCACGGAATGCGAAAGAAATGGCGGCCAGAGAGGCCGCCAGTGGGAATTACCAGCTGTAGCTGACGGACGCTACGATGGTGCGACCGCTGCCGTAGAAGCAGGCGCTTTCGTTACTGCATGACGCTACGTAATGCTTATCCGCGATATTGTTGACGTTCAGTTGCAGCGTGGTGCCGCGCAGCGAATTCGCCGCTTCGCCCAGCTCATACTTGGCCATCGCATCATACAAGGTGTAATGCGGGACTTTGTCGACGCCAATTTCGTCCGCTGGCGCGGTGCCGGTGTAACGCACGCCGCTGCCCAGCGTAAAGCCGCTCAGCACGCCATCGAGGAAGGTGTAGCTGCCCCACGCTGACGCCGCATGACGCGGAATGCTCGACGGTGAATGGCCGATACGCTCAGTAATGCTGCTCTCTTTGGTCACCGCATCCGTGTAGGTATAAGCCGCTAACAGTTTGATCTCCGGCGTAATCTGCGCATGCGCTTCGGTTTCGATCCCTTTCGAACGCACTTTACCAATCTGCTCGTTGTAGCCGGTCACGCTGTTATACGCCGTGATGTTTTTTTGCGTGATATCAAATGCCGACACGGTGAACACCGCATCCCAACCGACCGGCTGATACTTCACGCCCACTTCGGTCTGTTCGCCGGTAGTCGGTTTAAACGGATCGGTGCCTGGCGCGCCGCTGTTGAGGTTGGGTTCGAACGAGGTGCTGTAGCTGACGTACGGTGAAATGCCGTTATCGAAGGCATACAGCAGACCTGCACGGCCAGTGAACTTGTTGTCATTCTGCTGGGTTTGGCTGTTGTCGGTGCGATCCTGAGTGCGCACTTCACTCCAGTCGTGACGTCCAGACAGCAGCAGGTTCCACTGATTCCACTCCAGCTGATCCTGCAGATAAACGCCCACCTGATCGAGCTTTTTACGCGTGCTGGTGGTCAACGTCAAATCGCTCTCGTTGATGCTGATACGCGTTGGATTGGCCCAGTCGAGAATGTATTGATCGCCACTGTCGCGCCACAGTTTGTTATCCACGTCGCTCCATTTGTAATCCAGCCCGCCGAGCACAGTGTGCGCGATGTTGCCGGTTTCAAAAGTGGCTTTCAGCTGGTTATCAAGGCCCAACTCTTTCGACTTGATCTTGTCATGCTGCGGACGACGGTTGATTGAGTGATCGTTATCCGCATCAAAGGTGTACACCAGATATTTGTACGATTCGTCCATGTTGCTGTAGCGCAGATTCTGCGTGAAGCTCAGGTTGTCGTTGAGATTGTGCTCGAAGATATAGCCAATCGAGGTCTGTTCGCGCTTGGCTTCATTGAAGCTCGGATCGCTGACGTTGAAATCGTAAGGAATGTAACCCGCGCTGCTCTCTTTCAACGTACCGCTGGCCGGCAGGAAGTTACGGTAACCCGCTTTAGGCTCGTTCTGGTACATGGTCAGCAGCGTAAAGCTGGTATCCGCGTTCGGAAGCCAGGTCATCGCTGGCGCAATCGCCATGCGCTGCTGTTTGTTGTCCTTCACGAACTCATGTTTGGTGCTGGCGATACCGTTCAGGCGGTAGAACAGCGTGTTGTCATCATTCAGCTTGCCGCCGAAATCAAACGCCGCTTCACCCAAATGCTGGTTGCCGGTGCTGAGCTGTACTTTGTGAATGCTCTGCGCGGTTGGGCGCTTGCTGGTCATCGCCACAATGCCGCCTGGATTCACCTGGCCATACAGCACAGATGCTGGGCCGTGGATCATCTCTACGCGCTCCAGCAACCAGGGATCGATTTGCCCCGCTGCGCCCGCCTGGCCGGATAAACCGTAGCTCAGGCCATCGAGGAATTTCGGCGCATAGCGGAAACCGCGCGCGATGATCTCATCGTTTCGGTTGGAGTTACCGCGATAGTTGGTCAGCACGCCGCTGCTGTAGCTCAACGCATCGGCAACAGAAGCCGCGGCTTGATCGTCCATCTGCTCACGGGTAATCACCGAAATGGATTGCGGGGTTTTGCGCAGCGGCGTGGACGTTTTGGTGCCCGCCGCGCTCTCTTTCGCCACATAACCTTGCAGCGGCGAGGTCACGCTTTCACGCGTGTCGGCGTTTACGGTAAGGGTCTCTTCGGCGGCCACGCTGAAGGCAGCCGGTGCCACCAACAGAATTGAGGCCAGAGAAAGGTACAGAGGATTAAGTCTGAATTGACGTGCCACAGCAGGTATTGCTGAATTTCTTGCTTTAACGGACATAGTTGCCATCTCTATTTCAAACTGCCTTGTAGATGAAATAATCCGTTCAGTCGCCCTCGCCCAACGACAATGGCTGTAACGGATTGAAATATTACTCGCTTGCGTTATTTACGGTCCTAATCTCCCTGCGTGACGTCCTTCACAAAATAATCCACTGATAATCCGAAGGTTTCTTAGGCGCGAAAAATCATATTGCAAATGTAAATCGTTATCAATAGCATTTGCATTAGCTTTGGTTAAGTAAAGACAGTGAACAAAATGTGGAGATGGGTTGCAGGATGTTTCTAACAAGCGCAGAAAAAACGACGCAGACGTGGTTGCCCGCCGGGACAGTTGCGCAATGGTTGCAGCAGGCGGATTTGGGTAGCGAAGGCTGGTGGCAGCGGCTTTATGCGGTCGGTACGCCGCTGGTTGAGCGTGACGAAAATGGCCAAACGACCATGCACTTCTTCTGGCGCGATCCTGAAGGACATTCCGCACTTTCTTCCACTGAACGGGTTTACGTCGATATTAACGGCGTCACCGATCACCACAGCGAAGCGCCAGAAAGTCTGGTTCGCGTGGGCGACAGCAACGTCTGGCATTGGTTGACCGCCATTGAATCTGATTGGCGCGGCAGTTACAGCCTGATTCCCGCCACCGCACAGCAGTTGCCGCCGCTGTTTTGTGGCGACGATGCCGCCTGTCGCGCGCTACAGCGCAAGTGGTGGATCTCGCTGATGCCGCTGGCGATCCCCGACAAATTCAATCCCACGCCGCCATTTCTCAGCAGCCGCCGTTTTGCCTTAAGCAATGCGCACATGCCGGATGCGCCGGATCAATCCGCCTGGCGCGCGCTGGATGCCGGCATGGCGGAAACCTGGCCAGATACGCTGCAAACCCTGCAGTGGCACAGCACGTTGCTCAACGTCATGCGTAACGTCTGGCTCTACAGCACCGGCACAACAACTCAGCCCGAACAGCGTCCGCTGGCGATCCTACTCGACGGACAAAACTGGGTGTACGGCCAACCGATTTTCAGCGCGCTGGATCAGGTCACCGCCGATGGCGAACTTCCGCCCGCCTGCTGGCTGTTTATCGATGTCATCGATAGCCAGCATCGCGAAGCCGAATTGCCGTGCAATGAAACCTTCTGGCAGGCGGTGCAGCAGGAACTGTTACCGCTGGCACGCCAGCACGCAGCGTTCAGCGGCGACGCCGACCGCACGCTGGTAGCCGGACAAAGCTATGGCGGACTTGCCGCGTTGTATGCGGGTTTGCACTGGCCGCAGCGTTTTGGCCGCATTCTCACGCAATCCGGCTCCTTCTGGTGGCCGCATCTGCAATACATCCGCGACTACGCCAACCGCGAGCAGCACGCGCCGGGTTTGATACTGGAACGGCTGCAACAGGGCGATTTACCGCCGGGCAAGCTGAAGATTTTCCAGGAAGTGGGCGATCGCGAGGCAGACATGGTGTACGTCAACCAGCAGATCGTCCCGGCGCTGCAAGCCGCAGGCCATGAATTACATTTTCGCCGCTTCGCCGGAGGGCACGATGCGTTGTGCTGGCGCGGCGGTCTGATCGACGGCTGCCGCTGGCTGCTGGCCGATTTTCTCCCTACAACCTCACCTTCTGAAGGTAATAACCATGTCTGAACAACAGAATCCGTTTGATAACGACACGCTCGATTTTCTGGTGCTGCTCAACGCGCGTCAGCAATACAGCCTGTGGCCGGCTTTTGCTCCGGTTCCGGCAGGCTGGCACAACGTGGCGGGACCACTGACGCGCAGCGCCGCCATTGAGTTTATCGAAGCAAACTGGCACGACATGCGGCCAGCGACGCAACAGACGTCGTCTACCGCGCATTAATTTTTTAACTTTCTCTTTTTTTAATCGTTTTTCTCGACAGGAATTGTCCTTTGGCAACGTTTAATCCGGCCCCTTCAGCGGCCTATCCTTTAGTCGCGGCGCAGCCCGGCATCTGGATCGCTGACAGCATTGCGCAGCCGCGCAACCAATTTACCGTGGCGCACTACAGCGTGCTGCACGGCAACATCAATCGGGCGGCGCTGGACAGCGCCATTCAGCAAGCGATGGCGGAAGCCGATACTGTGCAGGCGCGCTTCGGCCTTGACGATAATGGCAATCCGGCGCAGTGGTTTGATGCGCAAGCGCCGGTCGCGCCGGAATGGCACGATTTCAGCCAGCGTGCCGATGCGAGCAGCCAGGCGCACAAACTAATGCAGGCCGATCTCGCCGCCGAGCTGCCCGCCGACGGCGACAAACCGCTTTATCGTCACGCGCTGATGCGCATCGGCGACGGCAGCTGGCTGTGGTATCAGCGCTATCACCATTTGCTGGTGGATGGTTTCAGTTTTGAAGCGCTGACCCAACGCGTCGCGGCGATCTATGCCGCCCTTTGCGCCGGAGCAACGCCCGCGCCCTCGCCGTTTACCCCGTTCACCACGGTGATTGAAGAGATTCAGCAGTGGCAGGATTCACCTGCATATGCGCGCTCCGCTAGCCACTGGCAAAGCTACGCAGCGGATCTGCCAGAGACGCTGACGCTGTCCAGCGAAAATGTGAGCGATCATGGCGATCGTCCGATCAGCTGTCAGGTCACGCTGCCGCAACTGGCCACGCTGCGTCAGCAACAACAATTGGCCGACAGTAGCGAAGGCGATATCGTCAGCGCGCTGTTGGTGGCTTATCTGGCCCGCTTCAGCAACAGCCAACGTTTGTCGATTGGCTTCCCGTTTATGCGCCGCATGGGTTCGGCGGCGATTTCCACGCTCGGCCCGGTGGTCAACGTGTTGCCGCTGATTTTCACCGTTAGCGATGAGATGACGTTGCCGATGCTGGTGCAGCAGGTGCAAGGCGAAATCCGCAAAGCGCGCCGTCATCAGCGCTATGAAGCAGAACAGCTGCGCCGCGATCTCGGCCTGGTCGGCAGCAGCCAGACGCTGTATGGCCCGGTGATTAACGTCAAGGTTTACCACGACGATCTGCAATTCGACGGCCATGCTGCCCCAACCCACACGCTGGCGATGGGCCCGGTAGACGATCTGGAGTTTGAAGTCGGCTTCCGCGATGGCGTATTACAGCTCACACTGGTGGCTAACCCGCGCCGCTACGATGCGCAAACGCTACAACGTCACGCCGAGCGTATCAGCCATCTGCTCACGCAGTTCGCGGCGGATGCCAACATGAGCCTGGGCGCGCTGTCATTGCTGGCGCCGCAGGAGCAGATCGATCTGCAACGCTGGTCGACCGGCCCCACCATCGTGCCGCCTGCCGATACCTGCACCATCGTCGATATCCTGTTGCAAGCTGCGGAGCAATACGGCGCGCAAACTGCGGTGGTGTGCGCCGAGCGCAGCCTCAGCTATCGCCAGCTCGCCGATCGCGCGATGCAACTGGCGCACCTGCTGATCGCACGCGGTTTACAAGCGGACGACGTAGTGGCGATTGGTATTCCACGTTCAGTGGATTCTCTGGTGGCGATATTCGGCGTGCTGGCGAGCGGCGCGGCCTATATGCCGCTCGATCTCGATTATCCACGCGAACGCCTGGCGCTGATGTGTGATGACGCGCAGCCTAAGCTGCTGCTGACGCACTCCAGCACGCTGGCGCAAATGCCTGAGTTGCCGCATCTGCGCATTGACCAGCTTGTATTGAGCGATTATTCCACCGCACGACCTGACACCCAACTGTGCGGCGACGATCTGGCCTACATGATCTACACCTCAGGTTCGACCGGCCGCCCGAAAGGCGTGATGAGCACCCATCAAGGTTTGCTCAATCTGTTCCTGTCGCACCGCGAGCATTTGTTCGGCCCGGCGATTGCGCGCTTCACTGCCAACAGCCCGCGCCGCATGCGCGCCGGTCACACCGCCTCCTTCTCGTTCGATTCTTCATGGGAACCGCTGTTCTGCATGCTGATGGGCTGTGAGCTGAATATCTTCGACGAAGAGCTGCGCCGCGACGCGTGGGGCTTGATTCAGCAGATGAACGCGGTGCCGGTCGATTTGCTGGATATCACCCCGTCGTTCTTCTCACAGATGATCGACAGCGGCCTGCTGGAAACCGATAACCATCGCCCCTCCTTCGTGATGATTGGCGGTGAAGCGGCCACGCCAACGCTGTGGAAGCTGATGCAGCAACAGCAGCAGATGGAGATTCACAACTATTACGGCCCGTCGGAATACACCATCGATACGCTGGGCGCCAGCGTCATGGCTTCGCCGCAGCCGGTAATTGGTCGTCCGGTGGGCAACAGCGAAGTCTATCTGCTGGATAACCAGCTGCGTCAGGTGCCGATTGGCTGCGCTGGCGAGCTGTATATCGCCGGAACCGGCATCGCGCGCGGTTATCTGCGCCGTCCCGATCTCACCAGCGGACGCTTTGTCGCTAACCCTTTCCGCGACGGCGATGTGATGTACCGCAGCGGCGACCTGATGCGCTGGCGGCAGGATGGTCAGCTGGCGTTTATTGGGCGTACCGATCACCAGATTAAAGTGCGCGGCTTCCGCGTTGAACTTGGTGAAGTGGAAAACGCGCTGGTGGCGCTGCCGGAAGTCAGCACCGCCGTGGTGATCGCCGAAGTGATAGGTGCCACGCATCGCCTGATTGGTTACTGCTCGGTGCAGGATGACGCGTTGCGCGCCGATGCCGATCTCAGCGCCCGTTTGCTGGCGCAACTGGCCACGCAGCTGCCAGATTACATGGTGCCTGCGGTATTGATGGTGATGGACGAATTGCCACTCAACGTTAACGGCAAGATTGATCGCCAGGCGCTGCCGAAGCCACAACAGGCGCACCAAAGTCAAAGTCGCGCCGCCAGCACGCCGCAGGAGCAGCTGATTTGCCACGCGATCGCCAGCCTGCTGGGGCTGGAGAGCGTTGGAGCGGAAGATGATTTCTTCGCGCTCGGCGGCGACAGTATCTCTGCAATGGGGCTCAGCACCGCCGCACGTCGCGCCGGTTATTTGCTGCGTCCACGCGAAATATTTGCCGAACGCACCGCTGCACGCATGGCGCGGGGGTTGCATCCGCTGGCGCAGCACCACACTGGCGCGCGCGTAGCGCAACAGGGCGCGATTGGCGGCTTGCCGATTCTGCACTGGTTCAACGCCCAGGCGGGAATCAATGCGCGCTTTGCGCACGGCGTGCTGCTGTCGGTGCCGCCGCAGTTGCAGCTCGCACAGCTGGAACAGTTAATCGATCAGCTGGCGCAGGCACATCCGGCGCTCAACGCCTTCACGCGCGGCGATCAGCTGTTTGTTGGCGAAGCGCTGGCGTCGCGCCCTGCCCGCGTGCGTGTGCTTGAGGTGCAGGATCGCGACCGCGCAGCGGAACAGGCGTTTAGCGAAGATGCGGAGGCGCTCGATCCGGCAAACGGCGCGCTGCTTCGCGCCACGCTGCTACAGCAAGACGGTATCAGCTGTGGTTTGGTGCTGACGCTGCATCACCTGATTGTTGATGGCGTCTCCTGGCGCGTATTGCTGGATGAGCTGCAACAGGCCGGTGACGCGCTGATCAATAACGCGCCGCTGGTGATCCCCGCAGAGGAAACCTCGCTGCATGACTGGTCAGCCGCGCTGCTGGCGAACCTGTCGGCGCGCGCCAGCGAGTTACCGTTCTGGCAACAGATGCTGGCCGAACCGCTGCCGCTTATCGGTGAACGAGCAATTCAGCTCCGCGATCGCCAACAGCATCAACGCACGCTGCTCGATGCATCCACCACGCACGCGCTGCTCAACACGCTGCCGCAGCACTATCGCGCCACCAGCGAAGAGCTGCTGCTGACGCTGCTGACGATGGCATTGCGCCAACTCAACGGCAGCGCACAGCAGCGCGTCACGCTGGAGTCGCATGGTCGTGCCGAACTGCATGCACAGCAGGATCTGGCGCGCACTGTCGGCTGGCTGACGGCGGAATTCCCGCTGCTGCTGCCGTTACCCGAAAATCCACACGCACCGCTCAATGAGTGCGTACGCGCGGTGAAAGCGGTGCTGCGTGCGGTGCCGGATCGCGGTATTGGCTACGGGCAGCTGCGCTGGCTTGATGCCCATCGCGGCGTGACGCTGGAAAAACTGGCGGCACAACACGCGCCGCAGGTGCTGTTCAACTACCTTGGACGTTTCACGCAGCGCAGCGGTGACTGGTCACCACAGCGCACCGCGCAGCAGTTCCGCGACACCTTTGCGGTACTGCAGGATGAGGCGCTGCCGCTGCAGCACGCGCTGGAACTCAACGTCTTCGTTGAAGAGCAGCCGCATGCGGCGCAGCTGGCGCTGAACTGGAGCTGGGCGGAAGGCGTGCTCAACGCCGAGGCGATTGCCAAATTACATCAGGCAATGGCCGCTACCGCACAGGCGCTGATCACGTTGGCACAACAGCAGCCGCAGCACGCCGCCAATACGCTGGTTGCCGCCGAGGTGGCGCTGGAAGGCGTTGATGATGCTGTGCTGCAACAGTTGTATGCGCGTCACGGCGCGTTCAGCCATGCGCTGCCGCTGCTGCCGCTGCAAAAAGGTCTGCTGTTCCACGCACAAACCACCGCGCAGCAAGGCAGCTATAACTCGTTAACCCGCCTGACAATCAGCGGCGATATCAGCCCCGCAGCGGTACAAACCGCGCTCGACGCGGTGTTACAACGCCATCCGCAGCTGGCGGCGCGCTTCGATGCTGAACTCAGCCTGCAACCGCTGCAGCTGATACCTGAAACGGAATTGCACTGGCCGCTGACGCTGCATCAGCTAGCCGACGAAGATGACCTTGTAGCGCTGGAACATCAGGCGCTGGCGCAGGATCTGTTTAGCCAGCCGATCATGCTGCAAGCCACGTTGATCTCCCATCGCGATGGCATGCGCTGGACGCTGCTGCTCAACGCGCATCATCTGGTGGTGGATGGCTGGTCAACGCCGGTGATCCTCAACGATCTGCTCAGCGCGCTGCGCCAGCACACCTTGCCCGCGCACAGCAGCAGCTACGCCGACATTGTGCGTCAGCTCAGCCAGCGCGACAGCCACGAAGCGCGTCAGCAGTGGCAGGAATGCCTGCAAGAGGTGCGTCCGACGCTGCTCTATCCGCAGGCTGCCGACAGCGCGGTCAATGAAAAGCGCATTACGCTGGATGCCACGCTGGAGCGGGAACTCTATGCGCTGTGCCGGGCGCGCGGCTTAACCCTGAACACCGTGATGCAGGGATTGTGGGGCTTGATGCTGTCGGTCGCCAGCGGCCAGCAAGACGTGGTGTTTGGTGCGCCGGTTTCTGGCCGTTTTGGCCAGATTGACGGCATCGATCAGCACGTTGGCCTGTTCAGCAACACGCTGCCGGTGCGCATGCGCTTCGATCATCAGCGTCCATTACTGGCGCAGCTCGCCGATCATCAGGCGCAGCAAATCCAGCTGATTGAGCAGGATTGCCTCGGTCTCGCCGAGATCCAGCAGCTGGTCGGTGCCGGAACGCTGTTCGATACCTTGCTGGTGGTGGAGAACTATCCGGACAACCAAACGCTGCTGGATGCCAACGCCGCCGTGCGCTGTGAAGCGATTCACAATCGTGGTTACACGCACTATCCGCTGACGCTGCTGGTGCTGCCGGGCGAACAGCTGACGTTGCTGATGGAGTATCGCGACTGCGTCAGCGAGCCGGAACGTCTGGCCGAGCGGCTGCAATTGCTGCTGCAACAGCTGGTCAGCACGCCGGATCTGCCGCTGACGCAGTGGAAGTTGCAAACGCTGGCCGAGCAATCGCTGCTCGCCTGGGTCAACAACACCGGCGTACAGCTGGAAAATGAAACCCTGCAACAGGCGATTGCCCAGCAGGCGGCGCGCACGCCGGACGCGCTGGCGCTAATGGATATGGAGCATCGTCTGAGCTACGGCGAAATGCAGCGTCAGGCCATGCTGCTGGCGGATCGCCTGATTGAAGCGGGCGTGATGCCGGGCGATATCGTTGCCGTGGCGCTGCCACGTTCGGTGCGCCTCAGCATTGCGCTTACTGCCATCCTGCAGGCAGGTGCGGCCTATTTACCGCTGGATATCGGTTATCCCGATGAACGTCTGGCTTACATGGTAGAAGATGCGCGGCCTTGGGTGTTGATCACCGAATCCGCGCTGGAAACCCGCTTCGCTGCGTTTGGCACGCTGATGATGTTTGATGGCTTAGCCGCTGAACACATTCAGCCGCGCCACTCTTTGCCGCAGGCGGATGCCAGTCGCCCGGCTTACGTGCTTTATACCTCCGGCTCAACCGGCAAACCGAAAGGCGTGGTGGTGAATCAGCGCGCCATCGTCAACCGCCTGCGCTGGATGCAGGCCAGCTATCCGCTGCGCGCCGATGACGTGGTATTGCAGAAGACACCGTGCAGCTTTGATGTTTCGGTGTGGGAATTCTTCTGGCCGCTGATGACCGGTGCGCAGCTGATGATGGCTCCGCCGGAAGCGCATCGCGATCCGCAGGCGCTGTGGCAGCTGATTGACGATTATCGCGTGACCACCCTGCACTTCGTTCCCTCGATGCTGGCGGCCTTTGTCGGCCATCTCGCCGCGCAAACCGATCGGGCTTGCCCGACGCTGCGCCGCGTATTCTGCAGCGGTGAAGCGCTGGCGTGCGATTTGGCGCGCAGCTATCAGGAAGTGATCGCCGCGCCGCTGCACAATCTGTATGGCCCAACCGAAGCCGCCGTTGATGTCACCTGGCAACCCGCCAGCGGCAGCGCGCTGGACGGCCTCAACGGGCCGGGCGTGCCGATTGGCCGTCCAGTGTGGAACACGCAGCTGCATATTCTCGATAGCCTGCTGCGTCCGGTGCCGGTTGGCGTGCCGGGCGATCTCTATCTCAGCGGCGTGCAGCTGGCCGATGGCTATTTGCATCGCGCCGACCTCACGTCACAGCGCTTTGTCGCCGCGCCGTTTGCCGAAGGCGAGCGCATGTATCGCACCGGCGATATCGCCAGCTGGCGCGCTGACGGTGCGGTGGAATATCTCGGCCGCAGCGACGACCAGCTGAAGATGCGCGGACAGCGTATCGAGCCAGGTGAAATCGAACAGGCGTTAGTGGCGCTGCCGGGCGTGGCGCAGGCGGTGGTCGCGGCGCGTACGCTGACGCAGCACGCCACGCCGGGCGTCGATAACCGTCAGCTGCTCGGCTGGCTGGTGGCCGAAGCGGGCGCAGCGCTGGATATCGAAACGGTGAAGCAGCAGCTGGGTGAACGTCTGCCGGCGCATATGCAGCCGGTCAGCTATCTGCTGCTCGACCATCTGCCACTCAGCGCCAACGGCAAGCTGGATCGTAAAGCGCTGCCGATGCCGCAGCTCAGCGCGCGCAGCGGTCGCCTGCCGCACAGCGCCAACGAGCGTCTGCTGGCGGATCTGTTCCAGCAGCTGCTCGGTTGCGACAGCGTATTTGCCGACGATGATTTCTTCGCGCTCGGTGGTCATTCGCTGCTGGCAATGCGTCTGGCGGCGGAACTGCGTCGTCGCGAGGTGCCGCCGCTCAGCGTCGGGCAGATCATCGCCGCGCGCAGCGTGGAGAAACTGGCGGCGCTGCTCGACGGCGATGCCAACAGTGAAAGCGGTGGCAACGGCGAACTGCTGCCGCTGCGTGCTGGTCAAGGCCCGACGCTATTCTGCATCCATCCGGCATCCGGCTTCGCCTGGCAATACAGCGCCCTGCTGCACTATCTCGACGGCGACTTCCCGATTGTCGGCCTGCAATCGCCGCGTCCACATGGCGTGATTGCTGCGTGTCACAGCGTGGAGGCGATGTGCGATCACCATCTGCAGGCGATTCGCCAGCAGCAGCCGAGCGGTCCGTATTTCCTGCTCGGCTATTCACTCGGCGGCACGCTGGCGCAAGGCATCGCGGCACGTTTGCAGGCGCAGGGTGAAACGGTGGCATTCCTTGGCCTGCTGGATACCTATCCGGCAGAAGGTCAGGACTGGCGCACGCCGGACGCCGACGAAGCGGAACAGGAAGTGGCGCGCGAGCAGGCCGAGTTTATGGCTGCGACCGAGGATGAGCGCGATCCGCTGCTGCGTGAGGAGAAGGCGGCAATGTTTAACACCATCGTCGCCAACTACAAAGACGCGGTCGCGCGCCTCACCGAAGCGCGCACCCCGCGTTACGCCGGCAACGCCACGCTGTTTATGGCTGAGAAAACCCTGCCGCCGGATATGGATGTGCGCGCCAGTTGGGCACCGTTCGTTGATGAATTAACCATCTTCCCGCTGGATTGCGAGCACGCCGATATTCTTTCGGCGGATTCGTTGAAGGTGTTGGGACCGTTGATTAATCGTTTGTTGGCGGGTTGAGGTTAGATACCTTTTTGTAGGGTCGTCATTTATGGCGACCGGCAACAACCGCGCATCGTAGGGTCGCCATTAATGGCGACCTCGTTCACATACACTGGAGAATCATGGCTAAGCCCTCGATATTCTTAGATTTCAGTTTGCTCAAAAACAACGCATCGTTCCGCGCGATATTCTGCGCGCGCATGCTCTCGGTATTCGCCCTTGGCATGCTGGCGGTTGGCGTGCCGGTGCAAATTCAGGCGATGACCGGCTCCACGCTGCAGGTCGGCGTGGCGGTCATGCTCGACGGCATCGGCATGTTTATCGGCCTGCTGCTCGGCGGCGTGCTGGCCGATCGCTACGATCGCCGCAAGCTAATTCTGTTCGCACGCGGCACCTGCGGCATCGGCTTTGTGCTGCTCAGCCTCAACGCCTTCAGCCCAGCGCCGTCGTTGCTGGCGCTCTACTTCCTCGCCTTCTGGGATGGCTTCTTTGGCGCGCTCGGCATGACTGCGCTGATGGCGGTGATCCCATTAATCGTTGGACGTGAACATCTGGCAGAAGCCGGTGCGCTCAGCATGCTAACGGTGCGCCTCGGCGCGATTTTGTCGCCCGCGCTCGGCGGTATGATCATCGTCGCGGCAGGTGTCGGCTGGGCCTTTGCGGTCGCCGCGATCGGTACGCTGGCGACGCTGATTCCGCTGGTGCGTTTACCGTCGATGAAGCCCGAACAGCAGGAACCGGAGCATCCGCTGCGTGCGCTGGCAAGCGGCATGCAGTTTGTCTGCCAGCATAAAGTGGTTGGCGCGGTAGTGCTGGTTGGCTTGCTGCTCAGCATGGTTGGCGCGGTGCGTATTCTGTTCCCGGCGCTGGCGCTGACCTATCACGCCGATGCATCCGCATTAGGATTGATGTACTCGGCGGTACCGCTGGGTGCGATGATCGGTGCTTTTACCAGCGGCTGGGTGCGGCAGTTGGCGCGTCCGGGATTGGTGCTGATTGGCTGTGCGCTGCTGGCGTTTGCCTGCATCGCCTCGCTCGGCCTTTATAGCCATCTTCTGCCCGCGCTGCTGGCGCTGGTGTGTTACGGCTACAGCAACGCCATCGCCTCGCTATTGCAGTTTATGCTGACGCAGCATCACACGCCGGATGCGCTGCTGGGACGCGTCAACAGCCTTGGCACCGCGCAGGATGTCACCGGCGATTCCGTTGGGGCATTGGGATTGGGTGTACTGGCTCGCGCACTGGCACCGCTGAGCAGCGTACTGTGGTTTGGCGGATTGGCGGCGGGATTGCTGGTGCTGCTGTCGCTGGCGGCGCGCGGTCTGCGCTCGGCGCGCCTCGGTGAACAACCGGACGCGCCACAACCCGCCACCGCCGATGCTTAACGGCTAAACTGCCGCTCGATGCTGCTGAGCATATTGCTGGCGCTATAGTAATCGAGGCGGAAGGTGTCGTTACCTACGGCAAAGATGTCGTGCTGCCGTACTGCCGGAAGATGGGCGAGGAACGGATTCTTCGCCACCTGCGGCACGGTTTTTTCATCGGCGGCGAACAGTAACAGCGTGTTGCCGGTAATACCATCGGCCATGTTTTCGCCGTTCAGCTGAATAATGTCATTGCGCTTGCCCATGCTGGTGCTGCCCTGAAAACTGGCGGGCGGCGCGGCCAGCGTGAAGCCCAAATCCTGCAACAGCGCGCCCTGCGCCGATGCTGGCGTCCACAAGTTCATTCCGCGTCCATCTTCGTAATAGACCAGCGCAGAGGTCGGCTGCGGCGGCAGCGTGATCTTGTGACGCACCGCGTCTACCCGTTGGTCGAACGCTGCAATCACCTTTTTAGCATCGGCTTCATGGCCGGTAATCTCGCCCAGCTGCAAGGTCAATGCCTGCCAGCTCTTGTCGCCGTAATCGATCACTAACACCGGGGCGATGGTTTGCAGTTGATCGTAAAGGCGCAGCGCCGAATCGCCGCCGGTGGCAGCCATCACGATCAAATCTGGCGCTTCGGCGGCAATCGCTTCGGCATTCGGCTGCGAGATATAGAGCGGCTTAACCTGTCGCGCTTTTGCCACTGCGCTCCATTGCGTGAAAAAACCCTGCGCATCCGACACGCTGCTGCTGCGACTGGTAGCCCCGGATCCCACCAGCGGCGCGTTAATCGCCAGCAAAGTGCCACTCAACGTCACGCTGGTAGAGACAATACGCTGCGGCGGCTGTTGGAGAGTGAACGGGCCTTTCGGTGTGGCGAGAGTGCGCGGCCAGGCGGCGTCGGCATATACATGGGTGCAAATGAAAAACAGGCTAAGTAGCAGAGAAAGAGCGGGGAAACGCATCAGGTTGTCCATCACTTGATAGTTGAGAATAAATATCATTATCAAAAATAAGTGCGGGTGCAAGGGAATTGTGCGTGGTTTCCCTCACCCTGGCCCTCTCCCGCAGGCGGGAGAGGGAATGTGGAGGTGGGCGCGGTCAGCTCCCTCTCCCGCGCGCGGGAGAGGGTTGGGGTGAGGGACAACGCACCAACCTACAACGAATATCGCGCCATAGGTGCCACAACTTTAATCACGCCATTGGCCTTCATATATTCACCAAACGCCTGATAGCGCGCCTGATCAAACTCCGCACTGTGCGCGGCGAAATACGGCAGCGTCGCCTGCCACGCTTCGTGATTGAGCGGGGTATTCAGCTCGGGATATTGCTTAATAAACGCCTGCCACGCTTCCTGCGGATGTGCACGCAGCCACGCCACACCGGCATCCAGACCACTTAAAAACGCCGGAATGCGTCTATCCTGCGCGGCAGTTTTCTGGTTTGCCACAATGATCAGCTCATCATAAGCAGGCACGCCATAATCTTCCGGTTTAAACACCGTTGGCTTGGCACCTTTGTCTTTCAGGTCCAGCAGCTCGTAGTTGCGGAAGATGGTCATCGCGCCATCAATCTTGTGCGTCAGCAGCGCGGAGGTGCCATCCATATTCAGGTTGATAAGCTTCACCGAGTCAGCATCAACGCCCTGTGATTTCAGCATATTGCGAATCGCCACATCTTCGGTGCCCGGCACCGCATAACCGATGGTTTTGCCCGCGAAATCTTTCAGCGAGTGGATATCACTCGACACCGTGGTCAGCGTATTCAGCGGCTGATTAATCAACGTGCCGACGCGGATCACCGGCACCTCTTTATCCACCAGCGTGTAGAGCTGCGGCTGGTAGCTGATGGCGAGATCGACTTTACCCGCCGCCAGCAGCAACGGCACCGAAGCAGAATCGGCCGGCGCGATCATCTCCACATCCAGCCCCTCTTTCTTAAACGCGCCGCTGTGCTGGGCAGCAAAAATCGCCGCGTGGTTGGGGTTAATAAACCAGTCGAGCAGCAGACGAACTTTCTCCGCCGCCTGGACGTTAGCGGTCGCCAGCAGCAGCAACGCGGTCAATGCGATTCGTAGGGTATTCACGGTACTTCCTTATGTAGATTGCCAGAGGAGTTTCTTGCGCATTAGCGCTACGCTGCCCGAAAGCAGCAGCGCCAGAATCAGTAACAGCAGCAGTGCCGCGAAGCTGGTGGCGGTTTCCAGTCGCGCGTTGGATTGCATCATCAGATAGCCAAGCCCTTCGCTGGCGCCGACCCATTCACCAATCACCACGCCAATCGGCGCCAGCACCACGGCCATCTGCAGGCCGGAGAAAAATTGCGGTAACGCGGCGGGCCAGCGCACGCGCCAGAAGATGCTGAAGCACGATGACGTGCTGGTTTGCGCCAGTTCCAGCCAGCCGCTGGGCGTGCGGCACAGCCCATCGAACAGCGATAAGCACAGCGGGAAAAACAGGATTAAAGCCGCTACCACCACTTTCGAGGCGATACCAAAACCGAGCCACAGCACCAGCAGCGGCGCAAGGGCAAACACCGGAATCGCCTGGCTGGCGGTGACCAGCGGAAACAGCACACGACGCAGCAGCGGACTGGCCGCCATCAGCACCGCCAACGTCACGCCCGCGCCAACGCCCAGCAGCAGCGCCAGCACAATTTCCGCCAGCGTATAGAGCGCGTGATGCCACAGCAGTTGACGATGCAACCACAGCGCTTCAAACACCGCCTGCGGCGTGGGCAGCAGGAAGGTTGGCACGCCGCTGTGACCCGCCAGCAGCCAGCCGCACAGCAGCACCACGATCAGGTAGATCGCGCTAAACAATGTTTTCATGGGTATTCAGTCGGGTAAAGAGTTGAGCCTGCGCCTGCAGCACGTCGGGATGATCAAACGCACGCGGCGCGTCACCGCCGGGAACCGGCCAGCTTTCGATGGCCAGCGGCTGGCCTTGCAGCAGCAGAATGTCATCGGCCATGCGGCACGCTTCCAGCGGATCGTGCGTCACCAGCAGCACGGTTTTGCCTTGCAGTAATTCGGCAGTCAGCGTTTGCAGGCTGAGTTTGGTCATCACATCCAGCGTGGCGAAAGGTTCATCCATCAGCACCACGTCGCGCTGCGCATAGAGCGTGCGTGCCAGCGCCACGCGTTGCCGCATGCCGCCCGAAAGTTGCTGCGACGGCGCATGCGCTACGTCACTGAGTTTCACCTGCTCCAGCAGCGCCAGCGCGCGCGGACGATCCGGCTTTTCGCCGCTGAGCCGCGCCGACAGCATCACGTTGTCGAGCACCGTCAGCCATGGATAAAGCAGATCCTGCTGGCCCATCCACGCTACGTTGCCGCTTAAGCCCTGCACCGCGCCCTGCTGCGGCTTGAGTAATCCGGCCACCAGCCGCAGCAGCGTACTTTTGCCGATGCCGCTGCGTCCCAGCATTACCGTGGTTTTGCCGCCGCGCAGTTGCAAATTCAGCCTCTGACACAGCGGTTTATCGCCCCAGCTAAAACTCACATCGTTGAAGAAAATGTCCTGATTCATGGGCGATTGGCCGCCAGAATCGCCAGCTGATGAAATCCACGCTGCGCCAGCGCGCTAGCGGCCTGCGCGGCGCGGATGCCGCTGGCGCACACCAGCACGATGCGCTGCTGGGCGGGCGGCTGCCATGCCGCAATCGCCTGCGGCAAGATGCGCTCAACGCCATCCGCCACGCTGACCGGCGCTTCTTCACAGCTGCGCAGTTCAACAATGCAGTCATCGGCGGCGAGCTGTTGCGGGTCAATAAACGGCACCGCATGTTCCGGCTCTTCCGCATCATCAAAGCGGAACGGGCGAAAATGCCAGTTCACGAAGTCGCAGTTCACCAGACAACCGAGCGGTGATGGCTGCAATTCCAGCAGCACGCTGAGCGCCATCTGCGCCTGCATCGCGCCGAGCGTTGCCACCGCCGGGCCCATCACGCCGGCGGTGTTGCAGTTCGCTGCCGACGAAGGCAAGCGCGGGAACACGGCGCGATAACTCGGCGCGCCACCACAGAATCCGCCGACGTAACCTTGCCGTCCCAGCACCGAGGCGCTGATCAGCGGAATGCCCGCCTTCATGCAAGCATCGGAAAGTTGGTAGGTGACGGCAAAGTTATCGGCGGCGTCGATCACCAGATCGCAACCCGCTAGCGCCTGCTGCACATTGCTGGCGCTCAGCGATTGTTGCAGCGCCTCGATTTGCACCTGCGGATTGCGCTGCTGCAACGCCTGCTGCGCGCGCAGCACTTTGGGCTGGTCGATATCCTGCTCAGTAAACAGCGTTTGCCGATGCAGGTTATGCAGCGCAACTACATCGTCGTCATACAGCCGAATATGGCCGATGCCCGCGCCCACCAGCTGCGGCAGTAGCGTAGCGCCCAATCCACCCGCGCCCGCCACCAGCACACGCGCCTTAAGCAGCTTCTGCTGCCCTGCCTCGCCGATTTCCGGCAGCATCATCTGGCGTTGATAACGTTGCATGTTTGCCTGCCTCAACTCAGATTTGCCAGGCCAAAGATCGGCGTGGACGCGGCTGCCATGTCGCGCTTCTCCATCAGTCCCGCAGCGCGTGCGGCCTGTCCGGCTTCAATCGCCAGTCGGAAGGCGTTGGCCATACCAATCGGATCGCCCGCTTTGGCAACGGCGGTGTTGAGCAGAATGCCATCGAAGCCCATCTCCATCGCCTGCGCCGCCTGCGACGGCGCGCCAATGCCAGCATCAATGATCAGCGGAATGTCGCTGAACCAAGCACGCATGGCGCGCAGCCCGTCGATGTTGCGCAAGCCCTGACCGGAACCAATCGGCGCGCCCCACGGCATCAACAGTTCGCAGCCCGCCGCCAGCAGTTTTTCGCCGACGATCAGATCTTCAGTGGTGTAAGGAAACACCTGAAAACCCTCTGCGCTGAGGATGCGCGCGGCTTCCACCAGCGCGAAAGGATCGGGCTGCAGCGTGTCGGCGTGACCAATCACTTCCAGCTTGATCCACGCGGTGTTGAACAGTTCGCGCGCCATGTGCGCGGTGGTGACGGCTTCTTTCACCGTGTGACAACCGGCGGTATTGGGTAACACGCGGATGTTGAGGCCGGTCAGCAGTTCACGGAAAGCCGCGCCCGCCGCGCCTTCGCGCCGTAAACTGACGGTGATGATGTCGGTGCCGGAGGCGGCAATCGCCTGCTGCAAAATGGCGGGCGAAGGATAACCGGCGGTGCCGAGCAGGAAGCGCGATTGCGGGTCAAAATCGTAAAACATCGCTTAACCTCCCTGCATCGGTGACAGCACTTCAAGCTGGCAACCTTCATCCAGCAGCTGCGTGTAGTACTGGCTTTTTGGCACAAACGCACCGTTGTAGGCGGTGGCGACGCAGGCCGCGTCAATTTGCTGCTCGATCAGCAATTCGCTCAGGCTGTTTGCCTGCGTGCTGATGAGGCGGCCGTTAAGCTGAATGTTCATTTTTAAGTTCCCCAGAAAGACGCTGCATCAGCTGCTCTGCCAGCATCGGTGCCAGCAGAAAACCGTGGCGATACATGCCGTTGAGATAAAAGGTGTGGTTGTGATAGTGGATTTCCGGCAGATTCGCCGGATAAGCCGGACGCAGCCCGCTGCCGCTCTCAATGACGCGCGCTTCGGCTAAAGCCGGATGAATGGCGTAGGCGGCGCTGAGCAACTCCATCATGGCGCGCGCGCTGATGGCGCTGGCGTCGTCGCTCTCGATCATGGTGGCGCCGAGCATAAAGTGGCCGCCGCGTCGCGGCACCAAATAGCAGGGAAAACGCGGATGCAGCAGACGAATCGGGCGGGAAAACTGCACGTCTTCGCTGTGCAGAATCAGCATTTCGCCGCGCACCGCACGCAGGCGCGGCAGTTCCGGCGCGGCGTGAATGCCGCGACAATCGATAATCTGGCCGCTCGGCGCACGATTGTTGAATGGTACGCCGCGTGCGATCAGCGTGACTCGCATCTCCTGCAACGCCAGACGCGGATCGAGATGCGCTTCCCCGGCGAAAAACAGACCGCGTGCAAAGCGCCCTTCCAGCGCCGGTTCGATGTCGGCGGGATCGACCCATTGGTGCTGCTCGGTCATACGGGCGAAACGGTTGAGTTCCTGGCTATCGCGCGGCGGCGCAACCACCAACGTGCCTTGATGCTCGACGCTGCTGACGCGCTGTTGCCACCACGCGGCGGCGTGTTGCCCAAGAGTGATAACATCGCGCGGCGCGCTTTCGGCTTCACACCAGGGCGCCAGCATGCCGCCAGCAAACCACGATGCCGGGCGGCGCGCGTCATCGCCAATCACCTCAACGTCTTCACCGCGTTCCGCCAGCAAAGTGGCTACGCATAGGCCCGCCACGCCGCAGCCAAGCACGCTCCAGCGGCTCACAGCGCCGGATCCAGGATGTTCAAACAGGGGGAATTCACATCGGCCTCTCAGTGTTAGCTGAGACCCGCAGATACAGGAGAAGGGAAATGGCGCATCCATCGAGCTGGTTTGAGCGCCAGACAGCCCAATGATAAAGACTGTCAGTCTTCCTACGCCAGTATCAACTGGGTCAGGTTCAAAGGGTCGCTAAACCGCGCAGTGCGCTATTAGCCTCTCAGTCTCTTTGGCGAGACTCCCCCGACGCGTCTATTTGTATTGCAGGCGATGGTCGCCGTCAAGCGCGGAATAACCAGACTGTTTACATGGGAATAAGCAGCAAGGCATTTATCGCTACCTGGGCTTTGTGGATCACAAACGTAACATATGGTATACAAACACATTATTTTATGCGCAAGAACCAATTACAGGTGATGTCGGAATATCCATGAAGAATATTAAAATTGCATTTATTAAAGCCGGCTGGCACAAAGAAATTGTCCACAATGCCCTGGTGGGATTTGAAAAAGAATTAGCCGATCAATCCGTAGAAGCAGAATTAAAAGTGCTGGAAGTGCCTGGCGCATTTGAAATGCCGCTGCTGGCTAAGCGTCTGGCCGAAACTGGTAAATACGATGCGATTGTCTGCGCGGCGCTGGTGGTTGACGGCGGTATCTATCGCCATGATTTCGTTGCCGCTGCGGTCGTAGACGGCCTGATGAATGTGCAGCTGACTACCAACGTGCCGGTGTTCTCCGTGTCATTAACGCCGCATAATTTCCAGCCGGTTGATGTTATCGAAAACTTCTATACCGAGCATTTCATTAAGAAAGGTAAAGAAGCCGCGCGCGCTGCGCTGGCTATTCACAATCTGTCGATTGATTAATGCATTAAAAAGGGAGCACCTCATCAGGCGCTCCCTTTTTATTTAATCTGACTTTCTACTATTAATATTCAGAATAGTGCCAGCCTCGCTTCACTTAATGTTTCACACTCATCAAATGATTACTTTTCATATGTCGGCGCGTTTCAGATGGATTGATATCGCACGCTTTCGGCAGTAACAGCGTAAAGATTCCCGCAATCACCAGTGAACCCGCCAGCCAGCAGATCGCCACGTTTTGGCTATACAGCAGTGTCATGATCCCTACTAAGTACGGTCCGCAGAATCCACCCAGATTACCCAAGCCATTGATCACGCCACGCGCGCTACCCGCCACTTCCGGCGCAGCGATACGTCCGGGAATCGACCAGAACGGGCTGGTTGCCGCTTTGAGGAAGAAGCCGCACACCACCAGCGCGATATAGGCGGCGACGACGTTATTATGCAGCACCACCGATGCCAGCAAGGCAGCGGCAAAACAGAACAGCGACACCATCACCCACAAACGGCGCTTGCCGGTGCGATCGCTTAACCACGAAATAGCGTAGATGCCGAGTACCGTCGCGACAAAAGGAATCGCCGCCAGCAGACCAACGCCCGCCATGTTGGTACCGGTGAGATTTTTCAGGATACTCGGCAGCCACAGCGTGTAACCGTAATCGCCGGTTTAATAGAAGAAGTTGAGCGCCACTAACTTCATCAGGCCCGAGTTGCGAAACACCGCTTTCAACGGCGCTTTGCTGACCGGTTCCTTTTGCAGATGCTGAGCCTTTTCGCGCGCCAGTTCGCGCAGCAAATACTCCTTTTCTCGCGCCGGTAACCAGCGCGCCTCTTCAGGACGATCGGCGATCACCAGCCACCACACCAGCAGCACCACCGCTGAAAGCAGGCCTTCGATTATGAACAGCCAGCGCCAGTCCAGCACATTGATGATGTAACCCGATATCGGCGCAGTAAACATGCCACCTAACGGCGCGAACATCATGACAAAGGCGTTGGCGCGACCCAGCTCTTTTTCCGGGAACCAGTTGCTGACCATGGTTAACACCACCGGCAGCATGCCGCCTTCGGAAATCCCCAGCACAAAACGCAGCGCCAGCAGCTGATAGTGATTGGTGACAAAACCGGTGGCGATCGACACCACCATCCACGCTACCAACGACCAGGCGATAAAGCGTTTGCCGCTGCCATTCACCGCGATACGTCCGCCCGGCACCTGTAAAAACAGATAACCAATAAAGAAGATACCGCTTACTACGCCAGCCATTTGGCTGGTGATCGCCAAATCCTGATCCATACCGCCAGGCAGCGCAAAGCTGATATTGACGCGATCCATGAATGAGACAATGCAGGTGATGAGAATCGGGGCGATGACGCGATACCAGCGCGTTCCGGGGATTTTTTCTTGCATGCTGCCCTCTTCATGTTAAGCCGTGATGCTTAGGTTCATTGGCTAACTATTAAAGAGAGTATGGAAATAATTATTGCGATCTTAATCACTGCAATTAATGTTAAGAAAAAGTGTTACAACCGCTGTGATCGCGCATAAAAAAAAGCAGCGCGATGGCTCGCACTGCTCTTTGACCGCTTTTTAATCATTAACGCTGCGGATGATTCACTTCCAGCGGACGCAAATCAAACACCAGCACTTCCGCATCTTCGCCGTTAGCAAACTCCAGCGCGCTTTCGTTGCGTACACGTGCGCCGTCGCCCTCTTTAAACTTCACGCCGTTCACTTCGATGCTGCCGCGTGCCACGTGAATATAGGCGTAACGATCGGCATCCAGCGCGAGGGTTTGCTGCTCAACACCGTCGAACAGTCCGGCATAAATGCGGATATCCTGACGCACGCTAAGCGATCCGTTTTCCCCTTCCGGCGAAATAATCAGACGCAGCTGACCGCGTTTGTCACTTTCCGCCACCGAAATCTGCTGATAACCCGGAGGCGAATTGCGTTCGCCAGGCACGATCCAGATCTGCAGGAAGTGCACATTGTCGGTTTTCGAGTGGTTAAACTCGCTGTGCGTAACGCCGCTACCGGCGCTCATCAGCTGCACATCACCCGGCACAATCACCGAACCGGTGCCCATGGAATCTTTATGCTCCAGCGCGCCTTCCAGCACATAGGAGATGATCTCCATGTTGTTGTGCGGATGCGCACCAAAGCCGCGACCCGGTGCAACGCGGTCATCATTGATCACCAGCAAGTCTGAGAAGCCGGTTTGTTTTGGATCCCAATAATTGGCGAAAGAGAACGTATGATGCGAATTCAACCAACCGTGGTCACCCACTCCGCGTTGTTCTGACAGGCGTTGTTCAATCATGGTCTGCTCCTCAAATTTGCTGTTGGGGGGCGATTGCCCTTCCCGTTGCAGATAAGTATACGTAAACTGATTTGCCTAACAATGCGTCATAATGACAATGACTGTCACCGATAAGTGGACAATATGCAGATTGAAGATCTTCGCATTTATGTAGCCGTGATCAAAGCCGGTAACTTCACCGCCGCCGCTGAACAGCTGATGCTGTCGAAGCAGTATGTCAGTCGCCGCATCGCCGCGCTGGAGGAGTCGCTCGGCGCGCGGCTGCTGAATCGCAACACGCGTAAATTGTCGGTGACCGATAACGGTCAGCTGTTTGCGCAGCACGCGCAGCGCATTCTGGATGATGTGCAGGAAGCCGAGCTGGCGGTTTCGGGCCGTCGTCAGGTACTACAAGGCAGCTTTCGCCTGAGCGTGCCGATGTCGTTTGGTATCAGCCATCTGTCGCCGTTTATCGCCGAGTTTCTTAGCCTGCATCCGGGCTTGCAGTTTCAGGTTGAGCTGGCGGATCGGCATGTCGATATGGTCGGCGAAGGATTTGATATGGCGATCCGCATCGGTACGCTGCCCGATTCGAGCCTGATCGCTAAGCGGCTGGGCGAGTTTCGCCGCGTGATCTGCGGCAGCCCATCATACCTGCAAGGCGCAGGCGCGCCGCGTACGCCGGAGGCGCTGAGCGAGCATTTGTGTTTACGCTACGGACGCGAAAGCCAAACCGGCTGGGAACTGTTTAACGGCGACCAGCGCAAAGTGATTAGCGTGCATGGGCCGATGGTGAGTAATAACGGGGAAATGTTACGTGACGCGGCGGTGGCCGGATTGGGGCTGATTCTGTTGCCGGAGTTTATCGTGGCACCGGCGCTGGCAAGCGGTGAGCTGGTGACGGTGTTAGAAGAGTGGCAACCGACCTCGCTGCATCTCAATGCGCTCTATCCGCAGCATCGCCAACGCAGTGAGATCAATCGGGTGTTTATGGCGTTTTTGCAGCAGAAGTTGGCTTGAGGTCGCCATAAATGGCAACCCTACGGGATTTTAAGCGATTGTGAGTCAGGTTGATGCATTGTCGCTGCAGCGCGGGTGTTGAGGCGACATCCTAACCCGCTGAGCGAATGAAGGATTCCAGGGCGAGCCGCATGGATGCGGCGAGAGGTGGCGCTGAGCAGGAGCGAATCGACACCGGTCCGTCAGGAATCGTGAACGAGTGAAGGTACCGCGTAGCGGCGGGTTGGGCTGGCGCAAGGCCCGGGAGTGCAGAGGGCGTGGCCAGACGCCCTCTGCTCGGTCGCCGCATGGAGGTACTGCAACTGCCTCATTACATGGCGAACGAAAGTCGCTCTGCGCTGATCGGTATTACGCCATTAATGGCGACCGAGACGTGTTAATGGCTTTCGTGCGCAAAGGTAATCGATTTACGGCGTGCATCGCGCATCGCCACCGCATGAATCAGCAGACCCAACACCGCCAGAATCGCGCCTACCCAACCGGTGGATTGCCATCCTAAACCCGCTGAAATGGTCACGCCGCCCAGCCACGCACCCAGTGCGTTGGCGAGGTTAAACGCCGAATGGTTCATCGCCGCCGCCATGGTTTGCGCATCACCGGCGACATCCATCAAACGGATCTGCAGCACCGCTGCCAGCGCCACCATGGTGCCCACCAGCATCACGTTGATGGCGCCTGCCAGCGCATAGTGCGCGGCAAACACGAAGGCGCTGAGCACCAGAAATGACCAAATCAGCAAAATGCGAATGGTCTTTTCAATGCCGCGATCGGCCAGACGACCACCGGCGATGTTGCCGATGACCATACCCAAACCAAACAGCGCCAGCACCGCCGGAATCCAGCTTACCGGCATCTGCGCCAGTTCGGTCATGGTCGGTTTCACGTAGCTAAACACCGAGAACAAACCGCCGCTGCCTACCGCGCCAATCGCCAGCGTCAGCAATACCTGTTTGCGCGTCAGCGCCGACAATTCGCGCAGCGGGCTGGCATTTTTGTCGCCCGCCACGTTTGGCACCCACAACCAAATCAGCAGTAAGGTCACCAACGCCAGACCGCCGACAATGGCGAAGGCATCGCGCCAGCCAAACCATTGGCCGATCGCCGTCACGGCGGGCACGCCGAGTAAGTTGGCGATGGTCAGGCCAAACAGCACCATCGATACCGCTTGCGCGCGTTTGCGCCGTTCCACCAAACCCGCTGCGACTAAAGCCGCCACGCCAAAGAAAGTGCCGTGCGGGAAACCGGCGAGGAAACGCGCCAGCAGCATTGAGTAGTAACCCGGCGCAATGGCGCTCAGCAGGTTGCCCGCAGCAAACAGGCCCATCAGCGTCATCAGGAAATTACGGCGTGAGGCGCGTGCGCCCAGCACTGCCAGCAGCGGCGCACCAATCACCACGCCAAGCGCATAGATACTGATGAGATGCCCGGCTGAGGGGATCGAAACGTTGAGGCCTTTGGCTGCATCGGGCAGCAGGCCCATGATGACGAATTCGCCGGTACCAATGGCAAAGCCGCCGGTGCCGAGCGCGAACAAGGCTTTTAGCACGCTCTGACGCGGCAGCGATGCCTCATCCGGCAGCTGAGTAAGTTGGGGTTGTACTGATGACATGAGTTTTCCGAACCGCAAGTGAAGAACTCAGTCAGGATCGTGATTGCCTGAAACAATCATCGTCAGGACTGAGAAGAGTGAGCGGCATATGATAGCGCAAATATGGGTGAAGGGTTGGCGTTACGGTGCGGCAGCGCTTTGGCAGAGGTCGCCATGAATGGCGACCCTACAAGGATTGGCGCGTTTATGCGCGCCTGGTTAAATCACGCGCCAACAGGGCCGCGCCCATCATGCCGCCGTGATGCGCGAACTCGCCTGGCACCACTAAGCGATGCGCGGTGCGGCGCAGCACGTAGCCCTGCACCACCTCATCTAATGCCGCGATCAACGGAGCCACCGATGCCAATCCGCCGCCAACCGCCACGACTGACGCGCCGGTGATGTTGATGCTGTAAGCCAGCGGCTGCCCGACAATTTGCAGCCATGCCTGAATGGTTTGCTGCGCCTGCGCCTCCTGCCGCTGCCAGCGTTCAATGATTTCTACGCTGCTTGCCGTGCGGTCATGCAGCGTTTGATGCAGATTTTCCAGCCCGCGTGCGCCACCGTAGCTGTCGAGACAGCCTTTTTGGCCGCACGGACAGGCCTTGCGCGGCAGTCGCCGCGTGACGCCATCGATCTCCACTTCGGTTAGCGTAATCGGCCCATGTCCCCATTCGCCGGTCAAACCGTTCTGCCCGGTGATGATGCGGCCATCCGCCACCAATCCGCCGCCAACGCCCGAACCGAGAATCGCGCCAAATACCACTTTGTGTCCTTTGCCCGCGCCCGCCAGCGCTTCCGCCAGCGTGAAACAGTCGGCATCGTTATGCACAATCACCTCGCGTTGCAGGTTCGCGCCAAGCTCTTTTGTCAAACTGCGCTGATGAAACGCGGGAATATTGCTGGCAAACATCTCGCCGGAATCGGGTGCCACAATGCCGGCGGTAGAGATCGCCACCGGACTGCTGGTAGTAAAATGCAGGTGATGTTGGGCAATCATTCGGCCCACCAGCGCGGTGAACTCGTCCCAGCTTGCCGCCGGGATTTTTTGCTGATCGAGCAGGGTTAATTCACCCTGCGCGTTCATCACGCCTAACTTAATGAAAGAACCACCCAGATCGAGGCAAATCACCGCAGATTGTTTACTCATAAACGTTTATCCATCACATCGCGCAAACCGTCGCCCAGCACATTGAAGCCCAGCACGGTAATCAAAATCGCCAATCCGGGGAAGAGTGACACATAAATATTCAGGCCGAGGAAGTTGCGCCCATCGCTCATCATGGTGCCCCACTCCGGCATCGGTGGCTGCACGCCTAAACCGAGGAATGACAGGCTGGCGGCAGACAACACCACCGCGCCCGCCGTCAGCGTCGATTGCACAATCAGCGGACCAATTGAATTACGCAGAATGTAGTGGGTAATGATGCGCGGATAGCGCACGCCGAGCATGTGCGCCGCTTCGATGTACTCCATGTTCTTCAGGCCCAGCGTCAGGTTACGGCTCAAACGCGCATAGACAGGAATCGAGAACAGCGAGATGGCGATTAGCATATTGGTCAGTCCTTCGCCGAGCACGCTAACAATCAAAATCGCCAGCACGATGCCGGGAAAGGCGAAGATGATATCCATCATCCACATGATCAGCGCATCAATTTTGCGTCCGGCTAAACCGGAAATGATGCCGAGCGGAATACCGATCACCATTGAGATGGCGACGCTGAGGCTCACTTCAAACAGTGTGATACGCGCGCCGTAAATCACGCGCGAAAAAATGTCGCGGCCATAATCGTCGGTACCAAACCAGTGCGTGGCCGATGGCGCTTGCAAAGTGTTGAGCAGATCCTGCTCCACCGGATCCCAATGCGTAATCAGCGGAGCCAGCGCGGCGGCGAGCACCACCAGCAGCACTAACGCACCGCCGATGGCAATGGATGGATTGGCTATCAGGATGCTGAGCAGGTGTCGGCTGCGCGAACGCGGCGGCAGCACAGAAGTTTCAATGCTGTTCATCAGTCGAACCTTATTTTTGGATTGAGCAGGCCAATCAGGATTTCGCCGACCAGATTCATCAGCACCACGCCGGTAACCGCCACCAGCGTCACGCCCTGAATCACCGGATAATCGCGGTAGCGCACCGAATCCACCAACAAGCGGCCAATGCCAGGCCAGTTGAACACCGATTCGGTCACCACCGCGCCGCCAATCAGGCTGCCGAAGTTGAGCGCCACGATGGTCACAATCGGGATCAGCGCATTACGCAGCGCGTGCTTCCAGTTAATGCTGGCAGAGGATAATCCCTTGGCTTTGGCGGTGCGGATGTAATCCTGGCTCAGCACATCCAGCATGCTGGAACGCGTCATGCGCGCAATCATCGCCATCGGCAAAATCGCCAGCGTGACAGTCGGCATGATGTAGTTTTTCCACGAATCAGCACCTAACAGCGGTAACCAGCCCAGCTCGACGGCGAAGTAATTCATCGCCAGCAGCGCCAGCCAGAAGTTGGCAATCGACGCACCGGCAATGGTCAACACCATCACAATTTGATCGGGAATGCGCTGGCGATAGATGGCGCCGGTCATGCCCGCCGGCACACCAATCGCAATCGCCAACAGATACGCCAGCGCCGCCAGCGATAAGGTGTACGGCAACCGCTCTCTGATCTCGGTCATCACCGGACGCTGCGACTGCAACGACAAGCCAAGGTTGCCGTGCAGCGCTTCCGCCGCGAATTTGACATATTGCAGCGGCAGCGGCCGATCCAGCCCCAGCCGCACGCGCATATGGTCCACCGCTTCCTGCGGCGCTTCTGGTCCCGCCATCAGCCGCGCCGGATCGCCCGGCAGCGCGCGGATGGCGATAAACACGATAATCGACACGCCGAAAATGATTAACGGCAGCGAAAGCACCTTTTTTGCGACGTACGCTTTCATATCACATCAACCATTGGGTTATTGCTTCACCGCGTCGCGTACGACGATTTGTCCGCCTGGCTGCATCACCACGCCGCTGATATTTTTACGTGCGGCATAGAGATCGTCCTGATAGAACAGCAGCACCTGCGGCGCTAATCCGCTGATCTGTTTTTGCGCCTGGAAATAGAGATCTTTGCGTTTGGCATCGTCGAGCGTCGATGCAGCGGTGTCGATCAGATCATCGGTTTGCTTGTCGCTAAAGAAGCCGAGATTGGCCCCGCCCGGCGCAAAGCTACTGGTGTGATAGAGCGGACGCAGCTGCAGATCCGAACCATACAAACCAGAAGACCAGGACGCCAGCACCGCATCGGTGCTCTGCGCAGCTTTCTCTTTGCCATCGGCAAACGCCGCTTTGGTCCACACGCCGCTCTCCATCTGGCGCACGTTGAGTTTCACGCCGATTTTGCTCCACATGCCCTGCAGCACTTGTGCGGTACGCGCATCTGGAGCCTGCACCGCGATCGACATTGGGAAACCGTCGGCGTAGCCCGCTGCTTTCAGCAGATCTTTGGCTTTTTGCAGATCATACGGATAGTCATGCAGCGCTTTGTCGTAGTTCGGATCGACCGGTGCTAGCGCGGAGTTCGCCGGTTGTGCATAACCAAACATGATGGCTTTCACCAGCGCCTGCTGGTCGGTGGCGAGATTCAGCGCCTGACGTACGCGCACATCACTCAGCGCTTTGCTTTGGGTGTTGAGATCGACCCAGAACACCGCCGCACCCGGCGACTGTTTGAGATTAACGTTGGGGTTGTTTTTCAACATGCCGGCAAACTGCGGCGGCACCGGGTTAATAATATCAACCTGCCCCGATTGCAACGCCATATTCATCACTGAAGGCTCGCTGCTCCACGTCCATTTAATTTCATCCGGACCGGAAGATTTCCCCCAATAGTCGGGATTCTTTTGTTCAAGCACATATTCGCCGGATTTGTACTGCACCAGTTTATAAGGACCGGTGCCGTCGGCTTTATTGTTAATACTGCCCGCTTTATCCGCCGTTGGACTCACCATTAATCCCGGACCGGAGGCTAAAACAGTTAAAAAGGCCGGGTTAATTTTTTTTAGCTGAAACGTGACAGTGAGATCGTCTTTTTTCTTCACGTCCTGAATAAAGGTACGAATTTTCCCGCTACCGGCTAAACCGCGCTGCGAATTTAAATGACGCTGGAAGTTTTCTATCACCGCATCGGCATTAAATGGCGTGCCGTCGTGGAATTTCACATTTGGCCGCAGGGTAAAGGTCCAGTTAAGTCCGCTGTCATCGGATGTCCAGGATAATGCCAGCGCCGGAATGATTTTGCCGTCATCACCGAGACGCGTCAGGCCTTCGTACATCGGGTCCAGCACCGTGCCGGTGAAGGTCGCGGTTTGGTTGCCGGGGTCCATGCTGCGCGGTGGTTCGTTTTGCATGATCACCAGTTGGCTGGCAAATACGGAGGCGCTTGCCATCGACGCAATTAAACAACCGGCCAGCGTCAGTACCTTGAAATGCTTGTGTTTGCTTTCCATGAAGACCCTCAATGAATCATTGAAACGATCAGTGAAATATCCACGCTATATAAGCCACACTCGCTAAACAAAAGCCAATAGGTTGGTTCATATAATTTACTTATAATCAGATCTGCATTCAGAAATTTAACTAAATATCGTTGTATTTGTTTTCTGTCCTTATTATTGTCAGCGCATAGTGCTAACGCCGTGAGAACCTCAATGCTCAATGCCCACCAGCAACAAATTCTGCGCTTACTTATTGCGTCGCATGGCATGAGCCGCACCGCGCTTGCGGAAAAAATGAAATTAAGCAAAGCCGCAATTAGCCCGCTGGTGAAAGAGATGCTGCAGGCTGGATTGCTGGAAGAGAGCGTTCCGGAATCCAGCGGTCAGGGTCGTCCATCGGTGTTATTAAAAATGCGTGCCGATAGCGCCTATTTTCTTGGTGCCTCGCTGCTTGGCGAGCGTGTGGTGTTAGTGCTGATTGATATGCACGGCCGCACGCTGGCCGCCACGCAAATGTCGTTGAATCTCGACCCGCAGCAGCTGGCAAAAATGATTGCGGCGGCGATTCCCGATCTGATTGCTCAGAAATCGATTTCGCAAGATCAGCTGATCGGGTTGGGCGTGACGCTGTCCGGATTTGTCGATGAAAATCAGGCCATTTGCGTGCAGTCGGCGCTGCTGGGCTGGAAAAACGTGCCGCTGGCGGAACTGTTGAAACAGCAAACCGGGCTGGAAGTGTCGTTAGAAAACGATGCCAAGGCGTTAGCGGTGAGCGAGAAGATTTTCGGCGTGGCGAAAAAGGCGCGCAACTTCACCCTGATTTCCCACGGTGACGGCATTGGATCGGCACACTTCTTTCAGGGCCAGTTGCACCGAGGCGCACACGGCGCTGCCGGTGAAATCGCCCACTGCACCATCGAACCCGGCGGACGTCCGTGCCGCTGTGGCAAACGCGGCTGCCTCGATACGCTGGCCTCGTTAACCGCCATCCGCGAAAGCGTGCGTGACAAAGCGCTGGAGAGTGAATCGATCGCCGAGCTGGAAGCGCTGGCGGTAAAAGGCAACAGTGCGGCGATTGCCATCTTGCATCAGGCCGGTCATGCGCTGGGCTTGTCGATCGCCAATATCATCCAGATGAACGACCCCGAATTAATTGTCATTGCACATCAGCCCGATTCGTTTGATGGCTTGCTGAAAACCGTGGTGATGCAGGCAATCGACAGCCATGTGCTGCCGTCGATCATCGGCAAAACGCCGATCGCCAGCATGGTAATCAACGAAGAGAGCTGGGCCAGAGCCGCAGCCAGTGTGGCGGCGTATCGTTTTATCATTCACTTACCCGACTAGCGGAGGCTGCTATGCGCATTGCTTTTGGTGGAATTCATACTGAGTGCAGTACTTATAATCCGGTGCTGAATTATGCCGACGACTTCCGCATCGTGCGCGGGGATGAACTCACCACCAACCCTTACTTCGCCTTTCTGCAGGATTATGATGCCCAGTTTCTGCCGACCTTCCACGCGCGCGCCATCGCCGGGGGTCCGGTAGCGCGCATCACCTACGACG
Source organism: Pantoea sp. X-Soil-ISGK-275 (assembly GCF_059730795.1). Taxonomy (NCBI): domain Bacteria; kingdom Pseudomonadati; phylum Pseudomonadota; class Gammaproteobacteria; order Enterobacterales; family Erwiniaceae; genus Pantoea; species Pantoea sp. X-Soil-ISGK-275. The sequence goes on from NZ_AP035977.1 coordinate 772,450, forward strand.
ATTTTAAGCAGGAATTCCTGACGCGCCTCGCAGCACATTTGCCGGTGGATGGCGTCTATCTCGCCATGCACGGCGCGGTCTATGTTGAAGGCATGGAAGATGCCGAAGGCGACTGGATCAGCGCCACGCGCGAGTTGGTTGGCGCGGATTGCCCGATCACCGTCAGCTACGATCTGCACGGCAATGTCACGCAGCGCATCATTGATGCCATCGATATGTTCTCGACTTACCGCACCGCGCCACACATTGATGTCGAAGAAACCATGCGCCGCTCGGTATCGATGCTGGTCAAAAGCCTGCAAACCGGCATCAAACCCGGCGTGGTGTGGGCACCGATTCCGGTGGTATTACCTGGCGAGCGCACCAGTACCGAAGATGAACCGGCTAAAAGTTTGTACGCCCGTTTGCCCGCGATAAACCAGCTGGAGCATATCTGGGATGCCTCGCTGATGGTCGGCTACGTCTGGGCCGATGAACCGCGCGCCACCGCCGCTGCGATCATGACCGGCACCGATGCCGATGTGCTGGCGGAACAGGCGGCAAAACTGGCGCTGGCTTACTGGCAGGCGCGCGATGAATTCAGCTTTGGCTGCGTCACCGGCAGCATTGAAGAGTGCGTCAGCATGGCTATCGCCAGCGAAACCGCGCCGGTGATTCTGGCCGATTCCGGTGATAATCCGACCGGCGGCGGCGTTGGCGATCGCGCGGATGTGTTGGCGGAGCTGATTCGCCGGGATGCGCAGGAGGTTATCGTCGCTGGTATTACCGATAAACCGGCCACTGATGCAGCATTTGCTGCCGGTGAAGGCGCAACCTTAACGCTGACCGTTGGCGCGTCGCTCGATCCGGCCGGTGGCAAAGTGCAGGCCGAATTTGTGGTGAAGCATCTTAGCGATGATCCGCGTTCGCTGGCGAAACAGGCGCTGCTGCAAACCGGCGGCATTACGTTGGTGGTCGCCGATCGTCGCCGTCCATATCACAACCTGGCGGATTTCGCCCTGCTCGGCCTCGATCCTGCCACCGCTAAAATTGTGGTGGTGAAGTCGGGTTATCTGTCGCCGGAACTGGCTCCGCTGGCGAATCCAAACCTGATGGCGCTGTCGGAAGGCGTGGTCGATCAATATGTGGAACGCCTAACCCGCAAACGCAAATTGCAGCCCGCCTATCCGTTTGATACGGATTTCAGCTTCCTGCCGGTGAGCAGTTTGTCTGCACGCTTTGTGAAAGCAAAATGAATATGTCAGCCTCAGCAGTCGCACCGGTGCTGCGCATCGAAAATCTGACCGTCGCCTTCCGCGTCGACGATCAATGGCGCGAAGTGGTGAAAAACCTGTCCTTAACCGTTAACGCCGGTGAAACGCTGGCGATTGTGGGTGAATCCGGTTCGGGGAAAAGCGTTACCTCAATGGCGATCATGCGCTTACTCAACATGCGCCACGCGCGCGTCAGCGGCAAAGTGTTGCTGAACGGCGTTGATCTGCTGACGCTGAGCGAATCCGCCATGCGTGATATTCGCGGCAATGCGGTGGCGATGATTTTTCAGGAACCGATGACTAGCCTGAATCCGTCGTTCACCATCGGCAATCAAATTGCTGAGGCGTTGATCAATCACCGCAAAATCAGCAAACGCGCCGCGCGTGAAGAGACCATTCGACTGCTGGAGAAAGTGCGCATTCCCAATGCGGCGAAACGCTTTAATGATTATCCGCACCATTTTTCCGGCGGCATGCGCCAGCGCGTGATGATAGCGATGGCGCTGGCGCTGCGTCCCAAACTGCTGATTGCCGATGAACCGACCACCGCACTGGACGTCACCATTCAGGGGCAAATTCTTGACCTGATTAAGACCTTGCAGAAAGAGGAAGGCACGGCAGTGCTGTTTATTACCCACGATATGGGCGTGGTAGCGGAAGTGTCAGATCGCACGCTGGTGATGTATCAAGGTGATGTGATGGAAACCGGCACCACTGCCGCAATCTTCTCCGCGCCCGCCGCCGATTACACCCGCACGCTGATTGCCACCGTGCCGCAGCTTGGCGCAATGCGCGGCATTGCTGGGCCGCGTAAGTTTTCCTTTGATGAGCACGACGCGCCTGATGCTAGCCGCGTATCCATATCGCAGCAGCCGCTGCTGTCGGTGAAAAATCTCAGCACCCGCTTCAGCATCCACGAAGGCGTGTTCAGCCGTAAAACCGGCGCGGTACATGCGGTGGAAAACATCTCATTTGATTTGATGCCGGGCGAAACCTTGTCGCTGGTCGGTGAATCCGGCTGCGGAAAATCCACCACCGGACGTTCGCTGACGCGTCTGGTAACGCCCGACGCGGGCGAAGTGACTTTTGATGGTTACGACGTGCTGAATCTCTCAGCTCACGAGCTGCGCACCTTGCGCCGCGCCATGCAGATGATTTTTCAGGATCCGTTTGCCAGCCTTAATCCGCGCATGTCGGTGCTTGAAGCGCTCACCGAACCTTTTCTGCAACACCGTTTAGGCAGCAAAGCCGAGGCGCGTGCGAAAGCCGCTTCACTGATGGAGCGCGTCGGATTATCCGCCAGCATGATGAAACGCTATCCGCATGAGTTTTCCGGCGGACAGCGCCAGCGTATCTGCATCGCCCGTGCGTTGATGCTCGATCCGAAAATGATCATCGCCGATGAATCGGTGTCGGCGCTGGATGTCACGGTAAAAGCGCAAATCATCAATCTGCTGCTCGACCTGCAGCAGAGCCTCGGCTTGTCATATCTGTTTATTTCACACGATATGGCGGTGGTCGAGCGCATCAGCCATCGCGTGGCGGTGATGCTGCTCGGTGAGATCGTCGAGATCGGCCCGCGCGCGGCAATTTTTGAAAATCCGCAGCATGATTACACGCGCAAACTGTTGTCGTCGGTGCCGGTGCCCGATCCGGCGCGCCGCCATGTGAAGCGCCAGATTGACATCAGCGAACTGAAAAGCCCGGTGCGTGCGTTGGGATTTGTGCCTGAAGCGCGGCGTTATCGCGAAGTGAGTGACGGGCATTGGGTTATGGAATAAGCGCTTTTGTAGGGTGCGCATTCATGCGCACCTGGTAGAAGGTCGCCATGAATGGCGACCCTACGCGCTTACAACTCAAACATTTTCCCGCCGCTAAAACTCCAGTCTCCGAGCTGGGTTTGCTGAATAATGATCATCAAATCATGGGGATCAAGATTAAGCCGCTGCTGCAGCCGTTCACTCAACATCCTATAGGTTGCCCGCTTCTGTTCCGCGCTGCGCGGTTTACCTGCCACGATATTCATCAACACATAGCGATCGCTGCGACCGCCGCTGAGATAGTGGCGATCATAAATAAAACGCGGCGCCGCCAGCGATTCAATTACCTGGAAACGATCGTCGGGCGGTACGTTGAACTCGGAGACCAGCACCTCATGCAACGTGTCCGATAAGATTTGCAGATCGGCATCGCTCCAACCGTCGCGCACGGTGATTCGGGTCAATGGCATCAGTTGTTCTCCTGTTGCAGCAAAGCCAGTGCGGTGACCGCAACGGGCCATCCGGCGTAGAACGCCTGATGAGTAAATAACTCCACCAGCTCTTCACGACTCAGTCCATTCTGCTGCGCAAATTCAAGATGCCACGGCAGTTGCTGCTCGCGGCCCAGGGCGCTGAGCGTGGCGAGCGTGATCAAACTGCGCTCACGCGGCGACAGCACCGGGCGCTGCCAGATATCACCAAACAACACCTGCTGGGTTAACTCGGCTAACTTCGGTGCGACCTGCTGTAACGAATCGCGATCCAGTGGCTTACTCATGATTTTCTCCGGCATTGAATAGGCAGCGATTGTGGCGCGCTGCTACAATCCTGAAAATCATATTATTCAGGACACATAGTCCCGCTTTGAAGAATGGTTATGGAGAAGATTCCGGTCTCGCTTGATAGCGATGCGCTGCGCAGTTTTGTGTTGGGAATCGAGTGCGGCAGCTTCGCGCTGGCGGCGCAGCAGCTGTGCCGCTCGACGTCAGCGGTTAGCGCCCAGTTAAAAAAGTTGGAACAGCAATGCGGTATGGCGCTGGTGACCAAACGCGGTCGTCATCTGGCGCTCACGCCCGGCGGCGAAATCTTGCTGAGCTATGCGCGCCGTCTGCTCAGCCTGAATGATGAAGCCTGGCGCGCGGTGCGCGGCGAGTTGTTGCAAGGTGATGTGCGTATCGGCATGCAGGAAGATTTCGGTGAGTCGCTGATGCCTGGCATTCTTGGCCCGTTTAGCCGCCAGCATCCGAGTGTGCGTATCAGCGCGCGCGTCGATCGCAACCAACCGCTGTTGCAGGCGATGGCCGAGCAAAGTCTCGATATGGCGCTACTGTGGCAAGGTGATAATTTACCCGCGCAAAGTGAGTTGCTGGGCCAGACGCCGCTGGCGTGGATCGGAGCGCAAGAGTTCGATATTCGCTGCTTGCTCGCGCGTGGTGAAGCTATACCGCTGGTGATGTTTGAAGCGCCATGCTTGATGCGTACACGTGCGCTGAACGTGCTGGAACAGGCTGGGCTCGACTGGCGTGTTGTGTTTACCAGCCACAGTTTGAGCGGCGTCTGGGCAGCGGTGCGGGCTGGATTAGGGATCACCTTGCGCAGCCAGATCGGTTTACCTGCTGGATTGCATGCCCTGAACGCTCAACTGCCCGCCGTGGGAAGTATGGGTATCGCACTGTGGCAACATAATGCTAACGATGCCGCCCAGCAAATGCTGGCGCAGCTTACGCGACATGGGGTGGCGGGATATCTTCCGCTTATCAAACCGACATTAACGTGAAACTGGAATAAAGCGGAGAGGTGCGGCCCATTCCTGCTAGTTTCCGCCCGGCACGCTTCAGTTAAATCAAACCTTCCGCTGCTATTTTACAGGTAAAATGTTTCCCGCATTATTCTTTCATACACAACAGACAAAATACCGCTCGGCTATTAGGATGATGAGTGTGGAAATATTGCCAGGCGTGTTCCGGTGAATAAAAAGATCCCATAAAAACACGATTATCGTAGGCCGGCGCCATACGACAGCTTTCACGGTGCAAGTCGCAGCAACCCTCGCTATCTGCCTGAGCAAAGACGTAAAAATCCGTTGTAGGTAATTTCATCCGCGACACCTCGTGGGCAGAGATAAATATTAATGAATAAAAATCTTTAAAATCGCCCGTTGCGGATACTAATTTTTAACTTTTTAGCAACCAGCTCACAGTGAGCTGAAATTAATTATAGCCTGCGAGAAACCAGCTGTCTTTAATAAAATAAAAAGAGATTATTTAACCAGAGCGCAATAAAATTGAAATTTAAATAATTATATTTCAATTCCCCCTTTGTCGTTACGCTTAACAGGGCCAACATTTACTGTTAATGGCGATGATTATTTATAAATATTAACTAAGATTTATCTTAAAAAAAAGATCTCCATTTTCGATCATTTAAACTTAAGTAAACTTAAATTTAAACACCGGAGATAATACTATGTTCAGTTACACTATCCGTGTCGAATTAAAAGACCCCACCGCTGGCACGCAAATAGAACTGCTGTATGCGATGCTTGAGAATGGTTTTGCGCGCAGTTTAGTCTGTGAGAAAGGTTATGCGTATGTGTTACCCACCAATGAATACGTTTATGTAGGTAGCGAGAATATAAGGAGTTTAACTGACAGAATTGTCACTTTGGTGAGTGAATTTAGCGAAAATCCTTCGGTGATGATTACCCAATCAGCCGCGAGGTGCTGGTCAGGGCTGCGTGGCGTAAACCTCGCATGAAAGATAAGATAAACGCCCTCTCATGGCAAAGACGGCGTTTATCAAACGATTTAAACAAACTTAAAATTTAATTAATTAGCCCGGATAAATACCGCGATCTTTACGTGCCAGCAGAATGCGCTCGCAGGCAACAATATAAGCAGCAGTACGCAATGAGCAGCGCTTTTCAGCGGCCTTATCCCAAACGTGCACCATCGCTTCCGTCATGATGCGATCCATACGCTGGTTAATCTCATCTTCACTCCAAAAGAAGCTCGCCATATCCTGAACCCATTCGAAGTAACTTACCGTTACCCCGCCTGCGTTGCAGATTACGTCTGGCACCACCTGTACACCGCGACTCGCCAGCATGTCATCCGCATCCGGATACGTTGGACCGTTAGCCCCTTCCAGCACCAGTTTGGCACTGATGATTTCGGCGCGCTCGCGGGTAATTTGCCCTTCCAGCGCAGCCGGGATCAGGATATCCATGGCGGTGGTCCAGAACTGCTCTCTGTCGATCTCACGCGCACCTGGGAAACCGGCAATCTGTTTATGTTCGATTTGCCACGCAGTCAGCGCGGCTAAATCGATGCCGCCTTCGTTGAGTAAGGTTGCGGTGTGATCCTGAATCACGACCACGCGCGCACCGGCTTCGGCGAACAGCCGCGCTGCTTCGCTACCTACATTACCAAAGCCTTGCAACGCCACGCGTGCGCCTTCAATGGTAATGTTGGAGCGTTTTGCCACTTCACGACCGGTTATAAATACGCCACGGCCCGTGGCTTTCTCACGGCCTAACGAGCCGCCAAGATGAATCGGTTTACCGGTGACAACGCCGGTAATGGTGGTGCCGTGGTTCATCGAGTAGGTATCCATCATCCAGGCCATGACTTTGCCATTGGTGCCGACGTCGGGTGCGGGAATATCTTTCTGCGGACCAATAATCAAGCCGATTTCACTGGTGTAGCGGCGGGTTAAGCGCTCCAGTTCACCTTCAGACAGCGAGTGCGGATCGACGCGAATACCGCCTTTTGCGCCGCCATAAGGCAGGTTAACCGCCGCACATTTGATGGTCATCCAGGCTGACAGCGCCATCACTTCATTCAGGTCAACTGCAGGATGGTAACGTACGCCCCCTTTGCCCGGTCCGCGCGAGAGATTGTGCTGTACGCGATAGCCCTCAAAGTGGCGAATCGAGCCGTCATCCATCTGCACCGGGATGTCGACAATCAGCGCTCTTTTGGGATGACGCAGGGTTTCGATCCAGCGAGACAATTCACCAAGATGAGGCGCAACGCGGTCAATTTGGCTCAGGTAGGTAGTCCAGGGAGATGTACTGCTTTCAGAAGCGTAAGATAACTTTTCCATGAGAAGCCTGTAGGTTCAGAGTTATTTATATTGAAAAGACGTGGAAAGGTGATGCATTGCACTAGACGGAAAGTAATTTAACACCTTTTAAGAAAAGCGGGTTGCGTTGAATAAGGAGGATTTAACTTTTTAGATACAAAAATTCGTGAAAGAGTGAATAACTAAGCATTAAAAAAGCCCCTCATATGACGCATATTTATGCGAATACTATTCACTAAATTGCATAAAATTGGATTTTATTCCTATTTTTCAGTTCTTTGATGGCTATCAAAAAGTGAATAAACTGTTATTTTTCCGCATTGACTTTGTTAACTCACGCCACCACGATGAGTAAAACCTAGCCGGAAACCTCCATCATGAATTAGCGTTTCATTAATTTCGTTTTTCTTTCATCTATTTAAGCGTGTCTCTTTAAGGTTCAACTCCTTATTTGCCATTGATGCTTGCGGGCAGGCATCGTCATTTGTCTTTTTGCCAGACTGAAGGAATCAGTGTGTCTAACAAACCTACACAAGAGCAGATTCAGCCTGCTCGGACTCACGACGCCTCGCAAAAACTGCAGCGAGGACTGAGCGAACGTCATATTCAGATGATCGCGCTGGGCGGATCGATCGGTACCGGGCTGTTTATGGGCGCGGGACGTAATATTGCGGTGGCCGGAACCTCGATATTAATCATCTATATTCTGGTCGGCTTCTTCAGCTATATGGTGATGCGGGCGATGGGCGAAGTGCTGCTTAGCCGGCTCGACTATCGCTCATTTGCCGATTTTGTTGGTGATTATCTTGGGCCGAAAGCCAGCTTCTTTCTGGGATGGTCGTACTGGCTAAGTTGGGTGGTGACCTGTATTGCAGATGTGGTGGTGTGTGGCGCGTATATGCAATATTGGTTCCCGGAAATGTCAGCGTGGATACCCGCGTTGTTCACCCTCGGCATTCTGTGTCTGTTTAACATGTTGTCGGTGAAGGCTTTTGGTGAAGCTGAATTCTGGTTTGCGCTGATCAAAGTGATTACCATCATCGCGCTGATTATCACCGGCGGATGGATGGTGTTTAGCGGCTGGACCTCGCCGGATGGCGTTAAAGCTTCAGTGCATAACCTCACCGATCCCGCCGTGTTTATGCCGCATGGCATCACCGGTTTTCTTGCTGGTTTCCAAATCGCGATTTTCTCTTACACCGGCATTGAGCTGCTCGGCACCATGACGGCAGAAACCCGCGATCCCGAGAAAATTCTGCCGCGTGCAATTAACTCTCTGCCGCTGCGGATTGTGATTTTCTACATGCTCTCGATGATGGTGATCATCGCGGTGACGTCATGGCAAGGCGTGTCGCCGGATACCAGCCCATTCGTGACGCTGTTTGCCAAAGCCGGATTGCCCGCGGCGGCGGCGATCATCAACTTCGTGGCGCTCACCTCGGCAATGTCTTCCGCCAACAGCGGCGTCTACTCCAGCACCCGCATGTTATATGGCTTGTCCGTCGAGAAGCATGCGCACTGGCAGTTCCGTATTTTGTCGCGCACCACACGTATTCCGCTGCGCAGCCTGCTGTTCTCCTGCTTCTGCATGCTAAGCGGCACCTTGCTGCTGTTCCTGGTGCCGAATGTGACAACGCTGTTCACCATCGTTTCAACGCTGGCCGCGATTCTGGTGATCTATTGTTGGGGCATGATTCTGGTCTCATATCTTGTATACCGCAGACAACGTCCGGATCTGCATCAGAAATCCAAATTCAAGATGCCCGGCGGCAGAGTGACGGCCTGGGGAACGCTGATGTTCTTCCTGTTCTCGGTGGTGATCATGATATTTGATCCCGACACGCTCGCTGCATTAGCTGCTTCACCGGCGTGGTTTATTGCGCTGTGGCTGTGTTGGAAGATGAAGGAGAAGCGGAAAACGGCAGTGAAGGTAGCGGCCTGATCGGGCCGTTACTTCATCAGCACCTGAAACTGCGGATTAAACTCGTCGAAAATCGGCAGCGCGGCGGCACCTAACGCGGCAGTATCGCTGCCGGTCATACCTACTTTAACGCGTGTTCCGGTGAGGTAGCGGCCGCGCACCGATTGATAGAGCGGCGGCAGGCGACGAATGATTTTATCCAGCAGCACCGCCGGCATCATGCCGCCGATGATCACGCTTTCAGCATCGAAGATGCACTCCAGCAGGTTAATCGCCTGACGCAGTGGCGTTAACACGGTATCGATCCATTTATCAAACAGCGCCGGATCGACTTCCAGCAAATCTTCCGGCAAAGCGGTCATCGGATCGAGCCCGCAAAACTCGTACGCCGCCTGCAATGAAACATAGCGTTCTAAACAACCCTGATTACCGCAGTAACATTCGCGTCCGCCCGGCTCCACCACCACATGACCCACTTCACCGGCGTTATGCGCATGCCCGCTATACACATGGCCATCCATGATAATGCCCGCGCCCAAACCGGTGCCGATGTAGAGATAGACAAACGAGTTGAGCTGACGCGCCACGCCATGAAAACGTTCGCCAATTGCCGCCACCGTGGCATCGTTTTCCAGCGTTACTGGCACGCCGCTCATCGCAGCAAGTTTGGCTTCGATATTCACCTGTTCCCAGCCGTGCAGCGTGGTTGGCCCCATCGACGAGATGCCCTCAACACCGAATGGGCCAGGCATCACCACACCAATGCCCAGCACTTTCTGCCAGCGATCGCCCAGCTGCGTTTTGATCTCGCTGAGCACCTCGGCGATGCGCGCTAACGTGGCATCCGGTTGCGGCTTTTGTACCAGAATAAGGCGGCGGAAGTGAATTTCACCGGTAAGATCCACCAGCACAATCAGCAGCGTTTGGTGATCAAGATGGATGCCGATCGAAAAGGCGCTGGCGGGATTAAGCGTCACCGGAATCGCCGGTTGCCCGCGTCCTTGCTTTCGCGGCGCACGGCTGGTGAGCAGTTCGGCCTGCTCCAACTCCGCCACAATATTCGACACGGTTTGCGGCGTCAGCGCGGTGAGACGAGCCAGCTCGGCGCGGGTCAGTTCACCATGCAGGCGAATGGCTTCGATGATCACGCGGCGATTGTGCGCCCGTGCATGTTCAAGATTGGTTCCCGACGTTTTCACCTTGCTCCCTTCCCTTTAATTCCACGCGCTGCGGATAGCCGCATCAATATCTATGATCGGCCACACATTTTACAACCCTTTCGGGAAGGGAAAGAGGATTGGCCTGGCGCATGAATCACTGCGCCAGGCTCGCGCGAGCGCTAAATCAGCTTAATAGCTCACCGGCTTAATCACCTGATAGCCGGGTTGGTTAATATATTTTTCCAACACCTGTTCTGACCAATGTTGTTTGGCGACTGGTTGAATCGTCATCGAAACATACTGACTTTTCACACCCAATTTTTCGGTGATAATTTCAGTCAGCGCCTGAGATAGCGCGTCGAGATCGAGACTCTCTTCTGGACCTTGATGAAAGCTCACATTGAGATGCGGCATCGTTTGGGTTCTCCTTAAAGTCAGTGATTACGGCAATAGGTGTAATGCGCCATGGCAATCTCTCCAGCCACGCGTGCCGTATTGATTAGTACCGCTTTGTTGGCTTCTGCTGAACGCCCCGCCGTCATCTCTTCCACGGCTTTCATAATGAATTTCGTTACACCATTACCGTTAATACCCTGCAGCTTCGCCTGGGAGATAGCGTTGTCAATGGCTTGCTGAACCTCCTCGCTGTTGATGGCATCCTCTTCACGGGTTGGGGTAGCAATCACCATTCCGGCGGCCCCTGGCAGCGCCCGGTTGATTTCAATCGCACGCGCAAGTTGCGGTGCTGAATCCAGGCGCACTGGACTTTTAAAGCCGCTGTTACGGCAATAGAACGCCGGAAACTCATCGGTTTGCCAGCTGACAAGCGGTACACAATGGGTTTCGAGATACTCCAACGTGAGACCCACATCAAGGATGTTTTTAACGCCGGCACAGATTACCGTCACTTTTGAACGCGTTAACTGGATGAGATCGGCGGAAATATCCATTGATGTTTCCGCACCACGATGAACACCCCCCAATCCGGCAGAGGAGAAGAAAGGAATGCCCGCTAATTCAGCAATCACCAACGACGACGCTACGCTGGTGGCTCCCATCGCACCGGTCGCCAGAATAAACGGCAACTCGCGACTGGAGACTTTAGCTATATTTTTTTGAGTGGCGAATCGTTCAATTTGTTGGTAATCCATACCCACCAAAATTTTACCGTTATCGATACCAATAGTGGCAGGAATCGCGCCGCTTATCCGCACAGCCGCCTCGACCTTTAATGCCGTTTCAATATTATCGGGATAATTAAGCCCGTGGGTAATCACATTGGATTCCAGCGCAACAACGGGATGTCCTGATTCAAGTGCTTGCTTCACTTCGGGTTGAAAGTCGAGTTTAAATTCGCTGTTACGCATGCGCCTGTTCCTTACACGGTTGAGTAGTAAATAAGGTGTGAATTAATTCATGGATGCCGTGCTGTTTAAGCACCGCATAGTGATCGACTGATAACTCAATAATGGTTGGCGGTTGTCGACTAAATGCTGGCGCATGCTCTAAAAATGAGTAATGGTCGCCTTGCGCTTTTACAATGGTAACAGACGCGTTGAGTTGGCGATTTTGCAACTCCGTGAATTGATAACTAAACGCATAAGTGGTTTCGACGATGTAAATAATGCGCTCAACCATTTCACGTTGTAACAACGGAAACCGCTGGCAAATAAAGCCAATAAACTCTGCTTTAGTTTTGCAACTACTCAGGCAGCGATCCAGTAACGGCCCCTCAACCTGATGGGCAAATACCGAGAACAGAATGGCCAGAAATACCGGATTATCAAAAGCGGCTTTATGCTCGTATCGTTGTTCTCGCTCCATTTGCGTGATGGGCGCGCCCGGCGCTAATAGAGACAGTGACTCAACAACATCACCTTGCGCTTCGAGTTGCGCTGCGGTTTCAAAAGCCACGCGCGCGCCAAAAGAGTATCCCCAAAGTGTGTAAGGACCGGTTGGCTGTATCGCTTTTATCTGGCGAATATCTTCCAGTGCCATTTGCTGAATGGTTGGAAGTGGTATTTCACCTTCATTTATACCTCTCGCCTGAATGCCATAAAATGCACGCTGATCAGGAATATGCTGCGCCAGTAATTTGAGATTTAACGGATATCCTCCCAAACCTGGCCAGCAGAAAATCGGTTTTTCCGCAAAATCATTCAGTTTGATCAGACGGGAATATTCAACGTCGGATTGAATACAATTTTCTACCGCAGTCGCTAAACCTGCGATATGAGGCGTATGAAATATCACCTGCAGCGGAAGTTTAATATTGAAGGTTTTATTGATGCGATTAACCAGCCCAACCGCAGTTAACGAGTTGCCGCCACCGGTAAAGAAATCGTCCGTGGCAAATACCGCTTCCCATTTCATTACCGCGCACCAAATTTCGGCAATTTTCTTTTCGGTCGCGGATTTAAGCGGCACCCTCTCTTGCCCATCGTCTGTATGCGTTAATTCTGGAAGCGCTTTCAGTGCCTGATGGTCAACTTTGCCATTGGCCGTCTGCGGGAGATTATCCAGGATGATCACTTTATTCGGGATCATATATTTTGGCAGCTGTGCCGCCAGGTCTTCCTTGAGTAGTTCAACTGGACCCTGCATATGAATGCGATCCTCATTCATTCCCCGATGCAGAAACTGCGCCTGGCTGATTGGCCCTCCCACGCAAAAATAGAGGCTCTCCATAGGCAGTTGCTGTTCCGCCAAAATTGCACGCATGCTTATCGCGGCAGGCAAGTCGTTATTACTTTTCGAGCTGTAACCGGATGACATCAGGCCCAACCGTTGTGTATTCGCTTGTAAACGATGCATTTCACGACCCGCAAGGATGTAATGTTCTTCACGATCGCCGCCATTACACACCACACTAATTCCGAACTGCGCACGGTCAAACACCCTTTGATTAATCGCGATGACATCCCTTTTCTGCAACATGCTGGTCGAAAGGAAATGCAATTCACCTGCCTGGTACTGATAAAGTCCGGCATCTAAGTCCGGGAGCGGCTGCTGCATTTGTAAATAGAGTTCAGGTTGCACGCGGCTCGCTGCAACCGGTTGATGATCAACGACGTAGCAACCCAGATAATCGTCATCGTGGCTGCCTTGATACCACTCAGGTAATGCGCCGCGTAACAGTGCGGCCTGATGTACATGAAGCCCCAATTCGGGCAGCAACTCGTCAAAAAGACCGAGCATGTGACCAGTTTCCATCTCCAGTACTTCACGCAGATTATTTTTATAAACCGGCTCAATCGCCTGTCGATTACCGACAAAATGCAGCCGGAAAACGGGATCCTTTGTCGGTTGCAATGAGGCAATAGGCAGCAAGCAGTGATGAACAGGATGGTAGTAATAGATCGCGGGGAGTAATCCGGCACAACCCTTTAATTCCAGGTAGAGTTGTGTGGCGTAGAGTGCGCCCGGCGATGCATAGGCGTATTTGGGTAATAACCGTTCATCACTGACAAATTGCCCAAAATTGCGTAACAGCTTGCCCAGTTTATCCAGCGTGAGCGTCGCGAGATTTTCATCTGTGCAGCTCTCTATGGGCTGACGTTGTAAAAGATCGATTAAATCCTGGCGCGTCAGCGACGGTTCGCCGTCAAAAAAACGATAGGTTTTACGACCAAACGCCGTCGTGCGCTGTTGATGGTCTGAAGCGATATAAGGCAGCGTGATGCTACTGGATAATTGGGCCGTTGATAACATTCGGCAACCCGCATTGGACAACTGCGCTTTCACCTGCAACTTACTCGATTTAGAGAGATGGTGACGATCGTGATTGCCTTGATCCATCAGCGCCGCCTGGCGTTTGTCCAGCTCAACACAGGCGACCAACGTCTGATAACCCGAGCGCGGATCTTGTTGAACCACAACCGCCGCTGTTTTTACCCAGTGATGATTTTCAATTGCCAGGCGAATCTCATCCAGTTCTACCCGATAACCGCGTAGCTTGATCTGATTATCCACGCGCGCCACAAAGTGGGTATTACCATTCGGATCCTGACGAACTAAATCGCCAGTTTTGTATAAGCGATCGTGACCTGCCATTATTTTTCTGGGATTCGGCAGGAATTTTTCATCGGTGAGTTCAGGTCGCTGATAGTAGCCTTTAGCGACCTGCAAACCAGAAATATAGAGTTCACCCGTTTCACCCGGCACGACAGGTTCACCCGCGGGATTAAGCACATGATAAAGCGTATTGGCCGCAGGTTTACCAATGGCGATGGCATCGGGATAAGCAGCGATCAACTCAGGATCCAGCGTAAAACTCGACGCGTTGATGGTGCATTCGGTTGGACCATACAAATTGGTCAATGCAGCGTGCGGTAAACGCTGGAAAAACGCCTGCGCCAGATTGCGAGTCAGAATCTCACCGCCACTAAATACGTGCTTTAACGCACAGCAGTCCTGGAAAAGGGGGTGTTCGACCAGTGCCTGCAACAACGTGGGTACAGATTGCAACACTGTCACCTGCTCGCTAATGAGGGTGTTGATCAATGCATCCGGATCCCGATAGCAATCCTTTGGACCCATAATCACCTGGCTACCAAAGGCCGGTGCCAGAATTTCCCACTGTGCGGCATCAAAACTGGCCGGGGTTTTCTGCAAAATGCGGTCATTGTGGTCAAAACCAAACTGACCTTTTTAGCCAGGCCATCTGGTGAGAAATATTCGCATAGCTCACCATCACGCCTTTTGGTTTACCGGTGCTACCCGATGTATAGATCATATAGGCTAGCCGCTCCCGGTGGTGGCACGGGTGGCGAGGAACAGTGGCTGCGGCACTGGCCTGAAGGTCATCCAGCGTGATGATAGTAATCTCTTCTGTCACCATCGTAGCGAGTTGCGCCTTAAGATGCGGCTGGGTAAGTACCATCTTGATGCCCGAATCCTCGATCATATAGCGCAGACGATCGGCAGGATAATCCGGTGCCAGCGGCAGGTAGGCGCGCTCAGCCGCGAGAATGCTCCATGCGCCGCAAATCATCTCAACCGAAGGTTCACAATAAAGTCCGATGTACTGCAATTCGGTATCAATCAACGCGTTGAGTTTCTTTCCATTGCTCCAAATCTGCTGAAAAAAATGACGATAACTCAATGAGTTTTGCGCATCCTTGACCGCAATTTGCTCAGGGAAATGGCGCGCATGGGTTTCAAGCATGGCGAATAAACTTACTGAGTGACTGCTATGACTACGTTCTGAAAAGGATTCTGAAACAGCAGGCGATATTGGGGCTTTGACCGTCATGATAATGTAATATTCCCAGCAGTTATAGTTCACACAAAAGATACTTTTGCAGTTAGCAAAGTCAAGTATCTTTTTGGAAAGATATTTCTTAAAGAGGAATTATGCCGGGAAAAAGGTCAATGAAGGGATTAACCGGCCTGGAGTCAGGCCGGTATCGGAACTACTTTTCGTTAGCTAATAACCAGCTACGTAACAGCGATGCCAATTGTTCTCGCTGCTCTTGACTTAACGGATTCAGAATCTCATCTTCATTGACGACATGTTCTGATATAGCTTTATCTATCAATGACTTTCCTTTTTTTGTCAGGCTCAAGTTACAGCTCCGGCGATCTTCTTCGCTGTAAATCCTTTCAATTAAATCACGCTGAACCAACTGCTCAACCCTTGTACTCATCGCCCCAGAGGACAACATCAATGTTTGGTAGAGTTCTGTAGGTGTCGTCAGCGAATTGAACCGCCTGAGCGCCGCCAGAATATCAAACTCGATAGCGCTCAGATCGTTGTTTTTAAATGTTTTATCGAGCTTTTTATCAACAATTCTGCTCATGCGGCTGATGCGGCCAAGCACGCCCATGGGTGAACAGTCCAAATCGGGGCGTTGTTGCAGCCACTGGACGAGTAATCTGTCTACATGGTCATACTGCATGGTGTTCCTCATAAAAGAAAAAGAGACTTGAAAATGAATTATAGTTGTGTTTATCTTTTTAATGAGTATCTTTTTGAAAAGATACTATCGTGAAAGATATATTCATCTTATCACTCTATTACTGTTTCTCAAGGATCAATAGGACTGACCTATGTCAACACTGCCCAACGTTCACGTGTTACCCGATTCTGCCTGGCTATCCCATTTACATCTCAGGATGCGTAATCGTTCGGCCAACCTGAACACCTTCACACACCATGCAAATCAGGTGATACGTTTGCTGCTGCAAAGCGCCGCACAGCACTTGCCCTACTCTGATGAGACAGTGACCACGCCAATAGGTGATCCTTTTACGGGTAAGGCACTTGTCCGTGATGTCTGTGGGGTATCCGTGATTAGAGCGGGTGAAAGTATGGAGAGTGAGTTCCGCGCCATGTTTCCGCATCAACCTATCGGTAAGATCCTTATTCAGCGCGATAAAGAGTCGAAACTTCCGCACTATCTTTATTCACATTTACCTGCAGGTATTGCTGGCATGAGCGTCATGCTTTTCGAGCCGATGCTGGCTACCGGCGGTTCGCTGCTGAAAGCGATTGATATTCTCAAAGAGAGTGGCGTTGCCATTGAGAATATGATCGTAGTCAACGTGCTTGCTTCCCCTGCGGGTATTCAGCGCCTGGTAGAAACCTGGCCCGATTTGACCATCATCACATCATCGATTGAAAAAGGGATGACGGATTCTGCCTTTATGCGGCCTGGTATTGGTGATTTTGGCGATCGCTACTTTGGCACTTATCCGGGCGTGCATCATGAATAAGTTTGCCACGCTAATAAACATTATGATCACTGCGCTGGCGCCGGTCATTTGGGGCAGTACCTATATTGTGACTACGCAGACCTTACCGGCCAATATGCCCTTACTGGCCTCGGTCATCAGGGCGTTATTAGCTGGCATTATTTTATTGCTGTTTTGCCGCGTGCGACCTTACGGCGTTTGGTGGCTAAAAATGGCGGCGTTAGGATTTCTTAATATTGGCCTATTTTTTTACTGCCTGTTTGCCGCCGCTTATTTTTTGCCTGGTGGTCTGGCATCACTGGTGATGTCCTGCCAGCCAATCATTGTTATGGTTATTGGCGCATTGGTGTTCCGGCATAAGCTCAGCATTATGCATGTGTTTTCCGCGCTGGTTGGTGTGGCTGGCATTGGGCTACTGGTGTTAAACAGCGCCGTTCAGCTTAATACGCAGGGAATTATGGTGGGATTGGTTGGCACCACCAGCATGGCGATGGGCATTTTGCTCACCAAGCATTGGGGACGACCTGCCAATATGTCTTTACTGGCATTTACCGGCTGGCAATTGACGCTAGGCGGTTTAATGTTATTGCCTGCGGCGCTTTGGCTGGAAACGTTTCCTTCTCGACTTACGCTAACCAATATTATTGGCTACGGCTGGTTAAGTCTGGCGGGCGGCGTGTTTGGCTACTTTGTCTGGTTCCGTGGCATTGAAAAACTACCGCCGGTTACCACTTCTTTCCTGGGTTTTATGAGCTCTTTATCTGCTTGTGTGCTGGGCTATTTGATCCTCGGCCAAACCTTCACCCATTTACAGCTGGTGGGATGTGTAGCGATTGTTACGGCTATTTATCTGGCTCGTCCGCGTCATGATAAATCCCAATCACCTGTCGCTTTACCACAAAGAAAGCTGGGCCATTAATTTTCAATTAGCTTTTTGTATTGAGAGACAATCAATGAATACGCCTCAAACTATTATTATGTTTGACCTCGACGGAACACTTTTTGATACCGCTCAGGCCATCCCTTTAACATTTAATGCAGCTTTTCGCGCATTGGATTTAAAAGAATTACCGCAAGCGTTAATCAGACAGACGATAGGCTTACCATTGGAACAAGCCTTTGCCCAACTAATGCAACTGCCCGTGAACAATTATCTGGTTGAATTAGCTGTTGAAGAGTATCAGCGTCAATTTAAACTCATCATTATTCCCGCTGCCCAATCTTTACTCTTCCCCGGTGTGATTAACGGACTGGAGACACTTAAGCGCCTGGGAATGCGCTTATCGGTGACAACCAATAAATTTTCTCACAGTGCCAATACCTTACTATCTGCGGCGCACATTGCCTCACTGTTTGATATTGTTGTCTGTGCGGATGAAGTGCAGCAAAAAAAACCGCATCCAGAATCCGGGGAAAAAATCCTCGATTTTTTCAACGCCAGCAATGCACAAGCCATTATGGTGGGTGATACCACACATGACATTCTCATGGCGAACCATTTGGGATGTAAATCAATTGCAGTGACCTATGGTATTCACGATGAAAAAACCTTGCTTACTGCTTCGCCAAATTCATTAGCACATGACTTTACTCAAGTGGTGCAACTTTGCCAACAATACCATCAACAGCAAAATGCTCTCGTCAGTCTTGTGTGACTACCAATAGACAACACCGAGGTTATTATGCAGACATTGATCTCAAATTTTCTTTCAGCCTATTTTCTGGTGGGATATATCGTCACGGCCTATGTGGTTATCCTTTTTTTTATTACTGGGAAACATATTTTTTATGGTGTAAAAGGACGCCTTTCCGCGAAATATAAATTTGGCTATGTGATAGCGATGATATTAATCATGCCTGCCCTCTATCTCTTCCTGTTACGAGAAATTGGCATGCTGCATCGCAAATCACTTTCTGATCGATCTCACAGTCTCAGCAAATAGCAAAGATGATGGCCGCGCAGGCCACCATAAGAGACCGAATCCCAGCGCAGTGCACGCTAAAGTCGCAGTGCTGCGCTGTTTTGCACCAGAATAATGCAACTAAAAAAGAAATGGCCCCCCAATCTCTGGCTGCTATGCAAATTCGACGTCACAGCAACTTCTATGATCAGCCACACAATTTACAACCTGTTTACATGACAGCGGTAAAAATCCGTGCAAAGTAGTGTCCAGTGGCAAATGAGATTTATGCCCTGGCACATCAATTGCATAAGCTAACCGATGTCAGCCGCAGCAATCTGACAACCTGTGCGCGTTATTAAATCCATCAAATTGATTTAATAAAACACCCTCTTTTTGCATCAAGGCGGAAAACACCATGAAAATCCGATTCAACCCAGTCATAAAAGGATGTTTTGCAGCGGTTCTGTTAGCCAGCGTGGGCAACGCAGCGGCAGCAACCACGTTGAATGCGCTGTTTATGACGCAGGCGGCGTATAGCGAAAATGATATCCGCGCCATGACGCAGGAGTTTCAGAAAGCGCACCCGGACGTGCAGGTTAATCTTGAGTTTGTATCGTACGAAGCGCTGCACGACAAAATTGTTGCGGCGCGTGGCGCGGGCGGCAACGGCTACGATGTGGTGCTGTTCGATGCCATCTGGCCGGCAGAATTCACCAAGTTCGATCTGTTGCAGGACGTCAGCAGCCGCATCAGCGCCGACGAAAAGGGGCAGATTTTCCCGGGCGCAATGAACACCGTTGAGTTCAAAGGCAAAACCCTCGGCATGCCGTGGATCCTCGACACCAAATATCTCTATTACAACAAAGCGATGCTGGAGAAAGCCGGTATCACCACCCCGCCGCAAACCTGGCAGCAGGTGATGGATGACGCGCGCATCATCAAGCAGAAGAACATCGTGAAATATCCACTGGTATGGAGTTGGTCGCAGGCCGAAGCGCTGGTGTGCGATTACACCACGCTGGTGTCGGGTTTCGGCGGCAAATTCTATAACAATGACAAACTCGATTTCTCCTCACCGGCCTCTCTGCAAGCGGTGAAGCTGATGAAAAGCTCATTGGATGAAGGCTTGAGCAATCCGGCTTCACGCGAATATTTGGAAGAAGATGTGCGTAAAGCCTTCTCCAACGGCGATGCGGCATTCGCGCTCAACTGGACCTACATGTACAACATGGCCAACGATCCGAAGCAAAGTAAGGTCGCCGGTCAGGTGGGCATTGTTCCTGCGCCAGGCGATGCGCAGGGCAAATTCGGTGCCGTAAACGGTTCGATGGGCCTTGGCATTACCAAAGGCAGCACGCACGCGGATCAGGCATGGCAATACATCAGCTACATGACCTCGCAGCCGGTGCAGAACAAATACGCCACGCTGAGTCTGCCGATCTGGAAAAGCTCGTACCAGGATCCGGCGGTGCTGAAAAACCAAGAAAGCCTGATCGCGGCGGCGGATAAGTCGCTCAACGTGATGCTGTCGCGTCCGGAAACCGCCGACTATTCGCGTCTCTCCAACACGCTGCAGCAGCAGTTGCAGCAGGTGCTGGTTGGCAGCGCAACGCCAGATGCCGCGCTGCAAGCGGTAGATAAGAGTGCGGCGCGTCTGCGCTAAGGGGCAACAATGCTGAGTTTGCGTCAACGCGAACAACGGCAGGCATGGGTGCTGCTGGCACCCATGTTGTTGGTGATGCTGTTGCTCACCGCATGGCCGCTGTTACGCACTATCTGGCTGAGTTTCACCGATGCCGCCCTGATTGGCAGCGGTGAAGCGCCGGGCTGGATTGGCTTTGAAAACTACCTGTTTGCGATCACCGATGCGGATTTCCGCAGCTCACTGTGGCGCACGCTCTATTTCACCGTGGTTTCGGTGGCGATTGAGGGTGTGATTGGCGTGTTGGTGGCGCTATTGCTAAACCAGAAATTCGCCGGTCGCAACCTGCTGCGCGTGCTGGTGATTCTGCCATGGGCGCTGCCAACCATCGTTAACGCCATGATGTGGCGTCTCAATTTCAACCCGGATTACGGCAGCATCAACGCCCTGCTCACGCAGTTAGGCATCATTGATGGCTATCGCAGCTGGCTGGGTTCGCCGGATTCGGCGCTCAACGCGGTGATGTTTGCCGATATCTGGAAAAACTATCCGCTGGTGACCTTGCTGGTGCTGGCGGCACTGCAATCGATTCCCGACGATCTGTTTGAAGCCGCACGGCTGGATGGCGCGTCGGCGTGGCGGCGTTTTCGTGCCATCACTTTCCCGGCGATTGTTGGCCCACTCAGCGTGGCGCTGGTTCTGCGCACCATCGACGCCTTCAAAATCTTCGACATCATCTACGTGATGACACGCGGCGGGCCGGTCGATAGCACCAAAACCCTGAGTTTCTACGTTTATCAGGAGTCGTTTAGCTACTTGCGGGCCGGCAGCGGCGCGGCTTACGCCATGTTGATGACCTTGCTGTGCGCGGTGCTGATCACGCTATACATGTTGTTACTGTGGCGGCAGCGCCGCAAAGGAAGCGCTCATGAAGGTTAAAATGCGCCATGTTGGCAAATACGCCGCCGCGCTGCTGGTGGCGTTCTCGGTGCTAGCGCCGATGGGCTGGCTGTTTTTGATGAGCGTCAGCGCCGCCAGCGATCTCACCCGCGTGCCGCTCGAATGGCTGCCGCGCCAGTGGGATTTCACCCGCTACGGCAAGCTGTTGTCGCTGGAGCCAGGCCAGCCGGGCGTGCTGTTCCTGCATGCGCTCGGCAACAGTTTGTTAGTCGCCACAGGCGCGACAATCATCTGCTTGCTGCTGGCGATTCCGGCGGCGTTCAGCTTCTCGCGCTATCGCGGTCGCGACGGCTGGCTATTCGCCTCACTCGCTATCTATATGGTGCCGCCGGTGGCGTTCGTGCTGCCGCTCTACTTCCTGTTGCAGCAGTTCGATCTGCTCAACACGCGGCCCGGATTGATCATCGTCTACTGCTCGCTGATTTTGCCGTTCCTTACCTGGATGCTGAAAAACCAGTTCGATACGCTGCCGCAGGATATTGAACAGGCGGCGCGCCTTGATGGGCTGCGTGTCTGGCAAGTGCTGCTGCGCATTACGCTGCCGCTGGCGAAGCCGGTGTTGGGGGCCGCCGCGCTGTTTGGCTGGCTGCTGGCGTGGGACGAGTTTTTCTATGCGCTGCTGTTTACCAGCAACATCGCCGCACAAACCTTGCCGGTCACCATTGCCGGATTCACCGCCGGGCGCGCCACCGATGATGGCTTGATCGCTGCCGTCGGCATTCTGGCGTCGGTGCCACCGCTGTTTATTGCCATCTGGCTGCAAAAGACGCTGGTCAGCGGCCTTGCCAGTGGCGGGAGTAAAGGATGATGGAACATAAACTCACCGCCACGCTGTATGTGGTGGGCAATATTAATGTCGATTTGATCATGGGCACGTTAGATAACTGGCCGCAGCGCGGTACCGAAGTGATGCTGAATCACAGCGAACTGCGTCCGGGCGGATCGGCAGGCAACTGCGCGCTGGCGCTGGAAGCGATGCAGGTGCGCCATCGCGCGGTGGCTAATCAGGGCAACGATGGCCTGAGTGCCTGGCTGGCGAGTCATTTTCCGCACAGCGCCGCGCACTGGACGCGCTACAGCTGCGAAACCTCACTTACGGTTGGCGTGACGCATTCGGATCACGAGCGATCCTTCCTGAGTAATCTCGGCCACATCGTGCAACTCACCGCGCAGGATGTGCTGGATCAGCTGCCTGCTCAAGCGGCTAACGGCGATATCGTGCTGCTGTGCGGCACCTTTTTGTGTCTGCATCTGTATGACGAATATCCGGCGCTGCTTTCAGAGTTACAGCAGCGCGGCTTTATCACCGCCGTCGATACCGGCTGGCCGCCGCAGGGCTGGACGGACGAGGTGCGCCAGCAAGTCACGCAATGGCTGCCGCTGTGCGACTGGCTGCTGCTCAATGAAGTGGAAACGCTGGGATTGGCGGCGAAAGACGAGTTGCCTGCCAGCGCGCACATGCTGGCGCAACAGCTGAGCGGACGCGGCGGCTGCGTGGTGAAATGCGGCCCCAAGGGCGCGCGTTGCTGGCAGGCCGAGCATGCAGTGAGTCAGCCAGCGCGTCCGGTCACGGTGGTGGATACCATCGGCGCGGGCGACAGTTTTAACGCTGGATTCCTCACCGCCCTGCTGCATCAGCAAGATCTCACCACAGCTTTGCAATGGGGTATTTCGGTGGCGTCACTGGCTATCAGCACCTTGCCGCGTCGTTATCCTGACTGGCATCAACTGCAACTTTCCCAGGAGTTTTAAATTATGGCCAGTGTTGAACTCGTAAAAGTGGCCAAACGCTACGCAAAACAGTCGGTGCTGCATCCGCTCGATCTCACCATTCCTGACGGCAGTTTTACCGTGCTGGTGGGCCCATCCGGCTGCGGGAAGTCGACGTTGCTGCGTTTGCTGGCCGGGCTGGAGAGCCTGTCGGATGGCGCGATCCTGATGGATAAAGTACAGATCAACGATCGCGATCCCGCCGACCGCGATATCGCCATGGTCTTTCAGAGCTATGCGCTCTATCCGCACTTAACGGTGGCGGAGAATCTGGCGTTTCACATGCAGGTGAAAAAGGTGAAGCGCGAGGAGCAGCAAACTAAAATTGCGCGCATCGCCGGGATTCTCGGCATCGATAAGCTGCTGCAACGCTATCCGCGCGCGTTGTCGGGCGGACAGCGTCAACGTGTGGCGATGGGCCGCGCGATGGTGCGAAATCCCAAAGTGTTTCTGTTCGATGAGCCGCTGTCGAACCTTGATGCGCAGTTGCGCATGGAGTTGCGTGCCGAGATCAAATCGCTGCATCAGCGTTTCAAAACCACCATGGTTTATGTGACGCACGATCAGGTTGAGGCGATGACGTTGGCCGATCAAATTGTGGTGATGAAAGATGGCCGCATCGTGCAGCAAGGCGCGCCGCTGGCGATTTACGATCGTCCGGCGGATACCTTTGTCGCGCGTTTTATCGGCTCACCGCCAATGAATCTGTTACCGGCACACTTGATCGCCCGCGATGGCGTACCCGGCGTGCAGTGTCAGGATCTGTGGCAGCCGCTGCCCGCGCGCTGGCAAGCGGCAGCGCGCGAGCGTGCAGGCGCAGCCGTGACGCTCGGCGTACGCCCGCACGATCTGCTGGAGACCAACAGCAATGCCACAGCGTTGGTGAAAGTGGTGGAGATCACCGGCGAATCAACTTTGCTGCATCTCGAATGGCACGGTCAGCCGCTGCATATGCAGATTTCTGGCCGTCACGCGGCGGTGAGCGGCGACAGCATTATGCTTGGCTTCAACGCTGAGAAGATTCATCTGTTTGATGCTGAAACGGGATTAAGATTGGTTGAGTCGCTTTAAGTTGGTGCTTAGGCCAGAAAAGGCCCGCCCGATCGCAAAGAAACCCTGCATCCATGCAGATCGGCCTCGCCATCCATGGCTCGGACCCTTTGCTCTTCGGGCTGGCCTTTCCTGACCTCATCGCTGCGATCGCACGTATTTGCACATTCCGTAGGGTCGCCATTTATGGCGACCTCTCTTACAAATAAAAAAAACCACCCAACATTGGGTGGCGAAATAAAATTCATCATATGCATAACAACGATATTTGCGAACACTCATTCCTTAAGCATTTCACGACTACTATTTTACCCTGCTGGCTATTTTATTTTGTCTTTACCGTTTAAAGATAATGTAAAACTCATCTCATCATTTAACGCTTTAAATACAGCTACCAGGTTTTACCGATATTAAACTGGAACTGCTCCGACTTATCGCCCTCATATTTCTTTATCGGCAAGGCATAAGAAAACACCAGCGGACCCAACGGTGATTGCCATTGCAAAGCCACGCCACTCGACACGCGAATCTGGCTGGGATCGCCATAATCAGGAATCCCCGCCGCTTTGGTGGCCGCGGTGTTCTGCCAGCTGGTATCCCACACGGTGCCGGCATCGACGAAGAATGAGGTGCGCAACGAATCGGCATAGCGCTCGCTGATAAACGGCGTTGGCACAATCAGCTCTGCGCTCACCACCGCCATCGCATTACCGCCCACCGCATCATCTGATTTCTCTACCGGGCAAGTCCCGTAACTGCTTTCGCTACCGCTGCAGCGGTAATAGGCGGCTTTTGGCCCGATGGTGTTGGAGGAGAATCCGCGTACTGAGCTAGAGCCGCCCGCATAAAAGTTATCGTAGAACGGCACTTCTTTGCCGCCTAAGCCGTCGGCGTAACCGGCTTTACTGCGACCCATTAACACCCAGCGATGATCGCTGCTCAGCGGCAAATAGCCGTTGGCGGTCAGCGTGCTTTTGTAATAGCTGTTACTGGAACCTGGAATCGTCACTTTGGTATTGAAACCGGCGCTCACGCCCGAGGTGGGGAAAAAGCCGCGATCCAGTGAGTTGTAGCTCCAGCCAATATTCCAGAAGAAATCGTTGGCGGTAAATTTGTCGGCAACGGTGGCATCGTCATCGTCGTCATCACTGGTGATGACTTTTGGATGAATGCCTTGCGAGCCCAGATAGCGCCACATTGCCACCTGCGGCGCCATATTGCTGACGCGGTTGTAGACGTAATCCAGCCCGCTGTTCACGCTGCTGTTTTCCCCGATCGGAAGGCTCAAGGTGCTGCCCGCGCCGAAGCTTTTCAGCGTGTATTCAGAAAGATCGTTATCTTCGGCACTGTAATCGTTATAGAACAGCTTGCCGCCCAGACTGACGCCATCCACGGTGAAATAGGGATCGGTGGCGGCGATTTCGACATAGGTTTGATAGCTGTTTTTGGTGCCGCTAAAACTTACGGTATTGCCGGTGCCCATCCAGTTATCCTGGCTGACGCCAAGCTGATAGCTGATGCCGCTGTCGGTGCCGTAGCCCAATCCGACATTAAAGGTGCCGGTATTGCGCTCCTTCACTTTATACACCACGTCCACCTGATCCGGGCTGCCCGGCACGCGCTGTGTATCCACATCTACGCTTTCAAAATAGCCGGTACGATTAAGCCTTGCCTTACCCTGCTCCACCTGATTACTCGCCAGCCATGCGCCTTCCATCTGGCGCATTTCACGACGCAGCACCGCATCTTTCGAAGTGTCGTTGCCTGAAAAACGCACCTGCCGCACCGAGAAGCGTCGCCCAGCATCGACATTCACGTGTAACTGTACGGTTTTATCGCTATCGTTAATTTCCGATTGGGTATTCACCTGCGGGAACGCATAGCCGTAACGACCGAGCAGGCTTTTAATCGCCTCTTCGTTTTCAGTGATTTTTGCCCCGCTGTATAAGGTGCCCGCTGGCAACTGCACCAGTTTTTCAATCTCGGCGGAATAGCCAGCCATATTTCCCGTCAGTGTTACGCCGCTAACATGGTAAACATCGCCTTCATGAATATTTATCGTAACGTAAATATGTTTTTTATCCGGCGTTAAACTGACTTGTGTGGAATCAAGATTGAATCGCGCGTAACCACGATCAAGATAATAACTGCGCAGCGTCTCTAAATCGCCCGAGAGTTTCTGCTTCTGATATTTCTGGTCGGCGATGATATTCCACCACGGCACATCGTCGCGCAGCTGGAAATGCGAAATCAGTTCATCCGATGAAAAAGCCTGGTTGCCTACAATATTGATCTGCTGAATTTTTGCTGACACGCCTTCAGTGAAAATGAACTTCAGATCGACGCGATTGCGCGGCAACGGCGTGACGACTGCCTTGACGCTGGCAGTGTATTTTCCGGCGCTGTAGTAGAAATCTTCCAGCCCTTTTTCCATTTCCGATAGCGTGGTGCGATCCAGCGCTTCTCCCACGCGCACGCCCGAGGCATCGAGATTCTGCTTGAGCTGATCCTCTTTAATCGCTTTGTTGCCGGAGAACGAGATGCTGGCAATCGCCGGGCGCTCTTTGACTTTAATCAGCAGCGCATCGCCATCTCGCAGCACCTGCACATCGTCAAAATTGCCGGTGGCGAACAGCGCACGGATGGTGTTGCGAATATCATCATCATTGACGCGATCGCCAATACGCAGCGGCATATGCAGCAGCGCCGCGCCGGGTGCAACGCGCTGGAGCCCAGCAAAGTGAATATCCTTTAGGGTGAAATCATCTGCACCAAAGGCGGTGGTGGTTACCATAAAAAGTAACCCGGTTAACATCTTCTTCATCTGTTGTGAGCCTGCCGTTTTTCCTGTGCCTGATTCAAGCGCCCTGCTTCCGCACCACATAAAAAACGGGCTGAACACGCGGTTCAGCCCGTTAACTGCGGCGATATGTTCCGGAAAAAAGACCGCTGAGCCAAAGGTAAATTCAGCGCGACTCACGGATTTTCGGTTGTTTTACAATAAGGTGGAACGCTCCTGCTGAAATCTGCTCACAAGAATTACCCTTCCGCCGTTACCGGCTGAAACGTACGGCGATTGAGGCTGGTGAAAATCACCAGTAATGCCATCATCACCAACTCAACGCCAAGCGTACCGGTGATCGCCGCCAGATGATTACCGTGCGTGTAGATCTGTGTGAATACGCCGCCCAGCAGCATCGGGCCTAATCCCAGCGCCGATTGCTGCACCGTTGAAAGCACCGCGCTGCCCGCGCCCGCCTGATGATGCGGCACGCCGCTCATGCCAATGCGGTAGAAGGTGCTGACAATAAACGACTGACCAAAACCAATCAGTACCGTCGCGGGGATCAGCGTAAAGATGCCGACCTGCGGCCAGGCGAGTTGCAGCGTGGCGATCAGCGCCAGCAAACCCACCATCTGAATGCCGCAGCCCATCAGCAAGGCACCGCGCTTACCTAAACGCTCGACGATGCGCGTCGATTGCATCGCCCCGATAAAATAGGCCACGCCCAGCGCGATAAACGCATTGCCGGACTGGAACGCCGTCAGCCCCAAACCGGCTTGCAGCGTTAGCGCGACCGAGAACATAAAGCCGCTCCAGCAGGAGAAGAACAGCACCGCCAGCGTCAGGCCAAATCGCACGCTTGGCAGACGCAGCAGTGAAGGCGGCAGCAGCGGCGCGCCGTTGGCCGCTTCCAGACGCAGCGAACTCTGGCGCAGACGATGCAGAAACAGCGGAAACAGCACCAGCAGCAAGATGCACGGCCACGACCAATGCAGCAGCGGACCGAGCGCCAGTGCCAGCATCAGGCAGCCAATCGCGCCTGCCAGCAGCAAGGTGCCGCTGACATCCACCGGCACGCGTTGGGTGTTCTGCGTTTCCGGCACATAGCGGCGCGCGGTGATCAGCACAAACAGGCAAATCGGCAGGTTGATCAGGAATACGCTGCGCCAGCCGTAGCCGCCGATATCCGCTTTGATAAGAAAACCGCCCAGTACCTGACCGATGATAAACGCCAGCCCGCCAATGCCGCCGTACAAACCGATGGCGCGTGCATGCGCTCTGCCCTTCAACGTAATGTGCAGCGTGGCGAGAATTTGCGGCACGATAAAGGCCGCGCCCACGCCTTGCAGCGCGCGGGCAAACATCAACAGGCCAACGCTGTTGGCGATGCCGCATAATAAAGATGCAATACCGAAGATCCCTACTCCAGCGAGGAATACGCGGCGGCGGCCATAATTGTCACCGAGCCGCCCGCCCATCGCCAGGCAGATGGCAAAGGCGATGCCGTAGACCGCGACGATCAGCGCCAGCTCGATCGCCGTGGCCTGCAGCGTGTGGGCCATCGCGTCTAACGCTACGTTAACGATAGAAAAATCAATCATGGGCAGCAGTTGCCCGGCAAGCAGGACCATCAATCCTGTGCGTTGAAGTTGCGATGTCTGCATCGGTTTTACCTTGTTTTTGCTGTCAGTACGGCATAGCATCACCTAACCGTTAAACGGGTACCAGTTCTTGTTTATCATGGTATAAATACTACCCGTCTTGTCGAAGGATCTGCTTATGAGCTTGGCATCCGCGCCTGTAACCACCGAACAAAACAACCGCAAATTACTTGGCACTTTTCTGCGCACGCGCCGCGAAAACCTCGATCCTAATCGGCTCGGTTTGCCGCGCATGCGCCATCGCCGCACGCCAGGTTTACGCCGTGAAGAAGTCGCGCAGTTAGCGGATGTTGGCGTCACCTGGTATACGTGGCTGGAACAGGGGCGTGATATCAAAGCCTCGCCGAAAACCCTGACGGCGATTGCCAGCGCGTTGCAGTGCAACGATGTGGAAACGCAGCACCTGTTTTCGCTTGCCGGACATGCGTTGCCTTCGGTGCGCGTAGTGGCAGCCTGCTGCAAAATTGCCGCGCACAATCAGCAGATGCTTGACGCTATCCAGTTACCGGCGATTATCGAGACGCCGCGCTTTGATATCCTCGGTTACAACGCTGCGTGGTGTGCCCTGATGGGCGTGGATTTAGCCGAGATCGCACTGGAAGATCGCAACTGCATCTGGCTGGCCTTCAATCATCCCGCATGGCGCAAAGCCATCAGTGACTGGGATGAAGTGATGCCGCAGATGGTAGCGATGTTTCGCGGGCAGATGGGCGAGCACCTTGGCGATCCGCACTGGGAAAGCTTTCTTGCCCGCCTGATGAACAGTTCAGATGAGTTTGCGCACACCTGGCAGCGCTATGAATTGGGCCAGGTGGAGAATCGCGTGAAACGCTTTTACCGCGACGAAGTGGGTGAACTGACGCTGCGGCAAAATAACTGGTGGTCAGCGTCCCGTAACGGCGATCGCCTGCTGGTGTATGTGCCGGACGATGAAACCAGCGCCGCAGCACTGCAACAGCTGATCAATCCTTAATGCGTTATGCCTTGCTGGTCAGCGCCGGAAGCGGCGTCTGCGGGCGGGCACTAGTCAACAGAATCTGACCCAACAAGCTGTCTTTGTTCACCACGCCATATTTCAGATTGGTGTCGAGATATTTGCGATCAAATCCCGTCAGTTTGGTCAGCGGCGGCAACACTGCTGGCAGACGATCTACCATTAGCATGCGGCTCAGCTTCACCGGACGCCACTCCACCAGACTTTGATACAGCAACGCGCTGGCCTCACATTTACGCAGGTAGAAATTGTACTGATTGTTCTCACGCAACGCTTGCTGCTGCGCGATATACACCACCAGATAATCCGGTGGCGTGATGCCTTGAACAATGGTTTCGTAATCAGGCAGCGCGAGCAAACGACGGAAAAATTCGTCGGCGCCCACTTCGACAATCGGGCGGAAAAAGTGCAGCCAGCGCGCAATAAAGGCGTTATTTTTCGGCGCGGCCAGGAACCAGGACTCAATCACCGGATAGGCTTTGTCCAGCGTCGAACTGTCGCGATAAAAGGCGATCAGGTCATAACGATCGTCCACATTCACCGCCAGCAATTCGTCCATTGTGCGGTTGAGAATGATGGTGGCATCCATCCAGATTCCGCCATAGCGATGCAGCAACTCCAGCCGGATGACGTCACTTTTATGCGAAGGACGCATATCCTGATGTACGAAGTGCAGATCGGGCAGATAGTGCTGGATGTTCAGGTTATTGATGACCGTTACCAGATAACCGGGATTTTCACGCACGATCTTGTCGACAAAAATCTGCACTTCTTGCGGCAGCGTTTCGCTTTCCCAATACATCCAAATCTGACGCGGAATGGCCGCAGGTGCGGTCTGGCGTGCAACCAAATTAATATCCTGCTCTGCGGCGGGATTGTAATCGGGCAGCGTTTGGCGTTTGGTCAGCTTTTTTTCCGCCAGTAAACCTAATGAGACCAGATGGGTTTTAAATTTATTCTTTTTCATCGTTTCTCCAGCAGCATAGCCGCCAGTTAACTACTTATTGCTGTTAAAAAGGCACACATCAACCTGCACGTAATGCTGCAGAAAGCCGATAAAAGCCCGGAAAATTGGCTCAAAACTATCAAACAGCCCTCATCGCGACAATTTAATAAACCGTGAAAACCTCACTTTAAGAGAATACGCAGGGATTGCGTGAAACTGAGCTGGCTTTGTGAAACGTTACGCAAAGCTGAACATCTTACGTGAACGGTCAAAAATAACACTGGATATATAAACAGTGTTACGTATACTTATTCAACAGTTACAAGGCTGAGTAAGTCTGCAAGAGGTGATAATGATGATGATCTCAACGGAAAGTCTGTCTGCTTTGAATGCATCGATGATGATGAGCAGCCGCGAAATTGCCCGTGTCACGGGCATTACACACGGTGAAGTGAAGCGCCTGGTGAAAAGCCTGGAAACCGCACAGCGGCTTTCCCACCCTTTGACGGTGAGTCTGTATGAGCATCAGGGTGAAGTGCGTCAGGAGTTTCATCTCAACAAACGCGATTCATTACTTGCCGTTGCCCGGCTTTCGCCTGGCTTCACTGCGGAATTACTCGATCTTTGGCAGCAGCGCGAACAATTTACTCATCTGCCTGATTTCACCAATCCGGCGGAAGCGGCCCGCGCCTGGGCGGAGCAGTTTGAGCAGCGCCGGGCGGCTGAGCAGCAACTTGCATTGTCTGCACCCAAAGCTGAATTTTTTGATCGCTTTGTTGAGATCGAAGATTCACTCGGCTTTCGTCAGCTGTGCAAGATGTTGAAGGTGAAGGAAACCGAGTTTCGTGAGTTCCTGTTAGAACGCAATATCATGTATCGCGAAAAAGGCACGATGGCACCGCAGCAACACCATATGCAAGCGGGTTATTTCACCTTGCGCTCTGGGCGTGGCGAGAATCAGCATGCTTTCTCACAAGCGCGTTTCACCGCCAAAGGTGTGAAATGGGTGGCCAGTTTATGGGTGGGACATCTGTCGGCTCAGCCGAAAAGTGTGGCTGCGTGAGGTAAGATTCGGGCCGCCATGAATGGCGCCCCGACGAATTACAGCGTCATCAGCATCTCATGCCACGCCATACCGCCGTGGTCTGACTCGGACGGTTTGACGTACTGATAGCCCCATTTTTTTATACAGCTCAACATGCTGGGTTTTACACATCAGATGAATGGTTCGCTTATCCATTTTCTTCATCAGGTCGATAAACGGGCGCATCAATATCGACGCATAACCTTTACCCTGATAAGCGGGGTCAAGCACCACCGACATAATGACGGCGTTCGGTGCTGCGGGATCGTGGCCGATTAACTCTTTGAACGCTTCATCCGACATCACCACATCCCACGCGCAACCGGCGTTGATAAAACCAATCACCTTGCCGTCGGTTTCGAGACATAAAAATCCCTGCGAATACTGCGCGATGCGGGTGGCAATCTTTTCTCGCGTGGCGGCTTCATCACCTTCGTAAGCCTCAATCTCAATCGCGTAACAACGATCCACATCGGCCAGCCTGGCTTCTCTAAATACTAACGTCGACACAACTAACCTCTTCAAGTCACTTCTGAACGGCGGTCATTCTAACAGGCCGAATGTCCCGGTGCGTATAAATGCGCACCCTACGAAAAACGCACCGACCCTTATGATATCGACTCCAGCCTTTTCCCAAACTCGAAATTAAATCTATTACATTTTTATAATTTCCAGCGCCTTTTTTACGACATTTTTACGGGTTGGTCGGCTAAATTAATTTCATCGACAGCCCTGAAGGATTCGGAGAGGTAGCGCGAGATGAAAAGTATCGAATTTACTAACAGCGGTTCAATTAATAGCATATCTACGATTTCTAACCCGGTGGAACAACAACGCATTGAAATATTATCACTCCGCAAAGGGTGTAAAGGTGCGTTCTCGATAAATACGCATAAATTTACTGAATACTCACGTCTAGTTTTTGGCATTGCGTCATCACGACAGCGATAAGTGGAAGATTGCCTTAACGAGGCGCGGCAGTCAATTTTCTGGCGTTTACCGTAATGAACGGCATTCTACAATTTTTACTGCGCCAACCTCTTTCAAACTTCCTGCCAGATATTAATTACGGGCAGGTCAAGCAATGGGTAAAAACTATGTCAGGCTTAATATTGGTATCACACAATCAAAACAACCACTCAACGCTTTCAAGTATTTATGAAAGTATATTGACGCGTCGTGGTGGCATGTGGGTGAAATGGAGTGGCGAGTTTGAGTCTTTTACCACTGAACCTCATCGGGAGTTAAATTTTACTAGTGGTAAACAATTCGACACGCTGACATTCCGCTTAACTAAATCAGAATATGAAGAAGGTTATCATCAATATATCCATCAGGGATTATGGCCGGTATTTCATCAGCGTCCCGATATGGCGCGCTTTTCTACCAGTAGCCAAATCGGTTATATGAAAATGAATGAAACCTATACGCGCGCCATTAGTGAATATGCCATGCCTGATGATGATATTTGGTTGCAGGATTATCACCTGATCCCTGGCATTAAAATGCTGCGCGATGTCGGCCTGATAAATCGCATTGGTTTCTTTTTCCATCAACCTTTCCCGGCGGGACAATCCTTTGAATCGGTGCCCAACTGGCGCTATCTGGCTGATTCCTTATTGTGCGCCGATCTGATTGGCTTCCAGACCACCCAAGACATGAACAATTTCACCGCCTGGGTTGAATCCCGATTCCGTTGCGAACGCCAAACGCCTTACACGCTGCGCATTCATGGCCGCCAGATTCGCGTCGGCGTATTCCCGGTGGGCATTGATACCGCCGAAACCAGCGCGCTGGCGGAAAGTAACAGCTGCCAGTTTATGGAACAGCAATGTCGCGACACCTTACCGGAGAATCTTATCCTCAGCGGCGGGCATTTTGACGACAGCACCGGCACGCCCTACCGCATCAGCGCGATAGAAGTTTTGCTGCGTCAACACGAGGAGTATCACCACAAGTTTTCGTTGGTGCAGCTGGCTTCAACGGCGTCAGGTTACAGCCATCGCATCAAAGCATTGTCGCGTGATCTAGAAACCCGCTGCGGCGAAATGAACGGCGTGCATGGCGAGCTGAACTGGTATCCGGTGAGTTATTTGAGCAATCACTATTCGCGTGAAGAGCTGTGCGGATTTTATCGTGCGGCACGCGTGGCGCTGGTCACACCGCTAATAGCCGGGATGAGTTTGATGGCGAAAACCTATGTCGCCGTGCAGGATCATGCCAATCCCGGCGTGCTGATTCTGTCGCAGTTTGCTGGCGCTGCTGAACAGATGCAGGGCGCGCTATTGGTGAATCCTTACGATCCCGATGCTATCGCCGATGCCATTCACACCGCGCTCATCATGCCGCTTTCGGTGCGTCGCGAACGTCATGCCAGCCTGCTAAAAAACCTGCATCTGCATGATTGCCACAAATGGGCTGAAAGCTTCATTAACGCGCTGCAGCCGCGAGAACAGGATTTCGATTTAACACTTAAGTCGGGTGCGCTGATTTCCAATGGTTTTAGCGGGCGACTGCGTTATTAATCCTAAATGGATGAGGCCGCCTGCGGGCGGCCAACATGCATGAAGATTAACGCGCACATTTTCGCGAACCGATGACGCAGAGAATGACGCCAAGCGTGACAGCTATCATCAGCGGACTGACGCTCTCGTGCAGCAACGAAGCCGACAGACCCAGTCCAAAAAATGGCTGGAGCAACTGCAGTTGCCCGACAGCGGCAATTCCACCGATAGCGAGCCCTTTGTACCAGAAAATAAAACCAATCAGCATGCTGAAAAGCGAGACATAACCCAGCGCAAGCCAGGCTGAAGTGCTGACGTGGCTTAGGGATTCAGGTACGGTAAAATATGACGCGATCAACATGAAAGGCAGTGAAATAATCAGCGCCCAACTAATAACTTGCCAGCCTCCCAGCTCACGCGAAAGTTTTGCCCCTTCGGCATAGCCCAGGCCACAGACGATCACTGACGCGAGCATCAGCAGATCGCCTTTAAGTGATACGGCAGCGAGATGAGAAAGCGCAAAGCCCACAACCAGCAAACTGCCGCAGAGGGAAAAGAGCCAGAAAGCGCGTCGCGGACGTTCACCACCACGAATGACGCCAAAGACGGCGGTTGCTAGCGGAAGCAACCCGAGGAAAACGATCGAATGTGACGAAGTTACGTGCTGCAATGCCATGGCGGTCAGCAACGGAAAACTAATCACCACGCCCATAGCGACGATGAAGAGCGAGAATAGTTGGCTTGGATCAGGTCTTTTGACCTTAAACAAGCAGATCAACATGAGCGCCAGCACACCCGCTATCGATGCGCGAAGAAAAGTCAGGAAAAACGGGTCGATGTCCTGAACGGCAATGCGCGTTGCCGGCAGCGATCCACTGAAAATAATCACGCCCGCCAGGCCGTTCAGCCAGCCTGACATCGCCTCAGGACGCATCATTTG
The DNA here is from genome assembly GCF_059730795.1 of Pantoea sp. X-Soil-ISGK-275. Taxonomy (NCBI): domain Bacteria; kingdom Pseudomonadati; phylum Pseudomonadota; class Gammaproteobacteria; order Enterobacterales; family Erwiniaceae; genus Pantoea; species Pantoea sp. X-Soil-ISGK-275. The sequence continues at coordinate 807,566 of NZ_AP035977.1, forward strand.
TATCACCACGTTAAACCTCTTTAAGTAGCAGAGTGAAGGCACTATTTCCTTCATGAATTGACGCTACGGAGGATAAACGCCATGATCCAGAACAATCAAAATATTGTCATGGATACATTCGGTGAAAGCACGTTATAAGGATGTGGTTGACGAATATGCAGCGGCTATACGCAGCGGAGAATTGTCGGCAGGCACACGCCTGCCAACCCATCGCGCGCTGGCGGCGGAAAGACGGATCTCACTAGCAACCGCTACACGTGTCTACGCTGAACTTGAGGCAATCGGGCTGGTCAGCGGTGAAACCGGACGCGGGACTTTTGTCCGGGAAATTTCTTTGCCTCTGGGTCTCGGTGTCGATCAGCGTGTGGTCGCAACCGATGTGGTGGACCTCAATTTCAATTATCCCGCATTGCCCGGGCAGGCCGATCGCCTGCGCGATGCCCTGCGCAATCTCTCCAATGTAGGGGATATTGAATCGCTGCTGCGTTATCAGCCGCATGCCGGGAAAGAGAGCGACCGGCATACCATTGCATCATGGCTTAGCTCAACTGGGATCACGCCTTCGGCTGATGACGTTCTGATTGTCAATGGCGCACAGCACGGCCTTACCATCGCGGTGATGGGATTGCTGAAACCCGGCGATGTTGTGGCGGTAGACGCGTTGATTTATCCCGGCTTTAAGGCGCTGGCTGCGCTTTGTCATCTTGAACTTGCCGCCATACCTGCTGGACCCGACGGTCCTGATTTCAATGCATTAAAACAGATTTGTCAGCGCAGGCGCGTGCGTGCGATTTATACCATGCCTACATTGCATAACCCGCTTGGCTGGGTACTGAGTGCTGCGCAACGCAGAGAGCTCGCCCTGATTGCCCGAACGTTTGATCTTCTGGTGATTGAGGATGCCGCCTATGCTTATCTGGTGCCTCGTCCGCCGCCGCCGATGGCTTTTTATGCCCCTGAAAGAACCCTTTATGTGACCGGTTTTGCGAAAAATATCGCCACCGGATTGCGCGTCGGCGCCGTCGTCTGCCCCGCTGGCATGCGTGCAGCGCTTGAGCGGGCTATTCGTGCTACTACGTGGAATACCCCTTCTCTGATGGTCTCGTTAGTGTGTGGCTGGATTAAGGATGGGACGATCAAACGCCTGGAAACACTGAAAAGACGGGATGCCCGTGAGCGCCAGTCGATCGCCCGCCAGATTCTTGCGCCCGAAGATTTTATCAGCCATCCCAACTCTTATTTTCTCTGGCTACCGTTGCCGTGCGAAGTCAGGGCTGAACGCGTGGTACAGCGTTTAATGCAGCAGCAAATCTCGGTAGCTTCAGCTGAGCCCTTCAGCACCTCAATCAATGTGCCGCATGCCATTCGTCTTGCATTGGGATCGGTTAGCAAGGATAAACTGCGGCTTGCCGCGGCGGCAGTGAAAGAGACCATCGATTATGAAAGAGACCTGTAAAAACCGTGTCTCATTGCGTTATTGCGCCGCCGGGAAATTACGCTTTATCGGCGCAAACTCTTCCACGCTTTTACCCATCAACCGTTGCGGGCGGAAATCGCTAAGCAGGTCACTTGCTACATCGCTAACGAGCTCTTCAGCCACCAGCTTGCCTATCAATGGCGAAAGCGTAATGCCGCTGTGCGTCACAGCCACATAGACGCGCTGGTGCGCTGTGACATAACCGATTGCCGGTAAACCATCGGCAGGTCGGGCACGTTGGCCTATGACGATTTTTTCAGTTTGCAGCTCGCCCGCATCCGCAAACAGCGCGTGATAACGCGTGCGGAACTGCGCGGCGATATCGCTGGTGATCGATGGGGGCGCAGATGAATCGGCCAGATGATCCAGCTCTAACGCTTGTAGCAGCAAACGTCCGCCGCCGTCCGGGCGTACGTTGAGTTGCGGAGAGATGAGATTGGCACTGAGCGATAGCGGCTGCGGCGCGGTGTGCACCAGAAAACTGCAGGCCACCGCGTTCGGTTTGCTGGTATCCAGCAACGCCAGATTGAGTCCGAGTGAATTCAGCAGCTGATTGGCCCAGCGTCCGGTGGCTAACACGATACGATCGCCCTGCCACTGCTCGCCGTTTTCCAGATCCAGCGTAACGCGATCGGCACTTTCGCTGATGCTGTTGATGCGTTGATGCTGATACAGCAGCGCGCCGTGCGCTTTCGCTTCGGACCACAAGCGCGCCAGATAGAGCGCAGGATGCAGCACCGATTCTGTCGGGAAGTGCCATACGCTGCCGCTAATGGCCTGCGCCCGTAGCTCCGGGATATCGCGCAGTACATCTGCAGGCGACGCTTCACGCGCCGCGTAACCCGCCGATTGTAGCGACGTCGCACGCTGCAGCAAACGTTGCTGCGCATCACCCTCGGCGGCCCATTCCCAGGTTCCGCCGGTTTCCAGCCAGCGCAACCCGTTCGGCTGCGCGTGCTGCAGTTTGAGATGCTCTTCCATCGAGAGCACATTAAGCAGGTGATAACTTTGCGGCTGTTTACCGTTGGAGTTCACCCAGGCAAACGTGGTGCTGCTGGTGCCTGCACCAAGGTGTTGTTGTTCGAAAACGGTGACTTCAACGCCCTGCAACGCTAAGGCGCGCGCCACCGCTAATCCGATAACGCCGCCGCCAATAATGGCAATTTTCTGTGCTGTCATAATGGGCTCCTGAATTAAGTGCCGCTATTATAACAGCCTGGCTGAGTGAAAATTGCTATGACTAAACAGGGATAATTTATCTGGATATAAGAATTTCATCTTAATCCGGACACTTAAATTATACCGATGTCAGAATCTTCCCATCGGCGAAATAGGCCAGCAAATTCTCCAGCACATTATTGGTCATTTGCGCACGCGTTTCATGAGTTGCACTGGCAATATGCGGCGTTAACAGCACATTATCCAGTTCACGTAGCGCGGGATGAATTTTCGGTTCATCCGGATAAACATCCAGCGCGGCACCTTTAATGGTTCCCTGCTGCAATGCCGCGATCAGATCGGGTTCATGGATTACCGTGCCACGCGCGATGTTGATCACTACACCGTCTTTGCCGAGCGCCGCCAGCACCTTAGCGTTGACCAGCTGGAAATTCTCTTTGCTGCCCGGCAGGGCCAGCACCAGAAAATCACTGAAAGCAGCCAGTTGCTCGATAGTGTCGTAGCGCTTATAGCTGACATCTTTAGCCGAACGCGCGGTATACGCCACCTCCATGCCAAACGCTTCAGCACGGCGCGCAATCGCTAAGCCAATCGCGCCCAACCCGGCGATACCGATTCTTTTTCCGCTGGCGCGACTGGAGAGCTCAACGCCGTTATTTTCCCATGCACCGGATTTTGCAAACTGATGGTAAGCCACCAAATTACGCGAGAACGCCAGCGTTAACGTTAGCGCTAAATCAGCGACATCATCGGTCAGAATATCGCGGGTGATGCTGACCTGAATATCGTGTGCGGCAGCATATTGAAGGTCGATACGATCGGTGCCGACGCCGAATACGGCAATCGCTTTACACTCGGGTAATTGTTCCAGCAGTGCAGTTTCAACCCCGACATCGCCACGCGTAACAATGGCTTTTATCGCTTTATCATGCTGCTGAATAAATTGCGTCGCGTCTTGCTGCTCATATAAGCGATGACAGTGGAAATGTCGCGTGAGCTTTTCATCTAACTGAGGCATGACCGGCTGAATAATCAGCACGGCAGGTTTGGTATTCGTCATTTTATTGTCCATTAGCGGTATTTATTTCCACCAGCCTAACGGAGTTATTTATGTTACGGCGTTGCTGTTACTTATTTCGCTAATAAGATCACGCTGAAATAAATGCCATGCAGCAGCATAGCGATTCAATCGTTGCAAAATGAGAAAACGAAACTTGTCTAATGCGTTTACTGTCATCGGTAAACCTTGCCGTAATAGCGAATCCAGATAAGCCGTGACGCCCATTGATGGGCGTCTGAAACTGGCGCGTTGCGCATTCACTGCTTTCAAAACCAGCGCCTGATTTAAGTCGAACAAATCCATGATGAATTCATCAGGGTGAAGGGCTTCAATTTCAAATTCAGCCATCAGCTTTCCTGGGAAATCCTTCAGGTTAATGGTGACAATGACTTCAGCCTTGCAGCGTATAGCAGCGGCAACAACATGGCGGTCATCAGGATCTGGCAAGGTTATGCCTGCAATAAGCGATTCAAATCCTGACACCATTGCGTCAGGAAGCGCTTTATTCATCAATCCCTGAGTTCGCAGCAACTGGTCGTCAGTGAACTCTGGCCTGTTGCTGCTTAAATTACGCTGCCATTCATCCTGAATGGTAGCTGTCCATTTTGGCTGGTATAACCCCGTCAGACCGAGACGAAGCAGTACATCGCGCAGTATCGATGGATACAACACACACGCATCCAGTACAACGGCATAAGGTGAATGGTTCATCAGTAGAAATTGAGATCCTGTCCCTGGTCTGCCAATTCCTGCATTGCCTCATTGCTCTCTTGCGCACGTTTCTCTTTGAATTGCATAAGATCAGCAAAAAGCACGCGGCGATGGCGACCTGTTTTATGGTAGGGAAGCTGACCTTGCTCTAAAAGTTTCACCAGATGTGGGCGTGAAACGTTTAAAATATTCGCCGCTTCCTGCGTAGTTAATTCTGCGTGTACAGGAACAACCTGAACCGCATTTCCCACCGCCAACTCACCTAAAACAGCCATCAGTAGTGTCAGAGCTGACGTTGGCAGTTCAATCTGATGCGTTTCGTTATCTGCATCCTGAATGGTAATTTTTTGTGTTTCCTGCTTGGTGGATAGATACGTTGCGAGCTCCCTCTGTCCGCGCAAAGCGGCCTCAATCTCCTTCGGAGCCGGAAGGCTCAAGCTATCCAGAATTGAGTTTTTCATGCGTTTTCCAATTAATTGTTTGTGGTTGCTAATTGCAGTAACAGAATGATAATCGCAATAAACGAAACAATCAATATTCGAAATAAACGAAAATCGGCTTAACCACGCGGCCCCCGCTGGCGAACTCACCTTAGGCAGTCTACGGTTAATCAAAAAGCATAAGAAATTCACCAACCATGGATAGCCATTATGACCACCCATGTCGACACCACAGCGCATCAGACAAGCGAACTCCTTCAGCTGCAGCACATTTTACAGGCGCATCTCGAACATTTACTGCCTGTGGGACAGCAAAGCGATCGCGTGCGTGCCGCGATGCGTGCCGGAACGCTAGCGGAGGGTAAGCGCATCCGTCCTTTATTACTGCTGCTGGCAGCGCGCGATATGGGTTGCGAGCTGACGCAAAATGGCGTTCTCGATCTCGCCTGTGCAGTGGAAATGGTGCATGCGGCATCGCTGATTCTGGATGACATTCCCTCGATGGATAACGCGCAGATGCGTCGTGGTCGCCCTACCGTACACCGCGAGTTTGGTGAAAACGTGGCGATTCTCGCCGCCATCGCACTGCTGAGCCGTGCATTTGAAGTGATTGCTATTGCACCCGGTTTGCCTGCCATGCAAAAGTCTGAAGCGATTGCCGAACTCTCTGCGGCCGTCGGCCTGCAGGGCTTGGTACAAGGTCAGTTCCAGGATCTGCACGACGGTGCGCAAAGCCGCAGTCCAGAAGCGATCGCCCTGACCAACGAACTGAAAACCAGCGTGCTGTTTCGCGCCACGCTGCAAATGGCAGCGATTGCCGCTGACGCTTCACCGCAGGTGCGGCAACGTCTTAGCTTCTTTGCTCAGGATCTGGGGCAGGCGTTTCAGCTACTCGACGACCTCGCCGACGGCTGCAAACACACCGGCAAAGATGTGCATCAGGATCAGGGTAAATCCACGCTGGTACAGATGCTCGGGGCTGACGGCGCGGAACGTCGCCTGCGCGATCACCTGCGCAGCGCCGATGCACACCTTGCCTGCGCATGCCATCGCGGCATCGCCACTCGCCAATATATGCACGCGCTGTTTAATCAACAGCTAGCGATGTTCAACTGAGCGCGGCTCCGCCGGTGGGCCACTTTGCGGTGATCGCGCCGCCGCTTTATAGCCACTTTCACGCGTTGCAGGCGTTAGCACAAACGCTGCTGGCGCGTGGCCATCGCATCACCTTCATCCAGCAAGCCGACGCCCGCACTTTGCTCAGCGACGAACGCATTAATTTCGTTGCAGTAGGCCAGCAAACGCATCCGGCCGGTTCGCTGGCGCCCGTGCTGCATCGGCTGGCTTCGCCGGGCGGCCTGTCGCTGTTTCGCGTAATCAACAATCTCGCCTCCTGCACCGATATGCTGTGCCGAGAACTACCAGCGGTACTGAAAGCGTTGAAGATTGATGGTGTGATCGCTGATGAAATGGAAGCAGCAGGCGGATTAGTCGCTGAAGCGCTGCATCTGCCCTTTGTTTCGGTGGCCTGCGCCTTGCCGGTCAATCGTGAAGCCGGGATTCCGCTGGCGGTGATGCCCTTCCGTTTTGCTCAGGATGAAAAAGCGCTAAAACGTTTTCAGGCCAGCAGCGAGATTTATGATCGCATTATGCGTCGTCACGGCGAGGTGATCCTCAAACACGCGCGGGCGTTTAATTTGACGGAGCGGCGCGGATTACATCAGTGCCTGTCGCCACTGGCACAAATCAGCCAGATGGTGCCGGCCTTTGATTTTCCACGTCAGCAACTGCCCGCCTGCTATCACGCTGTGGGGCCACTGCGCGCGCCGGTTGCTGCAGCGCCGCTCAACGCGCCCTGGCCGGCGCTGCGCCAGCCGGTGGTTTACGCCTCGCTGGGTACGCTGCAAGGCCATCGCTTCCGCCTGTTTTTGCATCTGGCACAGGCGTGCCGCCGCCAGCAACTTTCGCTGGTGATCGCTCATTGTGGGGGATTGAACGCCGATCAGGTGCACAAGTTGCAGCTGGCTGGTGCAGCGTGGGTGACGGATTTTGTCGATCAACGTGCCGCCCTGCAACACGCGCAGCTTTTTATTACTCATGCCGGATTAAACAGCGCGCTGGAAGCGCTGGAATGCGGTACGCCGATGCTGGCGCTGCCCATTGCCTTTGATCAACCCGGCGTGGCAGCGCGCATTGAGTGGCATGGCGTTGGACGGCGCGCATCGCGCTTTAACCGCGTTCATCAACTGGAGCAGCATCTGCAACAATTACTTACCGACGATCGCTACGCGTTACGGATGTCAGCGATACAGGCACAGCTACAGCGCGCAGGCGGTTGCCAGCGTGCGGCCGACATCGTCGAACAAGCGCTGTGCCAGCAGCAAGTTGTGCTGGCGGAGGCCACCTGATGCGTGCGCACTACGATGTGATTCTGGTCGGTGCCGGACTGGCAAACGGTTTGATTGCGCTGCGTCTGCGCCAACTGCAGCCGCAGCTCAAATGCCTGTTGCTGGAGAGCGACGCACATCCGGCAGGCAATCATACCTGGTCATTTCATCAGAGCGACCTCAGCGCTGAACAGCTGCGTTGGCTGCACCCGCTGATGACGGCACGTTGGTCCGGTTATCAGGTACGTTTTCCCGCGCTGCGCCGTAATCTGGATGGTGATTACTGTTCCATCGCATCAGACGATTTTGCCCGGCATCTCTACGCGGCGATGGGTGACGATCTGTGGACAAACACAGCCGTACAACAGGTAAAACCCACGCAGGTGACGCTGGCGGATGGCCGTGAGCTTGCTGCGCAAGTGGTGATTGATGGTCGCGGCTTACAACCCACGCCGCATCTGCAACTGGGTTATCAGGTGTTTCTCGGACAAGAGTGGCAGCTGGCGCAGCCGCACGGCCTGCAACAGCCAATCCTGATGGATGCCACCGTCGATCAGCAAGCGGGCTATCGGTTTGTTTACACGCTGCCGCTCAGCGCCGATCGGTTGCTGATTGAAGATACCCATTACGTTAATCAGCCCACGCTGGCGGAGAACACCGCTCGTCATCACATCGCCGACTATGCCAAACAGCAAGGCTGGCGGCTTGGCACGCTGCTGCGTGAAGAGCATGGCATTTTGCCGATTACCCTTAGCGGCGATATTGAACAATTCTGGCAACAGCAGCGCGGCCAACCGTGTAGCGGCCTGCGCGCCGGGCTGTTTCATGCTACCACCGGTTACTCCTTGCCCTCCGCCGTGGCGCTGGCGGAATTGGTGGCCACGCTGTTGCCCACCGATGCCAGCACGCTCAGCCAACACATCGAATACTTTGCCCGTCAGCAGTGGCGCGAACAGCGATTTTTCCGCCTGCTGAATCGCATGCTGTTTTTGGCCGGTAAGCCGCAGCAGCGCTGGCGCGTGATGCAACGTTTTTACCGGCTCGATGCCGGGTTAATTAGCCGCTTTTACGCCGGGCAACTGCGCCTGCGCGATAAAGCGCGAATTCTGTGCGGCAAGCCGCCGGTGCCCATCGGTGAAGCGCTTCGCGCGCTGTTAAATTCTGTCGAACCAGGGAAGAAAAAATGAAACGCACTTATGTGATTGGCGCAGGCTTTGGCGGCCTGGCGCTGGCGATTCGCCTGCAAGCGGCGGGCATACCAACCACTTTACTTGAGCAGCGCGACAAACCGGGCGGACGCGCCTATGTGTTTGAAGATAGCGGCTTTACCTTTGATGCCGGACCTACGGTGATCACCGATCCCAGCGCCATCGAAGAGTTGTTTACGCTGGCGGGAAAATCGCTCAGCGATTACGTCGAGCTGATGCCGGTAACGCCCTTCTATCGCCTGTGCTGGGAAGATGGCAAACAGCTCGATTACGACAACAATCAGCCGCTGCTGGAGCAGCAGATTGCCACGTTCAATCCGCAGGATGTTGCAGGCTATCGTCAGTTTCTCGCCTATTCCCGTGAAGTATTTAAAGAAGGTTATCTGAAACTCGGTACGGTGCCGTTTCTGCAAGTGCGTGACATGCTGCGCGTCGCGCCGCAGCTGGGACGTTTGCAAGCCTGGCGCAGCGTCTACAGCATGGTGGCGAAATTTATTCAGGACGATCATCTGCGTCAGGCGTTCTCCTTTCACTCATTGCTGGTGGGCGGTAATCCTTTTGCAACGTCATCGATCTATACCTTAATTCATGCGCTGGAACGTGAATGGGGCGTATGGTTTCCGCGCGGCGGCACCGGTGCGCTGGTACAAGGCATGGCGCGGCTGTTTGAGGATCTTGGCGGCGAGCTGTTACTGAATGCCGAAGTGAGTCAGCTGGAAACCAACGGCAACCGCATTAGCGGCGTTCAGTTAGAAGACGGACGACGCTTCGATGCCGCTGCTGTGGCCTCCAATGCCGACGTGGTGCATACCTACGACAAACTGCTGCGCCACCATCCGCTGGCAATCAAACGTGCAACATCGCTGAAGCGTAAGCGCATGAGCAACTCGCTGTTTGTGCTCTATTTTGGCCTTAATCAGCCACATGAACAGCTCGCGCATCACACTGTCTGTTTTGGCCCGCGTTACCGCGAATTGATTGATGAGATTTTTAACAGCAGCCAGCTAGCTGAGGACTTTTCACTCTACCTGCACGCGCCCTGCAGCAGCGATCCGTCGCTGGCACCGCCCGGCTGCGGCAGCTTTTATGTGTTAGCGCCGGTGCCGCATCTCGGCACCGCTGACATCGACTGGCAACAGGAAGGACCGCGCTTGCGCGATCGAATTTTTGCTTATCTGGAGCAGCACTACATGCCGGGATTACGTCAGCAATTAGTGACACACAGAATGTTTACGCCGTTTGATTTTCGCGACACGCTGCATGCCCATCACGGCTCGGCGTTTTCGCTGGAGCCGATTTTGACGCAAAGCGCCTGGTTCCGCCCGCATAATCGTGATGCCGATATCAGCAATCTCTATCTGGTGGGTGCCGGTACGCATCCGGGCGCGGGCGTGCCCGGTGTAATCGGTTCGGCTAAGGCCACCGCCAGGCTGATGCTGGAGGATCGCGCCGAATGAATCGACAGCCTTTACTTGAGCAAGTGACGCAAACCATGGCGGTCGGCTCGAAGAGTTTCGCCACCGCCGCCAAGCTGTTTGATGCACCGACGCGCCGTAGCACGTTGATGCTGTATGCCTGGTGTCGTCACTGCGACGATGTGATTGATGGGCAAACGCTGGGCGAAGGCGGCACACAGCATGCTGTCGAAGACGCGCAGGCACGTATGCAGCATCTGCAGATTGAAACCCGTCGCGCCTACAGCGGTGCGCACATGGATGAACCGGCCTTTAGGGCGTTTCAGGAAGTGGCGATCATTCACCAACTGCCTCAGCAACTGGCGTTTGATCATCTGGAAGGCTTCGCCATGGATGCACGTGACGAACACTATGCCAGCTTCGACGACACACTGCGTTACTGCTATCACGTTGCGGGCGTGGTCGGTTTGATGATGGCGCGCGTGATGGGCGTGCGTGACGAAGCGGTACTCGATCACGCCTGCGATTTAGGTCTGGCGTTCCAGCTCACTAACATTGCGCGCGACATTGTCGAAGATGCCACAAATGGTCGCTGCTATCTGCCGCAAACCTGGCTCGATCAGGCGGGATTACGCGCCGATACGCTGACGGCGCCGCAACATCGTGCAGCGCTCGCCACACTGGCAGCGCGTTTAGTGGCGGAGGCGGAACCCTATTATCACTCGGCGCGATCCGGTTTACCGGGTTTACCGCTGCGCTCGGCGTGGGCCATCGCTACGGCACGCGGCGTTTATCGCGAAATTGGCGTCAAAGTTCAGCACGCCGGTGTGCACGCCTGGGATTCACGTCAGCGCACCAGTAAAGGTGAAAAACTGGCGCTGCTGGTGAAAGGGGCTGGTTTGGCGATTACTTCGCGTGTGGCTCATCCTGAACCGCGTCCGGCTGGTCTGTGGCAGCGTCCTCGTTGATTTTTCGCCCATGGCGCTGACGCAGCGTGGCTTGCAGCTTACTCAGCGGTGGCGCGTAGAGGAAACCAAATGACACGCAGCCTTCACGTCCGCGCACCGCATGATGCATGCGGTGCGCCATGTATAAGCGCTTGAGATAGCCTTTGCGCGGGATATAGCGGAACGGCCAGCGTTGATGCACCAGACCATCGTGCACCATGAAGTAGAGCGCACCGTACGTCGTCATTCCGGCACCAATCCACTGCAGCGGCCACATGCCTTGCACACCGACATAAATCAGCACAATCGCCAGTACCGCAAACACCACCGCATACAGATCGTTGAGCTCAAACTTACCGCTGTGCGGTTCATGGTGCGACAAATGCCAGCCCCAACCCCAGCCGTGCATGATGTATTTATGCGACAGCGCCGCGACGATTTCCATCACCACCACGGTTGCCAACAAGATAAGCACGTTCCATAACCAGAGCATTGTTCGTCCATTTGTGGAAAAGGGAAATACTAAAGGTGGACGCGGATGAGCGATGGCGCAAGCGACAAATTTAATATGACCGCACTCGATAATCCGTCGACTTTACATCTCCCCACTCACTCGTTAGTATTGCCCTCCTTTCAGCGGTCAATCGCCGCTGCGTAAGCGTTAACGTCAACCAACGCACCATAAGCAGACTCGGTCTGCCTCATTGCTATGGTGCGAAAATATGACCCATACCGCGTTATCTGCGAATCCTGTTCTGCGTCGTTCTGGTTTTTTCCTGTTCTTACTGCTGCTGACGGCGGCCAACTTGCGCACGCCTATTACCGCGGTCGGCCCGGTGCTGGAAAACATCCGGCTGACGTTTGGCCTGAGCGCCAGTGCCGCGGGCGTGATTAACTTCTTGCCGCTGTTGATGTTCGCTACCTTAGCGCCACCTGCAGCCTGGTTCGGCAACCGTTTTGGTCTTGAGCGCAGTTTGTGGGGCGCATTACTGCTCATCACGCTGGGATCGATGCTGCGTATCAGCGGCAGTGAATCTGCGTTGTGGGCGGGAACCATCATCCTGAGCTCGGGGATTGCGGCGGCCAACGTGCTCCTGCCGCCGCTGATTAAACGTGATTTCACCGAACACACCGCCCGATATGTTGGCTTGTACGCGATGACCATGGCAATCACCGCCAGCATTGCGTCGGGCGTGGTGGTGCCGCTGGCAGAGCTAAGTAGCGCGGGCTGGCGACTCTCATTAGCAGTGTGGCTGGTTCCGGCGATCGTCGCGCTGTTAGCCTGGCTGCCGTATCTGAAGAAGCCTGCGTCTCAGGCAAAAAACAGCGCCAACAGCACTTCAACGCGCTCACCGTGGCGCGCGGCCTTAGGCTGGCAGGTTTCACTGTTTATGGCCTGCCAGTCGCTGGTGTTTTACACCTTGATTGGCTGGTTTACGCCTTTTGCGCAAGACAGCGGCATTAGCCAACTGGAAGCGGGTGGCATGCTGTTTGTCTATCAGATTGTGGCCATCGTTTCGAATCTGGCTTGCATGAGTGCGCTGAAGAAAATGCGCGATCAGCGAGCGATTGGTTTTCTCGCCTCGCTGTCGATTTTTATCGCGGTTGCGGGTCTGCTAATCGCGCCAAATTACGCGCTGTTGTGGCTGATTCTGGCGGGACTCGGCGCCGGTGCATCGATGGTGATTTGCCTGTCGCTGTTTAATCTGCGCACCCATGATCATTTGCAGGCATCGAAATTGTCGGGCATGGCACAATGCGTCGGTTACGGATTAGCGGCGCTGGGCCCGCTCTGTTTTGGCCTGCTGCATGATGTTAGCGGCAACTGGCAGTGGCCGCTGATGCTGCTGTTGGTGATAGCCGGATTGCAGATGGTTGTGGCTACGCTGGCTGGGCGGGCGCGGGTTATTTAACCTGGAAGTCATCCAGCGTGGTGCGGGTCAAGGGATCTTGCTGAGTGGCGTTTAACAGCGAATCAAGTAAACCCGGAAAACGGGCATCGAGATCGTCGCGGCGCAGCGACAGCAGATTTTCACGGCCAGAGGGTTTCTGCCAGATAATGCCGCCCTCGCGCAGCACGCGCCAGTGATGAGTTAAGGTGGATTTGGAGACGCCTTTCAGCAGCGATCCGCAAGTGTGTTCACCGCCGTCCGCCAGAATGCTGATCACCGTCATACGCATCGGATTGCCCAACGCCGCCAGCACATTCTCCAGCCTGATTTCATCGCGCTGTGGGTGGTTTTCCAGCATGGCGTGCCTCTTAATTATGGGTGAACCACGAATTATCAGGCAGGCAAGGCTCGATGTACAGAACACGGCGAGCGCTTGCCCGCCGTGGGTTTGACATTACTGGCTAATGGTTTGCTTAAGCGCCGCAATCGAGGAGGTCACGCCCGCTTCCACCGACATGGTGAGATCTTCCATCTCCAGCGATACCCAATCGTTGTAGCCCATCATGCGTACCACCGAGAAGAACTCTTTCCACCACTGCAGATCCTGGCCGCAACCGACGGCAACATAGTTCCACGCGCGATTGGCGACATCTTCCACCGGTTTGGTTTCCAGCAGACCGTTGATGTCCACCAGCCCGCGCTCCAGACGCACATCTTTGCCGTGGCAGTGATGAATCGCCGGGCCAAGCGCGCGCGCAGCGGCAATCGGGTCCGCGCCCATCCACAGCAGATGGCTGGGATCGAGGTTCAGACCAACCATATCACCCACCGCGTCGCGCAGGCGGAACAAGGTTTCCGGATTCCACACCAGCATCGAACTGAAGTTCTCCAGCGCAAACTTCTCCACGCCGCTCTCTTTAGCGCGCTGCACCAGCCCTTGCCAGTATGGGATTGCCACTTCATTCCACTGATAATCGAGGCAGTTTTTCAGTGTCGGCGGCCAGCTCACGGTGTAAGTGATCCAGTTTGGAATGGTGTCGTGCGGGCTGGCGGGCGGCAGGCCGCTCATCATCACGATTTTTTTCACGCCCAGTTCACCGGCCAGCGCCAGCGCGTTTTCCGTATCGCGTTTGTGCTTGTTGCCCAGTTCACCCGGATCGAGCGGATTACCCGACACGTTCAGCGCCGCAATCGACATGCCGCGACTCTCCAGCGCCTGCAACAGCTGTTGACGCTGCGTGGCACTCGCCAGCAACGCTTCGGTACGCAGATGCGGTGCCGTTGACCAGCCGCCGGTCGTCATTTCAACGCCGTAAACACCCAATTCCAGCAATTTATCCAGCATCTGTTCAAACGGCAGATGACCCAGGCTATCGGTACAAAACGAGAGTTTCATGGCAGTCCTTATTCGTAGTTAACCCAGCTCGCGCCGTTGTCCGCAGAACGCACGCAGTTTTCGATCCAGCGCACACCTTCAATCCCGGCGTTGATATCGGGATAGATCAGGTTATCGAGAGTTTTTTGGTCGCCCTGTTGGGTGGCGTGAATGGCGATGGCAAATTTCAAATAGATGTTGGCCCAGGATTCCGCCAGACCTTCGGTATGCAGTGCGCCCAGACGTTCATCTGCCAAAGCACTTTCATGCAGGTACGGCATGCCGTGATGCATGATCTGATTCGGCTGGCCCTGCACTTCATATTTCAGCTCGCCAGGGTTGTAGTCGCTCCACTCCAGACTGGCGCGCGAACCAATCACACGAATGCTTTGGCTGTCCATCGAACCGGCGTTAATGGATGAGGCCCACATGCGCCCTACCGCGCCGTTGTCGTAATGCATCAGCACCATGGCGTTATCTTCCAGCGGCGCACGCGACGGAATAAAACTCTGACGATCGCACAGCAGCGATTTCACTTTCAGCTCTGGCAGCACCAGCTGTGAGATGTAGAAGGTGTGCGTAGAGATATCGCCGAGTACAAACGACGGACCGGCAATTTTAGGATCGACGCGCCATTTTTGCGCTTCGCTGAATTTGTCGGCGCTGTCATTGGCGCTGAAGCCGTGGGTGTATTGCAGCTCCACCATGCGCACATCACCAATTTCGCCATTGGCGATCATCGCCCGCATCTGCATTAGCAGCGGATGGCCAGAGAAACCGTAAGTTACGCCGACAATCAGCCCTTTCGCCGCCGCCAGCGCTTTGATTTCCAGCGCTTCGGCGGTGGTGAAGAACAGTGGCTTTTCACAAATCACGTGAATACCGGCATTCAGCGCCGCTTTAGTGATCTCGAAATGGGTGCCGTTTGGTGTGGCGATAGATACCACTTCAACGCCATCCTCACGCTTTGCCTCTTCGGCCAGCAGCTGCTGATAAGTGGCGTAGCAGCGATCCGCATCGAGTCCTAAGTTGACGCCGAAATCGCGGCCGCGCTCGGCATCGATATCAAAGGCGCTGGCAACCATCTGATACGCCGTGTTATCACGCAGCGCACCACAACGGTGTTTATAACCAACCTGGCTGAGACGACCGCCACCGATCATGGCCCAGCGCAGTGGGCGTGGAATACTCTTTTCACCAATGAGCATAACAACTCCTGTTTGTTTTGCACTCGGGTGCAAAATGGGTTGAGGTAAGATGTTGGGTATTGTTTTTCAGGTATTTTACTTTTTGCTACCGGGTGCAAAATGAGCCACCTAGGTGAGCCTTTAATGATGTTTCTTGTTTTGTGGTGAGCAAAATGTCGGCGAAGACGACTTTTTAGTCAATCTGGCAAAGTGCAAATCAGCGAAAGCGATCACAAAAAGTGAATGAAATGCACCCGATTGCAAAAAACGTTGCAATCGGGTGCAAAGATCAAACATAATCGCAACATCATAAAAACAGGGTTAATTGTCGCGCTTTACACCAAATGCGTGCGCTTAGGTGTTTATTTTCCGTTGGGTTTCACGTTCAATGCTGGGGGTCTCCGCTTTTTCCCCTATGCAGGTGCTATGAGTAAACCAACCGCAAAATCCCACAAAGCCACCGCCAGCGATGTGGCAAGACTGGCTGGCGTCTCGAAATGGACGGTGTCGCGAGCCTTTACGCCCGGCGCGTCCATTTCCGAGAAAGCGCGCGAACGCGTAATCACTATTGCTACCGAGCTGGGTTACCGCCCTAACCTGCTGGCGCGCAGCCTTTCGCAGAAAAAGACTCAGATTATTGGCGTGGTGATCGACGAGCTAAAAAATCCGCACTCGATGCTGATGCTCGACACCGTCACCCGTCAGCTGCAGCAGCGCGGCTACATGGCGCTGCTGCTGAATATTGGTAGCGGTGAAAACTACCGTGCGGTGCTGTCGCTGGCCGATCAGCTGCAGGTCGATGGCATGCTGTTTCTCGGCACGGTGCTGAGTGATGAACTGATCGCCGTGGCGCGTGAAATGCACCACATTCCGCTGGTGCAGGTGTGCCGTAACAACGACGAACCCGGCATTGAAGTGGTCAATGTCGATGGATTGCAGGCGGGCAAACAGCTGGGCGAACTGCTGCTGTCGCAAGGCTATACGCGCATCGGTTACATGATGGGACCGGCCACCAGCAGCCATCACACGCTGCGTTTAGAAGGCTTGCAACTGGCGCTCAACGAAGCTGGCTTAGCGCTGGAAGTGCTGCTCACCGCCGGTGAATACGCCCGCGAACGCAGCTACGACGTGTTGACCGAGTATCTCAACGCGCACGCGCCCGATCAGCGGGTAGAAGCGCTGTTTTGCGAAAACGATGTGCTGGCGCTCGGCGCGCTGGCGGCACTGCGCGAAGGTGCAGGCAACAAATTTATGGCGGTGGTGGGTTTCGATGACATCGACGAAGCCAGCTTGCCCGGCTGGCAGCTCACCACTTTCAGCCAACGTATTGATTTGATCGTCACTGAAGCCCTGAACCGGCTGATTGATGAACGTGCCACTCCGGGTGGCGTTTGGTCTCAGGGAGAATTGCGTATTCGACGCTCTCACCTGAAGCCGTGAGGTAACAAGGAGGAGAGATGAAGTTGTCGTTGCATGGCGTGTCTGTTTGGTACAGCAATGCCGTCACTCAGTTACGCATCGCCCATGAGACAGGCTTTAGCGGGCTGGAAATCCTGCCAGAACACCTGTATCGCTATCTGGAAAACGGTGGCAGCTATGCTGCCTACCGCGATCTGATGGCGAAATACAGCGTCAATATTACCTGCATCAATGCGCTGAAACGCATTGGTCGACATGAACCGCAAGCGCGAGCTGAACTGCTGCGCGAAGCGGAAAAAATCTGCCAGGCCGCGGTAGAATTGCGTTGCCCGGTAGTGCAAATCATGGCGCTGACCGAACTCGATCACCTTTCCGCTAACGAGCGTGATGCCATCCTGCTGGAGAATATCTCCGCCATCGCCGATATCGGCGCACCGCACGGCATCAAATTCCAGGTTGAAGTCGTCGCCTTCACCGCGTTCAATTCGCTGCAACACGCGCTTGATCTGATTAAACAGAGCGGCAAAGACAACCTCGGTGTGGTGGTGGATTTCTGGCACCTGCATGCCGGTGGCGGCACCACGCCTGCCGAAGTGGCGCGCATGGATAAAGATCTGATTTACGGCGTGCATTTCTGCGATGGTCGCGCGGCGAAACCGGGCGAAGCCTGGGATGAGTGGGTACAACGCGACTATGCGCCGGGCGAAGGCGATGTCGATATTGCCGCCTGGGTAGCGGCGGTGAAAGCAACCGGCTACGACGGCGTTTGGTCGCCGGAACTGTTAAGTCCGCAGAATTGGGAAGACGATCTGTGGGATATTTCCCGTCACTGCTATGAAGATATGAATAAATATATTCATTAACATAAAGGACGCCCGATAAACGGGTTTCCCGCGAATACGGTCACCATAAATGGAGACCGAATATTAATCCACCTCTGAAAAAATAATAACGAACGCAGATTCGTTGCTAGCGCCTGCGCGCTATTTAGCGCGATGTCATTGCGTCTGAAATATCTGAACGTCGTGCTCTGTCAATATTCATGTCTTGAAGATTAAGGGATAAGAAGGATGAACCGAAGAGAAGCGCTCTTTTCGCTCAGTGGAATTGTGGCATCCCTCGCCGTCGCGCCGCAACTGCGGGCAAAAGAGCTGCACAATGTCCCGCTGGAAACCAAACTCAGCCCCGATCACCTGCCGCAACCCGCATGGCAAGACGGTTATCAGGTGCTCAATAATCCGCTGGACCGCCAAAACCTGGCGGCCATTTTTGATCGCCTGATCCCCGCCGATGATCTTGGCCCATCCGCCAGTGAAGCAGGCGCAATCGAGTTCCTCGATAACCAGTTAGCCGGAGATTATGGCTCCGGCGCGGCGCTCTATTTGCAGGCGCCGCTGCATCCGGAAAATGAAGCGGCGTTGATGGGCAGCCCGCAATTTCTCACGCCGCCGAAAGCGCGCTATTTAACCGGCTTAGCCGCGCTGGAAAAGTGGGCGCAGCAACAGCATCAGGCTTCATTGCATACCTTATCAGCTGAACAGATCGATATATTCCTGACGGCAATGGAAGACGGCAAGATCGATTTAGGAAAAGACGTGAATAGCCAGGCGCTGTTTGAATTAATGCTGCAAAACGCGCGTGAAAGCTATTTAGCGGATCCGATTTATGGCGGAAATAAAAATATGGTGGGCTGGAAAATGATCGGTTTTCCTGGCGCACGCTATGACTATCGCCCTTATATCGAACGCCGCAACGAAAATCTGGCGCTTATTCCCGTCAGTCTGATTCCTAACGATTAAATAGCCGGAGCTGAGTCAATGTCATTAGTTAGAAATAAAGCTGACGTGGTCATCGTCGGCTTAGGTTGGGCCGGTTCGGTGATGGCGGAAGAGCTAACCCGCGCGGGACTTAACGTGGTCGCCATCGAACGCGGTGCCTGGCGCGATACCTCGACCGATTTCCCGGTCGCCATTGATGCCGATGAACTGCGTTTCCACACGCGCCGCAAAATCCTGCAACCAATGAGCGTGGAAACCACCACCTTCCGCAACCGCAGTGATCAGCTGGCGGCGCCGGTGCGTAACTGGTCCGCGTTTCAGTTTGGCTGGAACGTCGGCGGTGCCGGCACACACTGGGCGGGCATGTCATGGCGCTTTACGCCGTGGGATTTTGAAGTGGCGAAGCAAACCCGTGAACGCTACGGCGCGAAGAAGATGCAGGGTTTGCAACTGCAGGATTGGGGCGTGACCTACGACGAAATGGCACCGTTCTACGATCGCTTCGAGCGTATTGCGGGTACCTCCGGTATCGCGAGCAATCTCAACGGCCAGCCGCAAAAAGGCGGCAATATCTTCGAAGGCCCGCGTTCGCGCGACTATCCTACCCCGCCGCTGAAAGATACGCACTGGATGAGCAAGTACCGCAAAACCACCGAGAATATGGGTTATCACCCGTTCACGGTGCCTGCCGGTAACCTGTCGCAAGCCTATGTGAATCCGCTCGGCGTCAGCATGGGTCCGTGTACGTATTGCGGCTTCTGCGACTTCCACGGCTGCGGCAACTTCTCCAAATCATCGCCGCAAGCCTGCATTCTGCCGGTGCTGATGCGCCGTCCAAACTTCACGCTGCTGACCGAAACCGAAGTGCTGCATGCCGTGAAACATGACGACGGTAAAACGGTGAAAGGTGTGAAATTCATTACTCAGGATGGCGTGGAAGGCTTCCAACCGGCGGATATCGTCTGCATCACCGCTTATCAGATGGATAACGTGCGCCTGATGCTGCTCTCCGGCGTGGGCGAGCAATACAATCCGCTGACCAGGCGCGGCACCATTGGCCGTAACTACAACTATCAAACCTGCTCCAGCGTCACCGGCTTCTTTGATAACGAATACATGAATCCGTTCATCGGCGGCGGCGCATTGGCGGTGCAGATTGATGACTTCAATGGCGATAACTTCGACCACAGCGATCTCGATTTTATCGGCGGCGCGGGCATCATGGGCTTCTCCACCAACGGCCGTCCGATTCAGAACATGAACGGCCTGCGTCCGGGCACCAAACGCTGGGGCAGCGAGTGGAAAGCGGGTTACAAGCGTGATTACCAAACCGCTGGCACCATCTTCTGCCAGGGTACCTCAATGCCGATGCGCGAAGCCTATCTCGATCTCGATCCTAACTACAAAGATCGTCATGGCCAGCCGCTGATCCGCACCACGTTCGACTGGAACCAGAACGATGTGCGCATGGCGAAGTACGTCACCGATCGCGCTATCAACATCATGAAAGAGACCGGCGGCCAGCATATCGTGGTGGATAACCAGGCGGAGAAAAGCTGGAATCCGTATAAGCAGCACAGCTCGCACACCATAGGTGGCGCGGTGATGGGCGCCGATCCCAGCACTTCTGCACTCAATCCGTATCTGCAAAGTTGGGATGCGCACAACCTGTTTGTGGTCGGCGCATCCGCCTTCCCGAACAACGGCGGTTATAACCCCACCATTACCATTGGTGCGCTGGCGGTGCGCGCCGCGCAGGCGATCCACCAGAAGTACATCCATAATCCGGCACCGCTGGTGGGGGCGTAATCATGGCGAAAGCAAAGAAAATTACCTACACGCTCGCCGCGCTGGCGGTGATTGCAGGCATCGCGGCGTCCGGCCGGTTGTGGGTGGTGTTAGACAGCGCGCGCTCCAACGTTGCCGACGACAAGGTGCAGCTGGCCGATTTCCACAGCAACGACGATGCCGCCATCAAACGCGGTGAGTACGTGATGCGCCTCGCCGACTGTGCCGCCTGTCACAATGCGGACTTCTCCGGCGGCTACAAAATCGATACGCCCTTTGGCGCGCTGCAGACCTCGAACATTTCACCAGACCGTGAAACCGGCATCGGTAACATGACCGAGCGCGATTTCTTCAACGCGGTGCGTCAGGGACGCGGCGAACACGGCTTCCTTTATCCAGCGATGCCGTACACCGCTTACACCCAAATGAGCGATGGCGATATGCACGATCTTTGGGCCTACTTCTCGGCGAAAAAACCGGTGCACAACGCCATCGATGAGAATGCGGGCATGAATTTCCCGTATAACATTCGTCTGGCGATGGCGGGCTGGAACCTGTTGTTCTTCGATAACAACGCGTTCAAGCCGCAAACTGCGCAGAATGACGAGTGGAATCGCGGCAAATACATCGTTGATGGTCCGGCGCACTGTAGCGTTTGTCACACCGCGCGCAACGCATTGGGCGGCGAAATCAGCAGCCAGTACCTGCAAGGCGGCAATCTGGGCAGCTGGTACGCGCCGGATATCACGCCAAATCCTCACGCTGGCATTGGCAAGTGGAGCGATGCACAGATCGCTGACTATCTAAAAACCGGCTCTAACGGCGAAAGCGTGGCGGCGGGTCCAATGGCGGAAGCGGTTGAGCACTCGACGCAGTATTTTAACGATCGCGATTTGCACGCTATCGCCACTTATCTGCGCAGCTTACCGGCCTCTTCCACGCCGAAATCCGCCGGGTTTGTGATGGATAAAACGCGTCACGATCAGGCGGCACTGCGCTATGAAGTGGATTGTTCGGCGTGTCACGGGTTGTCGGGTGAAGGTATCACCGGCATGGTGCCCGCCTTTGCGGGCAATGGCGCGATGCAGAACGATCCCACCAACATGATCCACGCGCTGCTGGACGGTGCCCGTGCGCCGCACACCGAAAGCCGCCCCACGTCCGCAGGCATGCCGGCATTCTCGTGGAAACTTAACAATCAGGAGATGGCGGATGTGCTGAACTACGTGAGAAATTCGTGGGGAAATCAGGCTGCGGAAGTGAAGGCCAGCCAGGTCGCCGATCTGCGCAAAATCACCGGCGCAGGGGATAAGTTGAAAGTCCCGGCAATGAAATAGTGTTTGTTGCGAATTAAAACGCCCGATGTGTTGATCGCATCGGGCGTTTTTGTTTTTTAAATACTTTTAAACTTTCGTTCGATTAAGCGTGAATCGTTAGCTCAAAGGCTAATATTAGCTGTTGAGCTAATACCAAATCACCGTTAGAATTATCGCACGGAGGCCCTGCCAGTGTTCGAGGTTATCTACCATGAAGCAGCTGAGGATGAACTCAGGTCATTACCGCCAATCATTCGCGTGAAGTTTGTAAAACTCGTCAATCGACTGCAAACCGATCCTTGCAGTCTCCGTGAACCTCATACAAAACCATTGGGAAATGGGCTGTATGAGATTAGAACGTCTGGTAGCGATCTCACGCGGACTTTGGGTGTATCAGCGAGCACAGAAAATTTACATGCTGCGTATTTTCATTAAGAAGAGTCAAAAAATACCATCATCAGAAATAGAGAAAGCCCTGCGAAGGCTGGAGGAAATGCAGAATGAAATATAAAACTCACAATCAAATTCATGAAGAGATGCTGCAAGATCCCGAATATCGTGCAGCATGGGAAGCTGAGGAGCGTAAATCGCGGATGCAATCGCTACTCAAACAGTGGCGGCAGAATGCGGGTTTAACCAGCGCTCAGGTAGCTGAGCGAATGGGAGTAAAACCGCCAACCGTTTCGCGCATGGAAAAAAACATCACCTCTGCCAGCCTGGATACTCTCGCGCGATACGCCAAAGCGTGCGGCGTTGGCTCAGCAACGCTGTTATTTTGAGAATTATTACGCCGGAGGCCATTTTTTGATTTCCGGCGTTCTTTATTCGACCAGACTCAACGCAGCAGTTGGGCAATCCCCCACAACGCCAACGCATGATCGTCTTCGGAGGGTAAACCACTGATGGTGACTGCGCCGATGATCGCGCCTTGAACAGTAAGCAGCGGGAAAGAGCCACCGTGATCGGTGTAATCTTCCTGGCGAGTATAAGCCTGCTTTGCCATACGCTCGCCCTTTTGCTCATTGAAAAGCCCCAGATACAGAGATGAATGACCGGTCAACAGCACGGTATTGCGCTTGCGACGCATCCATTCCAGATTTTCTGGAGCGGATCCTGGCAACGCAGCCAGAAACAGCACCTGTCCAAACGCATAGACTTCGATAGCCACAGGCGCATTGTCTTCACGGGCACGCTGCTGGATGCTTTGGCCGATTTGCCACGCTAAATCGAAATCAAACTGCGGTAAACGATGCTCAGCTTCCTGCTGTAGCAAGGTTTCAAGGGACGGCAGCGATGACATGATAGGAACCTCTCAATTTGAAATAAATTTTCCATATTTTATAACATGGAAGATATTTTTCGCATGTGATGAGCTTCTCACTTCAGATTCGCTAACCGGAATCGCGCGGCACCATCTCAAAGCCAAGATCGATAATGGGATGTTCAACAATATTGCCTCGCAGCCGGTTCAGCAGTTGCTCAGCCGCTAATTGTCCCATGCGATGCCGTTCAATGCGCACCGTCGAGATAGCGGGGAAATTGGCTGCGGCAAAATCCAGATCGCCAAAACCAATCACCGCCAGTGGGTTTGGCACGTTTATTCCACGTGCCTGCGCTTCCATTAATGCGCCTTGCGCCAGGGTATCGGAACTGCACACCAGCACATCGACATCAGGATGCGCATCCAGCAGTTGAGCGCAGGCTTCGCGCCCGCGCTGCATCAGCGCTGGCAGCGCTATCGGCGCATCAACTTGCGGTGAAATGCCTTGAGCGGCTAACGCATCGAGTAATCCCTGCTTGCGCTGCAGCGCGCGGCGGTCATCGGTCCAAATCAAACCTGGTCGCTGATAACCGCGTTCTGCGAGGTACGCTGCCACACGCGCGCCGACCTTTTCGTGGGAAAAACCCACCAGCATGTCGATCGGTGTTGGCGTCATGTCCCAGATCTCCACCACCGGCACTTCGGCCTGCAACAACACTTTTTTCAACTGGCTGCTGTGATGAATGCCGGTCAGCACGATGCCATCCGGACGCCGCGACAACAGCGTCGCCACGGTTTCTGCCTCGGTTTCAGTCTCATAGCCGGTGACGCACAACAGCATGTGATAGCCGTGCGCGCTGAGCGTGTCATTCAGCGTCTGAATGGTATCAACGAACATATTGTTATTAATTTGCGGCACCACCACCGCGATTAAGCGGCTGCGATTGCTCGCCAGGCTGCCGGCTTGGGCGTTAGTAATATAGCCGGTGGCGCTGATGGCAGCTTTCACTTTGGCTACCGTCGCCGGCCGCACCTGCTGCGGCGAATTTAACGCCCGGCTGACCGTCATCGGCGAAATCCCCGCGACGCGGGCAACATCTTCCAGCGTTGGCGCGCCTTTGCGCACCAGTTTGGTTGGTTTCATGGCAGCTCACGGTTCATGCAGATGCCGCTAGCATAGCAGTCTGGTGAGACGTGACAACAGCTCAACGCTAAAATGTTAGGGCTATCATTATTATTGCAGAATGGTAAAAGTGTGATCATCAAGACATAACTAAACCTAACTCCTGGCACATAGTGCAATGCGGACCAAAAATGTTAGCGCAATCATTTACCGGAGAACATCATGTCGAGTGTGAATTCTAACGCCGTGAGCTACGCCAAAACGCAGGCTACAGGCAACGCCACGGACAGCGGCGATCGTATTGTGTGGATCCATTTGTCGCTGGTATTTTTGCCGCTGGCAACGCCGGTCAGCGATGCCAAAGTACTGACCGGACGTCAAAAGCCATTAACCGAAGTGGCAATAATCGTTGCGGAAATTGAAACGCGCGATGGCTATCAAGGCATCGGCTTTAGCTATTCAAAACGCGCCGGCGGTCAGGGCATTTATGCGCATGCCTGTGAAATTGCTGACGCTCTGCTGGGTGAAGATCCTAATGATATCGACAAGATCTACACCAAACTGCTGTGGGCAGGCGCGTCAGTCGGCCGCAGCGGCATGGCAGTGCAGGCGATTTCGCCGTTTGATATCGCGCTGTGGGATATGAAAGCGCGTCGCGCCAGGCTGCCGCTGTCTAAGCTGTTGGGTGCACATCGCGATTCCGTCCAGTGCTACAACACCTCCGGCGGATTCCTGCACACGCCTCTCGATCAGGTGATCAAAAACGTGGCGATTTCACGCGAAAGTGGCATTGGCGGCATCAAGCTTAAAGTCGGTCAGCCCAACACCGCTGAAGATCTGCGTCGATTAACCGCGGTGCGCCAAACGCTGGGCGATGATTTCCCGCTGATGGTTGACGCCAATCAGCAATGGGATCGCGAAACGGCGATCCGCATGGGCCGCAAGATGGAGCAGTTTAATCTGGTGTGGATTGAGGAGCCGCTGGATGCTTACGATGTCGAGGGCCACGCCGCGCTGACTGCCGCGCTGGATACGCCCATCGCCACCGGGGAAATGCTCACCAGCTTCCGCGAGCATGAACAGCTGATTCTGGGCAATGCTAGCGACTTCGTGCAGCCCGACGCGCCGCGCGTTGGCGGCATCACGCCTTTCCTGAAGATCATGGATCTGGCAGCGCGGCATGGCCGCAAACTGGCACCGCATTTCGCGATGGAGATCCACATTCACCTGGCGGCAACCTATCCGATTGAACCCTGGCTGGAGCACTTTGAATGGCTCAATCCGCTGTTCAATGAGCAGCTGGAACTGCGCGATGGCCGCATGCTGATTTCCGATCGTCACGGCCTTGGCTTTAGCCTGAGCGAGCAGGCGCGGCGCTGGACCACGCTGACGCACAGCGTCGGCAAGCGACCTTAGGCCAAATCAGGCGGAATCGCGCCGTAATGCACCGCGAGCCACACCGTTGGGCCGCTGCTGTCCGTCCTGTTGACGCGATGGCGGCAGCCTGCGGGAATCTCGACAAAATCGCCAACCTGCAAATGACGCTCCTGCGCTTCCCCTTCTAGCTGCAATCCTGCCGATCCCTGTAAAATCATCACCCATTCACCTTGCGTCTGGCAGTACCAGAAATCCGGTGGACTGGCTTGCCCGGTGGAAACGATGCGTTCGATGTGTAGATTGGGCTGCGTTAGCAGCGCTTCGAACGTCTCTGCGCTGCCGTTCTGTGCGGCGGCGGGGAAATCGCGAAACAGGTTGGTTATCATCGCGCGAGCTCGACATTTGATGAAATCAGCTCGCACTGTAACGCAGGCTTCACCCAGAAGGCTCACAGAATTTCGCGCCGCCGATTGACGCGCTGCACGCAAATCACCATCATCCTGGCCACGAATGGCTACATGGAGCGTGAAGGTGTCGGAACTCAGTAATGCATTGCTAGAAGAGATTGTCAGCGAAGTTCGCCCGCTCACCCAACAGGGGAAAGTGGCGGATTATATTCCGGCGCTGGCCGACGTGGATGCCGATCAGCTCGGCATCGCCATTTGCACGCCTGACGGACGCTGTTTTCAGGCCGGCGATGCCGCGACGCGATTCTCCATCCAATCAATTTCCAAAGTGTTGTCACTCAGCGTGGCGCTCACCTTGTATGAGGATGGTGAAATCTGGCAACGCGTCGGCAAAGAGCCGTCCGGCCAGGCGTTCAATTCGCTAGTGCAGCTGGAGCTGGAACAAGGCAAACCGCGCAATCCGTTTATCAATGCCGGTGCGCTGGTGATGTGCGATCTGCTGGAAAGCCGCCTGACAGCACCGCGTCAGCGCATGCTGGAAATTGTGCGTCGTCTGGCGCAGCAAAACGACATCAATTACGACCGCGTCGTCGCGCGCTCTGAATACGAACATTCGGCACGCAATGCCGCCATTGCCTGGCTGATGAAATCCTTTGGCAACTTCCATAACGATGTCAGCAAAGTGATGGAAACCTATTTTCACTACTGCTCGTTAGCGATGAGTTGTGAAGAACTGGCGCGCACCTTTCTCTATCTCGCCAATCAGGGCCGCACTCAGGATGATGAATCAGCGGTGATCTCACCGCGCCAGGCACGTCAGGTGAACGCCTTGATGATGACCAGCGGCATGTACGATGGTGCCGGAGAATTCGCCTGGCGCGTGGGTATGCCAGCGAAGTCGGGCGTCGGCGGCGGCATTGTTGCGGTGATCCCTGGCGACATGAGTATCGCAGTCTGGTCGCCCGCGCTGGATCATTCGGGTAACTCCTTAGCAGGCACCGCGCTGCTGGAGAAACTTACCGAACGACTGGGAAGATCGATTTTTTAAGGCGCCTTGAATCACCGTAGGGTCGCCATTCATGGCGACCACATCATATTGTTTCCACTCTGTATTTAACAGGTTGCATTAACGTTAACGGCCACATCTCTTTAAGTGATTATTTTCAAAAGGTGCGAATTTTTACTTAAATAACCTCTATTTTTTTAACCCACCAACGGCATTCGCGTTACACTTCCGCCTCATTTACGGAATCATCCACTAGCAACCATGACGTTTACACATCACTTCCGCCAGCGTTTCACTGCCTGCGTCGCCATTGTGGCGGTGCTGCTGCTGTTCGTCGCGCCGATTGTGTCGAAAACGTTGATGGAGCGTCAAAGCCAGCTGCGGTCAATGCCGCAGCACAGCATGATGGATAGCTCAATGAGCCATCATGAAATGATGATGGCGGATATGCCGATGCCCGGCATGAGCCATCACATGATGGACGACGGCGAGTTTGCCTGCGGCTACTGTGATCTGCTGGTGCATGTCCCGCTGTTGATGTGGGTGTTTATTCCGTTCATCTGGCTGATCATGGTGATCTCACGCGCCCCGCCGCTGCCCCGCGTGGTTGCGCCGATTGTGCGTCGCTTTAGCAGCATTCATCGTCCGCGCGCCCCGCCTGCACCGCTTCCTGCTGACCTCATTTATTGCAGCGCACGCTCGGCTTGAGCGATGTGCTAAGACAATTTCTTTTTGGAAGGAAGACGGCTTTGTCTGCTGCTCACTCTGCAGCACCGCGCGGCGCGGTGCTTAATTTGCTACGTCGCTTACATTTTTATATTGGTCTGTTTGTCGCCCCGTTCATCTTCGTTGCGGCGCTCAGCGGCACGCTTTATGTGTTAACGCCTCAGCTGGAAAACCTGATTTATGCCGATGCGCTAACTGCTGAACCACATGGCAACGCGCAGCCGCTGTCCGCGCAAATCAGCGCGGCCCGCGCTTATGCGGGAGAAAATCAACACATTTACGCGGTGCGTCCTGCGCCGCACGCAACGGACACCACGCGGGTGCAATTCAGCGACGCCACGCTCGGTGCATCGCTGTCGCGTGCGGTATTTATCGATCCTTATAGCCTGAAAGTGAAAGGCGATATGCCGGTTTACGGCACCAGCGGCGTATTGCCGTTGCGCACCACCATCGACTTGCTGCACAGCAGCCTGCTGCTGGGCGATTTCGGTCGCAACTACAGCGAACTGGCGGCGTCCTGGCTGTGGGTGGCGGCGCTGGGTGGCGTGGTGCTGTGGCTGGGAACGCGTCCGAAACGGAAGCTGAAACAGCCGCGCAGTGGCTTCGCCTTCAGCCGACACTGGCACGTCACGCTCGGACTGACGCTGGCAATCGGTTTGGTGTTCTTCTCAGTGACCGGCCTGACGTGGTCGCAGTGGGCGGGCGGCAATATCGATCGCATGCGTACTGAACTGAACTGGCTGACGCCACAAGTCAATACCTCGCTGAATAGCGATGCGCCTGCTGCACCAGCCGATCCGCACGCCGAGCATAGGGCGGATATGTCGGGCATGAGCATGCCGATGTCATCCATGACCAAACCGGCGGCGGCGCCCGCCAAACCGGTGCGTAATAACGCTGCCGATGCCGACTGGGATCGCGTTCTGAACGCGGCGCGTCAGGATGGGCTGAGCGCAGCGAAGCTCGAATTGCGTCAGCCGAAAAGCGCTGACAAAGCGTGGGCGGTGACGGAAATCGACCGCAGTTGGCCAACGCACGTGGATGCGGTGTCAGTGAATCCGCAAGACTTTAGCGTGGTGGATCACGTCTACTTTGCCCGTTTCCCGCTGGTGGCGAAGCTGACGCGCTGGGGTGTGGATGCGCACATGGGCGTGCTGTTTGGATTGCCCAATCAGCTGCTGCTGGCGTTCTTTGGCCTTGGTTTATGCAGCATGATTGTGCTCGGTTATCGCATGTGGTGGATTCGCCGGCCAAAAGATGTCGAAGCGAATCCAGCACAAACCCTGACCGAAACCTGGATGGCGTTGCCGCATTACGCCAAAGGTGCGTGGTTAATGTTGGCGCTGGCGTTGGGTTACGCGCTGCCGGTGATGGGCGCGAGTTTGCTGGCGTTCCTGCTGCTGGATATTCTGCGCTGGCGTAAACAGCAACGCGCGCCGCTTGATGAAGCCGCGCTGCTGGCCTCACAGCAATCTCCGCTGGGCATTATTCGCGCACGCTTTGCCGTGAAGCGTAAAGAGATGCGCTATTTCCTGCGCGGTTTGTTCATCCTGGCGCTGATTGTCGGCACGGTGATGAGCAATGCGATTATCGGCGGCGTTATCGATCAATATGGCATTCCGTTCAGCCACTGGTCGCTGACCATGTACATCACGCAGGGCTTTATGATTGCGTTGTACACCACGGTGTTTACCGCACTGACGTCAATCCCGCTGTGGTATTTCTTCCTCGGCGAAAAGGATGACCGAGGCTAATTTCGTAGGGTCGCCATCCATGGCGACCTTTTTTACCACCTGCACCGCCCTTAAAAATCCGCTTTCAACACCACGCGATAGTTCGCTTTCCCGGCACGCAGATGTTCCAGCGCTTCATTCACCTGCGACATCGGGAACGCTTCAACCTGCGGCGCGATGTCAGTACGCGATGCCAATTTCAGCAACGCCCGCAATTGGCCCGGTGAACCGGTTGACGATCCGGTTAACGCACGGTCACCAACAATCAAACTGAACGCCGGCACTTCAAACGGCTTCATCACCGCGCCCACAGTATGGAACGCGCCACGGCGCGCCAGCGCCTGATAGTACGGCTTCCAGTCCAGATCCACCGCCACGGTGCTGATAATCAGATCAAACTGCCCGGCCAGCGCGCTCAACGCCTGCGGATCACGGCTGTTTACCACCCGATCGGCACCCATCGCTTTAATCGAATCAGTTTTCGCGGCTGAAGTACTGAACGCCGTAACGTGCGCACCCATCGCCCGCAGCAGTTTGATCGCCATATGCCCCAGACCGCCAATGCCGATCACGCCGACGCGGCTGGTGGCGGAGATGTTGTGCATTAACAGCGGTTTAAACACGGTAATACCGCCGCAGAGTAACGGCCCAGCGGTGGCGATATCCAGCGCGTCCGGCAGTGGGATCACCCATTGCCAGTTAGCGCGCAGATGACTGGCAAAGCCGCCGTGATTATTGATGGTAGAGGTTTTACCGTTTTCGCAGTTCACCTGATCGCCTTCGATACAGGCATCGCAGTGCTTGCAGCTTTTCGCTGTCCAGCCAATGCCCACGCGCTGGCCGATGTGCAGCCCTTTGTTTTGCGCCGCATCACCCAAAGCCACCACACGACCAATCACTTCGTGACCCGCAATCAGCGGATAGCGCGAGCCGCCCCATTCGTTATCGATCATCGATAAATCGGAATGGCAGACGCCGCAATAATCTACCGCAACCTGCACATCCTCAGCGGCCATTGGACCGGCATCGTATTCGTAAGGCACCAACGCCTCACCCGCTTGCAGAGCGGCATAGCTGGAAATTTTCATTGCTGTCCTCGAGTTGGGTTGGGTGACAGCAGTTTATCAAAGCGATGCGTCATTATATGCCGAACAATCAGGGGATTAAGGCTGAGGATGCTGTTTGGGAGGGAGGTGCGATAGGTAAATCGGTGCGCAGTAATGCGCACCGCTTGACGTATTAAAAATCGGCTTTCAACACTACGCGGTAATTGGCTTTACCGGCGCGCACGTGATCCAACGCTTCGTTGATTTTGGACATCGGGAACTCTTCCACCTGTGGCGCGATATCCGCACGCGATGCCAGTTTCATCAGTGAACGCAGCTGGCCTGGTGAACCGGTAGAAGAACCGGTCACCGCGCGATCGCCCATAATCAGGCTGAACGCCGGCACTTCAAACGGCTTCATTACTGCGCCGACGGTGTGGAATTTACCGTGCGGTGCCAGCGCCTGGAAGTACGGAGCCCAATCGAGATCGACGGCTACCGTGCTGATGATCAAATCAAATTGCCCAGCCAGCGCGTTCAGCGCCTGCGGGTCGCGGCTGTTAACCACGCGGTCCGCGCCCATCGCTTTGATCGACTCGGTTTTGCTGGCGTTGGAGCTGAATGCCGTCACTTCTGCACCCATCGCACGCAGCAATTTAATCGCCATGTGGCCCAGGCCGCCAATGCCGATCACGCCAACGCGGCTGGTTGCGGTGACATGATGCATCAACAGCGGTTTAAATACGGTGATGCCGCCACACAGCAGTGGACCCACCGAAGTGTAATCCATCGCTTCCGGCAGCGGGATCACCCATTGCCAGTCGGCACGCAGATGGCTGGCAAAACCGCCTTTATTCATGATGGTTGGCACCGAACCGTTTTCACAGTTGACGTGCTCGCCATTGATACAGGCATTACAGTGCTGACAGCTTTTCGCTGTCCAGCCGATGCCCACGCGCTGGCCCACTTTCAAACCTTTGTTTTGCGCCGCGTCGCCTAAGGCGCTGATGCGACCAATCACTTCATGGCCGGCAATCACCGGGAACGAGGAGATGCCCCACTCGTTATCAATCATCGACAAATCTGAGTGACAAACACCGCAGTAATCGACCTCAACCTGCACCTCTTCAGCAGCCAGTTCACCAGCTTCGTACTCGTGAGGCACCAGCGCTTCACCCGCGTTCAAGGCGGCATAACTTTTGATTTTCATTACTGTCCTCTGTATCCAGGTTTTTGACAGGGCAAGTCTAGCAGAGCGTGTTTCCCGCTCTTGACCATAAATCCGTCACTTAGCCGCTTTAACGTGTTAAAACCGCTGAAAAGCATCAAGGGTTAAAGCGGATCATGATAAATCGGCGTGCGATAGGCGACGCGCGCCTCTTCAATCAGTTGGCTGGCGGTTACCGTCGGCGGCAAGCGCGTTAGCACTCTGCTCGCTTGCCAGTAACACAACACCATTAATTCATCGGATTCGCTCTCCGCCATCTCCAGCAGCCGCTCACGCAGAGTGGGAACGTCCAGCGTTTCATGTTCGTCCATTAACTCAACAATGGTTTCGTTGAGAACCTGATGAATGATTTTCCAGGAGAGATTGGCAAACACATTGAACCTCGATGCTCTTAACGTTTGGCTCCAGGCAAATGAACTAAAAATGCTACAAGTAAGAAGATTGAAACAGGATTAACTATAGCCGCTTATTTTCTGTGCAAAGCTGCTGCGAGCCGAGTTTCTTGTAGCTCGCGGATCTATAAAACGATTTTTCTTTCGCCACATTTGCAGCAATCGAATGGCTTTGTAACAAAAAAGCATAAACCCGCGCTGGCTGTCCGCGCAGCGCTTTGCCAAAGTAAGGCAACTTTTATCGTTGCAAAAGGGAATTACCATGAGCCAATCCACCGCATTACACGCCGATCCGCTGGTTTGGGGCCACGGCCCGAAAGTGTTTGAAGTCTTTCTGGAACCGACCTGCCCGTTCTCCGTGCGCGCATTCAACAAGCTCGACGCGCTGCTGCAATTAGTGGGCGAAGAGAAGATGACGTTAAAAATCCGTTTGCAATCACAGCCCTGGCATATGTATTCGGGCGTGATTGTGCGCTACATCCTTGCCGCCTCCACCTTGCCTGAAGGCAAAGCAGCCGCCAAAAAGGTGCTGCAAGCGGTGGCCGATCATCGTGAAGAGTTCGAGTTTATCGATCACAGCCACGGCCCGAATATGGACGCGACGCCGAATCAGATTCTCGATCGTCTTGAGCATTACAGCGGCGTTAACGCACGCGAACCGTTCCTGCGTGCCGAACTGCAAAATGAGATCAAATGGCACAGCAAATATTCGCGGCAAAATGGCATCCACGTTTCACCAACCTTCATCACCAATGGTTTAGTGCAGCTGGATATCGGCAGCGGCGACGAGATTGAATCCTGGGCCAAACGCATTCTCGCCTAAGCGCGTCGGCCCGTTGCGGCGGGCCTTTGGTATGATTTCGCAATAGATTTTCGCTTGCACTGCTCGCCTCAATTCCGATAATCGCTATCTACCTAATTATATAGCGATAAACGAAATGCGATTTACTCACCTCACCGCGCTGCTGCTCACAGCGGGCGCGGGCTTGAGTCTGCATGCACAAGCGAACACCGATATCCGCGTGACCTACGCCGGTTCGATGGGCAAAGTGATGGACCAATCATTAGGTCCGGCCTTTGCTAAGCAAAATAACGGCACGTACGAAGGTCAGGGCCAGGGCGCCTATGGCATGGCACGTTTGCTGGCGAGCAAAAAAATCACCGCCGATGTGTTTGTTTCCATCACACCGGGGCCGATGCAGATCCTGAAAGATGCTGGATTGATTGATGATGCGGTCCCAGTGGCGAGCACCAGTATGGTGGTGGCGTATAGCCCGAAAGGAAAATACGCGCAGCAGTTCGCGCAGGCCAAAGGCAGCAACACCAGCTGGCTGAAGGTGCTGGCAACGCCAGGCATTAAGTTTGGCCGCACCGATCCGATCAACGATCCTAAAGGCCAGAACATCATCTTTACCCTGCTGCTGGCCGAGAAGTATTACCAGCAGCCGGGCATCGCCGATAAAATTATGGGCGGCTATCAAAATCCGGCACAAACCCATCTGGAAGGCGGCCTGCTAACACGGCTGGAAAGCGGCCAGGTTGATGCCGCCGCCGGTTACGAGAGCGAAGTGATCTCCGCGCATCTGCCCTATGTGGCACTGCCCGACGAGATTAATCTGAGTAATCCGGCAATGGCGAAGCAGTGGTACAACACGGTGAGTTTCAGCGTGAAAGACGGCGCGGGCAAAGACAAAGTGCTACACACGCAGCCGCTGGTTTACTACGCCGCCGTGTTGAAGAACGCCCCGCACGGTGCTGCCGCCGGCAAAGCCTTTGTCGATTTTATGCTGAGTCAGCCGGGACAGGCGCTGTTTAAACAGAATGGCTATGCCGCGCCGAAAGGCAGTTCGATCTACCCTTGATGAAAACCCGTCACGCCACCGCGCTATGGCTGTCACTGCCCGCACTGCTGTTGCTGGCGGTGCCTTTTCTCACGCTGATTGGCGTCACCAACTGGCAGCATCTGCAGCTGGCGTGGGGCGATGGCAATGCTATCGCTACGTCGCTGGGTTTGGGTGTGATCGCGCTATTGCTGATTTTTGTCAGTGGATTGCCGCTGGCATGGTGGCTGTCGCAGGCGCGCGGTCGGATGCGGTTAATCGTCGAACTGCTGGTGATGATCCCGCTGCTGACGCCGCCGCTGGCGATGGGGATTTTGTTGGTAAGCGCTTACGGGCCGTATAGTTTGCCGGGTGAACTGTTGGAGAAGTTTGGCTGGACGCTGGTGAATAATCCGGCCGCGTTTATTCTGGCGCAATGGTACGGCGCGTTGCCCTACTTCGTCACCACCGCACGTTCGGCGTTTGCCGGTGTGCCAAAGCCGATTCTGGAAGCGGGCCGCACGTTGGGCGCGTCGCCGTGGCAGCGTTTTTGGCGTCTATCGATCCCGCTTGCCGCGCCGGGGCTGGCAACCGCCAGCGCACTGGCGTGGGCGCGTGCTATGGGCGAGTTTGGCATCGTGATGATCTTTGCCTGGTTCCCGCAGGGCATGCCGGTTCAGCTGTATAACAATCTGCAAAATAATGGCATCGACGCGGTGTATGTGCTGCTGTGGTTGCTGCTGCTGTTTACCTTGCCGATGCCGCTGATCTGTTTTGCGCTGTCACGCCGCATGTGACCATGTCGCCATGAATGGCGACCCTAGACTTTGTTTATAACGCTTTCAGTGCATCCATCGCGCAGGCTTCATCCAGATTGCCGCCCGGTGCGCCGCCGATGCCGATTGCGCCAATCACCTGATCGCCGCTTTTCACCGGCACACCACCCGCCAACAGCAGGAAGCCAGGAATATCACGCATATTCTGCGCACCGGCATTATTCTGCGCCGCTTCCATCACCTTGCCGCTTGGATTTTTGGTGCTGAGCGCGGTGTAGGCTTTCATCTGGCTGGCTTCAACGGTGTGCGGACCGGCATTATCCATGCGCTGCACCGCTTTTACCACACCGGCACGATCAACCACGGTCACGGCTACGTTGTAGTTTTTCGCCGCGCACGACTGAATCGCGGCGCTTGCCAGCTTCTGTGCGTCAGCCAGTGAAAGGTTGGATTCAGTTAATGCCGCATGGCTGCTAAAGGAAACAAAGGCCGCCGCAGCGGCAATCAGAGAAAGGCGGATGTTCATGTGTCACTCCTGTTTAATAGTGAGTGGCACTTTAAAGCGCGGCAGAGAAAAGAAATATTCGGGCGATTACCCGTTCATCCTGGTAGTTATACCTGGTTCAGCTGCTGCCAGGCGTGAATCAATTGCGCGAGATTATTGAGTTCCAGCTTGGCGAACACTGCCGCGCGGTGCGCTTCCACGGTACGCGGCGACAGCGATAAATCACGCGCGATCTCTTTGCTGGTTTGCCCGGCAATCATCATTTGCATTACTTCAGTTTCACGCGCCGATAATAGCGCAAATCGCGCCTGCAAACCCTGCTGCGACTGCCAGCGCCCGGCACGTTGTTCACTCTCATTGAATGCCAGATGAATAGTTTCCAGCAGCGGTTCTATATCCAGCGGCTTGGTGTAAAACTCAAACGCGCCCTGACGAAATGCACGACGGCAGGCATCAATGGTGCCGTGACCGGTCATGATGATCACCGGCAGCAGCGGATGGCGATCGCCCTGTTCCGCCAGCCAGCTCAGGCCGCTAATGCCCGGCATGCGCACATCCAGCAGCAAACAGCCGCGCAGCGGTTCCTGCGCTTGCGTGGCCGCTTCAAATGCGGCCAGATCGGCAAAATCGGCCACGTCATATTCCAGCGTTTTAAGTAAAAAACCGAGCGATTCACGCACAGACAAATCATCATCCACTAACCAAACCTTTGCGACCATTCCGTTACTCCGCCAGTTGGAAAATTAAGGTAATCTCCGCGCCGCCTGCAGCGCGATTTGCCAGCCGCAGCTGGCCGTTCATGCGTAACATCAAGTTCTCGACCAACGTCATGCCTAATCCCATGCTATTGGCGCGCGTGCTGTAAAACGGCATGCAAGCCTGCGCTAATCCTTCCGCAGAGAAGCCGGGACCGTTATCACTGATGATGATTTTGATGCCCTGTGGAACATGCTCCGATGCAATGTTCACCCATGCATCGGGACGTCCGTGCTGCATGTGAATGGCGTTTTGCAACAGGTTGTGGAACACCTGTTCCAGCCACTGTGGATCGCTTAGCACTTTCGCCTGACCGTGCTGGAACTGCTGACGCAGCGCGACATCGCCATCATCCAGTTCCTGTTGCAACAGCACTGTTACGCGCCGCCAAACCGCTTCCGGATTCACAGCGCTCATCGCTACCGGGCGTTCGCTCACGATGTCGCGAAAACGCTGCAGCAACGCCGCGAGGCGTTCGGTTTGCAAACTCATCGCGTTGAGCGCCTGTGGCAGATTTTCGTGTTTACCCTGCCTCAACAGTAACTGACTGCTATGCAACCAGGTGTTGATGGCGGTCAGCGGCTGATTGATTTCATGAATGATGCCCGCAGTGAACTCGCCCAGCGCTTCACGCCGCGTACGCTGGAAATAGTCCGCACGCAGGCGCATCTCCACATGTTGACGCCAGTGACGCAACAGCCACCAGCCCAAGCCGCCAATCACCAGCCACAACAGCAGCGCCAGCGTAAATGGCAGCATATGCAGCGCTCGCCAGTCGGGATTGGCGCTGCCTTTCAGTAAGAACGGCTGATAGTGATTGATGAACGGCCGCTGCCATTGCCAACGCGCCGAGTCCGAATAGTTCGCTGTTTGCATCGCAGGCGGAGCGTGGATATGAAACGCCAACGCCAGCGCTACATCTGAGGTTTGCAGGGCAAAGTGCAAATCGATCAGCATGCGAATCTGGCGGTAAGGATTGTAGAGCCAATAGCGTCCACCGCTCACTTCTTCAAAACGTGGCGCGGTTAACGGACGATTTACGGTGTGTTCCAGCAGGACAAGCTGCGGAAATTTGCTCTGCAAAGCAGCGAGATCCTCATCGCCATCAAGCAGCGGCAATAGCGTTTCATTCTGCGTTTGATAGGCGGCAAGGCGGTTAAATTGCTGATTAAATTGCGCCTCGCCCACACGCTGCTGCTGCAAAATTTGATCGGCAAATAACGCTATCAAGGTGATCAGCGTTAACAGTAGCCAGACCAGCCAATACCTTTTCATCCATGGTCGGTAAGTGTGCGGCATAGAATTCCGTGGTTATGCAGTAAAGAAGTACTCCAGCAAAGGAGGCCTGACTAAAGTCAAACGTTGTAACCCGCGCCGTATTGGGATTCAACGACTTTTCCCGGTCGGCTCGTGTTTTCAGAAGTGTGCCTGACGCGCGGTCGCTGCGATTCGGACCACCAAATACGACAGCACTGGCTTTGATTACGAGGAAATTAATGGAAAACATGAGGTGCACCAGCTCGCTCATGGAGCTGGTGCAAACAGAAAGGAAGCTGTTATTAACTATTCCGATTTAAGTGACTACTCACAAATGCGCGACAGCGTGCTGAAAGCGGATCGCTGAAAACTTGCTGTGGCGAACCGGCTTCTTCAATCTTGCCCTGATGCAGAAACACCGCTTTGTTCGAGACATCGCGCGCGAAGCCCATTTCATGCGTAACGATGATCATGGTGCGTCCCTCTTCTGCCAGACTGCGAATCACGCGTAACACTTCGCCCACCAGCTCGGGGTCAAGCGCTGACGTCGGCTCATCAAACAGAATCGCCTTCGGCTGCTGCGCCAGCGCACGGGCGATCGCCACGCGCTGTTGCTGACCACCCGAAAGCTGCGAAGGCCACGCGTTACGCTTCTCGTACAGACCCACTTTTTGCAGCAGCGCTTCGGCCTCTTCAATCGCCTCTTTGCTACTGCGCTTCTGCACATGAATCGGCGCTTCGATGATGTTCTGCAATACGGTTTTATGCGGCCACAGATTGAAGCTCTGAAATACAAAACCGAGTTGCATGCGCATCAGCTTGATACGACGCTGCTGCTCGCGGCTGAGCTTCTCGTCGGGATTATCGATAGTGACCACTTCGTCACCCACCGCAATTTCCCCGCCCTGCGGCACTTCCAGGAACGGAATGCAGCGCAACAAGGTACTTTTGCCTGAGCCACTGGCACCGATCAGCGAAATCACGTCGCCATCCTGCGCCGTCAGGCTGATATCGTGCAGCACTTCGTGCCCGCTATAACTTTTTCTGAGATGACTCAGGGCGATAGTGGGTTTACTCATGGACGTGCTCCAACGTGATAAGGGGACAAACGGCGCTCCAGCAGCGCTACCGCTTTACTCACCAGCACGGTCAGTAGCAGATAGATAATCGCCGCGCTGATAAACACCTCCAGCGCGCGGAAAGTTTCAGAGACAATGGAATCAGCAATGCCGGTCATCTCCATCAAGCTGATGGTGCTGACCAGCGAGGTCGATTTGATCATCGAGATAATTTCATTGCTGTAAGCCGGCAATGCCTGGCGCACCGCCAGCGGCAGCGTGATGCGACGCAGCGTGGTGAAGCGCGACATGCCGCTCACTTTGGCCGCTTCCAGCGACTGCACGCTCACCGCGTTGAGCCCGCCGCGCAGAATCTCCGAGGTGTAAGCCGC
This sequence comes from Pantoea sp. X-Soil-ISGK-275, assembly GCF_059730795.1. NCBI lineage: Bacteria > Pseudomonadati > Pseudomonadota > Gammaproteobacteria > Enterobacterales > Erwiniaceae > Pantoea > Pantoea sp. X-Soil-ISGK-275. Next base: position 846,008 of record NZ_AP035977.1, read on the forward strand.
ATCGTTAAGAATTAATGCAATCAAACCGCACCAGTAAGGATCGCGCAGCAGCGGCCACAGCACGCTTTCGCGCACCGCTGGTAAGCTGCCGAGGCCGTAATAGATCATGAAGATCTGAATCAGCAACGGCGTGCCGCGAAATACCCAGACGTAGAAACGGGTAACGTAGCTGCCGAAGCGATTCTGGCGCAGCAGATTGAGCAGCAGCGCCAGCACGCCGCCACCCAACAACGACAACAGCGCCAGATTGAGCGTCAGCGGCAGGCCGCGCAGCAACGCAGCTAAGGTGTGCTGCAGAAAAGTGACATCCATCGTGGCTCCTTACAACCGCGCGCGTTGTTGCCCGCGCATGGCCACTTTTTCCACATAGCGGAAAACAAAATCGGAACAGGTGGTGATGATCAGGTAGATCACCGCGCCAACGCTGTAGAAGAAGAACGGCATTTGTGTCGAGTTCGAGGCGGTGGAGATCTGGTTCATGGTTTCCACTAAGCCAGTGACCGAAACCAGCGCCGACTCTTTGATTACCGATTGCCACTGATTGCCCATGCCCGGCAGCGCAGTTTTCAACGCTTGCGGCACAATCATGCGGCGGAACAGCATCAAACGGCCCATGCCGGTTACCGTTGCGGCTTCCAGCGTGCCTTTTGGGATCGCATAGAACGCACCGCGGAACACGCTGCTTTGATAAGCGCCGGAGATCAGGCCGATGGCAATCGCACCGGCGACAAAGCCGTTCACATCAAACGGTCCTTGTAGGCCAAGACTTTCCCCAACAAACGACACCACCTGACGCCCACCAAAATAGAACAGGTAGATCACCAGCAGCTCCGGCACACCACGAAACAGCGTGATGTAACCGTTGGCGAGGCGCTGCTGCCAGCGCCCGCCACCAATCTGCATCCAACACAACAGGCTGCCGAGAATTGCGCCCAGCAGCCATGCACATAATGAAACGGTGACGGTCACCGTGGCAGCGTTAAGCAACACGCCGCCCCAACCTTCGTCACCAAAACCTAAGATTTGCCAATCAATAGCCATAAGCGCCTGGAATTACTCTTTAGGTGCGACGTTTTCGCCGAACCATTTTTCAGACAGCTGCTTCAGCGTGCCATCTTTGATCATTGAATTTAACGCGTTATCCAGCGCCGCCTTCAGCTCAGGATTGTTTTTCTGAATCGCGATAGCTGAACCCTGGCCCAACACGCCGCCGGAGAAACCGTAACCGGTACTGTTCACGGTATCCGCATGCTTTTTCACATAGGCATTCAGGTTGGTGCGTGACGCCATTACCGCATCAACACGGCCGTTCAGCAGATCGGCGAAGGTTTCCGGGCCAGCCTGATACGTGCGAATCGTTGCCACATCCGCCAGATATTTGTTGAGGAAATCCGCCTGAATGGTGGCAACCTGCACCGCAATGGTTTTGCCTTTGAATTTGGCTTTCAAAGCATCGATAGATTTGGTCATAGCCGCTTCGTCATCCGCCAGCACCACTTCGCCATTGCCTGGCAAGGTATCAACTGCGCTGCCTTTCAGAGTCACGAATCCTGAAACACTCACGGTGTACTGGCGAGAGAAATCCACCACTTCTTCACGCTTCGGCGTAACGGTCACGGCATCGATCACCGCGTCATATTTGCCATCGACTAAACCCGGAATCATACCGGACCATTTCTGCGCCACGATTTCGTATTTGAAACCAGCACGTTTAGCGATTTCAGCCACCATATCCGGCTCATAACCGACGATTTTGCCGTTCGGCGTGGATTGGTTAAACGGCGGATAAGCAGCTTCAGTGGCGAATTTCAGCGTGCCAAAATCTTTTGCCTGCACCAGAGCGGAAGAGGCAAGCAGCAGCATGCCCATAGAAGCGGTAAACAGTCCTTTACGCATCATCAGAAAACCTCGAAGTTCGTTATTTTAAGAGAGTAAATCAATGGCTAAACGGGCTAATGCCTGCGTGCCGGCATGGATACTGCGCTCGTCGGGTTGGTAATCCGAATTGTGCAGATGGTCGTCGCGCCCCGGCGCGCCGGATCCGATGTGGATCTGGCAGCCTGGCACGCGCTCGGTAAACAGCGAGAAATCTTCAGCACCAAAACTGGCGCTCGGTTTGGCGACAATCGCCTTACCAAACTGATGCGACAAAATCGGTTCCAGCGCATCAATCAGCGCATCGTCGTTCATTAACGGCGGTACGCCGCGCTGATAATTGACCTCAACGCGCACATTCAGCGACAGCGCGACGCCCGCGCAGATACGTTTGAACGCCTCTTCGATATGCGCACGCGCCGCCGGTGATTTGGCGCGCACCGTGCCCTGAATCAGGCAGCTATCGGAAATGATGTTGTGCGTGCTGCCGCCATGAATGTGCCCGATGGTCAGCACTGCCGAGTTGGCGGGATCGAGCTCGCGCGAAATAATGGTTTGCAGCTGGCTGACCAGGTTCACGGCGGCTATGATCGGATCGGTTCCCATGTGCGGACGGGCGGCATGCGTTGATTTACCGTGCACCACCACATCAAACTCGTCGCTGGAGGCGGTGCTGGCACCGCGCGTTAAGCCAATTTCCCCGGCGGCCAGTTCCGGTTTATTGTGCAGCGTAATGGCAAGATCGACGCCGTCTGCCGCGCCATCGGCGATCATCGCTTCGGCACCGCTATCGGGCGTCTCTTCCGCTGGCTGAAAAATCAAACGCAAGGTGCCATGCAATTGCGCGCGATAGTGCGGCACAATCGCCGCCACGCCGAGCATCGTCGCGGTGTGAATATCGTGGCCGCAGGCGTGCATTTTGCCAGGATATTGGCTGCTGAAAGATAAACCGGTTTGTTCATGGATTGGCAATGCATCCATGTCCGCGCGCAACAGCACGGTTTTACCGGGATGCGCGCCGACAATCTCAACTATCACGCCGGTTCTGCCGACGCCGGTTTTCGGCGTCAAACCCAGGCGCAGCAGCTCCTGCTCAACGATGTGCGCAGTGCGAATGGTGTCGAAACCCAGTTCCGGATGCGCGTGAATGTCACGGCGGATGGCGATGAGATGCGCCTGCATGCTTTCACTTTTGGCGCTGATGTCCCTGGCTAAAACATCTTTATGGTCGGTCATAGGCAATGATCTTTTTCAGGCGCGAGCCTGGCCTTTATGGCATTTTTATTAAAATTGACTCCGTATTTATTCACAGCACCCGACAGAATGCAACGCGCAATCAGTTGCTTTACTTGCTGAATTTTCGCAATATTTTGCTAATTCACTGCCTTAGCAGGATAAAACCCCACATCTGCATCATTAAGCAGTTATAACATTCATGATCCCGTGCGGATCATCAGTTTTACTGATTTCGTTATTGAACAATAATCAGCTGCTAACCTGCGCTAAAAGCCAATCGCGCACCGCCATCACTGGCGCTTGCTCGCGCGGACGGCGCGGCCACACCAGATACCAACCGGCATCCATGGTCATTTGCTGCGGAAACGCAGGCACCAAACGTCCGCTGGCCAGATCGTTCTGCACGAAATGCGGGCTGGTGAGCGCAATGCCCTGCCCGCTGATCGCCGCTTCCAATGCCAGCGCGGTTTGATTGAAACGCAGGTTATGCTGATGATGTAGCGATACTTGCGGGAAGTTAAACGCGAGAAACGCAGGCCAAAGATGATGACCATCGTGCAGCAAGGCGTAGCGCAGACAGTTGTCGCTGTCGGCCGGATTTCCCAGCTCGGCAAGCAGCGCCGGACTCACTACCGCTAATACCGTTTGGCTAAACAGTAATGTGGCATCCAGACCCGCGCCAAATGGCGGCCTGCCGTAGCGCACCGCTAAATCGACGCCTTCATGATGAAACTGCACCAGCCGCTCAGACGCCAACACGCGCAGATCGATATCCGGCCACGCGGCGGTAAAATTCGGTAGGCGTGGCAGCATCCAGCGGCTGGCAAAGGTGGGCGTTACGCTTAACGTTAAGCGATTCGGTTCCGGACGCAGCGTGCGCGTGGCTTCATCGATCAGTTCAAACGCTTGGCGGATGCTCACCGCATAACCTGCACCTGCGCCGGTCAGCGCCAGCGTGCGCGGCAATCGATCGAATAATTTCAGCCCAAGGCTGGATTCCAGACCGCGAATTTGCTGCGCCACCGCGCCCTGCGTCACGCCTAACTCTTCCGCCGCCAGGCGAAAATTAAGATGCCGCGTCACGGCTTCAAACACTTTCAATGCATTGAGCGGCGGCAACTCGTTAAATCCCTGGCTCATCCTGTAGTTTTCCTATCGTCAATTGGCAAACAGACTGACTCTCTGCTGCTGAAATTACCTTTTATACTGGATTTAATCGATTTTTAATTAACAGGAAGATCAATGATGACAGTAGAAAAAGTCGCAGTAATCGTCGCAGGCGGCAGCGGCATGGGTGCAGCAGCAGCGGAGAAACTGGCAAGTGACGGCTTTAAAGTGGCGATCCTCTCTTCATCCGGTAAAGGTGAAGCGCTGGCGGAGCGGCTGGGCGGTTTAGGCGTGACCGGTTCTAATCAGTCGATTGCAGATCTGCAGAAGCTGGTGGATCAAACGCTGGCGCGTTGGGGCCGCATTGATGTGCTGGTGAACAGCGCCGGTCATGGTCCGCGTGCGCCGATTCTGGAATTAACCGACGAGCAGTGGCAGCTCGGCATGGAAACCTACTTTTTGAATGTGGTGCGCGCCACGCGCCTGGTCACGCCAACCATGCAGAAACAGGGCGGCGGCAGCATTATCAATATCTCCTCGGCGTGGACGTTTGAGCCAACCGATATGTTCCCGACCTCAGCGGTGTTCCGTGCCGGGCTGGCATCCTTCACCAAAATCTTCGCCGATACTTACGCGGCCGATAACATTCGCATCAACAATGTCCTGCCTGGCTGGATCGATAGCTTGCCGAAAACCAATGAACGTCGCGACAGCGTGCCATTACAACGCTACGGCACGTCTGCAGAAGTGGCAGCAACCATCGCCTTCCTGGCATCGCCCGGTGCGGCCTATATTACCGCCCAGAATATTCGCGTTGATGGCGGCGTGACGCGCAACGTGTAATGAGAAAAATATCTGGATGTCGCCGTGAATAGCCTCCTGACTTTCACGGCTTTTTATTTTATTACCGATTATTTATCAAGCAAAAAACAAGACTGGTCTTGTCGATTTTACCCCTCAAAAAAAGTCAGAATGTTCTTATTCGCTGACAGAATTTTCCTGCTTCAGCTCGCTTACTTACTTTTATGAACATTTTGATTTGAGGTCGCTATGCAATCGGTTCTACGTGCTCGTATGTCTACTCTTTTCACCGCACAACGCCATCAGGTTTGGCAACTGATGTTTACCGGCTGTGCTGCCTTCTGGATTTTATTAGTGGTTGCCATCATGAGCATTTGCTAAGTTAATGCGCCTGCAATCGGCCGGACAGCTGCTCCGGCGGTAACAACTCAAACGCCCGCTTCATCTCCCGCGCTTCTTCTGCCGGACTGCGACCAAACATCCGTTTGAACTCACGATTAAACTGCGAATCACTCTCATAGCCGACGCGCGCTGCTGCGCCTGCGGCGGTGAGATTGTCGCGGATCATCATTAAACGCGCCTGATGCAAGCGCAGCGATTTTAGATATTGAATCGGCGAGGTTTGCGTCACCGTTTTAAAATGCAGATGGAAACGCGGCACACTCATGCCGGCTTCATTCGCCAGATGCGGCACATCCAGCGGCTGACGCCAGTCGGCATGGATGCGCTGCAAAGCTCGCGCGATACGACCAAAATGGCCTTGATAGGTTAACGCCGCACGCACCGCGCCGCCCTGCTCGCCCATCAATACGCGAAAACAGATCTCTTCGACGCGCGCCGGTCCCAACACTTTGGCTTCAAGGGGATCGCTCAACGTTTCCAGTAAACGTAGCGTGCTCTCCGCCAGCGTTTCGTTGATCGGTGTGGAGATGATGCCCGCCGGTGCAGCGGTTACCGTTGTATCACTGCTGGCCAGTTGTGCCACCAGCCGCGCCACCATGGCAACATCCAGACGAATAGCGATGCCCAGCAGCGGCTCTTCTGATGTGGCTTCCGTCTCAGCAGAAAATGGCAGCGGCACCGACAACACCAGATAATGTTGCGCGTCGTAGCGATACATTTTGTCGGCGAGAAACGCGCGTTTCGATCCCTGGCAAATAATAATGATGCTCGGCTCATACAATACCGGCGTGCGCGCCCACTGCCGATCGGCGCGCATAAAGCGCACGCTATCGAGCAGCGATTCGGTATAGCCCTCCTGGCGCGCCAGCTGACTCAGTAAAGCGCAGGTGCGCTGTTGCACGGTGTGCGGCATGAATAATTTCCTCAGAGAGATTCAGGCAAAGCATAGCGGTGTAAATCGTGATTGCACAATGTGCCCGAGAGAATCAGGCAAAGATGCGCCACAATTCGGTCTGTTGCGCACTGCGTGATTTATCAACAATAGCCTCGTCAACTCAACGAGGAATGCATCATGAATACAGTTAAGAAAGTGATTATTTTGACGGGTGCCAGCAGCGGCATTGGCGAAAGCATTGCACGTCATCTGGCGCAACAAGGCCATCAGCTGGTGCTCGGCGCACGCCGTACCGGTCGTCTGCAGGCGTTATGTGATGAATTGCGTTTTGGCGGGGCGAGCGTGGATTACCTCGCCACCGACGTCACCCAGCGCGCCGACACACAGCAGCTGGCCGATTTTGCACTGGAGAAATATGGCCGTATTGATGTGATGATCAACAATGCGGGCGTGATGCCACTGTCACCGATGAGCTCAATGAAAGTCGATGAATGGGATTTGATGCTCGACGTCAACATTCGCGGCGTGCTGTATGGCATTGCGGCGGTGCTGCCGACTATGCAAGCGCAGCAATATGGTCACGTTATCAATATCGCCTCAATTGGTGCACTGACTGTTTCGCCAACCGCCGCCGTGTATTGCGCCACCAAGTTTGCCGTCCGCGCGATTTCCGATGGCCTGCGTCAGGAGTCGCAGCATCTGCGGGTTACGGTGATCAATCCTGGCGTGGTGGAATCTGAACTGGCGGATATCATCAGCGATAACACCGCGCGTGACGCGATGAAGAGCTATCGCCAGATTGCGCTCAAGCCGGAAGCGATTGCCAAAGCGGTGGGTTGGGCCATCGATCAGCCTGGCGAGGTGGATACCAGTGAAATCACCGTGCGCCCTACTGCCAGCGCACATTAAGCGGTAAAACTTGTGGCGATTTCAGGCTGAAATCGCCAGTTTTTCTCAGTCACGCTTGAGCCGTGCTGCGGCACTTTCGGTCGCTACACGTCGACGAGCAATAAAATCCTGCATCTGGATTTTTGCCTCGGCCAACCGTTCCGGCGATGCGCTGCGTGGTGAACCGGAATGGAATGGCGGCGCCGGATCGTACTCCATCTGCAACTGGATATTTTCCGCTGTCTCACGTCCAAGCAGCTCTTCCGCCACGGTTAAAGCGAAATCAATGCCCGAGGTGACGCCCGCGCCAGTGATGCGGTTGCGATCGCGCACCACACGTTCCGCTACCGGCGTGGCACCGAGCAAGCTGAGTTGATCAAGCGAACCCCAATGTGACGTCGCGCGATATCCCTGCAATAAACCCGCTGCACCTAACACCAGCGAACCGGTACATACCGAAGTCACCCACTTGGCGTTTTCCGCCATGTGACGCACGAAATTCAGCGTTTCGTCATCCTCCATCAGCGCAATTTGTCCCGGACCGCCGGGAATGCAGATCAGATCGAGTTGAGGGCAATCGTCAAAGGTCACCGTTGGTACGATTGCCAGACCGCGATCTGACATCACCGGCTGGCGATCTTTCCAAATCAGATAGTTGTTAACGTTGGGCATGCGGGCAAACACTTCCCACGGACCGGTGAGATCAAGTTGCGTGAGATTGGGGAACAGCAGCAGACCAATAGTAAAGGACATCTTTCACTCCGGGTTGCAGGAAGTTGTGCAAAAAATGCAGGCATTAAACGTTTATAGCCAACCGGCCTTTTTCAGTCGCCACCACATCACACAGCAGATAACGATGGTTACGCCCACCACTGCAGGATAACCAAAGTGGGTATGCAGCTCCGGCATATCGGGGAAGTTCATGCCGTACATGCTGAAAATGATGGTCGGCACAATCAGGATCGCACCCCAACCAGCGAGCTTTTTATTCACTTCGCTTTGCTGCACTGATACCAGCGCCAGATTGACCTGCATCGCGCTGGTGAGCATTTCACGCATATCTTCCGCATCGATCATCACGTGATGCGCGTGATCCTGCACGTCACGCAGATAGGCACGCAGATTTTTAGGAATGATATCTTCGTGGAAGCGCACCAGCTGCTGGCAGATTTCGGTCACCGGCAGCGCCGCGTTACGCAGCGCCAGCAGTTCACGACGCAGATGATAAACGTTCTGCAGCGCATCGCTGTCGAAACGTGTGGTGAACATGCCCTGTTCCAACCCGCTAATGCGATCGTTGAGGGATTCAGTGATTTTACTGTAGTTATCAACGATGAAATCAAGGATGCAGTAGAGCGCATAACCCGGTCCTTCACACAGTAGCGCGTGGTTCTTTTCGGCTTTGGTGCGGATGTCTGCATAGCCTTCCGAAGAACCGTGACGCACAGTGATCAGGAAGTTTTTGCCGAGGAAGAAGTGGGTTTCGCCGAAAGTGATGCGCTGCTGCTCATCCATGTGGGCGGTTTTCACCACGATAAACACCGAATCGCCATACTGCTCGATCTTCGGTCGCTGATGCGCTACCAGCGCATCTTCAATCGCCAATTCGTGCAGGCTGAATTCCTGCTGCAGCGTCTGCATAAAAGCCGGTTCGGGTTGGTACAAACCCATCCAGACGAAGGATTTCTCTTCTTTTAATACTTCACTGATATCGGCGATATCGACATGTTCTTCGCGCTCGCCATGGCGATAGGCTACGCAGTTAATTACCATATTCGCGCGGTCCATGTTGTTTGCACTGTTTGTCATTTTAGCCTTAAAGTTCGCGAATCATTTCGACGCAGGGAAGATCGGCTTGCGCCAGCGCCGAGGGATAAAGCGCCTCTCGCACTACACGAAAACCGTGGCGCTGATAGAAGCTACTGGCGTTGGGGGTGGCGGCGAGCGTCAGCTGATTAAAACCACGCTGACGCGCTTCATCGATAATTGCCTGCATTATCGCGCTGGCATACCCTTTGCCATTGCAGGTGGGCAACGTAAAGATCGCTTCAACGCTGCCGCTGTGCAAATCGAGAAAACCGGTCGCGGCGACGCCATATTCAGCGTCGTCGACCACATAAAAGGGATTGCTTTTTACCGCCTCGAAATAACCGTGCGGCAACGCATCGGGCGTCCATGCGCTGATCACATCTGCTGGATAAGCGTCCTGGCAACCGTGGCGAATGGCAAGGTTGCGAATACGCCACAGCGTGGCCGTTTCATCACAGCGGGCTAAACGCGGTTTCATACGTTTTCCTCTATGCTAGTAATCCGTGGAGTATCACAGTAACAAAACTCATCAGGAAGATAACGCCGATTCCGGCTACAAAAGGTTACGACAATGCAGCTCACTTCATCACGTTTGTTTCTTCGTCCGGTTGAATCCACCGATGTTCAGCGCCTGTTTGCCATCTATGGCGATCCGGATACCAATATGTTCAATCCGGCGGGTCCGTTTCCCGATGTAGCCTTTGCAGAGGAGGTATTAACTCGCTGGCTGGCGCACTGGCAATCCTTTCCCTTCGGTAACTGGGCGATTTGCCTGCGGGAACAGCCGGATGAGGTTATAGGATTTGGTGGTTTATCAGTGCGCGAGTTTGCTGGCAAGCCGGTCAATAATCTTGGCTATCGTCTGGCGAAAGAGGCGTGGGGAAAAGGTTTCGCCACCGAGTTTGCACGAAGGGTTGTCGCTTATGGCTTCGATGAATGCCAGCTTCCGGTGATTGATGCGGCGGTGCGTCAGGATCATATTGCATCACAGCAGGTATTGGAAAAGGCGGGACTGCGCTGTTACGGCCAGGTTCACGATGTTCCGGGCGCGCCCGCCAGTTTGGTATATGAATTACGCGCGCAAACCTGGCGCGATCAGGGCACGCCGAAGTAGCGTAGCAACGCGGTCATTAGCGCAGCACCGATAATTACCAGAATCAACGGTGTGCGCCGCCAGGCCAAAAATACTGCAAACAGCACGCCAGCGATGCGCGCTACGCCAGCGAAGTGCGTGCCTTCAAACAGCGCGGTGGTTACGGCTACCGCTAGCAACAAAACGGTGGCGGCATCAGACAGCATGTTGCGCGCGCGATCCGACATCTGCATACGGCTGCCAAGGCGATAACCGGCGAAGCGGATCGCATAAGTGCCTACCGCCAGCAGCGCGATACCGCCAATGATCAGATTATTTTGCATTTTTACGCTCCCGCCAGCTCAGTAATCCCAGCAATGAAAACAGCACCGGCATGCCCGCTGGCACAAACGGCGTCGCCAGCACAGAGAGCGCTGTGCCAAGCGTAGCGGGGATCAGCGTGCGACGCTGACGCAGCGCCGGGAAAATCAGGGCAATCAGGATCGCCGGGAACACCGCATCTAAACCAATGGCCGAGACATCGGGAATAAAGCGGCCGATCACCGCACCGCCAATCACCGACAGCGGCCAGATGGTAAAAATGCCCAAACCGCAAATCCAGTACGCGGCGCGACGCTGCGCCAGTTTTGGCTGAGAAATACCAAACACCACGCTTTCATCATTCATGATGTGGCACCCCAACAGACTGCGGCTGCCTTTGCCCACCAGATCTTTCACCGCAATACCAAACGGCAAATGCCGCGCGTTAACCAACAACCCAGCCGCTGCTGCGGTCAATGGACTGCCGCCGCCCGCCACAATGCCGATAAACAGAAATTCCGACGCACCGGCCAGCACCAGGGTTGAGAGTGCAATGGGCACCCACAGCGGAAAACCTTCGGCCGCCGCCAGCGAACCGTAAGAAAGCCCGACAATACCGTCGGCCAGACAAACCAGGAATATGGCTTTTATTACTCCGCGATCAAGCGGCACTGCACCCAGACGCATCACAATTTGATCTCATATCGAACAGGAAAGCCGTTATAATGAACGCAGCAGAATTGTTTTACAAGACGAACAAATCGTTCGATATAAAGAACAGGAGAGGGTTTGACCACGCCAATTGATATTATTGCTGTCGGATTACTGCGCGAACGCCAGCGCGCAGGGCTTTCACTGACAGAAGTGGCGCGTCGCGCCGGGATCGCTAAATCTACGCTGTCGCAGCTCGAAGCGGGCAACGGCAATCCCAGCCTTGAAACGTTGTGGGCGCTGTGTGTGGCGTTGAATATTCCTTTCGCGCGTTTGATGGAGCCGGAAGTGAAGCGATTGCAGGTAATTCGCCGTGGCGAAGGCATGATCGTTTCAGCGGAGATGGCGGATTATCAGGCGGCATTGCTGGCAAGTTGCCCGCCCGGCGGACGCCGCGATCTCTATCTGGTCACCAGCCAACCTGGCGCACCGCGCGACTCAAAACCGCATCCGCCGGGCTCGGTGGAGCATGTGATCATCGCGCGTGGCCGTGCGCTGGTGGGACCGCGCGATGCGCCGGTCGAGCTGCATCCAGGCGACTATATTTGCTATCCCGCCGATGAACCGCATGTGTTCGAGGCTTTAGAGGCGGATACCATGGCGGTGCAATTGTCTGAGCAGAATTGAGTTGTGGTTGTTCAGGTCGCCATCAATGGCGACTCTACGGCACAGAAGGTTAGCCATCAGAATTTCCTATTGTTAAATCCGATGATTCGCGTGCGGCGCGGTGGCATGCTGTGGTTTTCTCCGCTAAGAATCAGGAACATATGGACATTATTCCCGCCCGACCTCATCACGCCGCTGCCATTCAGAAAATCTACGCCTGGCATGTGCTACACGGCACCGCGACTTTTGAAACCGAACCGCCTTCAACGAGCGAAATGCAGAATCGCGTGCAGGAAGTGCAGCAGCGCGGCGGTTTTTGGCTGGTGGCGCAGGAGGATGATCAGGTGCTGGGCTACTGCTATCTGGCGCCGTATCGCCCGCGTTATGCCTATCGCTTTACGCTGGAGGATTCGATTTACCTCGATCAGCAGCAAACCGGCAGAGGCATTGGTCGCGCGCTGTTACACAAAGCCATTGCGCTAGCGGAAGCGGCGGGATTTCGCCAAATCATCGCGATTATTGGCGATAGCGAGAATGCAGGATCGCTGGGACTACACCGGGCGCTCGGTTTTGAGCACACCGGTGTAATGAAATCGGTGGGATTCAAACATGGCCGCTGGCTCGACACCGTGGTGATGCAGCGTTCACTCGGTCACGGCGATAGCCAGCCGCCAGAGCGTTAAGCGACGTCTTCCATCGCGATCACCCGATGCGTGCCCTTTTCCAGCAGATCGCGATCGTGGCTTACCAGCAATACCGCGCACTGTTGCTCACGCGCCAGCGAGGTGATGAGCTGGATGGTTTGCTGCTGCACCAGTGGATCAAGACGCGATGTGGGTTCATCGGCAAACAGAAATACCGGATCGAGCAGCATCACGCGTAACAGCGAGAAGCGCTGCAGTTCGCCGCCCGATAACGAATCGGGCCGACGCGTCAGCAGTTCCGGCGCCAGCGCCAATTGCTCCATTAGCGCATCCCGTCGCGTGGAGGCAATGCGATGACGGCGCAACACATCGTCGAGGCTTTGTGCCAGCGTGCGGGTCGGTGGAAACAGCGCTGACGGATCCTGATAAATCTTCTGGTATTTCAGCGCATCGACCGCCGCATGGCGCGTAACATTACCTTGCTGCGGCGTCAGCAGACCGAGCAGCACATCTCCAAAGCTACTTTTTCCGCTGCCGCTGGCACCGTGTAATCCCACGATTTCCCCGGCGTGCAGCGTGAAGTTTTGCGGCACGCCGAGCGGTTTGCCGCCGCGCTGTATGCGAATGCCCTCAGCACTCACCACCACTTTGCTGCCAACAATAGTTTGTTGCCGTGCAGGCCAGGCGGCGGGATCGGCGGCAAGTAATTCACGCGTGTACCGCTGCTGCGGCGCATGTAGCACCTGTTCCGCCCTGCCCTGCTCGATCACCTTGCCTTTATGCATCACGATAACCTCACCGCCCAACTGACGGGCCAGCGCAATGTCGTGGGTGATGGTGAGCAGTGTGCCGCCGTCGGCCACTTCCCGGCGCAGCAAAGCCGCGACCTCATCGCGACGCGCCACATCCAGCCCTTTAGTTGGCTCATCGGCAATCAGTATCTCCGCGCCGCCTGCCCGTGCGGCGGCAAACGCGGCACGTTGCGCCATCCCGCCGGAGAGTTGCCACGGAAAACGCGGCGCCGCGTCCAGTAAACCAAGCTGCTGTAAATCGCGACGCGCGGCGATTAAGCTGGCAGCTTTCGCTTGTCCACGTACATAACGATAGCCTTCTGCAACCTGCTGCTGCACTGACATGGTGGGATCCAGCGATAGCCACGGCTCCTGCGGCAGCGACGCTAACGTGCGGCCCCATAATTCGCGCAGCAATCCGGCATCCTGCGGCAGGGCAAAACGTTGATCGTTGATGATCAGCGTGCCGTTGGCCTGCAATTCATCGGGAAAAATGCCCATGATCGCTTGCGCCAGCAGGCTTTTTCCTGAACCGGTTTCCCCCAGCAAGGTCAGCGGTTGGCCGGGCTGCAAGGTGAAATCAACCGGTTCCACCAGCGTGGCGCTGGCGGTTGTGACGCTGATGCCAATAACCTGTAATCCTTTCATTTGCTCTCCTTTTTCATCAACAGATTCAGGCTGATCAACAGCAGAAACAGCGCGATTACCGGCTGCATTAACAGCCACGGGGCTTCCCAGGCGAACGGCAGCAGTTCGGTCATCATCAATCCCAGTTCTGGCGTAGGCGGACGAACACCGACGCTGATAAACCCGAGCGCCGATACCGCCATGATGGCGCTGCTGAACGCGAACAGTGTCAACGTAGTTAATACCGGCGCTAACGCGGGCCACAGATGACGTCGAAAACGGTAGAGTGCCGAGAAACCGAGCAGCGTTGAGGCCTGCATGCCGGGTGCATGCACAATCGGACGCAAGGTTGCGCGCGTGACGCGGAAGAATTCCACCCACAGCACCAGCGAAATCCCCAGCCATAACATGCCGGGAGAATCCGGCGCAATCGCCGCTAACAGCAACACCAGCAGCAATCCCGGCAATGCCAGACACATGTCGCCGAGCATGCTGAGCAGACGATCAAGCCAGCCGCCATACAGCGCGCTGAATACGCCGGCCAGCACGCCCGCGAGCAGCGCGCTCATCACACATAATGCAGCGAGGCCAAGCGAAAGACGCAACGCGGCACTGAGGCGCGGCAGCATGTCGCGGCCCAGATGATCAAATCCGAGAAGATTGCCGCCGCTCGGCGCGTGCAGCATCTGCAGCAGATCCTGTTCCAGCGGATCGCCGTGATGAATCAGGGGCAGCAGGAAGGCGAAGCCAAGCAGCACGCACAACAACAGCAGGCCAATAAGACGCGGGAAGGAAATGGTCATGCGCGTGCTCCTCGGGGATCAAGCAGATAACAACCCGCATCCACCAGCATATTCAGCAGCACGAACAGCAGTCCGAGCGTCATGGCGCTGGCCTGAATCACCGGCACATCGCGGGCAAAGATGGCATGCACCAGCGCGTGACCAATGCCGGGCCAGGCAAACAGCGTTTCCACCACCACCACGCCTTCCACCAGCCAGACAAACTGCATACCAAACCAGGTCAACACCGGCGATGCCAGATTACGCATGCCGTGACGACGCATTAGCGTTTTGGATGCTAACCCCTTCTGCGCGCCCCAGCGGTAATGGCCTGACGTGACCACCTGATAAGTCGCTTCACGCACTACGCGCACGCCCACTGCGGTGAGCGACAATGCCAGCGTTAACGATGGCAACAGAAAATGACGCAGCTCGCCATGCCCGGCGCTGGGCAGCCAAGCGAGCTGCAGCGCCAGTAACACAATCAGCAGCATGCCAAGGGCAAAATGCGGCACCGATTTCAGCAGCGCACTCAGCCAGAACAGCGCGCGATCGAGCTTGCCATTGGCGTGACATCCCGCCCAAATGCCCAGCGGCAAGGTGAAGAGAATCGTCAGTAACAGTGATGTTCCTGCCAGCGCCAGCGTTTGACTCAGCTGCCAGCGCAGTTCATCCATCACCGGTTCGCCGGACACCAGTGAACGACCAAAGTTGAACTGCAGCAGATCGAATAGCCAGTGCAGCAACGCGCTGCCCTGATGCAACGAGCCGATCAGTTCCTGCTGCACCAGCGCCACCGCGTTGGCATCCACACGATCGTAGCCATAACGCCCGCTGGCAATGCGCCACGCCATGTCGCCGGGCAAGGCCTGCACCAGAAACCAGGTGAGTAAACCTACTGCCAGCACCACGAAAGCCGCCTGTATCAGGCGCCAGCCCAAAAGCTTGATCATCATTGCTCCCACTGCATTTGACGCAGACCAAAGTGGCGTTCAAACGGATCGAGCGTGACGTTTTTCAACTTGCTGTTGATCGCGGCTGATTGCTGATACCAGGCAATCGGGATCACCGGTAAATCCTGCTGTAAGGAGGCGGTGATCAGGTTACGCGCCTGCGCACGTTCGGCGGTATCGGTGGATTGCGTTAAGGTGTGCAACGCCGCGCTAAAACCGGCCGGATGCCAGTTCATCGCGCCCCAGTCGCCGCCCTTTTCCGCATAATCCTGCAGTAACGTGCCGGTTGGGTCAGGCGTGAGCGCAAAATTACGGGAAAACAGCGCCAGTTGCAGTCGATTGCTGTGATGCTGCGCTGGAATTTCGCTGGCGTTGGTGGAGTTGATCTTCACTTCAATACCGACTTTACGCAGCTGCTGCTGAATAACCATCGCCATCAGCGGCAGTTCGGGACGATCGGGGAACGTCAGCAGCGTCACGCTGAAGCGCTGGCCGTTGCGCGTTAACACGCCGTCCGCGCCCAGTGTCCAGCCCGTCGCTTGCAGCTGTTGTGCCGCCAGCTGCGGATTAAATTGCAGCGGTTGCAGTGCGCTGTTGTGCCATTCGCCCATATTCGGCGGGAATAACTGGCTGGCCGCGCCCGGATAACGCAGCACCGCCATCGCCAGCGCGTTACGATCAATCGCCATACTGATCGCAGCACGCACCGGCTGTTCAGCTAACAGCGGATCGCCCGCATTCAGTTTAAGCATCAGCGTGCGTGGCACTGGAATAGCAGGAAGTTGCAGCGATGGCTTGCGCGCCAAACGCTGACGGCTGGCGGCATCCAGGTTGAAGACGTAATCCGCGTCGCCGCTTTCCGCCAGCAAGGCGCGGGTTTCGGCGCGTCCGGAAGAGAGATAGCTGGCGGCCGCAATCGCCGGCTTTTCGCCCCAGTAATCGTCAAAACGTTTTACTGCCAGCGATTGCGGCGGCTGGAACGATGTCAGCATAAACGGGCCGCTGCCGATGATGCGGGTGATGTTGTCCTGCGCATCCCAGCTAGCCAACGCCAGAATCTGGGAACGGCTCTCTGCTAACACCGAAAGCAGCGGCGTAAATGGTTCGCTCAAGGTGATGGTGACGCGCTGCCCTTCCCCCCTGATAGCGGCAATCGGCGTTTTATCCAGCAGACCCGCTTTGCTGCGCGCGGTGTTGAGAGATTTTACCACTGCGGCTGCATCCAGTGGCGATCCATCATGAAAACGCACGTTGGGACGCAAATTCAATTGCCATTGCAAACCATCTGCCGATACCTGCCAGCTTTGCGCCAGCGCCGGAATGGGCTCGGCCCTTTCGTTCACTTCCACCAGCGTTTCCACCACATCCATACGCAACAAAATGTCGCCGGAGAGCGCCGGATCGGTGCCTTTAATTTCAAACGGTGCCGCAATGCGCACCGGTTTATCCTGATGTTCAGCCGCCATTGAGGCGTAAGAAGCCAGGCCTAACGCCGAAGCGATAAGCAAATTTTTCATTGATTTCATTATGATTTCCGACTGAATCCGCTACATATTAAAAGGGTTAATTACGTTATAACATAACAATACACATTTCAACACAGATTGCCTGCAAACATAGGTGATTGACGCTGCACGCAGGGCGTTGGCTGCGGTATGCTGAAAACTTACGTTTACTTTCAGGAGCAGCAAAGATGCCAGAAATTGTTGTGTATGCAGCGGAAGGTCGCACGGTTGAGCAGAAGAAAAAGTTGTTGAGAGCCGTCACCGCAGCGGTGGCCGATTCGTTTGAGATCGACGCTAATTCGGTGACAGTTTCCATTATCGAAACGCCAAAACATCATAAGTCGAAAGGCGGCGTGCCGTTTGATGAGCGCTGAGTCGGGTATATGCATAAAAGCCCCAATGGGGCTTTTATTATTTAGAGGATAAAGACGGCCGGCCCTTTATCTTCAATCGTGTTGAGAATGCGTAATGCCGCTTTATTTGGCTTGCTTTCGTTGCGCTCCCATTTGGATACGCTTTCCACAGACATTCCGGTGGTTAACGCCAGGGCAGCTTGCGACATATTCCAGCGCAGTCGCACCGCTTTAATTTCTATGCCACTCATCGTACGCACTGGAGGAATGTTACGTGCTTCTATGGCAGCATTAATTTCGGCAACTGTTTCATCTTGCACTGCGCCAAGCTGGTTATAGCGTTGCGCCATGCTCTGAATTTTTTTTAAACGTCCAGTCATTACAGGTTACCTCAATTAACTCTTTTGCTTTAATTAACGCCTCGATTAGCTCGTCTGGCATAGCAATAAAATCTCGCGCGATGCTGCAATATGCATCAATTTCATCGTCTTCTAACTCTTTACCTTTCTTCTTCGAAAGCTGGCTTTTTAAATACATATCAAAGAAGTAAAGATTTTTCCCATCATTGAAAAATACTATGCAGCGCGCACCATCAGAAGCACCGACGCCTGGTAAACCGACTCGCTTCTTATAAGTAAATCGGCCCAGGCAATCACCATGAAGTCCCGCGAAAATGGACATCGCTGCCTTGCACAAAATTTTATCGCTGATGCGTGCTCTTAAACGCTCTTCCTGAAATTCTGGCGTAAGATAAATCCCCCATGGTCGCTTCCTTGCCTCTTTTTAACCCGTAAGCATTACTATAGTCTTGCTTACGGGCTAGGTCAATTTTCATGCATTTGCTGGCGTATCCCAATAGCCTAAAACTCAGTATCATAGACGTTCTGCCGCTTACCAGAATGAGTGAACCCGCCCGCTATGACCGATCAAACTGCACTATTTTCGCGGCTGACTTCTACCCTTGCCGATGAAAGCCGCACGCCGCTGTACAAACGCTTTGCCACTGCAATTAAAGATGCGGTGCGCGATGGCGTGTTAGTGCATGAAGAGATCCTGCCAAGTGAGCGTGACTTCAGCCAGTCACTGAGCATTTCGCGTATCACCGTGCGTAAAGCCATGGATGCGCTGGAAAAAGAGGGCGTGGTGTTGCGTTCTCGTGGCTACGGCACGCAGATCTGCAGCCAGTTTGAGTATTCGCTTAAAGAACCGAAAGGCTTGTCGCAACAAGCGGTATTGCGCGGTAAAAAGCCCGACACCGTGTGGATTAACAAAAGCAAAATCCATTGCGACGCAGAAATCGCCGAAAAGCTCGGGTTGAGTAAAGGCAGCGAGGTTTATTTACTGAAGCGTATTCGCTATGTCGATCAGCAAGCGGTGTCGGTAGAAGAATCCTGGGTGCCGGCGCGCTATATCGCCGATGCAGACGAGATTGGGATTTCGCTGTACGATTATTTCCATCAGCAGCAAATTCTGCCGGTTAAGTCACAAAGCAGAGTAAGTGCTCGCATGCCAGATGAGGCGCTCCAGCTGCAGATCGCCCTACCCGACAACGTGCCTGTTTTGGTGATCAAGCAGCTGGCGTTAGATGCGCAGGGCAATCCGCTGGAATACAGCATTAGCTACTGTCGTAGCGATATGTATGTGTTTATTGCGGAGTAAGGCGCTGCTGCCAATAAGCCGTTAATGTGGCGCGATCGGGCGCGCAATCCCCGCCGCGCTGTGACACCACATAAGACGCCACCGCATTGCCCAGCGCAACGCTTTCACCCAGCAACCAACCCGACGCCAATCCCGCCAATAATCCGCCCGCGTGGCTGTCGCCTGCGCCGATGGTATCGACCACTTTTGTCGGCAATGCCGGTATCCAACCTTGCGTATTCGCGTCAACGAAGCCGGCACCTTCGCTATCGAGTCGCACTACCATCGCGCCACCAAAGCGCTGCCGCCAGCGCGACATTAACTGATGTGCATCAAAGGGTTCTGTTTGATTCAAACGTTCATGCCACAGCAGTTCGGCTTCCTGTCTGTTCACTGTAATCAGTGGACGGCGCGCCATAATGCGTTCAAACTGCGCATCGCCGATATCCGCCAGACGTGGACCGAAATCCACTAACAATTGATACGGCTGGCTTTGCTGCTCCAGCCAGTCGATCATCACATCACCGCTTTTGCTGGTGAGCTGATAGCCGGAAAGGTAGATCCAGCGATTAGCCGGCTGCGGCAGCGTATCGAGCAGTGCTGCATCCCACTGATTTTCAACGCCGCTCACTGACAGAAATGTGCGCTCGCCATCGGGTTCCACCAACGCTAAACACCAGCCGTTATCGCCCTTCGCGGTTTCCAGCACGCTGTGAATGCCATATTCCGTCAACTTCTGCCGCACAATGCTCGCCCAGGGGCCGTTACCGAGCGGTAGCGCGTTGATGGACGGGATGCCAAGCCGGTGCAGCGCAATCGCCACGTTCAGCGCACAGCCGCCCACGTTGACACCCTGCTGGTGGAGCTCAACATCGCTGCCACGATGTGGCAACGAGTAAGCATCAGCAATCACATCCACCACCGCCGCACCAATCACGCACACAGGCAGACGGCCTTCGAGTCTCTGCAGATCATCAGGCGTCAGCATAAGCGGCCTCGCGCTGCTGGCGGAAACGCGTAAATGCGGCGCTGTAGCGGGTGAAATCCAGCGCGTTAGCGGCATCCAGCTCGGCTTTCAGGGCAACATCAATACTGTCGATGCCATGCAGCGCACCGCAAATCGCCACCGCCATCGCGCCGATGGTATCGGTATCGCCGCCGAGGTTAGCGCAAAGGATCGCGCAGCGATTCGGATCGGTTTCAGCTAATTGCACCATCGCAATCGCCGCCGGTACCGATTCAATGGTGCTGGTGCCGGTGCCAACCAGATCGTAAATCTGCTGCATCGTAGATTCCACGCCCCTGCCCTGCACGACAACGCTCAACGCCAGTTCGAGGCGTGCCGCCATTGATGCGCTAAAGGTGGTAACACGCATCTCCTGCGCCGCGCGTGCAATCGTAGGCAGTTCATCGCGGATCGTTGTCCAGCTGGCACCATCAATAGCACGCGAAACCGCCCACGCAATCACCGTCGCGCCGGAAATCGCGACATCCGATTTGTGCGTTGGGCTCGACGCCAGTGCGACGGCATCAATGAAAGCGGATAAATCGCGTGCTGGCAGTAGACAGCCGAGCGGGGACACGCGCATTGCTGCGCCGTTGGTCATGCCTTTATTTTCCAGCTGCGACACCGGCGTCCCTGCTTTCATCGCGTTGAGCGCGATTTTTGAAGTCGGTCCAAGTACGTTCTTGTTAAAGGCATCAAACGACTCGGCCCAGTGCAAAATATTTGCGCCGATGGTTTCCGCGTTGATCTCACCATCGTGAGAGACGATCGCATCAGCCAATGCCAGCGCCATGGACGTGTCATCGGTAAAGGCCGCCCGGCCAAAGTAGCAGGCGGCATTGTTTTCAGCCGGACCAGGCAGGAAGCGATCGATCCAGCCGAAGTGCTGCTTCACGCGCGATCGTGGCCACAATTCCGATGGCATGCCCATCGCATCGCCCAGCGCCTGGCCGTAAAACGCGCCTAAAATCCGTTTTTCTTGCGTTGTCATCGTCATGGTGAAATCCCTTATTTATGGCTGTCAGCGGTTGCTGAATTATCGAAAGCGGTAAGCTCATCGCTGCGTTTTTTACCGTCGCGGAACAGGACGATAAAGGCGATGGTGATCATTACGATCATCACGCTGCCAAACATCCACATGCCGGCCCAGTTGAAAGTCTGGCCGTTGCGGGGTTGGTCGTAGGCAAACATCTCCTGCATCAGATAGCCGCCCAGGCGGTAACCGAGCAGGCTACCGATGCCCTGACAGGCGAGTGTGATCAGCCCTTGCGCGGCGTTACGCATTGCCACTGGCGCTTTCTTATCAACGTAAATGTAAGCAGTGATGAAGTAGAAATCGTAGCTGACGCCGTGCAGCAGAATGCCCATGAACAGCAAGCCGTACGTCAGCATGTTTTGATCGCCGCCGAACACAAAGAACACGTATCGTAACGCGGCGGTAGTCAATCCCAGCAGCAGCACTTTACCGATGCCAAAGCGTTTAATGAAGAACGGCAGCGCCAGCAGGAAGAAGATTTCCGAAACCTGACCGAGCGTCATCCAGCCGGTGGCATGCGGCAAGCCGACTTCCGTCAGATAGCCTTCGGCAAAGATGTAGTAAAACGCCAGCGGCATGCTGAACAGGAAGGAGCAGACGAAGAAGACGAGGAAGCTGCGATCCTTCAGCAGATGCAGCGCATCCAGGCCAAGCGCGACGCGAAGGCTGAATTTGCCGGTGCTTTTCGGCTCGGTCGCGGGTAGCGTCAGGGCAAAAATGCCGAGCAACAGCGAACTTGCCGCAGTGATCAATAACGGCACGTTGCTGGCTGAAATATCGCCATAGCCCAGCAGCGGCGGCAGGAAACCACAAACGATGCCAGAGGCAATCCAGCCAAGTGTCCCCATAACGCGAATGCGTGGGTAATCACGCTCCACATCCGCAACGTGCGAAAACGCGATGCTATTGGTTAAGGCAATGGTTGGCATGTAAGTGAGCGCATACAGCAACAACAGCGGGAAGAAGCCGCCGAAGTGGGTTTGCTGAGCTGCAAAGAACATCAGGATCGAGCCGATGATGGTGAGCAGTGACAACACTTTTTGCGCCTGAAAGAAGCGATCGGCCAGCGATCCGACAAGGATCGGCGACAGGATGGCGGCTATCGAGGTACAGGCGTAGCACCAGGCGATCTCAACTGGCGAGAAGCCATTTTTGCTGAGAAATGCCCAGAGCGGTACAAACCATGCGCCCCAGATAAACCACTCAAGAAACATCATGAACGACAGTTTTGGGATTGTTGTTTTCATTTAAAAGGATTCCCCGGTGTAGGTGGAGGCAAATCTAACACCAGTAATAATACCTTTATAATACCAGTAGTGGTTTTTTTGAACTCGTCCACAACATTTTAACCGATGTGCAACGGTCTGAGGCAGGAGGGATGGGAATGAGGGCGCGAATAATGCGCCCGATAATATTTAGCGGCGGTTTTTCCATACCGTCTGAATGTTGCAGAATTCGTGGACACCAAAGCTCGACAGTTCACGACCATAGCCGCTCTTCTTCACGCCACCAATCGCAACACGCGGATCTGACGCGCCATTGCCGTTGATAAACACCGCGCCGGTCTCCAGTTTTTCCGCCAGTTCGTTGGCCAGTGCTTCGTTGCCGCTCCACAACGTTGCACTAAGACCGAACTCGCTGTCGTTGGCCAGCTCAAGGGCGTGTTGTGCATCACGAGCGACGGTAATCGCAGCGACCGGGCCAAAGATCTCCTGCTGGAAAGCAGTCATGGCTGGCGTGACATCTGCGAGGATCGTTGGGGCGTAATAGTTGCCTGGGCCGTCGATCTTATGGCCGCCTAATACCAGACGGGCGCCCTCCTTGATGGTCTGCTGCACCTGATTATCCAGCTCATCACGCAGATCGTAACGCGCCATCGGGCCGATATAGGTTTCTTCTGCCAAAGGATCGCCGATATTCAATGCCTGTACCGCTGCGCTGAAACGCGCCTCAAACGCTTCTGCGACGCTTTCTTCAATGATGAAGCGCTTGGCTGCCATGCAGACCTGTCCGGTGTTCTGGTAGCGTCCTGTGACCGCTGAGGCCACTGCAGCATCAAGGTCTGCATCTGCCAGCACAATGAAAGGATCCGCGCCGCCCAGTTCCAGCACGGTTTTTTTCAATACTGCACCGGCTTGCGCTGCAATAGCTCCGCCTGCACGCACGCTGCCGGTTACCGCTACAGCGGCAATACGCGGATCTTTGATCGCGGCCGAAACGCCATCATTATCGACATTGATCACAGTGAAGCCGCCTTTAGGCAGATCGGTGGCATCAAACAGTGACGTCATCAGATTGGCGGATCCCATTACGCTTGGTGCATGTTTCAGCACATAGGTATTACCCGCCAGTAACATGCTGACTGCGCCGCGCAGAACCTGCCAGTAAGGGAAGTTCCATGGCATCACTGCAAGGATTACACCGAGCGGGCGAAATGACTGCCACGCTTGCTGGTTTTCCACCAGCGTGGGTTTATCGGCAAGGATCGCCGGACCATGTTCCGCATACCAGTCACAGAGATTGGCACATTTCAGTACTTCAGCACGTGCCTGAGCGATTGGCTTACCCATTTCCAGCGTCGCCATGGTTGCCAACTCATCTTGTCGTTGGCGAATCTGTTCTGCCAGTTGACGCAGTACTTTGACTCGCTGCGGCATTGCCGTATAGCGCCACTCTGCGAAGGCATCAGCACTTTGCTGCAATGCGGCTTCCAGTTCAGCTGCGCTTTGCAGCGGATAGGTTGCGATGATTTCGCCGGTAGTTGGGTTGCGGGAGATAACGTTGTCAGTCATGAAAGATGTCCTCGTCATAAGTGATGTGATGTTCAATGGTGCTCACCTTACGCCGTGTAAAGGTTTCTTAAAAATGAATAATAATGAGGAAGTTGTTCATTTAAGGAGAATTATCAGGATCTTGATCGCATAGAACTGATGATTTGGTGGGATCGAATAGGATGTTATCGCGATGCGGTTATTTTAAACGTTTTGCGTGTCGAAAGCCGCTTCAGTCCTGGCGTTATTAAGTTATACAGTGAATAGATCTTAAAGAAAGATCATATAGAGATCTTAAAGAGATCCTAAGAGATCCCCGATCGTCGCAGACCGCACCCCACAAGGGCTCAGAAGGTGCTCGTGTTCACTATAATGAGTAAAGTGTTCACTGGAGTCAGTAGTTTATTCACTATAGAGAGTAGAATGTTCACTATAAACAGTGTTAATGTTCACTGTAAT
>NZ_AP035978.1:0-163028 GCF_059730795.1 Pantoea sp. X-Soil-ISGK-275
ATTACTATATGGAATTTCATCACCATACCTGCACCTGAAGCCCTAATGTGAAGTAAGGCACTCACGTATTAGCTGCTCAATCTCTAAACAACAAAAAGCGAATCTGATTATCAACAGCGAAGGGCGGTCATCAGGAATATCTTAAACATAATAATGGACATCGATGTAGAAAATCATGTCAGTACAACAAATTTATGAATATCAAAAAAAGTTGCACACACAAAATTTAAATGTACACTCGCTTCAATGATTGCCAATGGAGCTAAGTGATGAAAAGTACTTACGGTGGCGTGGATGAAACAGCCCGCAGGGCGACCGCAATGCTACGCAGTATGAGCGATGACATAATAGGTAAGCGTCACGAGTTTGGCCTAGATAAGTATTACCAGACTTACACGCGTAATACTGTGGCAAATATGCCAAAACTGAGTCGCCGCGCGGTAGAGCAGGCGATCGCAGAAATGGAAGAAGAAGGGCATGTGTTCGGAAAAAAAGATGCTGGCAATGCTAGGCACTACGCTCTGACAGTTCAGGACGTCGTGGACATCTATGAACACCGCAAAGTGCCCAAATATCGTGAGCTACACGAAGAGGGTGGTCCGTTCACTATTTTCGTCGTCAATCTTAAAGGTGGTGTGTCCAAGACGGTTAGCACCGTAACGCTGGCGCATGGGCTGCGCGTCCATCCCGATCTCCTGCAATATGACCTGCGTATTTTGGTTGTTGATCTTGACCCGCAGGCATCCAGCACGATGTTCCTTAATCATTCAAGCAGCATTGGTTCCATCATGGAAACCGCAGCGCAGGCCATGTTGAATGATTTGGATGCGGAACAGATAAAGGAAGACATTATTCTTCCTACCATCATCCCCGGCGTAGATATTATTCCGGCGTCCATTGATGATGGCTTCGTGGCCAGTCAATGGAAGGAACTCGTTAGCGAGCACCTGCCTGCAATGAAGCCTTCGGAAGTACTGCGCCGCAATATCATTGATCGCGTCGGTAAGGACTACGATTTCATTTTTATCGACACCGGGCCACACCTAGATGCCTTTATGCTTAATGCTATTGCAGCGAGCGATCTGCTTTTAACACCAACGCCACCAGCTCAGGTCGATTTCCACTCCACATTAAAATATCTGACTCGTTTA
Organism: Pantoea sp. X-Soil-ISGK-275; assembly: GCF_059730795.1. Classification (NCBI taxonomy): domain Bacteria; kingdom Pseudomonadati; phylum Pseudomonadota; class Gammaproteobacteria; order Enterobacterales; family Erwiniaceae; genus Pantoea; species Pantoea sp. X-Soil-ISGK-275. The sequence continues at coordinate 1,152 of NZ_AP035978.1, forward strand.
CCAGAAATGCTGGAGAAGCTTGAGGATGAAGGCATTACTCCAAGAATCAAAGGCAACATTGGATTTATGTCGAAGATGACCTCCAAGCGTGATCATGAAATGACGCATGGTTTAGCGCGAGACGTCTTCACGTCATACATTCTGGACGCGACATTGCCACGCCTTGATGGGTTTGAACGCTGCGGTGAAACCTTTGACACAATTGTCAGTGCCGATCCTCAGTCATATCCAGGTAGTACGGAAGCATTGAAAAATGCAAAGCGCGAGGCGGAACGGTTTACGCAGGCAGTATTCAAAAGAATTGAGTTCGTGAGGGGAATGAAATGAAGAAAGAACTGAAAGGGCTAGGGCGTTCAGTAAGTGAATCCAGCTTTTCTAAAAAATTAAGCGAAACAGACGGCAACCGAACTTTTGTCCTGAAATCAGGTGCGGAAGCAAGTTTTACGCTCACACATGTACTTCACGATGAAATTGAACAGCAAACTTTCGTTGATGCCGGCGTAAACGGCCGTGATCAGTCATTCATCACCAAGGAGTCGGTTAGTGACATTGCCCGCACTATCAAGCTTCAACAATTCTTCCCGGCGATCGGCAGAGAAGTAGAAGGGCGGATTGAAGTACTGGATGGCTCTCGCCGCCGTGCAGCCTGTATATTTAATGGCGCGGCTTTTGATGTTTTGGTGACTAAAGACGATTTATCACTGGCTGATGCCCGTCAACTGGCGATCGATATCCAGACGGCGAAAGAGCACACATTACGTGAACTGGGTAAACGACTAAAGCTGATGTATCCGGAAGGAACGACACAGTCTGAAATGGCGAAGGCAGAGGGCATATCGCCCGCTAAAATCACCCGCGCTTTTCAGGCCGCATCAGTGCCCGATGAAATGATCGGCGTGTTCCCCTTCGTTAACGAGCTTTCAATCAGCGATTATCAGGCTTTGCTTGATGTAGCGGAGAAGGCCAACGTTAAAAACATCTCCATCAGCGACCTTGTGATTAACGTCCTTGAAAAAATGGACGAAGATACCAATTTGAAGGTTGATGAGACGGCTTACAAAGCCAAGATTATTGGTTATTTCCGCACTGAAGTCGCTGGCCTAAAAAGCGGCAAACCAGCCTCTAAAGTCGTGACTATAAAGATGGCGGATTTTGCCGATAAGAAGCAGTTCGCGCGTAAGAAGACTGATTCAGAAAAGCGACTCGTTACATATGAGTTTGCTCGCCTTCCAGCAGTTTATCAGGCCGAGCTCGATGCTGCTGTTAAAGAAGTAATAGCGCGAATGCAGGCTGAAAGTAATAGCTAATTAATACCATCATATGAAAGAGACACTCTTCAGCCTGTGAGCTGTTTGTGTCTCACTCAAGCAATCAGAAAAAGTGAAATGATCTCCCTATAAAAACCCACTGTAACTTCCTGTAATTAGTACAAAGTTTCTAAATATTTCACATTGAAATTCCCAGATAACTGCTGACCTGCCCCAAGATTAGATACAACCTTAAGTTAGTAATGTCGGTTGGTTTTTCTTCATATTTCCCGTTTCGCTAGTCCGTTGCGAATTCTGCTGGTGTCTGGTAATCCAGGATGAATGGAGACGACACTCGCATAATCCTGCCGCCAGTCATTAATCGTTTTCCGGGCATGAAGAATATCGCTGAACCAGTGTTAATTCAGACACTCATCGCGAAAGCGTCCGTTAAAACTCTCAATAAATCCGTTCTGTGTTGGCTTACCTGGCTGGATAAGCCGTAGTTCCACACCATTCTCAAAGGCCCATTGATCGAGCGCGCGGCAGGTGAATTCCATGCCCTAATCGGTTCTTATTGTCGCCGGATAGTCCCGAACCAGCGCGACGCTGTCCAGAATACGCGTGACCTGACGCCTGAAATAACGAAAGTAGCAGTGAGCCTCAGACACTCCTTCGTTAAATCATCCACGCAGGTCGGGTACTTAATCCGGTGGCCGCTGGCAAGTGCATCCATGACAAAATCCATCGACCATGTCAGGTTTGGCGCATCCGGACGAAGAAGTGGAAGCCGCTCTGTTGCCAGCCATTTACGGCGTCGCCTGCGCTTTACGCCCAGGCCGTTGAGATGATAGATGCGATATACCCGCTTATGGTTGACGTGAAAGCCCTCTCGGCGCAGTAGATGCCAGATGCGTCGATAACCAAAGCGGCGGCGTTCACTTGCCAGCTCTGTAATGCGTAGAGACAGTTGCGCGTCAGCAGCCGGACGCTGAGCCGCATAACGACAGGTTCAAAGGGACAGAACAGCTAACCTGCAGGCTCAACGTTGTGACAGATCCGTAGCTTCACACATGGCCTCCACAGCTTCCCGCTTCTGGTCTGTCGTCAGAACTTTCGGCCCAGAGCCACCTGAAGTGCCTTCTCATCCGGCATTGCTTCAGCTAGCAACTTCTTGAGGCGAGCCTTCTCCTCTTCAAGTGAATTGAGCCGCTTTACTTCGAGAACTTCCATACCATCAAGCTTCTTGCGTCAGGTGTAGAAGGTAGCTTCTGAAATAGCATGCTTGCGGCAGAGTTCCCGGGCCGAAACTCCGACTTCGGCCTCGCGGAGAATACTGATGATCTGTTCGTCGGAAAATCGCTTCTTAACGGGACGTCCTCATGTGACTAATGAAGACATTACTAACATCGAGGGGTATTAATAAATGAGGATCTGGTCAACTGGCAGCTGTTGATGGCTTAAAAAACAGCAGCGTTTTCCGTAAATTCAGCTCCTTCATTAAATGCACGTGTTAGCAGACTTTTGTTAGTACTTTTTCAGTGACGACCACTATAGCGAGTAAGTTACTCTCTACAGCGGTCATTTTAAGAAGCAACAAGCACGTCTTGTGTATGAATGCAGACTTCTCAGCCTACAAGATTAGAGAATTTATCTTCTCTCTACAGTGGTCTTCAACCCATAAAAAATGGTCTTAAGGCTTGATTTACAAACCAAGTAATCAGAAAAATTTAATATTCAAACGATGCATTGAGCATCAGTAAGTACCACTCGGTCATCCTCCGATCCCCGACATTTTATTCATAATAACTACCTATTGTCCGTGTTTTGATACACGAAACTAACGAGTCAATTAGCCAAGAGTAAGAACTCTTTCGTGTAGTGGTGCTCCTTGGCTTTTTACGGTTAGGCAGCCCTGTACAAATACGTTAATTCGTAGTCTATAAAGATCGTGCTTAGCTATTATCCTCTAAATCTCCAATATTTTTCATAAGCTAATGGTTATATCGTTCGTCTGGACTTTATCCACGTTATCCACAGGCCAGATCCAATAACTTGATCCTAATATGATCCCATCAAGATCCTAAACAGATCCCTAAATCGCTGCAGGCCATGGTGTTAAAGGCTTAAACCCCTATAGATGACTGCTGTAGAGAGCGTAATGACTATTGTAGCGAGCAACTTGACCGCTATAGAGAGCACTGAGGACCTTTATAATGAGAACATAATGACTGCTATAGTGAGTAACCGCCTGATTTACCGGTTAATAAATCATTTAGATGATTATTTGAGCTTAGCCTTTCTGCTAAAGGGCTCGGCTTCGCTTGTAATCTCTTGGACTCTTAGTTCTAAATAGTTATGCATCGAAAACAGCACCAGAAATTGGCAATAATTCGTTTCTGAAAGTTATCAAATGACTAGATCCGATAACAGATTCATATAAGAACCTAGGTGTTCCTAATAGATCTCGGTACGTTAAGGAGCCTTAATCTAACTGGGTTTACTAATGATCTCCGACCGCTATAGCGAGCAAAAAGACTACTGTAGAGAGTAATTAACCCGCTATAGTGAGTAGAATAACCGCTGTAGTGAGTGCTAGTATCCTCTTTAACGAGTAACGGCGATTATCGCTTGTTCATATCACGGATTTTCAAATGCCGAAAAAAGAACAAGAAATCAACCTGATAGCTGAAGCATTCAGTGAAACGGACAAACGAACTGGTGAAGTTATTCACCTTACGCCCAACAGCAACAATACTGTTCAGCCAGTAGCGTTAATGAGGCTTGGTCTATTTGTCCCAACACTGAAATCCACCGCTAATGGTCGGAAGAATCAGATGTCCTCTATGGACGTAACTGATGAGCTTAAACAACTCTCGATCGTTAAGGCAGAAGGTTATGAAAACATTAAGATCACTGGCGCACGCCTTGATATGGATAACGACTTTAAAGCATGGGTCGGGATCATTCATGCCTTTGCGAAATACAAAGTGCTGGGCGATAGTGTAACGCTCCCCTTTGTTGATTTCGCCAAACTATGTGGCATTCCCTCATTGCGCTCGTCTGCGAAGCTTAGAACGCGTCTGGAGGCCTCTCTAACGCGTATTGCTACCAACACCATCCACTTTGCTAACAAAGAGGGTGAATATTACGTCACGCATCTGGTTCAGTCAGCTAAATACAGTGTCAAAAATGACACCGTGACATTGCAGGCTGATCCTAAGATTTTTGAACTTTATCAGTTTGACCGCAAGGTATTGCTTCAGCTACGCGCTATCAACGAATTAGCGCGCAAAGAGTCCGCTCAGGCACTTTACACATTCATTGAGAGCTTACCCCCCGATCCCGCCCCGGTGTCCATGCAGCGCCTTCAGGCGCGCTTAAATTTGACCTCGCGGCCTAATACTCAATATGCAACAGTCAGAAGGGCTATGGAGCAGCTGAAAGAGATTGGGTATCTCGATTACACGGAGTTCAAACGAGGATCGACGGTCTACTTCTCAATCCACTATCGGCAACCTAAGCTAAGGCCTGCAAATATCCCAATTAGTCTCCCTGAACTTGAAGACGATGAATTGGATAGTGACCATGAAATTGCTCTGGCTAAAAAGCCAGTGAAGCCGAGAACAGCTCCTAAAGCTAAGGAGGGAGCTGCCGGCAAGATGGTCATGTTGTCAGAAGAAGAGCTGGTTATGCTGGAAACCATCAGGAAGCGCAAGAATAACTAAAGTCAAATACTGACAAGATGGCACTCAACTATGAGTGCCTTTTTTAAATTTTGAATAACCAAGACCGCTGTAGTGAGAAGGCTACTCGCTATAGCGGTCTTTAAATGGGTCATAAATGTGACTGTTATCACTCTCACTACAGTGGTCATTTAATCTAACTTTTAGGGGGGTGACTTAAAATAATATTTAAAATTAGTAATTTATCTCGAATCAAAACTAATGGATTTATTGAGAAAACGCTGATTATTGCCCAGTCGGTTTTGACTGCTGTAGCGAGAAGACATAACAGCGTAAGCTTAACTTTTTACAGAGCGTCCTGATGATCACTACCCTTATAATTTTGGTCACAAAGCATGTTGGTAATGACTAACTGTGCGCATTACCATTAGGCTCTATCATTTAATATAAAGCCATCTGTTTGGACTTTAGTCTTTATACTCATCACAGCGGTCATTAATATCTACTCGTTATAGCGGTCATCCTAGTTTTACGTCTCGACTACTCACTACAGCAGTTGTTACTCCCCATAGCGGTCATTGCTTATTACTAACTACTACTCATAAGGTGAATATGTGGAGTCATCCAAGCTCATAGGTAAATCTACCCTTTATTTTGAGCATACAAGGAGCCCATGGCCCACCACGATTTATTCAATTCGTTTAGAGAAGAAGCTGTCCGCCAGATGTTCGAGTGGGGCTATTCCGTCGCCGACTTTTCTGAACATTTTGGCTTCTCGCAACACTGCCTACACAAATAGGGCCGCTACATGATACCAGCTGTTAGCGGGTACCAGGCATGGGATATGCTGCAGGCCTAGACGGAGATACCCCGACTGAAAGCGCAGCTCAAGCGAACTGGGGACAAGCGGGATACACTGAAAATGGCGGCGCGGTACTTTGCAAGAGAGCCCAAATAAAGTGCCGCTTCATTAACGCTCGCCATCAGGTCTGATCGATCACACTGATGTGCCGGGTTCTGAAGGTTCCCCATTCCGATTTTACATCTGGCTCCACTGACCGGTGTCAGCTGAAGAACATCATAATAAGCGATCGCTGACGCTTATCCTCGACTCTTAGACCCTGATTGGCGGTGGTTACGGATCTCCACAGATCCACAACGACCTGCGAGGAACACGAGGACGTCCGTCAGTAACCGCTCCTAACTATCAAGCTGCAGGGCAAGCAGGCCCGGCTTATTAAGCCAGTTCTGTAGAGGCTGATTACCTGAAACTGCTGCATAAATGTCTTGTTTAAAGACTTCTTTTTGAGCGCGACGTCAGCGGCAGCACTTCATTTACCTGGCTCTTTGCAAAGTTAAAACTGAAGCGATTTAAAAGCGTCTCAATGTGGTGAGATCCTGTCATACACCGGGAACACCCGCAAAGCCCTGGAGAAAGTCAGCTTCTTCAGCTTCCACCAATAAGATGCTGGCAACGGTTTTTGGGATCCCAGTTCCGTTTCAGGGGCGTTTTGAAATCTGAAAAGATGCTGGAAGCTTTGGTGTAAGTAGTTACCGGGTAGTCGGACGGAATTTCTCTCGCCCCCAGAGCGGGATCAAGGAAATAGCGTTTACCCGGTTCCGGGATGAATGAAACCCAGCGTGATGCGGTAAATCCGTCTTTATTGAACGTCATTTTCCCGTCAACCAGCGCCCACTGGCCAGCGGAGTAGAGCTGTTGCAGCGCCATCAGCTGGCCGGGTCTGACTTTAGCGGACATCAGTGTTCCTCCGGAGGGAAGAATATTCGAACCCAGCTCGTAGCGCTCTTTTCTGTCGTAGCAGATTCCCGTCTTCTCATACACGGAAAGGTAGAAAGTACCGACAAAACCTTCAGGGTCCTGAGCAAGAACAGTTGCCGCATCCTCACCGGTATAGTTGGTATAGTCACGGGGCAGGAGGGCAGAACAGCCGGCAAGCAGCACGGCCGGGACAAATACAAGGAAGGCGCTGCAGGGGCGCACAAAAGGCATAGGATACTGCTCCATATATCATAAATATGAACATGTATCGGCTTCGTCTTACTAAAGATTAATGATTTCTGGCGGAAAAGCACTTTCCACAAAAAGGCTGAAGTTATGCCCGCTTTGCTTACTTTCAGTACCTTACTTAGTTATTGATTGGTGTAAACCTAACTTCCAATGTAAAAACACTTCTGAAAATCATCATCATTTCTTATAAGAAGCCGATAATCCACGACAGAGGCGTTGGGTCTGCTCTCTGAGATCGGCCATATCCAACGTGATAATAAAGTTAACTCTCCGTCAGTAGAACATTCAGGAGGATATGCATTCAGTGAAACTCTATGAAAACGTGGTCATTGGTAATTTCCTTTACGGGCTGGGCGTTTCTGTGGGGGCCCGGCTGGGAGGAGAGGTACTTCCAGCGTCGGTGAACCTTCTGCAGCAGACGCCGGAAGATAAGGCGCTGGGTGACGTACTCCTTTCCTTCCCCGGCACGCTGCGGCTGATTGAGTTCAAATCTGCGGCAAACCGGTCAGATAAAGAGGAGACCCGCTTCCGAAAGCTCTCCCACGCACTGGAGTGCCGTAAGGGACTGAGTGAGGTCTCTCACCGGATCCACTGGTACGTTGAGACCTCCCCTGACGTTCAGTCTGGCGTAAAAACCTACTATTCGAGCTATCTCAGCGCGCTCTCTCAGCCTGCCCGACAGGCAGAGCCCCTGAACCTTGAGCGCTTTATTGCACAGACGACGCACAGCATCTTTTCAGCTCAGACGGAAGCAGAAGATCCGGTGGCCGTCAGTAACTACCTGAAACTGATCCGGTGGTGCCAGGACGTCGATGAAAAGAGCAGAGCCGGGGCGCTTATCGTCGTGTGTGACGGCCGCGGCAATCTGCACTATGCTGAGCTGAAAAATATCATGGAGCTGTCAATGACGCATGAGAAATGGCTCGAATACAGACTCAGTATGGAACACGGCAAAGAGCTGGAGAGGGAAAAATCAATGGATTACGACAGAGGAATGGATCTGAGCCTGTGAAAAACACAAACATAAATACAATCAGCGACCATGACATACGCCTGTTCTTTGACGCCGCAGACCGGCTGCTTCAGGCCGCGCAGCAGCAGGGAAAAACGGCCGACAGAGCAACGTCAGCGCTGCTTAAGGTCACCGCCGCCCATGAACGACACGTGAGGGAAGTCAGGGATGACGTCATTGGTGCCGTGACGTCCATGGCCGGCTCAACGGCTCAGGAGTCAGCACGGCTTCTGACGGACCATTTCCGCGAAGCCGACAGGGCCGCAGAAAAGGCGGCTGAACGCTATGAGCGGGCCTGTAGATCGCTTGGCTGGCGAAGATGGCTCTGGTTTCTGACTGCGCAGGTGGCGTTTTGTGCAGTAACCATTGGGCTTATCATGACGCTTATCCCCCCGCTGGATGAGATACAGGCGCGGCGGGCAGCGCTGGCGCAGGCGAAAGAAGTGGCCGATCGCTTCCCGCTGCACTGGCGCGACTGCACGGTGGACGGGAAAACAACACGGTGTTTCCGGACCGATGAAAAGGCCGGTGTATTGAGGCTTGATGATGGCAGCATATGGCGTGTTCCGTGGCGTAAGCAGTAGCAGCTCCGAATTTTCAGGAATAAGCACGCCGGCAACCAGGGCCCTCTCTGCCCGGTAAAGTCGCCACGCCTGGCCGAACTTTTCAGCGCTATTGCCTGCACTCCACTGCCAGCTTCGCCTTACACCCCGTGGCTTCAGCTTAGCCGGGTAGCCCGGTGCGAATGGCACCGGGTTACCCCTGAACGTTCAGGCTTATCAGCGATGACAGGCAGCATTACCGCCCGTTCAGCACAAATCCATCCTCAATAAGACTGCTGCCGCGGGTACAGGCGATGATGCCGTCACGGCACATCTCCTGTAGCGCCAGCCAGACGTCTGCCGGCGGCCACTCATCCGGGAGCCAGCAGATCGAGCAGACCTGGTTACGTTCGCGGGTTGCCAGCACTTCGTGGCAGCGCTCCAGAATGGCCTGCTTAAGCTGTGAAATTGTCATGCGTTCGTTTCCTGTGTAGATCTCAGGCCAGCGCCGCCCACTGCTGCACCGTGCCGGATACCTATTCTGCGGAAAGTGTGTTTTCTGAAGGTAAAGGTTTTTTTGATTTTTTTCTGGGCAGATAAAAGGCCTGCGCAGAGCAGAGCCGGAACAGGTCTAGGGGCGCGGACCGCCCGGCAGCAGTAGCCGTTCGGCCTCTCCGGCGTCCATCGAGAACCGCACCCCGAGCTGGCGGTTGACGTCCAGCGCAAACAATCTGGTATACCACTCCGTCGACTTCGCGTCCTTATGCCCCATCAGCGTCTGGATCACCTTCTGCGGCACCTAATGCATTGCAAACGAATCCCTGAACGTCTTCGGCGTCACCGGCCGGATGGAAAACGTCACGCCGTCACGCGCCGCCGCCGCGACCGCCTGCGAAATCCAGCTGCGCGCCGTGTCCTCGCTCTTAATGTCCCACAGCCGGCTGCCCGCCGGCAGCTGCGCCGTCGCAAACCACTCCCGTAGCCGCTGCACGAATCCCGGATCGGTGAGCGGCACCGCGCGCGGCGAGTTCTCGCGGATGGCGGCCTCCGTCTCGCGCTCCGCCTGCTGCTCCTCCTTCGTCGGCCGGCCGCGCCGGCGGCGGTGGCAGGGTCGTCCAGAACGAAGTCCTCCCGCGTCAGGGGAAGAATTTCATTGAGCCGCCCGCCGGTGTTCCACAGCACGTCGATGAACAGGCGTTTACGGAGATCGGTCACCATTGCCAGCAGCACTGCCACCTCGGGGGGCAGCAGGTAGCGGGGCATGTCGGTGCCGTAGGTGGCGGCCAGGCTGGCAGGCCTGTCCCTTCTAACCTGCCATTATGCGGTTCAGCGTCCGGCTGCTGAAGCTCAGCTGTCCCTTCGCATCAGAGAGCTGGCGCTTGAAAGCCGCCGCTTTGGTTACCGGCTGATCTGGAAGTTATTGCGTCGGGAGGGCCTTCACGTCAACCACAAGCGGGTATCACGCATTTATCACTTTAACGACTTGGGTGTAAAGCGCAGGCGACGCTGTAAGGGCTGGCGACTTAGCGGCTTCCACTTCTTAGCCCGGATGCGCCAGACCTGACATGGTCGATGGATTTTGTCATGGATGCACTTACCAGCGGCCGCCGGATTAAGTGCCTGACCTGCTTGGATGATTTCACGAAGGAGTGTCTGAGGATCACCGCCGCTTTCGGTATTTCAGGCGTTCAGGTGGCGCGTATTCTGGATAGCATTGCACTATTTCGTGGCCAGCGCCAGCGGCAGGAACGTCAGTTTCATGGATGCCTCCGGACAGGTTTAAAGGAGGCCATTCAGGGCGGGGAGTGTACGCATTTTATCAGTGTGATACAGGGCCTGTATCAGGAAATAAAAGGGCCGACGCGATAAAAAAATGCCCGCAAGCCTCAACGGCTAATCGTTGATTTATGCCGTGGTGAGACGGCACCGATTTATTAAGCATTTACCGTGACATTAGTCCACGAATATCACGCTAAACAGTGGATTATCAGATTAATTTGAATTAAGAAGAATGAAGTGCGCTAATCTGGCGTGAGCTGGTCCCTGCAATCCTGCCGCGCGGCGCATAAAAGGCGCGCTTTTCTGCCTTTTAACCTGGGCCATTACCATTACACTCTGATGACACCTCAACCGGGTCCTGACGCCATGCCGCTGAAAAAACTCCGTCTTCGTACGCTTCTCCTCACGCTCTCCGTCGGCGGGGTAATCCTGACGTCCTGCCTGCTGCTCGGGGCGCTGCTTATTTTTCAGAAGGGCAACATCGAAGACAGCCTGATGGAGAGCAACATCGCCTACGCGAGGAAGCTCGCCGATACCACCGATCGCTATCTCGGCACGGCTCAGCGTGAGCTTGCCTGGAGCGCCACCCAGATTAAGGGCCTCACCGACCCCGCACTGCTGAGAGGCGAGACCGACCGCCTCCGGCTGCAGTCCGGCTTTTTTAACACGGTGGTGGTGGTGAACCGCGACGCCGTTATCGCCGCTACCTCACCGGAAAGCCTGAGCCTGGTCGGCGTGAAGCTGCACTCTGATGCAAGCCGGCAGGCCATAACCACGCAGAAGCCGTTTATCTCGGCCCCTTTTACCTCGGCCTCGGGCAATTACGTCGTGTTCCTTTCGCAGCCGCTGTTCACGCCGGACGGCGGCTATCTGGGCTACATCGGCGGCACCATTTACCTCAGGAAGCAGAGCATGCTGAGCGATATCCTGAGCCAGCATTTTTACGCCCGCGGCTCTACCGTCAGCATCGTCAGCAATGACGGCCTTATCGTGTTCAGCCACGACCCGTCTCTTGTGGGAACAAGGATGACGCTGAGCCCCGCCCTGATGAAGAGGCTTGCCACGACGGACAGCGGACGGTTCAGCTCCGAGACAGGCGGACAGGCGTTTCTTACAGGATTTGCCAGCCTGCACAAAACGGACTGGAACATTTTTATTGCGGGTACCTCTGAGACGGTCCGGGATATCCTTGTGCGCACGGCAGAAAACGCGCTGTGGTTCCTGCTGGGGATCATCGTGCTCACGGCCGTCGTGGTTGCCCTGATGGCCGGGCGCATCGCTTATCCGCTTGAAAGGCTGGCCGGCATGGTGCGCGATGACGGCGGCGAGGCGTCGCTTGCCTCGGTACCGGCGTGGTATTATGAGGCCGATCGCCTGAAGGAGGCGGTAGAGGAACACCGCCAGGCGGTCGCCGGCCGCATGGCCATCCTGAGCGACGAGGCCATGACCGACCCGCTAACCGGACTCTGCAACCGCCGCGGCTTTACCTTACTGGCGGACAGGTTCAGCGATGACGCCGCGCAGTGCGTAATTGCAATCGACATTGACCACTTCAAAAAAATTAATGACTGGTACGGCCATGATGCAGGCGATGCGGTGCTGGTCAGTCTCGCCGGTCTGCTGCGGCTGGCGTGCCGGACGGGGGACATCGTCAGCCGCTTCGGGGGAGAGGAGTTTATTCTTCTGCTGCCGCAGACCTCTGTGGAGGATGCAGCCCGTACAGCGGAGCGTATCCGCGACGTGGTAAGCACCACGACGTTCCCGTACGTGGGTGCCATGACGGTCTCTGCCGGCGTGGCCGCGCTGTCAGACTGCGGAAGCCGGGACGCGATGCTTCGCCGGGCGGATGAGGCACTGTACGAGGCGAAGGGGGCCGGACGAAACGCGGTGATAATAGCCGCTCCCGGGAGTTTCAGAAGGTATGAAGAGCAGGAGCCATAAGCTCTCTTCTTTTTTGGCTGCATATCTTTCGCTGAGGGGCCGTGATTAGGGTCCGGTGCGGTATGAAAATTTTCTGTGAGGAATGCCCGCTCTGGACGTTTTTCGCTGTTAGAGGCTCGGCATCGGCAAAGAGTGTGAGGAGCGACACGGTTTTTTTTACTGCATTGCTGCATTCAGCGCCATTTATTAACAGAAAATCCCTGTGCGGTTATAATCTGTCGCTTTCAGACGTAGTTCACCGGTTAAGTACAGCACTGTAAAAAGGATATGATGAAACTGGCTCCGAAGCATTTTCGTCTTCTTTTCTTAATGCGGGAAAGAGAATCGGTACCGGCAGACATGATGCCTGCCGTGATGGCGACGCTGGTAAGACTGCGGCTGGCCGAATTTTTTTACGGCGAAGCATGGCGAAGGGTCAGTGAACGCTACCGCCTGACGGCGAGGGGGGAAAAGGTTCTCATGGCGTACGATGCCCGGATTAAGCAGGACCAGCAACGCAGCAAATATCAGGTTGGCATCAGGCGATGCGTAAAAAAACCTGAGTCTGACATAACCTGAGATTTCACCACGATTAAACCAGCTTTCGTCAGCAGCCTGTACTTTCTTTAGGACTGCGTATGCTCCCGCGTATTTTTACTTTTTATAAAAATCGTTTTCTTCTGATTTTTCCTGCGCAGAAAAAATCATTATCGCTGAACGCTGATAGCCGACTGCTACAACGATTAGGGTAGCGGTGGTTTTACTGCATTTATTTACATCTGTACGCTTTAGCTGATTTATATCAGGTTGTTTGTGTGAGGCGTCCCCACACTAAAAGTCAGCTTATCAGTCAGTAAAGTCGTCTGCCTGCACGGTCCGCAGAGTAGGTTAGTCATCGGGCTTGACGAAAGGGCCGCAAAAACTAAGCTTGTCATGATTCCTATAACAACTGCAGTATGAAATCCGCATTGCTGTGCCGCGCCCATCAGCGCGGCTTTTTTTTATGCTGATAATCACCTTCGAGACTGTTAAGACGCTTATCGTCAGGAGTGAAACAAATCATCAACCGTTTTTTCCATCTGTGTTACCGTCATTCCGCGATTATCCCTGTCGCGAATTTCTTTGCTTTTTTTCGCCCGGCATACCTGGTCAGGTTGCGGACTTTTTTATCCTCTCTCCGGTTCAGTACCCCGTTTTTTCCCCTCATACTGCGTCACAAGCTCAACCGGCGCTTCAGTAGCCTGCAGAATCTGACCCGGGTGCGCCGTTAATCTGTCACAGGCTGTTTTTAAGAGAGGTTAGCGTCATCAATTGCCATCAACACCGTTGCACACATCCGCGCTTACCGGCTTAGCACCAGAAACCGTGTTATTGTCGAATCTGAGGCGACGGAAGAGGCAACCTGTAGCATGCGCAGCCAGGGCTGCCTTCCCTCAGCACCAGGCTCATTCCTGAGCTGCCGGCGTCAGCACTGCCCGCGCAGCTTCCAGCCCAGCCACTCGTCGAGCTCCCCTTCCGGCAGCGGCCGGGAGTAGAAGAAGCCCTGCGCCTGGTCGCAGCCGTACTGCGTGAGTGCGGTCACCGTATCTGCATCCTCGACCCCCTCGGCGAGCACCGTATAGTCCAGCTCCTTCAGCATGGCGATGATGCTGCGCGCGATGATGCGCGAGGCGGTGTCGGACGAAATTTCGCTGATGAGCGTGCGGTCCAGCTTGATGACGTCCAGCGGCATGCGCCTCAGATAGCTGATGTTGCTGTAGCCGGTGCCGAAGTCGTCCAGCGAGATGCCAAAGCCCCTGAGCTTCAGCATCTCCAGCCCCTGCATTGCCGCAGGGCTTTCAATGATGCGCTCGGTCTCCAGACACTCAATGCCCAGCAGCGAAGTGGGCAGTTTTGCCTTCAGCATCTTTGCCTCCAGCGCGTCGGCAAAGCCCTCGCGGGAGAAGTCCCTGCTGCTGACATTGATGGTTACCGGGAGCTGGATGCAGCTGTTGCGCAGGCGGGCAAGCCGCGCAATCGTGCGGTCGGTCACCCAGGCCGTCAGCGCGCTGAGCAGCTCGGTCTGCTCAGCCAGCGGCACGAACAGGGCGGGAGAGAGTTCGCCGCGCTGAGGATGATGCCAGCGCACCAGCGCCTCCAGCCCCACAGGCCGGCCGCTGTGCAGGCAGATTTTCGGCTGAAAGGCGAGCCACAGGCCTTTACCTTCCTGCAGCGCGGCCGCCAGGTCGTTCATCAGGGTAAAGTCCTGGGTATGGCGGGCATCGGATGCAGGGCTGAAGCGCATCGAGGGTACTCCGCGCCCGATGGCCTCATGCAGGGCACTGACCGCGCGGCGCAGCACCTCCTGCGCCGTAATGCTGCCCGTGCTGAAGGCTACCTCGCCGGTGTGGGTGCTGAGCGCCACGGCGATGCCGTCGCCCAGATCGGCGCTGATGCCTTCCAGGCGACCCGCCACCCAGTCCGCGCTGAGCGGGCTGTTTTCACGCGTCAGTAACGCAAAGCGGCCGGTGGCAACGGTGTAAAGCATTTCGCCGCTGGCAGGGCGCAGCCGCAGCGGCAGCAACGTGGCGACGTCCTTCAGCAGGCTCTCCACCGGGCTCATGCCCATCGAGCGCGCAAGTTCATAGGCGCGCGGCATATCGATGCAGTCAATCAGCACCAGCCGGCGCGGCGTATCGTCCCCCGCCGCCGCCAGATACTGCAGGTCACGGATGAGGCGCTGGCGGTTAGGCAGTCCGGTCACCGGGTCGGCAAACCCCGCGGAGTGCCAGGCCTCGAGGAACGACATCACCAGCGCGGCCAGCAGCTTCAGGGTAGTGACCTGTTCGGCACTGAAGGGGTGCGGCGCGGTGTCCGTGACGCACAGCGTGCCGAGCACGATGCCTTCGCGGTTTTTCAGCGGCACGCCGGCATAGAAGCGGATGTAGGGGGTGCCCGTGATGAGCGGGTGCGTGACAAAGCGGGCGTCCAGCCAGGTGTCGGGCACCACCACCGCGCTGTCACTGTCCACCGCGTGACGGCAGAGCGAGTCCTGCCGCGAGGACTGCGTGAGGGTGAAGTTGTGGGCGGCCTGCACGTGCTGGTGCTCGTCGTCCAGCACGGAGATAAAGCTGCCGGGGATGCCCAGCGCCTGGCTCGCCAGCCGCACAAACTTGCGCAGCACGTCGTCGCGGCTTTCGTCGGGACTGCGCAGCGCTTTCAGCGCCCGCGCGCGGCGATCGTCGTCGCCGTTAAGATTCATCAGCATGGGCTCCTCCGCTCCGGCCTGATTCCGGTGCGAAATTATAAAGTTAAAATGGACGGTAACGGGGCCGTGTAAAAGGCAATAACTGCGAAAGGGAAAAACGATTAAAGCAATTTTAATGCCGCTTACTATAGGCGCAGCCTGGTCTGATGTCATGTTTATTTTCTTTAGTAAATTATTTAGCGCAGCGCGATTCGTTTATTTTATCGTCTTCCAGTGTCCTTTTTTTAATATTCCTGCCAGACTCCTTTTAAATAAAGGTAGTGCGCAACTTAATCACGCACATAATTAAAGTAAACGATAATAATTCTTATTATTTTAATAGCAACACCGGGGAAATCTTATGCAGTTACTCAGACATTTTACCATCCGCCGCGTCGTGCTGTGGATGATGATCGTTTCATTCAGCGTGGTCGGGTTGGCCGGCGCTAACAGCGCACTAACGCTGCGCGAGATGTACCGCCACGCCGACCGCGCCGACGTGCTGACGCAGGAGCTGACCTTTCTGACCCGCGCGGGCCTTGTCATGCAGGACGGGACCACGGCGGACAGAGCCGCCCTGCTGAACGCCGTTCCGGCAGGCGCAGCGTGGGACGGCTACCGCGCGGCGCTCAGCGCACCGGAGCGCTATCCGGCCGCCGCACGCGAGCGGCTCGGGAGCCTGACGCAGCAGCTCGCGGCCGACGACGCGCCGGTGATGGCTGAGCGCCACCGGCTGGAGATTATTCTCATCAGCGCGCTGCTGGCCGCCGCCGCGCTGCTGGCGTTCTGCGACCGCTATCTGGTGGTACACCTCGTGCGTCCGGTGGCAAAAATCCGCGCGCACCTGAAGACCATCGCGGACGGCGACCTCACGCGCGAGCCGGAAGACCTGGGCCGCAACTGCGTCGGCCAGATGGTGCCGCTGGTTCGCGAGATGCAACACAGCCTGCTCGACGCGGTAACGGCCATCCGTGACAACGCGGTTATCCTCCACCGCGAGGCCGGCGAGATTGCGGCCGGCAACGCCGACCTGTCCGACCGGACCGCCACGCAGGCCGCCGCGCTGGAGCAGACCGCGGCGAGCATGGAGGAAATTACCGCCACCGTTGCACACAACGCGGAAAACGCCCGCGAGGCGCGCGAGCTGGCAGAACGCACCGCCGGCACCACGCAGCAGGGCGCGGAGCAGGTGCAGACCGTGGTTGACGCCATGGGCGGCATCGCGGAGGGCTCAGAAAAAATCCGCCAGTTCACCGCGACCATTAACGGCATTGCCTTCCAGACCAACATTCTGGCGCTCAACGCCGCCGTTGAGGCCGCCCGCGCCGGGGAGCAGGGGCGCGGCTTTGCCGTGGTGGCGGCCGAGGTGCGGTCCCTGGCGCAGCGCAGTGCGGCCGCCTCGAAGGAAATTGAGGGCCTGATTGCCGACACCGTGGCGCGGGTCAGCGACGGACGACGTGCCGCCGACAGTGCCGGCGCCACTATGGCCGGGGTGCTGCACGGCGTCGGCGGGGTCAACGCGCTGATCGGCCAGATTGCCCTGGCCTCGGAAGAGCAGAGCAAAGGCATAGCGCAGGTCACGCTGGCGGTCGCGGAGCTTGACCGCGTCACGCAGCAGAACGCCACCCTGGTGCAGGAAGTCTCTGCCACTGCGGGCAACCTGAGCGGGCAGACGACCGCGCTGGGCGGCGCCATTACCCGGTTTACGCTGCCTGCAGAAGGCGACCACACGGCTGCCGCAGCGTCAGCCCCACCGGTCAGCCCGCGCCGGGTGACCCCGCCATCCAAAGGCGACTGGGTAGCCTTCGGGCATCAGTAACGCGTGGGGCGCGGGGGCGGGTTTTTCTCCAGCCACGCGCGCACGCGGTCGGCTTCCGGGCCCGCCTCCCGCACGGCCCGGGTCAGACGCTCCTGGGTCGTGCGCAGTTCCAGCGTCCAGAAGGTAATCTGCCACTGTTCCCGGATGTCTACGCGGCTCAGGTCAGCGGGTACCCGCCGCTGGATATAATCACGGTTTTTCATCAGGTTATCCTTTTTTCGGTATAGGGTGTGGCGGCGTAATAAATACAGCCACCGTAAGCCCTGCCTATCCTGGCGAATAATCATCCGTAAAATACCGGAATAATCCCTCTGTCAGGATTTCGTAAAAAAAGAAGAGAATTCCTGGCCGTATGGATAATATTCCTCTCGCGCTGAGCGGCTGATTTGACTTAGCGGAATAAAAAATAAATGAAGGGATTGCAGTTAATTACGCCGGGGCCGATTTATGGCGCATTGCATTACGGAATAAAGATTAAGATAATGTAATGAATTACGGTGCGTGCCCCGTATTTTTATCCTGACGGCCCGTTGTGGTCCCCCTGCCTGAAAGGAGTGTTTTCTGGGAAATCAGCTCTCATACCGGCCCGTGGCGGTCGGTTCCGACGTCCGCGAACTCCGGCTTGCCGCCGGCCTGTCGCAGGAGGCCGCCGCCGAGCGGTTTGAGCTCAGCCTGCGCGTCTGGCAGACGAAGGAGGCGGCGAAAAATCCGGCTCCCCTGAGCCAGGGGGAGTATGAGCTTCTCCTGCTGCTCGCCGGGCGTCACCCGCACTATGCCCTTGTGCCGCATAAAAAAAAGTAGCGGCTCTGTCCCACGCTGCCCCCCTGAAGTTCAGTCAGGCCTGGCCGATAAGAGGATAGGGACATGAGTGGAAAATATTACTATGCGGTCCGGCGCGGACGCCCCGCGATCGAAGAAGTGCACTGTGCGGGCTGCAGCGAACTGGCGGAGGCCGGCGGGGGCCGCTTTCTCGGCACGTTTTACTCCCTCAGGCACGCGCTTCAGTCTGCCCGCCTGCGGCACCCCGAATGCGTTATTTGCCTGCGGTGCGCCTCCCTGCAGCCCTGATCCGCAGCCATGAATGGTCCTGAAATGACAGTTTTGTGATGTCCCGTTAGCAGGGCGTCACTGTTATCCCTGACCCCGCCTGCGACGGGGTCAGCTGACGGGCCTTTCTTCCGGCGGCGGGGCAGCAGGCATTTCTGCGGCCCCGCCTGACTGAACGTGTCCCTTTTTGCTGTGTCATGCCGGCCACAGCCCATTCGACATTGGGGGAGAGACCCTGAAACACCCGACATCAGACCACGAGGCCGCGCGCCTCGCGGCGCTGGCATCCTACCAGCAGGCGGATGCGCTGCCGGACAACGCGCTTGACCGGCTCACCACGCTCGCTGCGCGCCTTTTTCGCGTGCCCACCGCCTTCGTCTCGCTGATTGACGACCAGCGGCAGCTATTTGCGTCCCGCTACGGGCTGAACATCACCGGCACCGCGCGCAGCGTCGCCTTCTGCGACCACACGCTGGCGCAGGGGGAGATCCTCTGCGTGCCGGATACACTGGACGATCCGCGCTTTCGCGACAGCCCGCTGGTGCACGGTTACCCGCACATCCGCTTCTACGCGGGGATCCCGCTGGCCACCCCGGACGGGCACCATATCGGTACCGTGTGCCTGACCGACACGCAGCCGCGCCCGCCGCTGACTAACGCTGACCGGCAGCACCTGACCGACATCGCCGCGCTGGTGATGGACCGTATGGAGGTCCACCGGCTCGAACTGCTGCGCCACGCCAGCCAGCAGCGGCTGGAGTCTATCTCGGCCACCTCCCCTGACGCCATTATCTGCACCGACCTACGCCGCGGCATCACCTTCTGGAACCCGGCCGCCACCGCGATGTTCGGTTACGGTGCGCAGGAGATGGCTGGCCAGTACGTGGCCGGGCTTATTCCCGATCGCTGCCAGACCGACTACCGCAACGAGCTGGATCGCCTGACGGCCGACGAGGCGGCGATTTCGCAGCCGCGCACGCTGCAGATATGGGGGCTCAGGCGCGACGGCCGCGAGTTTCCGGCAGAAGTATCATTTTCCGGCTGGCGGGAGGGTGGCGAACGACTGGTGGGGATGATTGTCCGCGACGTCACCGCCCGGCATGAGAGCGAGGCCCGCCTCTGCGAACTCGCCTCGCTGGACATGCTGACCCGGCTGGCGAGCCGCGGTGCCTTTATGCAGCAGCTAGTGCAGCTGACCGACGCTGGCGTGCCCTACACCCTGCTGATGACCGACCTGGACGGCTTCAAAGAGGTGAATGATACGCTCGGGCACGCCGCCGGTGACGCACTGCTGTGTCACGTGGCGGAGCAGATCAGGCGGGTGTGCGCAGACGCGGTCACCGCCGCCCGGCTCGGCGGGGATGAGTTTATTATCCTGCTGTCGGGTGGAAGTACCGATCCCGGCCTGACGGCGGAGCGCCTGGTTGCTGCCGTACAGACGCCTTTCAGCTACCACGGCTCATCCGTTGTGGTCGGCGCCAGCACAGGCATTGCCGCTTATCCCGAACACGGTGAGGACGCGTCGGCGGTGATGTCGGCGGCGGATCTGGCCCTCTACCGGGCCAAGGCCTCGGGCAAGGGCTGCAGCGTCCTGTTCCGGCCTGAATTCCTGGTAGCGGAGCAGCGCCGCCGGCGCTTTGAGCGCGAGCTGGAAACCGCGGTGCGCCAGCAGCAGTTCATTCTGCACTATCAGCCCCGCTATGACGCCGTCAACGGGCGCCTCATCGGCTGCGAAGCGCTGGTGCGCTGGCAGCATCCTGCACGCGGCCTGCTGCTGCCCGAGGAATTCATCGGGATGCTGGTGAAAAGCCCGCTATCCGTTACGCTCGGCGACTGGATCATCCGCACCGCGCTGGCGCAGGTCCGCCAGTGGCAGATCCGCTGCCCGGAGCTTCGGGTCAGCATTAACCTGTTTCCGCGACAGCTGGCCGGGGATGGCCTTGAAAGCGTGCTGCGCGAGTCTGCGGGTGGCGACGCCGCCTTTGTGGACCTGGAGGTAGACGAACCGCTGCTGACGGGGATCGAACAGGATGCACTGGCGCAGTTTGCGGCCATCCGCGGCACGGGGGCCGCGTTCGTCATCGATCACTACGGGCGCACGCTGGGCGCTATCAGCCTGCTGCAGCACGGCTTCGTCAGCGGCTTCAAGATTGACAAGTCGCTGACGCTTAAGCTCGGTACCAGCATGCGCGTACGCATGATGTTCCGGGCCATCTCGGCGCTGGGGAAGAGCCTCGGGCTCAGCGTGGCGGCAGAGGGGGTAGAGGACGCGGGGCAGCGGGCGTTCGTGACAGCCACCCAGTGCGACATCATGCAGGGGAACGGGCTCTGCAGGCCTCTGACGGCGGCGGCGTTTGAGGCGCTACTCAGCGCGGAAGACGACAGCATAACGCTCACGGACAGATGACGAAGCGGGGGCGCTTACCGGCACAGAAGCCAGTGCGCCAGCCTGTCAGGCAGTAGAAAGGGCAGCGAGCCCGGAAGCAGCAGGCCACGCCCGGCCCTGCTCAGAGCACTACTTTCAGAGCAACGGACTCCGCGGTTCCTCCTGAGCGCCAGCCGCTTGAAGTTTGCCAGCTCGTGGTTGGTGGCGGGTGCCAGGCTGAGCAGGACCTTCAGGGCCGCATCCGGGCTTTCGACCGTCAGGCTGCTGTCCCACCTGTGGTAAAGCCGCAGACCGGCTACCGTGAGCGGCGGATCATCCATCTGCCCCACAGCGCCGAGCCTCTCGCGCAGCAGGCGCTGCCGATGCCCGGAAGGTAGCCGCGCTGCAGAGTTGACAGCACGTGCGAGGCCAGTGTCAGCGAACGCACCGAGCTCCGGGACCATTTGAATGGAAAGTGCCCCCCCGGACAGACACAAGGAGGCGGCCCGGCGCGTCAGGCAGAATGTCTGCGGGTAAGCGGCGGACTGTCAGGAAACATTCTACAAAGGGCCCTGCCCCTGTGGCGGCTGACATAAAACGGCTCCTGATGGTATTCAGGGTATCCTGATGTGAGCGGCGCGCGCTGTACAGCAATGCGCGCTCAGCGGGCCATAATTCAGGATAATTTTCACCGGCTGAAACGGTGGTGGTGCAGTTAGTTTAAAAAATCAGTGAATCAGACTCTTCCTGGCATCACTGTCCTGATAACGTAATATATTCATACTACGCTTCCCTGTCTTACTGATGGCGGCCTTGCGCATTATCAGTAAGCACTTTTAGGATGCTGGTACGCCTTTTACACAGCCGGCGTCAGACCGGTTATGTGAAATCCAGCCTTGATCCCGGGTCTGAACATCCCGGGTTACTTTTTGCCGTGTGTCCCGCCACATCAGTTTCCGGCTGTAGTCGCTGTTGCCCCGCGTTGCTCTGTGACACCGTGCAAGGTTATTTATTCCGCCGCCGTCACCTGCTTTACGCTTGCGTGACAGAGTCAGGTCGGGAGTGATAAAACCTAAAAGGTTTAGTTGACAGGAGGCATCCGGATGAAAAATGCTGCCACGCCTTATCGCGAAGCGCTGATACGTCTTTGTGCGCTCAGGTTGCGCTACCGGCGTGCGAGCCGTAATCCGGCAGCCGGAATGGTTGACCTTGCGGCGCTGATGTCCGAGCTCGAAGAGGCAGAACAGGACGTTGAGCGGCATGAAAAGCAGTAAATGCTTCCGGTAGATCGGGCTTTAAAGTTTTACGCCAACAGGCCGATACGAATAAGGTGGCTAATCCGATGGCCGCACTCCACGACACGAGTAAGTCCGTTTATCTCATTGATTTTATTCAGGGGCTGCCTTGCCCCTTTTTTTTCCTCAGGCCTGCCATTGATCCTGATTTTCCCTTTCTGATGAGCGCCCCTGACCGCACCGCGCACCACAACGTCATCCTTTAACTATATATGCAGGCATAACACCGCATCAGTCTGACGTGAATACTACGACCGGTTCATGCCTGACATTTTCTGTCTGGTCAGTTTGATAAAAAATGGCTTCCGGGAGGAAGCCATCAGCACAATCAGTCGCAGTATCGGTTATATGTGCCCTGATGAGGAACACTAAAGATATCGGCAAGCGCAGGCCAGACATATTCGCAGCGACGATGTGTTTATTCTGGCCGGCAGGTATCACGCTTTTAACGTAAAAATGCTGCAGGGCTGAGGAAGGGGCCCTGCCACGTGCTTAAGTCTAAAAAAACGTAGCTTCTGCCTCAGAAGCTCTTCCAGTTATCATCACCCGCTGCCGCAACGGCAGGGATGGGACGTAATGCAGCAACCGCCCTTATTGGCCGGGTTGCCTGAGCGCGCACAGTATCTGCCTGTCCCGAATCGGGAACCAGCGTAAAGGCACTGACCAGTTGGTTCAGCGCCGCCGCCTGCTCCATTAGCGAGCGTGACGCGGCCGAAGCCTCCTCAACCAGCGCGGCGTTCTGCTGCGTCACGTCATCCATCTGGTTTACGGCAATATGGACCTGCCCGATACCCTGAGACTGCTCACTGGCGGCAATGGATATCTCATCGACAAGGTCGGTGACCTGCCGCACGGCGTCGTTCATGCGGGTCATATTCTCCCCTACGCCCTCAGCCTGCGTCGCTCCTGCCTGGACAAAGCCCATGGATGACTCGATCAGCCCCTTGATTT
The DNA here is from genome assembly GCF_059730795.1 of Pantoea sp. X-Soil-ISGK-275. Lineage (NCBI taxonomy): Bacteria > Pseudomonadati > Pseudomonadota > Gammaproteobacteria > Enterobacterales > Erwiniaceae > Pantoea > Pantoea sp. X-Soil-ISGK-275. Next base: position 24,070 of record NZ_AP035978.1, read on the forward strand.
CTCGGGCGGAGGAGGATGAACGCTGCGCGAGGTTACGGACCTCTCCCGCCACCACCGCGAAGCCGCGCCCTTGTTCCCCGGCACGCGCGGCCTCGACGGCGGCATTCAGGGCCAGAATGTTGGTCTGAAACGCAATCCCTTCAATGAGCCCGATAATATCGGTAATTTTTGCAGAGCTCCCCCTGATGTCACCCATGGTGTCCAGCAGCGTGCGTACCCGGCCGGCGCTGTCTTCAGAAGTATCCCGCGCATTCTTCGCCAGCTGACTGGCAAGCTGAGTGTTTTCTGCTGTCTGGCGTACGGTCTCGCTCAGCTCTGACATGCTTGCCGCCGTCTGCTCCAGCGAGGCAGCCTGCTCCTCGGTTCGCGAAGAGAGGTCCTCATTACCGGCTGCTATCTGTGCAGAGGCAGTGCTGACCGACTGTGCAGAGGCCTCCACCTTCGACAGCGAGGCTGAGACATTTTCAATAAGATGATTAAACGCTTTTGCGGTCAGGCCGATTTCATCCCGGCGCGACTCGTCCACCCTGAGCGTCAGGTCAAGCCGCTGGCTGGCGTTTTCCATAGTCTGCCGCATGCCGTTAAGTTGCCCGCGGATACTGAAAACCGTTTTGAGCGCAAAGAAGGCCAGAATGGAAACGGCCAGCGCTGAACCACCTATCAGGCTCCAGACTGTCACCTGATAAGTCCGGTCATTTTCCTGACGCAGGGTGCTGCCGATGTCCACGTTAAGTTTGAACTGTTTCTGGTAGCCCGCAATCAACTGGCGGGCGGCTTCGCCAATGCCGTCATTGCTCTGAAGCGCCCCCAACGCAACGGCGTCATTCTGCGCGCGTGAGCCGGCAAGAAATGCCGGAAGCGAGGATTCCACCTGTTTGATGGTGGAGAACGCTCTCTCTGTCAGCTGCCGGTCCTCCTCGTTCGATATATCGTTATTCAGGTAATACTGGTTCAGTGATTTGATATTACTGATAGCTTCATCGATTTTCTTTTCGACATCAGCCTGCCGCCGAGGGTCTGTTGCGCTCTGGTGACGGTAGAGCCAGATAATAAGGGAGTTACTGCCGTCTACCAGCTTGCCCAGGTCCAGCAGTGAGGCAACGGTATTTTCCTGCACATACTGAAAGCGGGACTGGAATCCGCCGGCAACCATGACGGCCACGATGACCATCGCGACCAGCGCGGCAGAGAGAAGTGAGAAGGTAAGCAACAATCGCTGTGTAATCGTCATCTGTTTTTCCTGCCATTGTAAGTGACTGATACTTTATGAAATCTGAAAATATTAAAAACTTTCAGCATATTTATCGGCAGAGAAGCAGGAAGCGTTATTTAAGATAAAGCGGATCCGGCGAAATAAAGCCTGTCATGGCAATGCCATTGCCTCATTCTGACTTTTCAGGATGTTTACAAATAGCGGCTGCAGCCGTAAATGAATAAAAAGTTCAGAATGTAACCATTTTCGCCCCCTGTGAATTGCTTTACGTCGTGTTGGTGTCTGCATTTAGCTGATGACGCCAGGCAGATAATCACAACTTTCAGCGGCAGGTATGAAAATTAACACGCTAGTTGAGTGAAGTTTTTTCGCAGAAAGACGATAAATATTGTGTGCCTCACCAGGGTACACATAATTGATACTGCGACAGAATGTGATGTGCTTATGGCTTCCTCCCGGAAGCATTAACGGCGAAAGCACGGTTTTAAGTCCAGACTTCACCTGAAATGAACGATTATGTTCACCCTGCACCAAGCATTCACCATATAAGCTTATGTTAAAATTGATAAAAGTTAAGCGGTGAACAAAGTGAAGGATAATTAGTAAAATCTTTTTTATATCGAAAATGATTACGTGGACATCTACGTACAGAACGAATCTGCTCTATTCACTAGATTTTTACTTTATAACGGGCAATACAAAAATTCAGTAAGAGGAAATTTATGAAAAGTTGGGTAAAAACTTTAGGGGGCACATAAAGGGGTATGTGTTGAAGCTAAGCAGAGATGACCGGGTTCAGGCAAATCTGAGATGTCCAATATATACAATGTAGATGCTCAATGAATTTATGTTAAATAAAGTTTCTTTCAGTGCTGTGCTATTTGCAATCTGTGTGGCAGTCCTCAATTATTATCCCTGGTAATCAGCCTGCGAGGTAGCCGTGTCTGTAATGAAAATTGACCATGTTCATCTCTATGTGAATAATCTAGAAGCGGCTGAGGTATGGTACAAAGAAGTGCTGGGATTTGTTCGTGATGAGTCCTTGTTTTTCTGGTTTACTCAGGGAGGACCTTTAGTTCTGAAGAATAATGAAGCGGCGCTTTCACTTTTTGAAAGACTGCACCAGTCTCCGGGGCATACGGTGGCCTTCAGTGTTAAACCTTGTTATTTCAGTGAGCTAATGAAAACGCTGTCGTCTCATTCTGTTTCATTTATCGTCAGCGACCATCAGGTCTCAATGTCTGTTTATTTTGAGGATATAGCGGGAAATAAAATTGAAATGACGTCTTATGAATATCATGAGGCTCGAAAGAATATACAGAGTTATTATGCAAGGCATTAATCTGAATTCTGCGGAAATATATCCTGAGCCTGAGTCTGTAAATCGATCAGAGCTTCAACCAGATCATCTTCGTTAATCGCACGCTGCCGCTTTTTAGCCGGATTTTTCTTGGCACTTCTGCGACTTGGTCCGTTACCAGCCGGCAGAGCCTGAGACCGAGTATTATCGCGCTTTTCCTGCATCAGCTGAGCAACAGCCAGCGCGTGGCCAAGCCGCTTGTTATCCACGATCGCTCCCTGATCCACTTCAGACAGCCGATCGTAAGCAGAGTAGGGAAGAACCGTACCGTTGCTTCTGAGTTCAACGCGGCCGTCCGGGTACTGCCAGGCATCCAGATATTTCCCCATCGCGCGGCGGCTGTCATCGTTATCCTCAAGCAGCAACAGCATTTTATCGTAACGGACCGTCAGCGCTTTTGAGACCTTGCGTAGCTCGCGCCAGGTAAATATCTGGTTCAGGTTGTCGTCAGCATCGAGCGGACGGTGTACGTCAAAATCATGCCTCGGTGCCTTCGCGAAACGCCGGTTGTAGTCCTCCATAAACTCAGCGGCAAAGGCGTTAGCCGCATCGGGGGTACTGATATCACGCAGCCTGAGCTCCTTGACAAGCCGGTCCTGCAACGTGAGATGCGCACGCTCCACGCGGCCCTTGGCAGAGCTGGTGTTGGCGCAGATGCCGGTGATGTTCAGCTCGTTCATCGCGCGACCGAACTGCGTCTGACCGTCGCCGCCAGCCGCATTCTTGTTGTTAATGCGGAACACGCTGGCCTTGTCGCTGTAAAATGCCAGCGGCTTGCCGTGCTGCTCCAGGTAGCCGCGCGTGGCTTCAAAGTAGGTGAACGTGGACTCGGAGCGGACGAAGTGAAGCTGCATCAGGCGGCTGGTCGCATCATCCACGTAAACCAGCAACGTGCAGGCCGGGCCGCGCTCTTCAAACCAGCGGTGATCGCAGCCGTCGATCTGAATCAGTTCGCCGACGCAGGCGCGGCGGTAACGTGGTTGCTGGATTTTTGGTGCACGATGCCTGCGCGGGATCCAGAGGCCAGACTGCATCATCAGCTTGCGCACGGTCTCTTTAGACAGCGTCACGCCGTGCAGCTCGGCCAGCTTCTCGCAGGCGAGCGTCGGGCCAAAATCAGCGTAGCGTTCGCGAATGATCTGAATGGCACGTTCAGCAAGGCCTGCAGGCAGCTGATAGTTGCTTAGCTTGCCGCGCCGCCGATCGGCCATACCCAGCGGACCGTCTGTACGATAGCGCTGAAGCAGGCGACGGCAGTGCCTGTCGGAGATACCGAGACGCTCAGCAGCGAGATGGGTTGTCAGCCGCCGGTCGACAACGTCCTGAATAACTTTAAGCCGGTTAACTTCGTTCATCGTGAAAAACTCCGCACCAGAAGCCGCCATGTCAGGTTCCTCAGCAGGTAGCCCGAAGCGGCCAGGTAAGCTTAGCTCAGAACGGCCAGGTCAGCTTTGCCTCTATAGTAAAGATGCGTTTAATACTTATTATGTTAAATTACATATCTCTAAACGCACCCGCTAGCTATAGGATGATGCCGTTAGCTGATCATTAATGTCTTTATTGGATGTTTATCAGGCCGTAATCAAATACTCAGTGAGAAACTCAACCACAGTTAAGAACATCGTGCACTGAGCCTCCTCAAACTGCTATCCACCTGACCTTTCCTATCTACCTGCCTATAGTTTATAAACCCTTCATCTTACTCAGGCTGCAAACTGCTATGAGTACAGCAATTCGAAACCTGCTAATTATTCCACTTCTATCCATTACGTTTAGCCAGTCAAGTTACGCAGCAGATGGCCAACGCATTAAACAACGTGCGGATTCAGTTCTTACATTGATGAGCTTTATGGTTGTTCCGGACATAACGGCAAGTGATCTGAACATCGGAACGGGAACCAATGAAAGCAATGAGCTCAACATTACCCAGTTTGGTGGTGGCGCAACATTAAGTGAAAATTTTCCTATATATCTCGAGGGAGCAATGGGTTACAGCCGCTACGATCCCCAGTTTGTCGTGAGTAACGGCACTGAGACACGTCGAATACCGACGAAATGGAACAGCCTGACGGCAACAGGAGGAATTGGGTGGGATTTCCATCTCTTTAAAGACCGTCTAGGTGGAAACTGGGTAATTCGCCCTATCGCAAATGTCATGCTGGGCACTATGGCCAGCGACGCTCGTATAGGTGCTTGGGTAATTGATCGGCGTACTAACGCAGATTTTGATTTTCTGGACGGGGGAAGATTGAACGCCTATGGTCTCGGTGGCTCGCTGATGCTGGATTATGAATTACTCTCGGCCTCTCAGGATATTGACATTGAATTGCGTTATTCGGGTATGCAATTGCAGACATTCAGTAATACCTCAAGAGCCGTGGAAGGAAAGGCGAATGCCCAAAACCTTGGGATTTATGTACGGCGTAGAGCACCTATTTCAGACTGGACGCTTTTAAAGAGCCCGGTACGATATGTTCTTGAAGGAGCACATACAGAATATCTCGGAGAGCAAAGGGGAAAACTCGGATTTGACAGCTTAAGTTCAATCGGTGTTGGCATCGAACTGGACAGCAGTCATTACCCTGTCTTTATTTCACGAACGCGTCTTGTGGCGCGCTATATGTTTGGCAATGACACCAGTGGCTATGGAATCGGACTAGCAATGAGTTTTTAGCGTTACCAAATATCTGAGATCGGCCCGGATCCAGCGATAAACGGTTTGCGCATGATGACCTCCTTCATAGTAGGATCATCTAAAAAACTCTTCTGGAGCTCTGATGACAATTTTGTCCATAAAATAGAGTTATCCTGCAAAGTATTACATTGGACTTCGTCATTCAAAAAAAATGGCGATGAAATGTAAAAATGATGAATTATTTTGATTGGTTACTATTGCTGACATTCGTATGCTTATGTCATAATTAAGAATTGTGAGTATAATCAATGCGTTAAAAGCATATGTCTCAGTGGTACTTACAAGGCAATAAAGACCGATAAATTTAACTTAACAAATATTCATTTGTGAGTCATCCTACCAGTCCCCTTTAATGCCGAGGATAATTATAATGAAAGATACTTACTACATCAGCATATCTAAAGTCGGTAACACTCATCATGTACTGCATAACGGTACTTGCCAGATTTACCTTAGCAATAAAGAAGATATGATCGCGCTGGGACGCCACGAGCAGTTTATTGTTGCATTAAATCTGGCGAGGAATAACTTTCAGAAAGTATCACCCTGCCCTAAATGCATATTAAAGAGACGATTGTATAATCTTGCCGCCACTAAACGAGGGCCCATTCCGATTAAACATCTTCCTGATGCATAGTTTATCTTTTTGCAATACCCAACTCTGTTAAGCGTGAGCAGAATTCATATGGATTCTGCTCATACTACGCTTTACAACAGCGATTATTACCCAAGTCATACATTATTTTACCACACTGTTTTATGAATAAATTTAGAGTGTACTGCTGCTGACAACCATCATATGGTCCTGTGAAGTACGGGCAAGTTCGCTTGCCCAGACACTATAATCTGTGCCCTTCTATTCAATACTTAAAAGCATGGCGCACATATCAGAGAGCTGAATCAGATGAATTTGAGTAAAAATCGGACCGGTTTTATTTCAAGTATTTTCTGCCAGATGCTTGGGAGATTGACTATTCCAGCAAGGGCAAGCAGCACGAGAATGATAATGGCCAGCAGAGCAGTCAGGACGACGATGAATCTGAATATATTCTTCTGTATTTTTATTTGATGATCTCGAAATGTCAACTCTTTTTCATACTCCACAATAGTATTGACTGACTTACTCTGGATGAAATATACCCTCTCGGACTCATTCAAATCTCCCGTGATCACAAGAGAATCCAGAAGTAATCTCAACTTCACCTTATACTCTTCCTTACGGATGTGTTTATACCATAAACGGCCATGAATTAAGCCTAATATTTCTGACTCATTAAATCCATTATTTTCACGACCAGCCCTGAGTTTTATATATTCACTTAAAAGTAATTTCAATATAGCATATCGATCGTGACTGAGGCTTCTGGTTTCAGAAAAAAAATTCGAAACCAGAGCCCCCTTCCCCCTGGAAACGAGTTTTTTGATGAATAAAATCTTTGTATAATAATCGAATGCAAAGAGAAAAATATTATTATAAGTTGATGAGCTCTCCTTTCGGTAGTGAATTATCTCACTTTTCATCTCAACGAGCGTAAGTAGATCGACGTTTAAAGTTTTATTACTTTGTGTTTCCAGCAGCACGCCATATCGTTTTCCGTCAGCAGGGTTGTCATTTACCCCATTCAGGAAAAATCGGACATCATCGATATCTCTGAAATACACCGTGTAGTAGTTATAAGGGTCATCAGGTTCCTCAGTTCTGTTTGTCAATGTTGGGAAATGCCTAGACCAGACTTTTATTTTTAGATTCCGGATGAAATCTTTCAACATAGTGTACTCTCCGCACGAGTGCTCTTTTACTCATAAAAGCAGTGCTGGCTTTAGATTAAGGATTTTTTGCGAATATCTATATTAAATATTTGCCGCCACACAGATGGTGAAACCGATCATGTTTTTTTGAAAAACCATCTGTTTTTGGTAAACATATGAATAGTATACGTGGCCCTAAACCAAAGTAAGAAATTACATCCACCGCAGGACAGTACCACTTCTTTTCTGGCCTGATTTGATTAACATATCCTCGCGATTCCTGTATTCCCATTCGTTCTACTTTCAACCAGCGATAACGAGAAAATTTTTTCGCCTTTTTTATAGGGATATCTTCCTGACAACTGTTAGTTCAAAACGACAAGCCACTGGGTGGTCAAGCTAACCGAATGATTTGTCAGAAAATACCTAAGGAAAGAACCTGTAAAAATAGTCGACCATAACCCTAAAAAGATGTAACTAAATTATTTCAGTGCTCTGATATAATTTGGAACAACTGAATTGGTGAATCTGCTCATATGTATCATCTTGGTAGCGTTTTTCCGAAAAAATGCCACTCTTCTTTAATGTTATAATATAACAATAAAGATGCATTTTTAATCAATCTTAATGATTAAGTAATTGAAAATAAACAATAAAAAACAAGTTTTATTTTATTTGGAATTAAGCTAAATAATTGATCATCATCAACAATGCTAATATTAAAAAATAAAATTCATCAATAAAGATTGATTAAACCCAGCGGTGTACTACTTTTAAAGCGAAATGTTGCGAGTCATTTCCCATTTCGCCATGTACACCCTATCAGGAGGAAGGACCTACTCTTGATAGGCTTCTTTTCAGTCAATTAAATTCAGACGTTTAGGCATATTTTCGAGGACAACTATGAAACTGAAGCCTCTAATTGTTTGCATGGCGCTTGCCGCTTCACTTAATTCAATTTCACTCGCTCAGGCTGCAGATGAATTGAGAAAGGATGCCGCAGGACCCACCAAACAGGCGAACGATGCTCTGTATAACCAGTTACCTTTCAATGATAAAACTGATTTTACTGACGCTCATAAAGGATTCATCGCTCCACTTCCTACTGCGGTAATCAAAGGTGAAGCTGGAAATGTTATCTGGAATCCGGAGCAATATTCTTTTATTAAAGAAGGAGAAAAAGCACCGGATACAGTCAATCCCAGCCTGTGGCGTCAGTCTCAGTTAATTAATATCAGTGGCCTGTTTGAAGTGACTGAGGGTGTTTATCAAATCCGTAATCTGGATCTCTCAAACATCACCATTATCGAAGGTAAGAATGGTATCACTGTTGTCGACCCTTTGGTCTCGGCAGAAACAGCCAAAGCCGGTATGGACCTCTATTACAAAAACAGAGGTAAAAAACCTGTCATCGCGGTGATTTATACTCACAGTCACGTTGACCATTACGGTGGTGTACGCGGGGTGGTTGACGAAGCGGACGTCAAGTCCGGAAAAACCAAAATCTATGCACCTCAAGGATTCATGGAAGCCGCCGTAGCTGAGAACATTATGGCCGGTAACGTGATGAGCCGCCGTGCCAGCTATATGTATGGCAACCTCCTCAAAGCTGATCCAAAAGGCCAGGTTGGTGCTGGATTAGGTACAACCACTTCAGCAGGTACGGTAACACTGATTGCGCCCACCGATTACATCACCAAAACCGGTGAAAAGCATACAATCGATGGGTTGACCTATGAATTTATGATGGCACCGGGCTCCGAGGCGCCATCTGAAATGCTGTGGTATATCGAAGAGAAAAAGATTATCGAAACGGCAGAGGATGTCACTCACACCCTGCACAATACCTACTCACTTCGCGGTGCCAAGATTCGTGAACCGCTGCCATGGTCAAAATACATTAACGACGCCATTAACCGCTGGGGTGGAAAAGCGGAAATTATTCTTGCTCAGCACCACTGGCCAACCTGGGGAAATGATAATGTTAACAAGTTACTGAGATCACAACGTGACCTGTATCGTTATATCAATGACCAGACCCTGCGTATGGCTAATGAAGGCCTGACACGTGATGAAATTGCCGCCAAGTTCAAACTTCCACCGGCTCTGGCGAATACCTGGGCGAACCGGGGATATTATGGTTCAGTGAGCCATGACGTGAAAGCAACCTACGTTCTCTACCTCGGCTGGTTTGACGGCAACCCAGCAACCCTTGATGAGTTGCCACCAGAAGAGGGCGCGAAAAAGTTTGTCGAGTACATGGGGGGCGCTGACAACATTCTGCAAAAAGCGAAAACTGACTATGAGCAGGGCAATTATCGCTGGGTCGCACAGGTGGTCAGTAAAGTCGTGTTTGCCGATCCCAACAACAAAGCTGCACGTGAACTGGAAGCGGATGCGCTGGAACAGCTGGGCTATCAGGCCGAGTCTGGTCCATGGCGCAACTTCTACCTCACCGGTGCACAGGAGTTACGCAGCGGTGTGGTGAAAGGACCCACGCCAAATACGGCCAGCCCGGATACGGTCCGAGCTATGACCCCGGAAATGTTCTTTGATTATCTCGCCACACACATCAATGGGGAAAAAGCCGCCAATGCCAAGGCGACGCTGAATGTGGACCTTGGCAAAGACGGTGGCAAGTATAAGCTTGAACTGGAAAATGGCGTACTTAACCATACGTCCAACTCTCAGGCTGACAATGCTGATGCAACCCTGACCCTCAGCCGCGATACGTTGAATAAGATCATCCTCAAGGATGAAACCCTACAGCAGGCTCAGGACAAAGGAGAAGTTAAGGTCACGGGAAATGCTGACAAAATTAATGAGCTGCTGAACTCAATGGATAAATTCGAGTTCTGGTTCAACATCGTCACGCCGTAATAACCGTACGGGCTATTCAGTTGAAATAGCCCGTTTCATAAAGAAACACAGGTCTGCTGTTTTCGGACAGCATTGTCCCTTTGAATACATAAAGCGCTGAGCGCCTTCTTTTCAATCACCTTCTGCTCCATTTTATCCTGGATGATCCTGTGGAGGTTTTATTGTGTCAATTTATAGTGACGAGAACAGTCACACGATTTTCAGCAGAATGCGCAACAGGCTGAGAGGGTATCGGGCCTGTTCCTTGCTTTTGCTTATTCTGTCCTGCGCCCTGTATTATTATCTTCTCACGACAGACGGCCATCAGGCATGGCGCATTTACTCCCGTACTCTGGTTGCCATCAACCTGCTTATATTTGTCGTCATTGAAAACATTCAACTGAATCTGTCTCCTTCTGCCGGGCAGGTGACTTCACGATCATATGAAAATGAAAAACTGTTTAAAAGATGCCGGGAAAGGTTAAGGACTTCAGGGGTAAGAAACTCGGTCAAGTATTTGTATCAACATACTTTTACCACTCTGCTTTCGGTTCTTGCCGTTTATCTGGTAATTGAAAATTTCAATACTGAAAGTGCATTGCCCCCGATTACAGTCGGATTAATACCCATTGTATGCGTACTGGTCATCATCTGTTTTTCAGTGCTTGTTATTGAACGCATGCTCAGCTTTAAACCGATTCGTCAATGGCACTGTCATTCAATGGTCACTTGCTTAACGCGAGCGCTATTAAGCATTCTTATGCTCATAACGGTGGCATTAGCTCTTAACAATTATATTCCCAGGGCCTCGCTTTGGATCGTTTACATTGCCTGCGGCATTATACTTTTGATTGCAGCAGAATTCATCTTTCGTTCAGTCGCGCATATCTTCATTCTGCCCCGCAAAGGATGGTCCGCGCCGTTCCTTTGCAGAAGCACGATCGCTGAGTGTTATCACTGGCCACTTCATCCACTTCTTTTAATCCGGAAAAAAATCTATCAGCACTTTGGTGTTGATATTGGAAAGATTCAGGCATTTTCATTAATGGCGAGAATTTTCACCCCAGTGTTGCTTGGAATCGTTTTAGTGGGGTGGTTAATCAGCGGACTTCATCAAATCCCTCTTTCTCAGCGAGGGGTATACGAACGATTTGGGCAGCCGGTTAAAGTATTGCTCCCAGGTATACACATTGGTTTGCCATGGCCCTTCGGACGGGTGCGTCAAGTCGATTATGGCGCGGTGTATGAATTGCAGTTAAGCGATGAGCGACCGTCGGCTAATTCATCTGCACCTCCGATTCCGGACCGTATTGAAGGGCCAGCTCCGCAGGACAGTTGGCGATTGTGGGACAACACGCACTCCACCGATCAGGCTCAGGTTATCGCCAGTTCCATCGGTGATAAGCAGAGTTTTCAAATAGTTAATATGGACATACGACTAATCTGGCGGGTTGGCCTGCATGATGCTGATGCCATGAATAGCCTGTACCACGCTGATGATTTACCCAAGATGATCCAGCGAGTCGCCCGGCAAGTCCTCACGCAATATTTTGCTCATCAGCAGCTGGATGTATTACTGAATGAACAACGCGCAGGTATGTCTGTTGCTCTGAATAATGCGATTAAGCAACGTCTAAGCCATTTAAATTTAGGCGTGGAGCTTCTTTTTACCCGCGTCGAGTCTATACATCCGCCTGCTGGGGCAGCCAATGCCTATCATAGTGTGCAGGCAGCCCAGATAGCAGCGAATGCACTGATTGCGCGAGAAAAAGGCTACGCAGCTGCACTCGCCAATGACTCCAGGCGCGTTGCACTAACTGCCATCAACGCATCCCAGGCATTTTCACATGAACAACAGGCTCAGGCAGATAATGCTTTGACCCGTTACAGCGCTGAACATGATTCGTGGGAGATCAATCCGCAAGCATTTATTAATGAAAGGCGTTACCAGATTCTCAGCAAAGCACTGTCCCATACTCCACTGCTTATTCTTGATGATGAAATCTCGGCGCACCATGCGCCCATTCTTGACTTAAGACAGTTCTGGCAGACATCTGAAAGTAATAAATAAAGGGCGGCGCATAATGAAGATCCGGACAATTTCATCACCCGTTGAGCCAGATAAGATCGGGATGAATCAAAACCTCAATGGCAGTTCGCGTCAGACGAAAAGTGGATGGAAACGATTTTTCGTTGCCGCAATGCTGGTTATTTTGACTCTGCTTATCGCGTGTTTGGTGCAGGTCCCTGCTGGCAGCGCCACCATTATTACGCGCTTTGGCAGCCCTGTGAGGGTCATTTTAGATCCCGGGCTGGCCTGGCGCCTGCCCGCACCGTTCGAAACACCGATGGAAGTTGATTTACGCAGTCGTTCTACTTCCAGTGGGCTTCAGGATGTGGGCACCCGTGATGGCTTAAGGATTATTGTTCAGGCGTGGGCCATCTGGAAAGTTGATCCTGATGAGGCACATGTTCTGCGTTTCATTCGGGCGGTGCAGAATCAACCTGAAGAAGCTGCAAGGCAGATCCGCACGTTCATCGGCTCCTCTCTGGAAACCAGCACAAGTAATTACGCTTTGTCCGACATCGTGAATACTGATGGGAAAAAAGTAAAAATCCCTCAGCTTGAACAGCAAATAAAGGCTCAGCTCAAGGAGCAATTATTAAAAAGTTACGGCGTTGAACTTGTCGATGTGGGGATCGAGCGACTGACCTTACCGGCTGTCACCCTGAACGCAACGGTTGACCGGATGCGTGCTGAGCGCGAAACGATAGCAACGGAACGTACAGCTGAAGGGAAAAGGATGGCAGCAGAAATCCATTCAAAAGCAGACCGAGATGCGCGCGTCCTTGAGGCAGATGCATCCATTAAGGCAGCAACGATTACTGCTCAGGCGCAACGGGATTCTGCTGCAATTTATGCCAAGGCATATTCACTGGATCCACAGCTATATAACCTGCTTCGCTCACTGGATACGTTGAATGATGTCGTTAATAAAAGTACGCGAATTGTACTCAGTACCAACGCTGCACCATTTAAAGCGCTGGTGCAGCAGCCCACTGATGCGGAGCACCCCGCACAATGAGAAGCCAATATGCTGGTTATTCCCCGTGGGGACAATCTTATCGTATCGCCTTTTACGGCTTGTATGCTGCGACGCTTTTGGCTGCTCTGGTGTGGCTCTTTTCAAGCTTTCATCAGATCCCGCCTGATAGTCAGGCGGTTGTTATGCGCTTTGGCAATCCGGTTGCGGTTGAACATTCCGGAGTCCTGTTCGCCTGGCCCAACCCGGTAGACCGGGTTGAGGTGATCCCCGGACCTGCCCGCATTCTTCAGCATGATGTGCTGCCCTTACAGCGCAGCCAGCAAATGAAACTCCTCTCTCCCGATCAGTATGACTCTGATGCAGGCGCGGGCGCCGGCTATCTTCTGACCGGGGATGCAGGGGTTGTTCAGTTAAATATGCAGATTTTTTATCGCATCAGCGATCCGCTACGATTCGTCTTACAGCGGCCGCACATCGCTGCGTTGATTGACCGCCTGGCCCAGCATGCTGCTACCCTTGTCAGTGCCAGCCGCGATTTGGACACCATTCTGGTTGCCCGACCGGAATCGGTCCAGAACGATAGCGACTCCGCACAAGCACGCTCAAAACTGCGTTACGATCTGAAGCTAAAGATGCAGCAAGATCTCGAACAGCTTAACGAAAGTGGTAACGCGCCGGGTATTGAGATTGAACGTGTTGATATCGCATCTTCATTACCCTTTGATGCCGTTCCCGCCTTTGACTCCGTGCTGACCGCCAGCCAGCAAGCAGAACAACATATTGCGCAGGCACAGAACGAAGCGGCTCTTCGGTTACAGCAGGCCCAGCAACAAGCCGACCGGTTACTCCAGCAGGCGGACGCCACGAGCAGTGAAGTGCGTGCTCAGGCTGAAGTCTCAACGCAAACCATTACAAAACTTGCGCAGGCGCGTGCTGACGGTTCAGCCGTTGGCCTGCTGCCAAGGCTGTGGCGGGAAAAAATTACCCGCATCCTTTCATCTGCCGGGCAGGTTATTACGGTGACGCCAGGTGACAGTAGCCAGTTGCTGTTACAGGGCCCAGCGCCTGACGACACCCCACCACCTGTTTCTTCTCAGAAAATTTACGGGAGCTTCCCATGAGCCACCAGTGTAGCCATGGTCATATCCACCCCAACTTCAGCCAGGGATTGTTAACGCCTGAAGAACGGCGCCGTATGGCCATCCAGCTGACGCTGGCAATGACCACCGTGGGCCTTATTCTGTTGAGTCTGCTGTGGCGAGCGCTTTCCCCGGATCAATCAGCGATAAGCGATCTGCTGGCCGGTGTTGCGTGGCTGATTGTCGCCGTCCCGGTTTTTCGCGCGGGCTGGCACAGCCTGCGACATCCAGACCTGCATGGTGTAACCGATTTGTTGATCGTGCTGGCGATGCTCGGTGCCTGGGCGCTGGGGGATTTAATTACCGCCGCACTGCTTCCGGTTTTAATGATTTTTGGCCACATCCTTGAAGAACGAAGCGTCATGGGGACACGCCAGGCTATTGCGGGTTTAACCAAATTAACGCGCAGTCGCACCCGGCGTTTGCTCAGTGATGGTACGTTTGAAAATGTAGACAGTTTATCGCTGGTGGTTGGCGATACGGTTGAAATTCGGGCTGGTGACAGCATTCCTGCAGATGGAAAGATAGTCAGCGGTAATGCCAGCCTGGACGTGGCTTCTATCACCGGAGAATCCGTCCCGCAGGAGGCCGGGCCAGGCAGCCTGGTTTTTGGCGGCGCCATAAACCTGAATGGCTTGCTGCGAATGGAAGTCACACATACCGGTGCGCAATCCACTTTAGGAAAAGTGATTGCGCTAATGAAAGATGCCGAACAGGCCAAACCACCCATCACGCGGTTGCTGGAGCGATACGCCTCTCATTATTTAATTCTGGTTTTGCTGATAGCCGCCAGCACCTGGTTTTTAACCTACGATAGCCAGGCCATGTTAGCCGTTTTAGTCGCCGCCTGCCCTTGTGCGCTGGTGCTGTCCGCCCCTGCAACCGCAATGGCCGGCATCGCGGTTGCAGCCCGCCATGGCATCCTGATCCGCAATGCCGCTTTTCTGGAAGAGTTAGCGGATGTAGACGCCCTCATTATCGATAAAACCGGTACGTTGACGCAGGGGCGCCTGCACGTCGTGGACTCTCTTCTGGTCTCAGATGTGAATTACCGGGACGTGCTGGCGCTCGCCGCGGCGTTGGGCGCCACCAGTAGCCACCCGGTCAGCCACGCTCTGGCTGAGTATGTAACTAAGGAGAACCGGCCTGCACTGAGAAACGTTGAAGAAAAGCAGGGGCTGGGCGTGGTTGCTGAGACGCAGTCAGGCATCGCGTTAATGGGGCGCGCAGACCTGTTTGCAGCGTACTCCGTTCCGCTTATTCCCGCACCGGAACATGATGGTCCAATTGTAGGGCTGGCACATAACGGCCAGTTTCTGGGATGGCTGCTTCTGGCAGATACCCTCCGGCCCGAAGCGGCAGAAGCACTTAAATCACTGGAAACGCTGGGCATTGAAAGGCGGTTGTTGCTCACGGGTGATCGGCTCTCTGCCGCCAATCAGGTTGCTCAAACACTTCATATCAATGAAGTCATCGCGCAAGCCCTGCCCTCGACAAAGCTGCATGAAGTGCAAAAAGCGGTCAACGCAGGCTGGCGTCCGCTGGTCGTGGGCGATGGCATAAACGATGCGCTTGCGCTTAAGGCTGGAGCAGTGGGTATGGCGATGGGTGCAAATGGCGCTGATATTGCGATGGTGTCTGCTGACATTGTTCTGACAGGAAGCGACCTCAGAAGATTACCCACGGCGATAAGGCTGAGCCGCAAATGCCGCAGAACTCTGCTGGTCAATGTCTTCATCGGTCTGGGGTGGACGCTGTTGATTGTTTCTGCGGCGGCACTGGGATTACTGGGTGGGGCCGGCGCGCTGATTGCCGCCCTCTTACATAACCTGAGCACCTTAATGGTCCTGGCAAACACCGGCCGCCTGCTCCAGTTTGATGAAACAAAATGACCGGGTAATCATGATGATAAAAGTGAAATTCAATCTGGGATCAATAGCTGGGGTATACATGAAATTAATTATTAAGCAGTCTGTCCTTGCAGGTTTCGTCGTGCTGCCAATTTTTGCTCTTGCAGCTGAAGGTGGGGGGGATTCCGCTCAGGCTAACAACCCACTGGCCAATATGACGGCGTTTAACATGCAGAACTACTATATCGGTGATGTCAGTGGCAGTGATAAAGACGCCAACCAATTCTGGTTCCGCTATGCGCAGCCTTTTTCCCTGGGTGAAAGCAAATGGCTGTTGCGTGCCTCTCTTCCTGTTAACACATGGCCGTCTGCACCTACCGGTGGGCACCAGACGGGCTTGGGCGATCTCAACCTGTTTACCGCATGGCTGATTGATACAGGGAATCCAGCGGTGAGCTTTGGTTTTGGTCCGCAGTTAACTGCCCCCACCGCTACTCAGGATGAGACAGGCAGTGAAAAATGGTCAGCAGGTCTGGTCAACGTACTCTTTGACGCCAGCTCACCTAAATTTCAGTTCGGCTATCTCGCCTCATGGCAGCATAGTTTTGCCGGGGAGAGCAACCGGAGTGATGTCAACGTGGGTGCATTTCAGCCGTTTCTGTTTTACCAGCTGGGCGGCGGAACCTACCTGCGTTCTGCGCCTGTCTGGAACTACAACTTCCAGAATGACAGTTATGGGGTACCACTGGGTTTGGGTATTGGCCAGGTCATCAAAAGTCAGGGTACCGTATACAACTTCTTTATCGAACCGCAGGGTTCAGTGGCCGAAGATGGTCCGGGACAGCCGCGGTGGCAGATTTTTGCTGGTTTGAACATCCAGTTTTTAAACTGAGAACAGGCATAAGCTAATTCAGTCATGATTTAAGGCAGGGGCATACTATGAAGAGAATCATCTTAACGACACTGTTAGTTTTCTCGGTGCCTGCACTGGCATCACCCTATGACAACCTGGCATATGCCCTGAATGAACAGGTCATGGTTAAAGATCTGCGAACCCATTGTGATATTCCTCAAACCGTTTCCGATGAAAAAGTGAAATCCGTCTTCCTCAACAGCCAGATTAATCATCAGTCGCTCAGCGCCGCAGGCAGCGCATTAAAAGAGGGGCGTCACGATCAATATCAGGCATCGATTGACAGTATTCGTTGCCCAACCTTTTTAAAACAATGAGGGTGCCTTCATGGATAAAAGCGGACAGAAACGGCTGCTGCTCACTTTCACCATCGCAAGTGTGATTTATGCCAGCCAGGCGCACAGTAGCGGATTGTATTTATATGAAATTGCCACGGAAGACACGGGATTGGCGGGAGCGGGACAAGCGGCACGAGCCCAGGATGCCTCAACATTGATGACCAACCCGGCGGGGATGACGCGTTTGCCGGATAACATGATCACTGGTGGGTTACAGGCGCTTTATGGGGACACAACTTATCGACTGGATGATGATGCAGGTTATCAGGGCAAAAGCCCCGGCAATACCATCGGCTGGTTTCCCGGCGCTAGCCTTTTCTACCACCATCGCCTGACTGATGACCTCTCAGCAGGCATCGGCCTGTATGGCAATTATGGATTGGGTCTCGACTTTGGGGAATGGGCTGGCGACCGGCTAATAAAGAAAAGTACTTTAGTCGGATTGACACTCAGCCCTGCCCTGGCGTGGAAAATAAACCCTCGTTTGTCCTGGGGTGTGGGCTTAGGCATCAACTATGGCTATCTGTCATTAACGCGCAATGTCGATGGCCAGGATGAAAAAGCCACCGATCATGACTGGGCTCTTAACTTCCGTACTGGCCTGCTGTTTGATATTACAGATAAGACACGTGTTGGCCTGAATTACACCAGCAAAACGGAGTACCATTTTAGTATTGATGGTAAAGCGCGTTTCCCGCAGTTGCCTAATGTTGAATATACCCTGCCGCTTTCTGCGCAGATCAACACACCGGATCAACTGATGCTGAGTCTGGTCCATGATTTGAACCAGCAATGGTCGGTCATGGGCGATCTTGGCTGGCAGAACTGGAGCCAGTATGGCGGCAATCAAATTTACGTTTCAGGTGATGCGATAGATCGGGATAACCGTCTGAAGGATACCTGGCATACCGCATTGGGTGTTCAGTTCCGGCCAGACGATCGCTGGCGTCTCAACACCGGGCTGGCATACGACAGCAGCTTCTACCGTAATCAAAATGACGCCTCAATGACGATGCCTTCAGGACAGGCATGGCGCTTTGGTGTAGGCGCGCAATACCAGTTGACTGCGTCAAGTAACGTGGGCGCTGCGTTTGAATACCTGAAAATGGATTCATCTGGCGTGGCTTCACCGCTGCTGAAAGGCACCTATCACAATCCGGACATTTATTTTTTCAGCATGAATTACAGCTACACATTTTAATTTCAAAGATGCATAGCCTTCTGGGGGGGGTATATGAAATCAACGGCTTCCGGCATTACTTTCATTATTCTCGGCCTGATATGTGGTGGTGCAATGGCAGCAGGAGCGGATGATGCCAAAGGGGATCATAAACTCGACGATGATCCGACTAAAGTCACTACCAAGGCGGGGGTGTCTTGGTCGGACACCTATGACATGGATGACAGCAACGTCTCGTTTTCTGGTTCGATTGCGCTCGACAAGGCCAAGAAGCTTAATGCCCGCATCAACAGCGATGCCAGCGAGTGGCGCATAGGCGGCTCATGGCTGTTTCCCGTGGGAATAGTGAATTTCAACTTTGGTAAAAACGAATATACCAACGGTGCTACTCAGACAAACTATTCTGTCGGCACGTTCATTCCACTCAGTGTCTTTGGCTTTGCCCCGGGAGGGTTTCAGATTTTCCCCATGGCTGGCTATACCTACAACACAGGGGAAATCCAGGACTGTCAGCGTGATGATAAAGGTGCGTGCGTCTCACCGCAGTTTGCCGAAAACCTGTCACCCGAATCCAATTTTGAAACCATCACAACATCAGGCAGCAGTGGATACCTTGGTGCGTTTACGCTGAAGCCACTGACGCCGGATTTAACGATGATTGCCTTTGCGGCTGGTTCATACGGTTCAAAGAATGATGAGGGTGAAAACTACCGCGGTTATTTCGGTGGGATCGGGCTGGGTTATTCAATTGATAAGCATAACTCGATCAATGTGGTGACATTCATCATGGACAATAACACCTACCTTGATTCTCCCGACAACCGCTTTGTCCTTTCCTATAAATATCAGTTTAATTAAACGTCAACGAATGACGTTTCAGCGTTTAAAAATCAAGAGATGTCGTTAGCCGCACATCTCTTGATTGACGTTCTTACCGTCCCTTCAGCTTTTCTTCAATCATAAAAAATGATGCAGCAAATGCCACGATCATCAGCAGTGCGGCCATAAAGAAAGATGTGTGAACCGCGTGACCTAACACGGTTAAATAACGCTCGCTTAAGTCAGCGGGAAGCTGGTGAATTTCTGCGGGGCTCATGGAGCCTGATGATATCCCAGAGTCTGATGAAATGTCATTGAGCCCTGCCCGCAGTACCATGCTGAATACCGTTCCGAATAAAGCAACACCTATTGAACCGCCCACGGATCTGAACATGGTTACGGCTGATGTCGCTACACCAATGGAACGGGCATCAACAGCATTTTGAACGATAAGAACTAGTATCTGCATGACCATACCAATCCCTATCCCCAGGAATCCTGAATAAAGATAGAGTAACCCAATGGGTGATGACGAGGGCATGGTAGACAACATCATTAATCCCAGGGAGGCGCATAATGTCCCGATGATTGGGAATATCTTGTACCTGCCCGTTCTGCTGATGATTCTTCCGCTAACAATCGAAGCGCTCAACATTCCCATCATCAATGGGATGAGCTGTAAACCGGCTTGCATAGGCGAGGAATACTTAACAACCTGTAAATACAGGGGTAAGAAAGTCACACTCCCAAACAATGCCATCCCGATGATAAACCCTACAAAACTGCTCACGACAAAACTACGGTTTTTGAAAAGCGATAGCGGAATGATCGGCTCAGCAGCCTTTCTTTCAGCGACAATGAATGCATAGATACTGAATAATCCGACTACCATGAACAGCCACAATACCGGATCTGTCCATGTGCGTGAGGTTCCGCCCTCACTGGTAAAGAGCGTAATGCCCAGCAGGGCCAAACTCAGGAACAGAGCACCCTTATAATCGATACGGTGCTTCTCTTTTTTTGTTTCTGAGTTGAACGCACTGGCGATAACCATAAGGGCAATTAACCCAATTGGGATATTAATGTAAAATATCCAACGCCAGGATATATGCTGGACAATTAAACCACCCAATAATGGACCTAGTACCGTGGCAAAGCCGAATACGGCACCGAAAAGCCCCTGATATTTTCCGCGTTCAGCCGGTGAGATAACATCAGCCACTGCCGCCATACTGATGACAATTAATCCTCCACCGCCAAGACCCTGTAAGGCGCGGGTAAAAATAAGCTGCGTCATATTCTGCGCGAATCCACATAATGCAGAACCACAAAGGAAAAGAATTATTGAAAAAATAAGGACTTTCTTCCTTCCCAATAGATCGCCAAATTTACCATATAGTGGGACGACTATGGTTGAGGAAAGTGTGTAGGCGGTAACGATCCATGAGAGTTTATCAATCCCACCCAGTTCGCTCACAATCGTTGGCAGTGCTGTCGAGACGATAGTTTGATCCAGGGCAGAAAGTAGCATCACCAGCATTAACGCTCCCAGTAACAAGCGTAAAGATGGCGCATTATTTTCGACTCTTTTTGAGCCAGAAAATTGAGCGTTCATAGTGGATTCCAGTTAATAATTAAATTAATATTTAATTATGCTAGCACAGCACTAATTTCGTTCAAAAAACATTCGCATTAAAAGCACATTAACCAAGCATTGAGAGTGGCAGTATTTTATTTACTATTACATTCAGTGGATTATGACGTTAAGTTGATGTTAATAATGTGTCTAAATTATAAGGCTTAATGAAACATTATGAAAAATGGAATATTAAAATTGTCTTTAAAGGGCTGGTTGTATGAGTATCAGACACACTATTTTATTCTGCACCCAACCCCTGATAACAAGAGTTCGGTGCAGCGCTTTATTACTTAAAAACGCATCTTCACGCCAACTGTTGCTGAGATGTTGGCTTCAACCTGAGTATCGCCCCCGCTGCTCCAGGCCCTGCCAATTTCAGAATAGGCCTGAACTTTTTTACTCACTGCCCAGGTTGCCCCTACCGCAGCTTCCGTCATATTGTACTGCTGGTCGGCGGTGATGGTAGTCGTGCCCGCGTTATTCGCCTTATTAGCAAATTTAACCTTATCCTGACCGTTGCTGAGCATCGTCCAGTAATTAACACGCAAGTAAGGTTTTACCTGACCATATTCGGTGTCGTAATCAGCCGTCAGTCGTGCACCGATGCGGGTTATCAGCGACCCATCCGGATTCACATCAACGCGAGTTTGCGAGGCACCGTCAAGCGTGACGCTGTCAAAATCGCTGTACTGGTATATCAACTGCGCCTGCGGTTCTATCTTCCAGGTGCTGTCACCCAGTTGCCACGGTCTGCCGATTTCTACAGAAGCCGCGAATGAGTTACCGTCCGGATGCACCGTCTCCCGACTGCGGCCGTTTTTAAGATCCACGGCGTGATAGCCATACTGCAGCACGTTATCGACATAGAAACCGCTTTCATCGGTCCAGGTGGCATAGCCGCCGATATAGGTTGAGAAGGTTGAGTTATACGCGAGGCTGTCTGTGTCGCCATTTCTGCCGGATATAGACGTATCGTTATCAAGGAACGTGCCATAGATACCGGCTCGCCACTGGGCATCCTGATACATGTCTCCCCCTACCTGCATACCGTTGTAATTGGATGAAGTACGGCTTTGCAGCGGATCGTTGATTTGCTGATCAACGGACTTGACCAGATATCGCATCCAGAAACGACTCTGCTGATCCTCAGCAACGTCCGCGCGCCAGGGTTGCTCATCCCCCACGCGCTGATGCAGCGTACCCAACACCGCTAAGTCAGCCTGACGGATAATGGCGCCGAGAGTATCGAAACCCGGAACATCGGGTCGATATCCTGCACGCAGGAACCAGTCCTCCCCTGCACCCTCAGCATTACCCGCAAACAACTGGTATTGGTACGCGCCTGACAACAGAACATCAGCACCAATGGTAAACGCATCTTTGGTCGTCTGGGCGGTGGTGGTCCCCCCGTTCAGGGCTTCCACCACCATGATGCCGTCGCCTTCGGTAGGCTCGCCTAACTGGCTGACATCGATATCTAACAGCGTGCGTCCGCTTGCCGTTCCCCCATCAATGACCAGCCTGTCGGCGACACCGGGGCTGTGTTGCTGTGCCGCAATTTTGAGCGTGCCGTCACTGCCCACGTAATTGCCGGTGACAGTGAGCGTTGACCCCACATCGCCCCCCCGTAAATTGACGGTGCCCTGATTCAGCAGGCTGGCGACACGTTGGTTGTATCCACCGGTATCGAGGGTGGCATTCTGGCTTACCACATGCGCCGATGCGGCACTGAAGGTATTTTCAGCAGCCCCCTGCAACGTGCCCTGTTCCACAAGCGTCAGGCCACTCCAGCTGTTCGCGCCCGCCAGTCGGGCAACGCCGGTTCCTTGCTGCCACACCATGCCTGTACCCGAAATGTCGCCTGGCAGCGTGAAGGTATCACTACGATCCAGCACCAGCGTGCCCTGGTTATCGATATTGCCCGCCAGATTGCCACTGCTGCCGCCATTACCCAGCTGCAAAACCCCCTCACTGATGTGGGTAGTCCCCTGGAAAAGGTTATCGCCCGACAAGGTTAGCGTGCCGCTTCCGCGCTTGGTTAACTCACCCTCACCCGCGATGATGTTGGTCAGGCCGGCATTGAATGCCTGGGTATCAATCGTACCCCCACCCTCAATAAGCGTGACGCCTCGGTCGCTGCTGAAACCCTGGGTGTAACGAAGTGTCCCGCCAGCCAGGGTAATGCCTCCTTCGCTTGCGCCTAAATTGGTGTCCTCAGACACCTGCACGGCTCCCGCATCGATCACGGTACCGCCGCTGTAAAGGTTATTGCCGTTCAGCTGCAGCGTACCGAGATCGGTTTTATGCAGCGTGCCGCTGCCGACCAGCGAAGCGTTTATCGTCGCAAGATAATTCGCGCCCGACGAGGTGCCGTCACCGACACGAATCTGCGTGTCGCCTGCCGCCAGGGTCAAGTCATCCCCGTTCAGGGTGTAACCGTCGGTCGTAAACTGCGAACCGGTTATGCCCACATCACCTAAAGAATTATCGATAGTGACGTTACCGGCCTCACCGCCAAACACCGCGAAAGAGGCATTACTGTAAGGTGAGTTATAACGGCCTGCAGGCGACGTCGTGTCAGTGGTCCAGTTGTCATTGCCGCTGCCGTTTTGCCAGACGCCGTCGCCGCCTTCAATAATGCCATTGTCCTTCATCTCGCCTGCGCTGCCGCCTGTTCCATCCCAAAAACGCAGCTCTGCCCCTGCGTGGTTGACGAGGTTGACCTGACCCGCGATGGAGGTTTGTACATAGAGATCAGCAGCAGCTTGCGGTGCCGTCCCAATCACCAGCTGGTTATTGGTCAGCGCCCCGCTGTAGTTCAGAACGCGGTAAACACCGACATCAAAAGTCCCTCCACTGCTCTGGGTGATATTGAGCTGGCCATTCAGGTTCAGATCGCCATTAACATTGATCAAATCGTTGTAGGTTCCGCCAGTGGTGTAGGCTTCGCCAAACTGGTAATCCAGTTGCGAACCTTCGTTGAGCGTCAGCGCCCCCATGGTCAAGGTCCCGACGCTGCCAATGCCTGACCCTGCGGCCAGCCGACCACCGTTATCCACGGTTACGCTGCCGCCGACAGTGCCGTTACCACCAAGGGTTGCGCCGTTGTTGACCGTGGTTTGCCCGATGGCTGGCGATTGATCGCCATTGATAAGCAGCGCACCTTGCGATACCTGCGTCGTGCCGGTGTAAGTGTTGTTGCCGGTCAGCGTCAGGGCACCGGTACCGGCCTTGACCAAGCTACCGCCGTTGCCGCTGATGATCCCCCTGATGGTGTCGTCACGCCCCAGATTGCCTTCAAGCAGCGTGGCCGAGCCTAAAACAACATTACCCTCCCCCGAAAGCGATCCAATGCTGGTTTGCGCATCGGCTGCGCTGAGATCCACCACACCACCACTGGCGTTGCTGATGGTGGCGTTCTCTGCCTGAGCGGCATCGGCAACGACGGTCTGGCCACTGTTGTTAATCAGGGCACTACCCGCATTAGCACTGTTGCTTAGCAGCAGGAATGAGGAGGCGTCGGTGTTGATGGTGGCACTGCCTCCGTTGCTGTTATCAGCCAGCTGCATCCGACCGCCACTGGTAAGGTTGAACAGATGTGCCTCGGCCAGCGACGCGTTGTTGAAATTGAGCTGTGCCTGATCGGTGACATTGATGGTGCTGTCCGTTCTGCCTAATGCACCCGTGATATTGGCATCAACGATCAATTGCCCGTTGCCTGATTTGCCTTGGATAACGGTGTTGCCCTGATAGGGGTTGGCCTGATTCAGTGCCAGCGTGCCGGTTGCCGATCCGGCAGACGTGTCTACAACGGTTAAATCCCCGTTTCCCGCAATAACAGAATCCACCGTCAGCGTATGCCCGTAAGCATCCAGTGTGCCGCCACCGGTGGTATCCAGGAAGACATTGCGGTTCAGGGAGAAATCAGCGCCGGCTTGCAGTGTACCGGCATTTTTTAACGTTAAACTGGTCGCGGGTGCACCCAGGCTGGCGTTATCTGAAACCTGTAATGCCCCTCCCCACACCTCAATTCCCGCCGAGAAATCATTGACGCCGTTGAGGATCAATCTACCCGCATCGGTTTTCAGTAAACGTATGCGGTTGGTGTCGAGCGCATCCTGTCGCAGGCTGGCGTTAATGGTTGTGGTGACGTCACTACCGCTCGCGCCATCACCCACACGGATCACGTAGAAGGTGTCAGCGACAGATTCTCCCTGAGCCTGATAAGTGTTTGTCGGCACGGGCACGCTTTCGGGGAATGACTCGGTGACGGTGCTGATGTAGTTAAGTGCGGAGGCGGGATTGAGCTGGTTCAGAACATAGTTATCGGCTGTAAACTGCATACCGGAATTCACGACGCGACCATTGATATTGCTGATCTGAACTTCACCGCCCGTGCCCTGGAATATCGCAAAGGCCGTCTGAGACCAGGGGGCATTACCGACGCCACTGGCCTGCGTCCAGTTGTTAGTGTCACCGGCGATATTGGCTTTCCATATCCCATTCCCGCCATCTACCTGACCATTACCTGTCGTCCCATCGCCGTGATTTGCCGTGTCTTCGCCATCCCAGAACTGCAGTTCACTGGCGGGGTCAACAAAATTCAGAATGAGGTTTACCTGGTTGGCAATATTGGTCTGGATCGCATAGGTGCCACCGTCATTGGGCGGCAGACTGTCGATCTCCAGGGTATTGTTGACCAGCGAGCCAGCATAGTTAAACAGGCGATAGACACCTGGCAGGAAGCTGCCGCCAGGGGTGAGTGCCACATCCAGCAAACCATCCAGCACTAAATTGCCTTTCACATTCACAAAGTCGTTCAGGCTGCCACCTGGTGTGTAGGCTTCCCCCAGTGAAAACTGACTGTTTGTCGTGGCGTTCAGATTCAGATTGCCATTGATGGTCAGTGTACCGGTGCCGTTATCGCCGGGCGTCAGGACGGTATCATTCGCGAAGGTGACATCCCCTCCGATGGTGCCGTTGCCCCCCAACGCAGAGAAAGCGGCAACATTGGTCACCCCTGTCGCAGCAGACTGATCGCCATTAATCAGTAACGTGCCCTGGTTTACCGTCGTGCTGCCTGCCCAGCTGTTATTACCGCCAAGTCGCGTAAGCCCCGAACCGAGTTGTTGAAAGTCACCACTACCCGAAATGACGCCGTTCAGCGTCACCTCATCGCTGCGGTTAATCGTCAGCAACCCGTTATCAATGATACTGGTGCTGGTTGAGAGCCCACCCACGGTGCCGCCATTACCCAGTGACAATTCACTCCCGTCAATCAGGGTCGTACCGGTATAAGTGTTATTACCCAGTAACACTGTACTGCCACCGCCGGCGCGCGTCATACCGCCGCTGCCGCTGATAACGCCGCTGTATTGCTGATCGTCACTGCCATCGAAAATCAACTGGCTGCCGCTACCGGAGGTCGCGACATCATAGTTGCGTATCGAGGCAGTGCCTGCGGTGTTGACGTTGTTGCCGCTGCGCAGGACGGCGCCATTATTGACGTTGATATCCGGCGTGCCTGATAACGCCAGATCATCAAGTACCCTGATATCTGCCGCATTGAGCGTCATGCTGCTCCAGCCACTGCCAATATTGGTGCCTTTGCTGAGATCATCCACAGCAAAGGAACCGACAGTGGCTGCAGAGGTGCCGTTGAATGACAGCATACTGTCGCTGCCGCCTTCGCTCAGAATATGGCGCGTGGATGCCAGAGAGACGTTACCGAGGGTGGCGCTGTCGCCGCCATCGCCCCCGCTGAAATTGACCGCACCCGCAAAGGTTCCACTGTTCCAGTTAAACTGATCGCTGCCGCTGCCAAGGGTAATTTCACCCTGTGTGCTGCCCCCATTGAACGTGACATTATCAGCTCCGCTGCCGGTAAGGATCGCCAGCGCATTGCTGTTCGCAGCCTGAAGCGTACCGCTGTTGGTGAGCGTGGTGTTGCCACTGCCTGATGCATCAATTACCGTCGCGTTACTGCTGGCTGCACTGATGGTACCCGTGTTGGAAACTGTGCGGTTCGCGGCGCTACCATTGATGAGAATGAGAGGGTTGGCGTTAGTGGTGCCCGTGCTGCTGATTGAACCGCTGTTACTGAACTGACTGGCATTTTCCGCCAGTATGGTGCTCCCGGTATTACTGCTCGTGTTAATCTGTCCACTGTTGCTGACGCTGCTGGCGTTCGTCGCGGCAATCGCTGCACTGGCGCTGCTGCCCATGGTAATGTTGGCACCTGAGCTCACGCTACCGTCCGTGTTGCCCAGAATACCGATGCTGCCTGCTCCGCTACCATTAATGGTATAACCATTGCTAATCGTGAGATCGCCCGAAGTCGCCGCGCCATTGCTGTCTTCGAACGCAAATCCCTGACCGCTGCCACTGACGTTCAGTACATTGCCACTCCCCTGCGCGTTAAAGGTCACGGCGGTGCGGATGGCCGGTCCATCGGAGGCATTAATGGTGACGTTGTTGAGATTGATATTAGCGGTATTGGCATTGTTATTAATGCCAGCCCCGCTGTCAGCGATATCAATGATGGTATTGCTCGCCGAGAAGCTGCTGGCCCCATTGTCCATCCGCACGCCATCTGCGCCGCCAGATGCGGTTATCTGATTCGCATCACCGTTCACGGTTAAAGCGGCACCACTACCGGTGAGCTGAACGGCCGCCAGACCGCCATTGGCGCTCACGCTGCCTAATCGATCGACAACTGCGCCTGCGCCCTGTACCCGTATCCCGACATTCCCACTGTTCAGGGCGCCACCCACACTGATGGCATTGTTGTTGGTGAGTACGCCACTGTTCTCAATATCGACGCCGATGTTGTCATCTCCCAGTACGCTGACGGGCGCGTTAACCGTGGCGCTACCCCCATCGTGCAGCCAGATCCCTTTACCGCCACTGCCATTTAAATTGATGCCGTTTACACCATTTAAAACCAGGTTACCCGCATGTGAGATGTCGTAGCCAATAATGCCGGTCTGGCTGGACGTGGTGGTGGTAGACGCCGTGGATGTGACGTTGGTCAGTCGCTGATCACTGTCCAGCGTACCGTCAATATTGTAGTTTCGGCCATCAATTCGCACGGCGGTTGAATTATCATGGCCAAGCACAATACCGCCGTCACTGATGGTGCCCACTGCGCCGCCTGAAACCAGCACACCTACCGCATTGTTACCGTTGACATTAATGGTGGCCGGCCCGGTAATGAGCGAACTGGCAATATCATCAGACTCATCCGCCGTACCGCCATCATCCACGCCGTTAGCAATAACACCAATCGCACTGTCACCACTGACGGTGAGCTGATAAGCGCTGCCGCTTCCGTTATCACCATTGAACACTGCACCATTATCAACGGCAAACAACACGGAATTTGCCTGGCCATTGTCGTTGATGATGGCATTACTGATATTGATTTTTGCCAGATTTCCCCAGGCGTAATAACCAATCTGATGATCGTTTTCGAACGTCAGCGATGCCGAGTTGCCGATATCAATTTGTGCATTGCCACGTGCGTGCACACCAATAGCACCTGCTGACAGCAAACGGATAGTAGCCTGAAGATCGACTCTCGCTGCCTGATTGTTGAGTCCCTCAGCATAGACGGCATAGTTTCGGTATGTGTACACATTACCGTCAGAGCCACCTGTGTCGCCTGCACTCCCCACGGTGATAGTGCTGCTTGCCGATGAAGTGACATTCGCAGCGGCATTTTGTGCCTGCAGATAAATGGCCACGTTGTTGTCACCATCAACGAAAATATTCCCGTTGTTAGTGACGCTCCCCTGGTTATCGACCACATACAGACCATAGTTACTTGCCGCTGCGCCGTTGACCAGTTTGCCCAGTACGTTGATGGATCCGTTATTTACCAGTGATCCAGTCGCACCATTGGTGAAAATACCAACGGCATTACGCGTGCTGTCCCCTATAAAAATATTGCCATCGTTGAGAACATTCCCACTGCTGGTGGAATAAATACCGGCGCTCAACGCACTGCCGCCGGTTAAAGGGACAGATGCTGGCGTACTCGAATCAGTGACCGGCGCATATCCCAGATAGATTGCCCCCTGATTGAGCACACTAGCGGCCTGCTCAGCATAGATGCCATAGCCTGCTGCCCGCCCTGCGCTGTTTCGGCTGTTATCGGTGAGGACTATGGTTCCATTACTGGTGTTGGTCGCACTACTGGTGCCTGATACCGTCATACCCCGGGCGTTAGCCGTTGTGCTGTCGGTAATGGCAATGTTGATATGACCATTGTTGGTGAGGGTACTTTGTCCAAGGCCCTGCATTGCGATGCTACCGGCATTGCTGACGTTCTGATTGGTACCGTCCTTTTCTAAAAACAATCCGGCATTGAGGGTGCCATTGTTCACCGCCGTGGCGTTCGTCACCTGCATCCCGATGGAGGTCGGGCTGGCGCTGTCACTTCGCCAGTGATTAATGGCTCCATCGTTGGTGAGTACTGCCCCCGTATCGCCGCGCATCACTGCGCTTGCGCCATCTACTGCAAGTGAGCCCGCGCTACTTACTGTGCCTGAGGCATTGTTTCCAGTCGCATAGATGACGTTCAAATCTCCCACAGGTAACGTCGCATTATTGCTGTGGGCAGCGTCGTCATCCCAGACGTGATAAGTGAGATTTATCGACGTCTGCTGCTGTTGATTCAGTAAGCCTGTGATAATGGCGTTGTAAACTGACTGGGCCTCTGGAGCGGAGTCAATTACCTGACCGTTCACCGAAGCCCCGGCAGTGAGCCAGTACTGAACTTGCGGTTTTCCTGCGTAAGCATTTTGACCAATCAGGTAATCATTAACTTCTGCGATATCTGCTGAAGAAGTAATGTTGAAGGTTTTTGAGCCCGCCTGGATGACCCGCTGTCCGACCTGGACATAGTTGGGGATGGTCAGAGTGTAATCGTACTGCGCACTCTGTGCCGATATACTCTGAGTGTCATTCGATAATACCGAGGCAGGCCGGAAATGGATCAGATTATCGGACAACCAGTTCACCTGACTGGCAGCGGTTCCAGTCCCCTCTGCTTTAGCAAGAACGCTGTTTTTAGCCAGCAAGTCTAAAGTGTTTGCAGGCGCCGAAATCGGGGTTGTACCAGCCGTATCATCTCCCACATTGATATTCGCCGTTCCGCCTGAAGAGGCTACGGAAACAATGCCAAAATTATTATAAATCCGGAAGGAGGCTGGATCGTAAACCGCGAGCATCAGGTTGCTGACGGGCGTGTCGCCAGCCGAAACAAAGGTGGTGGAGTCATAAACGTTGATGACCTGATAGCTGCCTTCCAGACCCGGGATCTCTACGTTGAGCTCCTGGTTTTGCTGAGGATTAGCGGGCGACGGAGAGTAGGTGAACTGATTGATATTTTCGGCAGTAATGGGCGTGACGTTCCCCTGAGCATCGGTCGCGGTGATGACTGTGATCCTACCGGCATCTGCGCCTCTGCCCCCGGGTAAGGCATCGAAGACACTGATACTGGTTGAAGTCCCATTATTCCCCGTTGCAAAGGTTGGCAGAGGACCCAGAATGTTGAGCGTTGTGCCCGGGGCAAAGTGTTGGGGTAATGACTCACTGTCGATTGAAAAGGCTGACCCAGTGCTGAGTACTGAGTCGTAATTAATCCCCTGATTATCCGGGAAACTGTAGCTTGGATAGGCATCTACCCATTGAACGTCATCCGCTTGCACTGGCCCTACTAAAAAAAAGACCATGATCAGAGCAGGTAACCCGATTGAGCGGTTTGTTCTATTACCCGAACCGTGATGTCTTTTTGTGATCTCGGATACTGGCACAAAAACGCCCCGCGATGCACTCCAAATAAGCCTATAAACAAAGTTCATAAACGCACCCGCCCCGTAAGTAATCAACCTGTTGTTTTTAAAAGATTGCTAAAGTTACATTCTGTACCAAGTCATAATAAAAAACTTACAATCAACATTAGTTCAAATATGAAAAGTAGCAGGTAAAATATTTGTTTGGATTTCAGGCTTAAAATAGCCATTTCTGGAGCGCGTATAAGCCCGACGCATCCGCTGACTTCATTTCCTCAGTAACTCACGGTATCAATTTATTAAGCATTTATCAGGGAGTTAACCAGCAATTTAAAGAGCTGAAATTTCCGCCTAGTACACAACAGGTTGGAAATCAAATCACGCATGAAACAATCAAGACGAAGGTCTAAATTTTTATTATTTTTAACTGACTTTCAATTGGTTAATACAAATGACGAAAATTTTTTATTGATATTTTCTTAGGTTAAATAAATACTTAGGTTGCTTCTGGTAACATTCTATTCTCAGCCATGATGGCTGAATTCATGACTGAGTGACTATGTTGTTAACTTTAACAATTCGGAGTGTATAAATGAAAAATGTGATGATGAAAGCAATGATTCTGGCGGGAGCTGCCTTCGTAACGACCAGCGTATTTGCGGCACAGGAAATAAGTAAAGAAGAAGCCAAAAACTACACTGAAGTTGCCACTATTTCTACATCTGGCACATTTACCGATCCAAAAGATGCTAAAGATGAGCTCTCGAAACTGGCAGATGAAAAAGGGGGTAAATATTACGTTATTACCTCTGCAAGGGTCGAAGGTAAGGTTCAGGGTACGGCGACCGTCTACAAGTGATTTTCGAACTGCCAGTCCTGGGGACTGGCAGTAATCAATTAGCGATGTGATTTTTTTCTTTTATTTCCAGGTCATGCCTAAACCCGTTGAAAATATACGTTCATCCAGAGTATCCCGTGTCCCTTTCACGATATTTCGGTGATATCCAATATGAAACGTTGACCAGGATGTCAGTGCATATCTTAGCCCTAATTCAGCGTCAACAGATATTACACCGTCATTATCCAGAGAGTGTCCGGTTTCACCATTGCTATACAGAGTGAAGCTTTTATCCATGAGGTATCGCTGATAATCCCAGTGTATGGACGCACCCAAATGGCTGTCACGCCGGTCATCGCTGTAACCATAACTGAAGGCTCCACCTAACAGCGATATCGAGAAAGCCCCCGTATCATCATCCCAGAGCTGATAGCCTGGGCCGGTGCCCAGAAGTAACTGACGGGACAAATCTTCCACCCAGTCACGCTTATAACTTAACCGCGACTGCCAGAAATACTGCTCTTCAAACAGATAATCTATAGCATAGCGAAAGCTGTAATTATTAGTGTTAACATTGCTGTCCTCGACTTCACGGTTGTATGTCGCAGAGATATCGTGTCTCCACTTTTCTTTCTTTAACTTAGTATTCAGTGAAAGGTTATAGTCATCTGTGCTGGTAGACGAATTTTTCAGATTCACGCCTGCATCTATATTTCCTGTCCAGTCCCATTGATCTGTTCGTACTTCAGACTGCATGAACTCATCGATTCGTTTAACAGAGACGATTTCTTTTTTTTCACTGCATTTTATTACCACATACCCAGCGTTATAGGGAGTAAAGTAAACGGGGTAGTTTTCTTGTGTTTTATTATTTCTAATCAAAATCGGTGATTCTGTCTGCATGGTACTGACAGATTTCCATTTTACTTTCAAAACGCCGGCGTAGTCTGTCTTTAACTCAAGTATCCCATCACTCAGGGATTCTACCGTTCCGCTCAACCGGTCTCCATTAGCTAGCCAGACTGTGTCAGCCTGCACAATACAGGGTGAAGCTAAAAATAAAATAAGCGAGTGGGCAAAAATATAAATTACGGTTGTTCTCATTTTAGATTTTCCGTCGAAAATTATTAGTGGCGAAAAATTCATGAATTCCTGTCATCGTCAGTTTTTCTAAAACCACCCCAACTTGTAAGCGTAAGTATAGTAGACTTAAATCATAACGACTGACCATGCAACCTGAACAAACTTGAATTTCTTGTGGTTTATGAATTGCAGATGGTTAAGCCAGATTCGAGGATATAAGGTGAAGACTATGCGATATCATATTTATTTAATCACCCCATTATTATTTTGTTTTTATTCCAATGCAGAACCTGATTTAAGCTCACTGAGTTTAATCTCTGAGGATCGTGCTGACAGTCCAATCCCTAAAGGATTTATTATTGGAGGTGCGGCGATATCTTCCCAGGCAAGATATCGTGAAAGCAGCAATGATAATCTGGTCGTTCCTGGTGCACTCTATTTTGGTGATAACCTGATGTTTCTCGGAGACAGGGCACGTTACTACTTTAATAAAAATGACGATGTTGCATATTTTGGATATGGACGATACCGTTTTTCAAATCTCGATCCTTCGGACGATGGATTCCATGGCATGCACAAACGTAAAGGAGAACTGGAAGGCGGTGTGGGCTTAACCTGGATTACGAATTATGCGCTTCTGACAACACGAATCGTTACTGATATATCAGGCCAGAGTAACGGACAGGAGCTGCTGGTTTGGGCTGACTTTCCGGTCATTAGGGATAAATTTCTATTTATGCCTGGGATGGGGGTTATTGTCAGAAGTAACAAATTAGCAAACTATTATTTCGGCGGTGTTTCCTCCTCTGAATCA
Source organism: Pantoea sp. X-Soil-ISGK-275 (assembly GCF_059730795.1). Lineage (NCBI taxonomy): Bacteria > Pseudomonadati > Pseudomonadota > Gammaproteobacteria > Enterobacterales > Erwiniaceae > Pantoea > Pantoea sp. X-Soil-ISGK-275. Next base: position 57,403 of record NZ_AP035978.1, read on the forward strand.
TCTCCCGAACGTGCAGCCTGGAATACAGGCACCACCCTTTCGCCGATGGCTTCAGTTGTCACAACTTATCGTTTTAACCTGCACTGGATTGGTCTGATCGCAGCCAACTATGAGTATTACGATAAAGGGATCGCGAATAGCCCGCTGGTTCAACATAATGGCGAGTGGCTGTTTATCACCGGGATTGGCTACTCGTGGTAGTCAAAAATTCGGTCTAAATTATTTATACGCCTCTTACTTAATATCGAACTTAGCCTAGCTTTATCAGCGGTAATAATCACCCGATATGGTTGTTACTTTTCAAACCCTTATAATTAAACTTTTACAAGTCACCAATGCTCACGCTCCCCATCTCAGTGAGGACGATTAGGTAACGCGCTAACTTCACATAGTGGGAGCTATATGAGCTTGGAGACTCTCGCACCACCTATCAACCATTAGCTTAACAAATTTTATAACCTTATATAATTACCATTATATAAGGCCAGACACCGGCATTGATACGCGCTATCATCAGGATCCGGGGCGGATCCTCAGCTTTGTAGCCATTTATACGAAACGGCGCGGCCTGAACCCCACCCGGCTAAACAGGCGCTGAGCGCAGGCGGCTAAAACTCCGGCAGCGCTACGTGAATTCTGGCGGGTATCTGCCCTGCCGTTTCCTCAGAATTCACGTAGCGTTGCCGCTTCATAAGCGGGCGAAAACTGAGCAACATGAGCGAACTCTCCGGTTTTAACGGTGTTGCCCTTAGCGGCAGCAGTGATAACGATCTCAACGCGAGGCTGGCCGCGTTCGTCCGGCACCGCGAGGCATTTTCGCCAAATACGTGGCGGCAGCTGCTGAGCGTGATGCGGATCTGCTGGCGCTGGTCGCAGGAAAACCGGCGGTCGTTCCTGCCGATGTCCCCCGCGGATTTGCAGGACTACCTTTTTCACCTGCAGGCCACCGGACGGGCAACTTCAACCATAGCGGTGCACGCCGCGCTTATCGCCATGTTACACCGTAACGCAGGACTGGTCCCTCCGACGGTCTCACCCGACGTTGTGCGCGCCAGAAAGAAGATCAACCGTACGGCCGTCGTCTCGGGTGAGCGCACCGGCCAGGCGGTCCCCTTCTGCCGGCCGGATCTGAACCGCCTGGATGCGGCATGGAACAACTCGCCCCGGCTTCAGCACCTGCGTGACCTCGCCTTCATGCACGTGGCCTACGGCACGTTGCTGCGTATGAGTGAGATATCCCGGCTGCGGGTGCGGGATATCTCACGCGCGGCCGACGGGCGCATCCTCCTCGACGTCGGCTGGACCAAAACCATCCTGCAGTCGGGCGGTATCGTTAAGGCGCTCAGCGCCCGCTCTTCCGAACGGCTGATGGCGTGGATCAACGCAGCCGGTCTGGCTGGCGAACCTGATGCGGTAATTTTCTGCCCCGTACACCGGTCAAACAAAGTTACCGCAGTCTCAGGCGTGCCCATGAGCGCGCCGTGTCTGGAAGATATCTGGCGGCGTGCCCGACGTCAGGCGGGTGTCGGGAAGCCGCTGAAAACGAATAAAGGACGTTATTCCAGCTGGAGCGGCCACAGCGCCCGGGTGGGCGCCGCGCAGGACATGGCGAGAAGAGGGATATCCATCGCACAGATTATGCAGGAAGGCACCTGGACACAGACGCAGACGGTGATGCGCTATATCCGCAGAGTCGATGCGCACAACGGGGCCATGGTCGGGCTGATGGAGGATGAGGACTGGCAGTAATAATCCTGTTAAATCAGTGCCGTCAGGGGACGCAGGCGTGAAACGGTTTCGGGCAGCTGCTGGCGCAGCAGGCAGTCCAGAAATTCGTCAGGAGTGAATGGCGGCGATTTCAGGCTGGCGCGCTGGCGGCGCGCGGCATCCAGTACCACGGTAATGTCCAGTTCGGTCAGATCTGTAATAAAGCTGTCAGGATGAATGGCCCGCAGATTCCATGTCGCGAGAACGTCGTCAGGAAAATCTTTCAGGTTAAATGTGACAATGCCTTCAGCCTGGGCAACGATTGCCGCAGCGACAACGTGACGATCGTCTTTATCAGGCAATCCCCTGATGGATTCAGTCAGAGACTGATATCCGGTGACGAGAGCATCGGGCACGTGGCGATCCATTAAGGTACGGACCCGCTGAAGCTGAGTCCGGTTCAGTTCGGTGCGGTTGAGCAGCACGTTCCGGATCCACTCTTCGTGTATGTCTTCCGTCCATCTCGCGCGAAACTGTCCGCCGGCAGCAAGGTACATCAGGAAGCTGCGCAGAGGTGCAGGGTAGAGAACGCAGGCGTCAAATATGACGGTATAGCCAGAACTCATTCGTAACCCAGCCCCAGTTCCTGGTCTAGCGCGCCCAGCTCATCAAGTGCATCATGCCTCTGGTTCACCAGTTTTTCGCGGTAGGCCAGCGCGTCCACGTAGCGGATTTTACGGCGGTTTCCCGCGCGGTGGTAAGGCAGTTCACCGTTGTCCAGAAGCCGAATCAGCGTCGGACGCGATATGTTCAAAAGGTCTGCCACCTCCTGCGTAGTCATTTCGGCCCCTACCGGAACAAGGCGCACGGCGTTCCCGTCACCGAGTTCGGTCAGCACGTCAACCAGCATACGAAGCGCGCTGACCGGAATGCTGACATTGTGGATCCGGCCACTTCTGTCAGTGAGTGAAACCTGCTGAGACTCTGCCCGTGTTTCAAGGACGGCGGAGAGCTCCCGGCTACACAGGCGCGCAAGTTCCGCTTCCTGCAGGGAAGGAAGCTTATTCTGAAGTTGTGTCATTTGAACACCTCCTGTATCTATTATTCGAAATTTTCGCAAATGCTGGCGCCTTATGCAACAGCATTGTGGTGTGATGGTGTGGCTTAACGCCCTGGGTTATGTAGCCCGGCAGCGCGGGCATGGCGGTGAGGTCTGTTTACCGGATGTGCTGATGCCATGTCCATGGACTTTTATACGAAGGTTGCGGACCCGTCAGGCGATAATCGCTTACACCGCAAATACCATAGCGTCTGGCTGTTCAGTGACTGCAGAAATTATGCGTAGTCTGATTTCTGCAGACTTATTTGAAATGCTGAGGATGAAAGCCATACCCGGAATGAAACTCTTATACACCGGAAGTGATGAACGCCGGAAACTGCAGCGACTGATGAAGGGTTTCTCACGACATATGGAGGTCAACCATTTCATGCCGTCTGAAGCAGGGTGTCAGGATGTATGGAAAGGTCTGTTGACCCGGCCGTTCAGCGCATTCTTTCGCTGGCAGGTTTGAATACGTCGCTGCGCTCACGCTTGGCCAAGGCAACCGCTGCGATAATAAGCACCTGATAGACCAGACGAAAGCCGGATGCTCTGAGTTGGCTTTTGTAACTGTCCTTTATGCCACGGAGCTTTGCGGAAAAAAATGGGGGTTCTCACAACACTTTTAAGCTTTCGGGCAAACTGCTGCTGGATAGCCTTGTCCAGCTTGTGCCATTCTTTTAAAGCATCTTCTCTGAATTTAACCGTGTAGGTCACAGAAAGGCGTCCAGATCAACGTCATGCAGCGGCTGCTGGCCACGTTCCCTGGCAAGTATGCCCAGCTCCTGATCGTCAATGGCATCAAGCATCTGCTCGTAGAGTTCCGCCGGTACGCAGTAAAATGCGGGCTGGTTTCGGTTCAGAATGGCTACAGGAAAACCGTCACCGGCGCTTACGGTAGCCATCGGATTTTTTTCCGCTCACTTACGCTGGCGCTGGTATCACTCAGGATAATGTGTGGCATAGCCCCTCCAGGACTGTCTAACCGGTCCTCAAAGCATATGCTCATCCGTTATCAGCTGACTGTCTTTCTGTCATGCGATCGGAATCTTTTCCGCCTGACTGACTCTGGGGAGCGGACAGAGCCACATCGGCCTGCAATAAGCTTGTTTACAGGCCCGCAGCGATTTGCCGGTCCGGTTTTGTTAATGCCGTGAGGCTGATAAAGTGTCCGATGACCTTCTGCGACAATCCGGAGTACGCCATGCTTACCACAATCATTTACCGCAGCCATCTCAGCGACGAAATCCCTGTCAGCGTTCTGCCAGAGATGGTGGATAAGGCGAGCCTGCTTAATGCCCGGCATCAGGTGACGGGTATCCTTCTGTTCAACGGCACGCACTTCTTCCAGATTCTGGAGGGGCCCGAAGAGGGAGTGGTGGAAATTTACGCCCGCATCTGCGCCGATCCCCGCCATCACAACGTGGTGGAGCTGATGCGCGATTACTCCCCCGGCCGGCGCTTTGGCAAACACGGTATGGAGCTTTTCGACCTGCGCCTTCATGACGGCGGTTCCGTACTGCAGGCGGTACTCGATCGCGGAACGTCCCGGTATCGCCTGACCTACGACGATCGCGGACTGCAGTTCCTCAGAACTTTTGTGGAAGATCGCGAAAAGGAATATTACTACGAGGTGCCCCCCGCAGGGCTCTGGGAGTTCATTCCCGACGTGGACAGGACGCCGGTCCCGGACAGCGGAATCCTGTTCCGTCCGGTAGTTGATCCGCTGGGCCGCAGGGTCACGGCCATGGAAGCCATTCCTGACGCAATACCAGCAGGACTTAAGGAGTGTGAACGCCACCATCATAACCTTTCTGCGGTCAGGGAAGCCCTGAGCAAAGCGGGAAGATCGTGTCCGGACGGCATGACGCTCTACGTCAGCATTCTGCCTATGACGCTGGTTTTAATACCTGACGCCGTAGCCCGGCTCGTCAGCGCGATTGAGAGTGCCGGTCTGGTGCCTGAACAGATCATACTGGGCGTCAGCGAAACGGAGGTGATCTCCCGGCTGGACGCTTTCGCTGACGCTGTCAGGCATCTGCGCCAGGCAGGCATCAGCCTTTCGATCGATAATTTCGGCGACGGCACCGCTGGCCTCTCATTGCTCGCGCACGTTCAGCCCAGCCGCGTACGCATTGGCGCCGGTATCATTCGTGATATTCACCGCAGCGGCCCGCGTCAGGCGGTGGTTCAGGCGATTATTCGCTGCTGCTCAGCGCTGGAGATCAACGTTATTGCGGCGGGCGTGGAACGTCCGGAAGAGTGGATGTGGCTTGAGGCTGCCGGCGTCATCGACTTCCAGGGCAGCCTGTTTACCCCGGAAGGCACCTGCGTGGCGTGGCCGGAAGTACGCGATGCAGGTTGAACAGCCTGCCCCGGGCCTGGATGGATGGGGCCCGTAGGCCCCTGTTGCACGGTAAGCAGGCACGTATTTGGGTGAGCCGGTTATACTGCCCGCGATGCGCCGCTCAGAAAGGCCTTCTTCTGTCGGCTATTTCTTCCCCGGTTGGCTTTTCCCAGCCACAGGCGAAAGTGGGATGCCATCGTGCCAGCATCCTGCGCATCCGGCGTGCGGTACATCAGCAGCCGGCTCCGGGTCTGACTCGTGCAGTCCGTCGCATAGATTTCGAAAGCCGCCCCGCGCTGCTCACACTCGATTGCTGTAAAATGCAGCTGTGGCCAGCGGCTGACCTTCTGCATAAATTCATTCAGAACCATATTTGTTTCCTGTCTTTTTTGTTATTGAAGCTTTGCTGTTTTCCGGGTCAGTCCAGACTAGATGGAGATGGTGATTTTTCAAGTAAACGGGGCCTGCGGTATTTAAAATTTACCCTGATGCCGACGCCGCACGGCATATGCACTGGCTGGCGCGCAATTCTGAACCGGAGAGCCGCTCATTCAATTCATCATCTGCGTCCCCGTCAGTCCTAACAGTGACTACTATTAGAAGTTATTGTTCTTTTCTCAGAAGTCTGCAAGCTTCCCTTCTCCCCGTTCCTGCGGGGATTTTTTTGCCCGCCCGCCTGATTTTCCGGGGTGCTGCAGTATGATAAGCTCAACCCGACTCTTGAGCCGGAAGGACCTGATGAAAAACAACTTTGACGACAAAATGACGGAAATCATGATCGGCGAAGCCGTGACGGCGCTACTGGATGAAGACGTGGCCATCAACTGGATAGCGCTGACTGAGAGGCTGCGCGCTGCAATTGAGGGCGAAACGGATGAAGATCGGATCAGAGCCGGGATGCGTGCCATTGAGGAAGTGCGTCGTGAAATGAACGCGCAAAAGGAGACAGGCAAGACCGGCGCGGCACAGGTACACGTGCATCAGGGAAAACTCCACTGAGCCGGGGCAGGGAAAGCTTTCAGCGCACCCGTCAGGTGATCCTCTGCAGATGGAGGTCATGTGAACGATGACACCATAGCCGAGGATATTTTCGCTGCTATCGGGATCGTCGTGGCGCGCCTCCTTAAGCCGGATCAGCATCTCACGCTTCATGAGATTATCAGTGCGCTTCACGCAATGGGTGAAGAGCCGCATTCGCCTGCAACCCGCGCCTGCTGCGCGCGCGCGGTCAGGATGCTGTCACAGCAGATGCATTAGCTGACGGGCCTGATAACGGCTGACTGACCGCTCACCGGTGCTGATGCCCTGACGAACTAAGCTACTCCCCCGGTACGCGCGATAACGATGACCGTTCAGAATCCCCCCTCGTCGGTTCGCCCCACCACTTTCTAAGGCGCAGCACCACCAGGCCGGAGGTGCTTTCGATCTCAGCAGTCATTCAGAAGATGGTAGCATCAGGAATCTCTTTTCAACCGCTGATGAGAAATTCGCGGATGACCGCAGCAATAATTGACGTTTTCGTCGCGAATTATGAACCGCTGTTACTGAGGAATACAGAGGATGAGGTCTGCTTCAGGCGTGGAGTGTCCGGTATGTGGCATGCGTGCACCCCACTCCACGGCTGTCATTCAGAAATGATGAGCCCTGATATTATTTCGGTCAGAGGCAGGACGGTCGTTCAGTGATAGCTGAAGCTCTGAGCTGCGCATCTGGTTTTCCGTGAACAGATTTACTGCTTCCGGCTGCTTCCGGAACGGTTACGTTCGGCAGAAGAGAGAACGTCAGCTTCCCGGCGTTCACGCGACTGGGTAAATTCAGACTGCATCTCCCCAAGAGCCATAGCGATAGCCTCAAGGCGTTCCGGATGCTGTTCGCCCTCAGCCATGTCCCGTAGCTGCTGCACGATATCGCCGGCGCTTACCTGGTCACTGCTGCCCAGCAGGGAGGCTACAGCCTCGCCCAGCGCAACGTCGGCTAGGCGCTCGATCTTACTTTTATTCATACCCGCACAATCCAGTACTGATCCCCTCCGGGCAGAATGGCAGCGCTGCCTCTCCGGGCGGCTCCGTATAAGTGCAGCAGCTACGGTTCACATCGCGGCACACAGGTCAGCGTCCGAATAACAGGCTAATGAGCGTGTGATAGTGGCGCTCTTCTTCCGGATCAGCAGCTGCCTCAAGACGACGCAGCAGGCTGGCGCAGACGGCCTTGCGGTTGAGGACCTTGCCCGCACGCAGAATTTCAACGACTATCATCCCAAGCGTTTCCTGCTGAGTCGTCGCAGTAGCCTTACTGAAACAGGCGGCGAGGCCGCTCTCGCTGTCGGGATGATTTTTAACGTTCTGACGCATGGGAAACCTCACAAAATGGTCGAATGCAGCCGGTTCGATATGTGGGCAAATTTATACAAAACCGTAAATGTGTACAACATTTTTTTTACTGTACACATTTACGGTTTGTACTAAAAGTGCCTTTTTGATGGCGCGCGCACAGGATTTTTATGGCAGGACAGGCCTTTTGCCCGTGGGGTGGGGTTCATAAACGCATTAACTGTGGCGGGAAAGTCGGCTACGGATGAACGCCCGTAGCCGACTGATAACCTGCTCTTCTGGGACGGGGTGATGTCTGGAGGATTTAATGCTCAGTACCCCGTTCTGACTGGACTATCCAGCGAAGCTCAGAGCGGTGGACGTGTTCTACCCTGATAAACCCTTTCAGCCAGCGCGTTGCCCCGTCAATCAGCGCCAGACGTGCAGCGTTTTCTTCCTGCCCCGCCATACTATTTAGTTCGTCAAGCAAAGATCTTACGCAGATTTCTCCATCATTCAGGGCAATATGCAGGACGGCTTCGCCGATAATGTTCTGGCAATCTTCGTCATTCTGGTTCAGCACGGGTCTTCTCCGGTGGAGCAGGTTCAGTCATTCTGAAGTTCATTTTTGTGCAGAACGCGCACTGAACCCGGTGGCAAATCCGGTATCCATCTTCTGTTTGTCTAATATTTTAAATAATGCTGAAGACATTTAAATACAGAAGATCGACGCATATTACTCACGCATGATAGTTCATTTCCATTGATAAAAATGCTAAATAAAAATTATATTTATTGTGAAATCGATTTCATCATCAACAGGCGCGCTGACAACAAAACGCAAAGTTTTTAAAAGGCCAAATAACCTCGCCAAACAGCATGAGCAGTCTGATTTTCATGATATTATTCAGGAGCCTGAAATTAAAAAATCAAGACGGGGTTTTTCGCGAAGCAGAAGAAAAAAATAAATTCCTGCGCGCCCAATTTAGGAAAGATTCATTTTCTATATTTGGCAGTAAACAAAATCTGGATTCGACTTCAGAAATCATTGTATCTCCTGAGAAAGATGCTGGTGTCCGGGATGGAGAGCGGTTACAGGTTAGCCACCTGACAACCGGTGCGTTGAATAACCGGTAATCTGTACCATGCTTAGCACGCGGAACGGCGCGTTACATCCTCTCCGTGAAGTTGTTCTGCACCCGCGTCGTTCCGCGCCGCATTGGCTTCGAACCCCCATCCCTGTGTGAATCGACAAGGCCGGTGGTTCTTCAGCAAGCGTCCAGCCGCTGGTTAAGCGGGCGCGCTGGCGGAATGCATATGCGTGCCGCTTTTAACCCTTTAACTGCGGGTCGGCTGCCAAATCAGCCGGGGGCTGTGCTGATTTGGCATCCCTGAATCATCATCACTGTACACGCCTGCCTGCATCGGTTATTTTGCACACGGCCCTCATAGATAAGCAGGTAACTTCATGCGTCAGAACGGACTCCCACCAGACAAATCTATCGGGCTGACGGGCTATTTCAGCCAGGTAACGCATCCCCGTCAGATTAAGCTGCTGGGCATGATCACCGTCGATATCATCAGACAGGAGCGCCGGGTAACGCGAACAGCGCTGTGCCTCAAGCTCGTAGGCCGGCTTGAGGCCACCGATGATGAAGATGAAGCCGCGCACATCACGGCCCTGATAAAAATCCTTTTCAATCGCTGAGCAGAAAGAGAAATAGCGCAGAGTAACAGGCCGTGGGAGCATACCGTCCACCGGTAACAGTTCTGAGCCTGACAACGTGATGCAGGCGTATTTCCCGATACCGAACCTGCCCTTTATTTCTGGCTTCACGTAAATGATACTCCTGCCCCGCTTCTCCCGACGCCTGACACTGCTCAGTCGCTGATGCGGACCGCGTTATACGACTGCAGCCCGGCATTAATGTCTGGCAAGACCGTGACAGGATATATTTTTCTGATACTGACCACTGACGCGGAATATAAATGCTGACTCTGAGATGCGGTTATCTCATCCTGATGCGATAACATTACTGGCGGAATATATCATGCAAAAAAATAAGAGATCCTGAAGTTTCAAAATTAGATAATACATAAAGAAGGTCAGCATATTAATAAAGTTCAACTGACCTCTTCACTTTCATTGATAGGATTAACAAATCCCAACATTTAAATGCGCAGCCTGTTATTTGTTATAATTTAATTGCTTAGGAAAAACCCGCACACCATTATTTAATGGAGGTCTCAGCGTGTTATACAGTGAAGGTATGACTAACCACGCCATTATTGGTGAAGCCGCAGTAAATCTTGCCGTTCGCAAACAGGATATTACCTTAGATACCCTGACGCGCGAACTCAGCAGCATGTTGCAGTCAGAAAGTCTCCCGGAACGTGTTCGAATGTTGCGCGCAGCCATTGGGTAGCTTAAAGACATTCGCCCGCTCAGCAAACGTGATGCGGAAATGCCGCGCTGGATGAGCGCTTCCCCCGGAAATATTGCCCCGGGCAGTGACAGCATCATCCGGCTGCGCCCGGATGACAATGAAAACGATCCAGGGTAGTCGCCCTGGCGGAGTGGGTCATAAACCATGCCCCTGACGCCGGTGTTGCGCGTACGCGTATGCCTCACGGACTCTCAGCTCATGGCGAGGGGGTTTCGCTACCGTATGATCGCTGCTGCGGGTCAGGCAAGAGAATGCATCTCTCCCTCCGGATTAACGCTCACCGCCAGCGGCGATACTATTATTACAAAAAGGCTACAGGCAAAGGGAGGGTTGTGCAGCGAGGCCCTCAGCACACGACTGCTCTGAAGGTTCATAGCCCCCGGACATAATGCCCGCAGCGAAGGCTTTCTGAATTTGCGATCAGTTGAGCTTACGGGCGAGCCGCCGTATTGCCTGCTCGCAGGCGTCGCGCACTGCAGATTCGGGGCTGCCCTGCTGCAGCCGCCACAGGCTAGCGATGAGTTCATGAACGTGAAGTTTCTCTCCCGGACGAAGCAGCTCTTTCACCACCCTGCCCAGTACCTCATTGACCAGCTCTGATCCGGCTTTCTCTTCGTTTATCGGATACGCTCCGCTTATTGGGGATATGTACAGTATATCGCTATCAGCTCCTGGCTTAAAGCTATCCCTTTTCTCTTTTCTCACGGGGAGCAGTCCTCGCCTGAGCAGGGGTATGCGACGTTAAACATTTCTGCGGGGAGGCTTAATGGTCAAACGATGGCTGAGGAGAGTGTCGTCCCTGACAGGTTCTCCGGCCGGTACACGCTCTCGCGCGACCGATGAGGTCATCTTCGTCGTATTCCGGCCGGAGCCGAACTACGTCCTTTGGCGTCAGTTCTTCTCGTCGTTAAGGCCTGCCAGAGTGCGCAGGTACGGTACGTGCCTGACGGCCTGCTCCGGTGTCTCAAAACTTTTCAGCCAGCATCTGGCTTCTGAGATCATGGAGAGCCGGTCATCGCTGCCGCCGGCGTTCATCATGTTCCCGAGTTCGTTAATAAGCGAAAGCACGCTTATTTCCTTTTCGCTCAGCGCCAGACTTAGCGCCGCTTCGCCAATGATGACATGCCCTTTCTCGTCGTGTTAAATAGACAATATTACTTCCTCCATTTCACGTAGATGACAGCCTCAGGTCACACTGTAAACCTCACGGCGGAATCTGCCGGGGTAAAAGTCTGAAATGCTGGTGATTCAGAAAAAATGCACGGCACATGAAGTTTCCTGAGGACCGTTCTGACTGGATACGTTCTTTGCGACATAATTCCGGGCTTTTCGGAACCGCTCTGATCGCTGGTCGTGGTATCTCGCCTATTGCAGTCACGTTACCCCGTTACTTCTATACCTCACAGTGTCTACCAGTGTGTTGCCTTTGCAGGCAGCCCAAAACATCATCGTTGTGAAAATTAGTAATAGTTAATTGTGAACACAGCTTTGCTGTTAGCTTTGCCGGGAGTTACCCGGGTCTCGGTCTGGTAATAGCGAGCCTGCATCGGGATGGTGTGCGTACCCCGTGTTCCGCTGTCTACCGTAGTCTGATAAATATTATTCAGATTGAACGGAACAGGTGAAGGAGCAGAGGCATCGCCGGTTGCCAGCTGAATACCAATACCCCTGGCGCTGTCAGCTGCACCATCAAGTTTAATAATCCCCTGCAGCGCATCAATGGCGCCAAAGGTGGGCGAAATGTTCATCGCGAAGCGGTTCAGCCCACGAAGGCCCGGCGTAATGGCCTCGCCCACAACGTACCCTGGTGAATTATTCGCATCCGTGTAAGAGCCATAAAAAGCCGGGCAGTTCGTCAGCGTAATGTTAAAGGGCTTCCACGGGGTGGTTTTTACGCTTCCGTTGAAATATTTGTCCGTGCTGTAGCTGCCCATCGGCACCGTTACGTCAGGTGTTTTACAGGTTCCTGCGATGACGTTGATTGATCCGCTGAAATTTTCCCGGTACGTCTCTCTTGGCAATCCCGTCACGCTTCTTGAGCCTTTCACGTCAAGAATAACCGTCGGCAATTGGGAACCGTTTATACGACCGCCGGCAATCGGGCCGGTCTTGACGAAAACCAGTGAAAAGCTGTTGCGGATCAGCGTTGGATTCGCGCCGAACTGGGTTGACGGATAGGACCACTTAAACATGGACGACAGGCCCAGCGGCTGGCCCACACTTGCTGCATTACCATCTTCGTTGATCACGGCCACACCAATACCCTGTACAGTTGTCTGGTAAAGCATGCCCGCGTACTTTCCGCCCCATCCGGGTACCAGCCCGGGAGTACTCGTAACGCGAACGTATTGCTCAATGTCAAAGGGCAATGTCTGGTCGGTCGTGTGACAGATTAGCTGGGGCGTCATGCCACCAGTTGTGGTGAGTCGCTGTCGATGAATTATGGAATCTACCGGCACGTCGGCGCCCACAGTAATATTTGGTGTGGTCAGGGGGATGGTATAAACCAGTGCACCCCGGCCCGTTGCAAAATCGCAGTCGTCAGCATAAGCCGCGTTTGCGAACAGCCCGAAAGACAGTGCGAAACCGCAATATATAACGTTAGTTTTAATTCTGTTTTTGAATTTTTGAGTAGATTTCATTTTTCAGTTTCTCCCGGCCATCCGTTTAACGGGTACAGACGCGTGTCATTTCGTTAAGGGTGCCCGGCTTTTTGCCTTTACTGGCCGGAATACGATACTGCAGCGTGCATTTACCCTGATCACCTTCAGCCCAGCTCACCGTCAGGCTGCCACTTTCCTCTTTCACGCGTGCATAGCCTTCCCGCCAGATAGTGCTTAGTCCACTGAGAGCTAATTCAATAATATCGCGCGTGTCATTCGTGGGATAATCGCTGATGCGGGAGGCTGTGTTGGAATACTGAGGCTCACTTCCGTGACGCCCGGTTGCGATCGACACGCTGATATGCCGGCAGTGGGACTGCTGCTCCCTGAGCTTTTCTGCTGCGCGGGTGGCATAAAGCACAACAGCCTGCTGCATATCCTCGAGTTGAGTAACGCGCTGGCCAAACGATCGGGAGTTGACGATCTGCTGTTTAGGTGGCGGTGCATCCTCAAGGGCAAGGCACGACTCACCGTTAAGCTCCCGCACGGTGCGCTCAACGATAACGTCAAAGTTTTTACGTATCATACTGACGTTGCTGTCGGCCAGCTGCAGGCCAGTGTTGATGCCCAGCTGGTTCAGCCGGACGCTGATGCGTCGTCCGATGCCCCAGATGTCGCTGGCGTCGATCAGCTGCAGCAGCTTCCGCTGCCGGATCCGATCGGAGAGGTCTACCACGCCGTTTGTCTGCGTCCACTTCTTCGCCGCGTAGTTGGCGAGTTTGGCCAGCGTTTTAGTCGGCCCAAAGCCAACGCCGATAATCAGCCCGGTTTCCTGCCGGTTTCCTGCCGGATGCGCGCGCGCATCTGCTGCCCGAACGTCTCCAGCGGAATGAGGCTGCCAATGCCGGTGACGTCAAGAAAGCTTTCGTCAATGGAGTAGACTTCCTGCCCGGCCGCCATCTCCCCCAGTATGGCCATCATCCGCGCCGACATGTCGCCGTACAGCTCATAGTTGGAGCTGAACACCTGCACGCCATTCTCACGAAAGAAGCGTTCGTTCTGGAACAGTGGAGCGGCCATTTTAATGCCCATGCGCTTGGCCTCTGCCGAACGTGCGATAACGCAGCCGTCGTTGTTGGATACCACCACGACAGGCCGGCCCCGGATGTCGGGCCTGAATATGGTTTCACAGGAAGCGTAAAAGTTGTTGGCATCGGCCAGAGCAAACATGGTCACTCTCCCGCCGGTTCGCTGAATCCCTGGCCGGCCACATCGGTGAGGGAATAGGCCACCACGCCCCAGACGGGCAGCGGCTGGCTCACATCGATAAGCGTGACGGTTTCATCCGCATCCGGCGCCTGCAGGGCGGGGATAGGCTTGAGCAGCAGACGCCGCAGCGTCAGCTCGCCTTCCACCTCGGCAACAATGAGCTGGCCATGCGTTGCGGTCAACGCGCGATCGATGGCCAGCACTGAACCTTTCACGATGCCGGCGTCAGGGAAATCGCTGTTGCTGCGCATCAGATAGGTGGAATAAGGAGAGAGGCTGACGAGGTCACCCAGGTTCAGGCGTGTCTCTCTGAAATTCTGGGCCGGGCTCTGAAAGGCCATTGACAGCCTCCGTTATGACAGCAGGTAAGCACGGTATAAGGAACATGCATAGTTTAACCGGCTTTAGTGTCGGCAGCGTGTCACATGCGTGCCCTGCAGTACCGTACGCGCCCGATTATCCACTGTAACCAGGGATGAGAGGCCGGGCGCTAGGCAGCATCTGTGTACAACTCGTGCAGGCCGGATGACATCTCTGATATCAGTATAAGCCGCTATCCTAACAGCAACAGTGGGAGGCCACCCTGTGTGGAAGATTTGCGCAGTACAGCAGCCGTGATGAGTGTTTTGACGCGCTCGGCCTGAACCGGATGAGATAACCCATGGCCCCGAACCTCTCAGTAATAACTTGCAGCTGGTCAAAATTATTTTTTCTGGCGAGATGGCGTGTTTCCTCCAGACTGGCGACAAATTCAGGCTACGGGAGTATGTTTTCTATTGCGAGCCATGGATCACCACCGGAATCACGGGCATCAGACAGCGCCTGACCGACATCGATGTACTGCCTCAGTTTTGACTGGATCAGCTTTCCGGTTTGCTGAAGGCGCTCAGCCTGGATTCTTTTGGCTTTGCTGAAAAGACTGTTCAGCATGCGCTCATGCAGCTCAATCACTTCGTCTGTCAGTGTGGCTCTGGCTTCTTCCAGTACGCACACCAGGATTGCATGACGCCGGGCTGCTGAAAATCGGGTCAAATCCCGGCTGCTCATCTTTCGGCCTTCCCGCGCCAGTTTCAGCAACCGGTTCTGGTGAATGGTACGATCTATACCTTCCGGTAATGCCAGCGATTCAATGCTACTGAGCCGATCAAGATGTTGCAGCACGTTCTTACCATTGATTTTACCCGGCGGTTGCAGAAGCCATGTCAGCCTAGAAGACTGATTATCTGATGACTCAAGTAAACGATCCAGGGCATCCCTGTGAGCCGGAGTTAACGGGGCATTCAGGGTCTGAAATACGATTTTATCGCCGCCAGCCATGGCCTCTGCACAGGTACGCTACACGACATCAATCGCGGGGATTATCACGTTGTTCTGCCGGAGATAGATTAGTAACTCTTCGGCCAGGAGAATACCTTTATCGGTGCGCGTCGCCATCGACAGCAGGTGTGTAATACGGTCCTGCTGTATTTTTCCGGCGAACGCCTTTACGCCAAGATAGCGATACAGTTCGGTTAAATGCTCGCGCCGGGTGGTATCTCTGCCGGAAAGGTAAGCTGGCCAGAGATCCCCGGTGAGTTTTAGCCTGCTGGCGATATGCTTCAGCAGCGCATCAGAGGGTGAAATTTTTTTATCCGGGGCAAAGCCGACATTTTTCAGATAGCAAAGCAGGACGGCAAAACCAAAACGGCTGGCGGGTTTACGGTGAGCACTGATAAGCGCCAAATCATGTTCACTGAAATAGGCCATTCGGGTCAGCGTTAACTCATCGTCCGGTAATGCCAGTAATGATTCCCTTTCCGACAGAGAAAGAATCTGCCTCCTTGCTATATAGTTTCCCTCATAAATTATTGGATGCGGTATTTTTAACCAAAATGGTTTTCGCATAAGGGTACACCCTGACGCCATAACCAAAACGTGGCGGCACACCATGAATGACATAACCTATATACGATAGATTAAATGCAATAACCTATATGCGATAATACGGTGAAAAAATGTTCATCAGAGCTTATTTACGGGCATCAACAGAAGATCAGTTCGCCGATCGAGCAAAAGAAATGCTGGAGCAGTTCATTCAGGAGCGGGGGCATAAAATAGCCAGTTATTTCCGGGAAAATATCAGCGGGACAAAGCTTGACCGTCCGGAACTGGGACGCTTACTGCTGGACAGTCACCGCAATGATATTTTGCTGGTCGAGCAGATAGACCGCCTGACCCGTTTGAGTAACAGCGACTGGATGACGCTGAAGAGGAAGATCGGACAACACGAGCTGCGAATTGTCAGCCCGGATGTGCCTACCTCATGGCAGGCACTTTCAGATAAAGACTCTTCGCAGGCTGACCCGATCACCCGTGCCGTGATAGCCGCAATCAATAACATGCTTATCGACCTGATGGCCGCAATGTCGCATAAGGACTGGCTGAGCCGCCGCCAGCGGCAGAAGCAGGGAATTGAACGGGCACATACTCTGGGGAAATACCGGGGTAAACAGGCCGATCGGGAGCGACATCAGAAAGTCCTGTACTACCGACAGGTAAAGAAACTGAGTATCCAGGAAACGGCAGTTGCTACGGGCTACAGTGCGTCACAGGTTTGTCGGATACAATCGTTTTATAAAAATAATGAGCCTACCTGAAAACCTGGGATAGCGGTGATTATGATTATTCGTGCTCATGGCTAGCTGTTAGACATTTTACTGGGTAGTCGCCTGAAGAAGTCCGCGATGTGCCAGAAGCGGACATCGCATCATCATATTGCGCGGAAACACACTCAATTGCGATTATATAGCCTGTTCAAAAAACAGGCTTTCCTTACTATAATTATCTGTATAAAAACTGCTCCCGTAAAGACCTCATGGACGGTCTTAATCAAGCGAAAGGTATTGGTCAAGATAGGCATCTATCTTGGCGCCAAAAGCCTTGGACATACCTGAATCCCGATTGAGTCCATGCCCGGAGTTAGGGAATACGAACACGTCGTGCGGCACGCCTTGTGCCTGAAGTGCCTGCAAAAGCCCTTTGCTGGCCAAGAAGGGCGCAACCTTGTCCAGTGCGCCGTAGGCAAGCAGTGTAGGCGGTGCGGCAGATGTGAGCAATGCCGTGGGGGTGATGGGTTTGAGCACATTTTGGAACTCGCCTGAACGCATCATCTGGGCCGTGACCCGCTCACCGGTCATGACCGACACAAAATCAGCACCCGCCGCCGCCGCCGTATTGGATGCGAAATCATCCTCAAGCCCAAACCATGCCCGCGGATCAAATGCCGCCGGCCCGACCATCGATATCACCGCTTTGACCGGCACCGGTGCCTGCACGGCATCTCGGTAGGCATAGATCATCGCCAGCGTACCGCCAGCCGAGCCGCCGGCGACGGCCATGGCATCGACCTCATAGCCCCGAACTCTGGCCTCCTTCACTATTGCAGTGACACCCTGCCTGATCTCCTCGGACATAGTCTTGACATTGACTTTGTTGGACCCATTGCTCAGCGAATAATTGATGGTGGCCGCTACATAACCTTTGGCAGCGAAATACTTGGCTATATTATCGTCATCAACCTTGTCGCCTCCTGTAAAGCCTCCGGCATGAATATAGACCACCAACTTCGTGGCGCGATCCCGATTGACGGGAAAGTACAGATCGAACTTATTCAACGGACCGCTTCCGTAGGCGATGTCCTTTTCAATGGAACCCATGGACTCATTCCAGTCGACTTTGCTAAATCCTCCGAACTCACCTCCGGACATAGCTGTCAACACAACGCCGAGACTAAAAGACAACAGAAATATTAGAAGGTAAAGCATCACCCAAATGCTTTTTTTCATCCGAACATCCTTCCACCCAGCAGGTAATCAAGCGCAAAATTAAAGCTCAACCACCCTGTGGTCATCCCCGCAGCAATAAGCATGCAGATGATCGTGGCACGTTTCTGTCGATGGGTCATACAGTTTCCATATCAGTTTTAAATTGATTCTCTGGCCGAAGTACTTGGGCAAAGCTGTTTGCCTATTTCGCGGCAAAACATCTCAAGTTGCCTCCCTTAAGTCTCTGGCACGGTCCTGGCCTCACTTGATGCGTACATCCTGCCAGTTGCGTGTATTGGTGCGCAGCTCCGGGTTGGTACCGGCGAACACCCCGGCGGCTTGTGAATCATTGAGCAGCGTGTAGCGGAACCATGCCGTCATATATCCATCAGCGTTGACCAGCATCGCCCCATGCTCAGTATTTTTCCGGCGCGCCAGAGCAGTTGTACCGTTATCTCTGAGACTATCAAAAGTTGCCAGCATGGAATCCAGGGGAGAAATGGATTCACTGTCCGAGCTCCCGGTCCCCGCAACGATGAAGACCGGAATTGTGATTTTACCGGTGTCATATCGCCAGGAATCCCACTTCAAGTTTTCGATCACCTTTGGTGCAGTCATACTTGCAAGGTAAGCCGAAGAAAAAAATCTGCCATTTTTACTGCTCGTGATCGCGTTGACAGCACCCACTGCGCCCTGGGAGTGACCCGATACGCCAATTTTCTTGAAATTAACTTTGTTCTGGAAGATGCCTGGCTGCGAATTCAAAGCTTGCAGCTTATCCACCATCAGGGAGACGGTTTGGCCCGTGGCGGTGCTGTCCACATCATCGCCAATGACAATGAAGCCCCAGGAAGCCAGATGCTGAAAGGTTGCCTCATAGTCGGGGAACCGTATACCGGATCCGTTCGACATAACCACAGCAGGAAACGCAGAGTTTGTGTTCTTCAGCGTGACAGGGTACCAAATCTTATAATTATGACCGGACTCGTTGAATTCGTACGACGCAACTTCGCTGTCGCCATAGTTGATATATCGCTGCTCAAGCGCACCACCGGCTTCAACACTTTTGTAATAATCAGGCTGTATGCGCATTGCTCTCTTTAGTGCGTCCCCTAATCCGCTGCATCCCACTAGAAAAGTGGCGGCAACTGAAAATATTCCGACAGCTAAAAACAATTTATTTTTCACTTTACCTTCCTGTCAAACAGATTCCAGATATACGTCACATGCGCTGAAATCCGACTGCAGGCATGATGGTACAAAGAAGATGGAAACGAAATATTAAGTTAAAAGGTTACATTTTGGCAATGCAACCAACTTACCGATTTAATGTTTGGTAGTGCTTTTGATATGCTCTTGTCACTTCCGTCCCAGTCTGTTGTCCCTCCTGTTCCGTTACTTAAGCCTTGGTGCGCAACGGCAAGTTGCACGTTATCAACAAGCGGTTTATGCAGCAAATAGAACGGCGTAACGCGAATGCTGAGGCAGCATCTGGCAAGGATGGGCAGGAAGTCGCTGTCGTTCTCAACATCGGCAGAACTGCATGACAACTTCAATGTGAATCATCCGAAAATAAAACACTATCAGTTAGTTAGTAGCATTACCCCTCTCATTTTCATATAATTCTCATTGCCAGCCCCCCAAAAAAAATTAAAATCAGTATTCGAATTGAAATAATGGAATGTCAAAATGAGCGGAACTTTTAAAGTAAATGAAACCACCTTATTAACCTCTTTACTATTTAGCTTCTGTTCTGTCGGAAGTGCTTTCGCAGCTAACACCGCCACCTTCCCTTTCACTACTGACCAATTTGTAAACAGCCAAAACAAATTGTATAACGAAAAAAATATTGATTTTAAAGCAATAGTGAAGTCCAAAGATGGAAATGTTGCAAATGTCATTACGACATCGGATGAAGCAAAAAATAAAACTGGCGTTAACCTCATTAGCCAGAAAATAAAAAGCGATGCTAACAATAATAAAGTAGAATCCGCTATTATGCAGATAAAGTATGAGGACACGGGACTCTACAAACTTTACACGGCAGTTACGTTCTCTGCCTTTGTTATAGCAGTTGAGCAATCTAGCAGTGATAATGCAAAGCTTCCTGTGTTCGGTGACTGGGACATTTCCAAGCAGTCTAATACTGACAAGACGGTAATTCAAAACAATGTATCATACCACCTGATTCAAAATGGAAATGATGTCACAATAGAAGCATCTCCTGTTAAGTAAGCAGGTAGGGCTGCGATAGCAGTCCTACCCAGAAAAAACTCTGAGCCTCATCTGTTTAATATAAAGAAACCGTCCATAATGAGATTATTAATAGGATTATTTTTATGAAGTATCGAAATTCACTTTTTTTATTACTTCCAGTTCTAGCCATCTTAATGATCACTGGATGCTCTTCAAATCAATCCATCAAAACAACGCATGGACGAACAATTGTGACATCAGGCAAACCTGAAATTGACAGCGATACAGGTTTTATATCTTACAAGGATGCTCAAACTGGCGAAACAGTGCTAATAAATAGAAACGAAATAGTTAACATGAGCGAACTTAACAACTAGCAATCATGTTTTAACTGAACAATCCAAAAGCTGACCTGGCGGTATAGATGGGTATAATGACTGAGTAGCTGTGACAGCCGTCATGTCAGCTGTATAGGGCACGATCATGCCGGGGCGTGGTCATTCCACTATAACAGGTAATCTTGCGGAAGTTATATGTTAAACGAAACTAGGGCTATCAAAGTTGTGGCAATTAACTTCCGTTCCTCGCTCAAAGCTGCCCGTTAAGGCGGTTAAGCTTTAACATAGCTCAGAGGTACAAAAAACAACCTTAACGTACAATAATTTTTGATATCCAAACTGACCCCAGTGATGTCATTGTCTGCGCTGAAATGGGCGAGCAGTGGGGCTACGTCGGGGCTAAATCACGCCAGCGCTGGCTGTTCTACGCGTATGACAGGATACGCAGGACGGTTGTACTCACGTCTTTGGTGAGCGCACCATGGACACGCTGGAGCGTCTTCTTAGCCTGCTGTCTGCCTTTGAAGTGGTGGTGTGGATGACGGATGGCTGGCCGCTATATGAATCACGCCTGAAGGGAAAGCTGCACGTTATCAGCAAGCGATATACGCAGCGCATTGAACGGCATAACCTGAATCTGGGGCAGCATCTGGCAAGGCTGGGCAGGAAGTCATTATCGTTCTCAAAATCGGTGGAACTGCATGACAAAGTCATCGGGCATTATCTGAACATAAAATACTATCAGTAAACTGGAGTCGCTACCGCCATGGTCTACTGCACCAGTCTTGTCGGGATGACGTGGCGAGGCAATGTCAGACTAAAATTCCTGAACGAAAACGCTCTTTCACAGCACGTAAAAGAGCGAAATTTAAGATGAAGGTTTTACTCAGAAGCCATCAGAAGTGCACTGAAGCACCAATGTATGGACCATCAGCAAGGACGTTGTCCTTACGCCCGTCTTTTCCGTTGACCGCGATATATTTATAACCAAGGCGAACGTCAATCAGCGATATTGGACGCAGACTCACGCCAGCGGAAGCCTGCTGGAAGCCGTCGGTGTGTTCAGACATGGATTCTGGTGACCAGTAATACTGGCCGTAAAGGCGAAATGCCGGTGACAGGGAAACCAGCGCTTCACCGCCAAATGCAAAAGCATAACCGTCATGGCTATCTTTTGGATTTGTAAATAATACTTTGGCACCAGGTGAAATCATAAATGACTCGTTAGCAATGCCATAATTCAGTCCAAGGTTAGCAAACTCACCGTCGTGATCGCTTTTCAGCCATTCTCCGCTGACAGCAAGCCCCGGAGTATCAGTGCCGAGGCCGGCGCGGAGTTGAGTAAACTTCTCACCAGCATCTACGCTTCCTTCAATAGCGGATGCAGAATAACTGATGGCAGAAAGTGCCGCTGCGACAAACGCAATTTGTAATTTTTTCACATTGAGCTCCGTTATATTAACCACTGCTTAAAAAATCAAAACCGGTAACTTATTGACGCCAAAAATGAATACGTATAGCGATTATCAGCCATAGGACTATCGTAAACAGCATCAGCCAGTCTTGACACTTTGGCGCCACCGGAAACCTCCACGCTGCTTGTCAGCGGATATAAGGCGAGAAAACCCAGATAAGGCGAAAAGCCCGATCCGGCATGATATTCATTAATGCCGCTTTTGCGGGATTCAGCCTGTGTTACGCCAAAATAATTGTCGTTCAGGTCTGCGCTGTTATAGTCAGCACCAACCGATGGGATAAGCGTGGTCTGACCCATCTGGATCGGGTACCCATAGCTCGCACCCGCAGATATTCCCTCTTTATTGCCTGATATGCGCTGCCTGACAGAGACCGCCGTGCTGCCCCATCCGGCCTTATGCGTCTAGCCAAAACCTGCCATTGCGGACATTTTCCGTTCGTTAAGAGCGCGCAGCGCGCGGGTGTCTGCATCAGAAGGTTTAAAGCGCAGCGGCAGGAGAGATGCTGAAAATGTTAATTCATCATTTTTAGAGTGAAATAACCTGAAACCGGCCTCTCCCCCCCGGATAAAGACCAGTTGCCCTTCATATACGATTAAGGGAAACGGAAGCGGCAGCACCTTACTTGAATTGTCGCGGTAAAGCCCTGAGCTCCAGGCCTGAATAATACCTGCACTGAAGCCGGATCCCGTTTCCCTGGGGGTGTCGGGAGAGGCAACTGCACTAACGGTGAAAAACGTCAGCGCAGGTAAGAGTAATAATTTCATTTGCTTAGTCCTGTCATTTTATCGGACTAAACCTTAAAGGATGAACCTTACCTCAACATTACGTCACGTGAGAGGGATATATGCTACTCTCCGCCTCAGAGTGACAGGTGAGACAAAGAAATGCGTGTGCTGATAGTCGAAGATGAACCCGAGCTGGTTTCCGCTCTTGTTAAATCATTTGAGAAAGAAGGTATGATCGCTGACGGCGTTGCGTCCATCAGTCAGGCAAAGGCAGTTCTGACAAACGATGCCTATGGACTGGTTTTGCTGGACAGGCAGCTGCCAGACGGAGACGGGGCATCACTCGTACCTTTGATACGTAGAGTTAATGCGGATATACCCGTGATAATTCTGACGGGAAAATCGGGCATAAATGACAGGATAAAAGGGCTTGATATGGGGGCCGATGACTATCTCATTAAGCCATTTTCCTTTGCGGAGCTAATGGCGCGCACACGTGCGATTGGCCGTCGTCCAGCCAAAGTGACGATCCCGAAAGTGCATATTGCCAACCTGACCTTTGACTTTAACAGCCGTGATGTACAGGTTGACGGTATATCCCTTACGCTGCCGCGCCGCCAGCTTCTCGTTCTGGAAGCCCTGTGTACACGTGCGCGCCGAACTGTATTACGTGAATGGATGGTGGAACGGGTTTACGGATTTAACGAAGACGTCCAGTCTAATTCTCTGGAATCGCATATCTCACGTCTGCGCCGTTCACTGGAATCGGCAGAGGCGCAGGTGACGATTCACGTCATCCGGGGCGTTGGCTATCTCCTGAAGGAGAGCGATAATGCTTCGTCATAAATTTTCCATCGCCTCAAAACTGTCATTGAGCATTGTACTGCTTCAGCTTCTTACGCTGTATGGTACGGTCGCCTATTTGATGTACGCCACCCTGAAAACGCAGAATACTCTGGACGGAATTATTCCTGATTCAGATGTACAGATTATTTCCGGTGCCGTGTCTTACGACAATAAAGGAAATATTCAGCTGGATAAAAACGACGCGGTAAAAAATCTTTTGTCCAGACCGGAAGCCTGGGTAGTCATAAAAGATAATGCTGGTCATGTTATCAGTGAAGGTAATATTCCAGATATATATCTGCCTGTGGTTAGTAACCTGAAGGATTTTACAACTGCAGAAATGAAAAGTTCACCTGAAGAAAGCCGGCTTTCGATGAAAATCGTGACACAGCACATTGACGGGAACCATGTGCAGCTCATTGTCGGAGGTATCCCAGTATATAATAAACTGGATGTATTTACCCTGATTGCACAGCTGGTAAGCCTGAAAATATTTCTGCCCATGGCTGTGACTACAATGGTCTTCACGCCGTTTATTACCCGCAGGATCCTTTCCGGCATTTCAAGCGCTGCTAAAGATGCCCGTCATATTAATGAAACCGATCGTAAAACACGGATCCGCGAATCGGGTATTCCCCGGGAAGTCATGCCTCTGGTTACGGCAGTGAATGACGCACTGCAGCGCCTCAGCGATGGTTATGATGAGCGCGACCGGTTTTTATCCAGCGCGGCGCATGAGCTCCGGGCACCCATAGCCATTATTGAGGCGCGTCTCAGCATTGTCTCAGACTCCAGAGCGCGAAGGATTCTGGAGAATGACGTGGCGAGGCTTTCAAACCTCGCAGAGTCACTTCTTGATTTGCAGAGGCTCAGTCAGGGATGTTCGAATTTCCAGACGTTAGATGTAAAAAAAATTCTTCGGCAGATTTTATCTGACTTTTCCCCACTGATCATTTCGGCAGGTTACGAAATTGAATTCATTGACAGTCACAAGCCGGTATTTATCCACGGAGACGGCGCGTCGCTCTC
Organism: Pantoea sp. X-Soil-ISGK-275; assembly: GCF_059730795.1. Lineage (NCBI taxonomy): Bacteria > Pseudomonadati > Pseudomonadota > Gammaproteobacteria > Enterobacterales > Erwiniaceae > Pantoea > Pantoea sp. X-Soil-ISGK-275. The sequence continues at coordinate 81,599 of NZ_AP035978.1, forward strand.
CCGGGCAATTATTAATATTCTGCAAAATGCTATGATTTACGGGGGCGGTAAGGGCCTGATTTCGGTGGTCCTTCACGATCAGGGGTTTATTACCATTCAGGATGAAGGACCCGGGATAGTCCCTGAAGAAAGAGGGCGCGTATTTGAACCCTTCCATCGCCTCAAACCCCGCTCGCAGGGCGCCGGGCTTGGCCTTCATCTCGTGCAAGAAATTATTCAGTTGCATCACGGAAGCGTTACGGCAGGGGAAGGAGACCGGGGGGGAGCCTTGTTTGAAATACGACTTCCTGTTATCAGCTCGTTCAGACCAGTCGTGCAGAAACCGGATTGAAACTGGGTCAGGAACCTGGTTCCGGTACCTTCACTTTATGCTGCATCAAGAAGGAGAATGGGGATGACAAAAGTACATGAAGATATCATTGAATCGCTGATTGCATGGATGGATAAAAACGCTGGGCAGCAACTTACTGTTGCCGCTGTCGCGAAACGATCGGGCTATTCCCATTATTATATACAACGATTATTCAGACAGTACACGGGTATTCCTGTTGCCCGATATATACATGAGCAGAAAATTATCAAAGCCACAAATGCCCTGAATGAAACGGATGCGTCAATTATTCAGATTGCGCTGAATAATGGTTTTGGATGCCAGCAGACATTTACCCGAGCATTTACAAGATATCACGGCTTATCGCCGGGGAAATGGAGGAGGTCTATGGCCGCAGAAATAATTCGTTCCTGATTTTTAATGCAGTTATTGAATACCTGCGTCATTACGTAAAGTTCTGATGCTGTCAATTTTTTCTTTTTTCTTGAACGTTGCTGAAGTCCTGCCGCCGCGAAGCCGCACGTCTGATTTAAACAGGGGCACGCCATATGTCCTCGCGTTTTTTTATTTACCGGCCCGTTTTTGCCTGGGTCATTGCCATCCTCATCATGTTACTTGGAGGGCTGGCAATAAAGCTTTTGCCTGTGGAGCAGTACCCTGATGTTGCCCCGCCAGCAGTCAGTATTGATGCAACCTATACGGGAGCTTCTGCTGAAACGCTGGAAAACAGCTTACCCAGGTACTAGAACAGCAGCTGACCGGCCTGGACAACCTGCTCTATTTTACGTCCAGCAGCGTCTCAGATGGTTTTAAGGCTGAACAAGATGGCGCGAACATACACAACCAGACGGAATGGTTCGGGCCCCATCGTCGAGTACTCACTTTGAAGAGCAACACCCAATTAACGCTGGCCACTGATGGCCTCTCGACACCCTGGGCTGGCATTGCAGACCCGGAAAATGGCGTAGGATGTGAACTTTTCATGGAATTAGACGCTTCGAGTATTACCAGCCACCTGATTGATGACTGGACTCATCTCTTGATTAGCCTGGGGGATCTCGTTGCCGATGGGTATCAGGTTGCTGCCGATGTTGAAAAATATGGTGCAATCCTGTTTTGCACTCTTACAGACGAATATAACCCAATGACCCGAATCATCCTCAGCCGTGATGGCCGTAAGATTGATAATTTGCCTTTCGGTTCCGTTCCGCTGATACGTGTAACGCCGATAGCAGAGTCAGAGATTGAACACCTTGAACAATCTGATGAATGGGCATCAAGCGCAGCAATACATGCTCTCGCGGAACGGCAGATTGAAACATAGACAATTAGCGCGACGCTGTTCACGCCCCTTCCGGGGTAAAATGAGTTCGACCACTTTACTTAAAGTAAGAACAGCATCAAATAATTGAATCTTGTTCTGCTGTGAGCGAACAGCGGACATTTACTGATAACGACTGGAGTTTCATCACATTAAACATAATAACCCGGTCATCTCTGCTTAGCTTTAACATACGCCTCAGGCGGTAAATGGTGGATGACCACAACTTCGGAATCCATCTCTATGCTCGGGTAGTGCTCACGCATCCCTTCCAGAAGTTCGGCATCCGGCCATTCCTTGCTTTTCCCAAGTCTGGCCGCGACGTCAGAAAGCGACATCCTTTCAACGCGCGTGACCCACACCATGACCGTGTCGGATGCATCCCGCACGTTTACGTAAAGCATCGGACCCGGCACAATTTCACGCTCCCGCCAGCGGATGGTGTGAAGTTTCCTGCCTGCGCGGACGTCTGGCAGCAGACGGGGGACGATCTCAAGATTCTGCAATGACATGACCTCCGGCGAAAAAAAGGCTCCCCGCAGCGGGAGCCTTCAGCACATACAGCAGCAGTATCAGTGTATACCCCTGGTGAGGCACACTAATGTTATCGGCCTCTTCTACATGCACATAAGCGCAGCCGGCATCATTTTTCCTGGTACCTGCCAGGTGTCACGTTTTTAACATAAGAGTTCGGTCACGAACCTAGGCACCACATGCTGCTGGCGTTCCCTGGTGAAAAACCAGACTCCACTGTCCTTCCTCTGAACACAACCAGCATGAGGAACGTAATGCAGGACGGCTGCCGTCAGCATAAGACGTCCTGTAGTGAAGCATGACGCAACCTCCCGCCATTTCGGTAAGCCGGAAATTGCTGCTGATAATAGCCGATGCCATTTTCTCGCTTAACAGCGATGTGATCGTCTCTGAACGGTCAACCATCACGCCTGACCGGGTAATTTCGCGAAATTCCGGGTGAAGAAGCCGCTCAAGCCACTCGCGATCGTTGCGCCTGTCGCCGTGAAGGCTGCATTCAAGCAACCTGAGCTTTTCCAGAAGCATTTTGCTTATCCTCATGTGATTCTGCCGGACACTCTCTTTTAACATAAAAGTGCTACCGGCACCCCCTGAGAGGCCCTCAGCGCGTTTCTGACGCGAGCGGGTCGTTTCCGGCACCTTTTAACGCCCCTGATGGTTTCGGCGCTTCTGCATGGTTATGCAGTGAAATCTGTCCTCCAGGGATTAGTGCATGCAGATGTTGGAAACGTCCGCTTTTGGCACAAAGTGGACGCTATCCGGCCCAATGTCCGCTATGAGCGAAAAGCGGACATCACGATCCCTTCACCTTCTGCAAAAAGGAAAAATTTCTGTTCATGACATCAGGTCTTTCAGCGATGACTTTAAAGCATCAAGGAAGACAGTAACGCGGCTCGGCAGGTAGCGCTTTGTAGGAAATAATGCCCATATCGCCAGCATGTGAGGCTCTGCATCAATAAGAGTTATTTCAACGAGTTCTCCGGCTGCAAGTTCAGAGTGAACATCTGCTTTTGTTAATTGAGCCAAACCCGCACCGGCCTTACACATGCTTCGGACACCTTCAACATTGTTGCAAATTAACCGTGGCTCAAATAGATGGCTGAGTTGATTTCCATCCTTTTCAAACGTCCACTGAGACACCATTGCTGTTCTCAAACATTGGTGATGAGTCAGTTCTGCAAGACTGCCGGGTATCCCGTGTCGTGACAGATAAGCCGGTGAGGCACAGAGAACCCGGGGATTGCTACTGAGTCTGTGTGCAATCAGGTTTGAATCACTAAGGGGGGCGACCCTGATGGCCACATCGTATCCCTGACCCACGATATCCATCACGTCATCGCTGAGGTTGAGATCGATTTTCATTTTAGGATTAAGTTCCATGAGATCAGGCAGCAGGGGAAGTATGTAACGCCGGCCGATACCGGAAGGAGCCGTAATTTTCAGCAGGCCTGAGGCCCCGCCAGCGTCCTCACTGAATATAATCCGCGCGCCCTGCTCTGCTTCCATCATGGTTCTGGCATAAGGAAGAAATTCTTCGCCCTCACTGGTCAGTGAGACGGCGCGGGTCGTACGCTGAAATAAACGCACACCTAAATCCTTTTCCAGTTGAGCGAGATGTCGCGACACGCTCATCGCACTCATATCAAGCCTGCGGGCGGCCTTAGAAAGATTGCATGTTTCCGCAAGAATGGTGAACAGTTCGACATCGCGCAAATTCATTTTATCGAATTCCGTTATACAGTGATGCATTTTCTACCAGTATTACATTCATTATAACGGGATTATAATTATTTTTATTATAATTGTTATCGGAGAGTCATCATGTATCACGCATCTTTATATCAAGCCAAATCCATTAACCGTGCCCTGTTCCGCAATCGAATTATGGTTGCCCCTATGACGCGTATCTCCGCGTCTGAAACCGGCGTGCCGGGTGAAAAAATGCAGGACTATTACTCCCGCTTTGCCCGTGGGGGTTTCGGTGCCATCATCAGTGAAGGTATCTATATTGACCAGGCGTGGTCACAGACCTATGCGTTTCAGCCGGGCATTGTGAATGAAGAACAGATCTCAGGCTGGAAAGTTATCGTCGAAAATGCTCATCAGAACGGTGCACGCGTTATAGCTCAGCTTATTCATGCCGGGGCACTGTCTCAGAAAAATATCTATCGGCCGGACTCTGCCGGTCCTTCTGCCGTAAAGCCTAAAGGTCAGCAGCTTGAGTTCTATCATGGTTCCGGAGAGTACCGTACACCCCAGGCGCTCGGTGAAGAGCAGATCAGCGAAGTCATCTCCAGTTTTGCTGAAAGCGCAGAGCGGGCCGTCGGTGACGCAAAATTTGACGGGGTGGAGATCCATGCGGCTAACGGGTACCTGCTTGATCAGTTCCTGACAGACTACACAAACCAGCGTACAGATGGATGGGGCGGTTCACTGGAAAACAGGCTGGCCATTACGCTGGAAGTTATCCGCGCAGTGCGCCGCAGAATTAGCGCAGATAAGGTTCTGGGCGTCAGAATCTCGCAGGGAAAAGTAAACGATTTCCATCATAAATGGAAAGAAGGCGAAGAAGGCGCCAGGACAATTTTTGGTCTGCTCGCAGATGCCGGTGTGGACTATATCCATGTTACTGAATACAAATCCTGGCTCCCTGCATTCGAGAACGGCGATAAGAGCCTGGTTGAGCTTGCCCGTGAGGCCGCTCCGAAGACAATTATCATTGCTAACGGTGGGCTGGATGATGGTGAAACGGCAGAAAAACTGCTGGGTATGGGGGCTGACTTTGTTTCTATTGGTAAAGCTGCGCTAGCCAATCCTGACTGGCCACGTAAGGTCGGTAGCGGTCTGCCACTCCACGATCTGCCTGGCGACATTCTTTCTCCGGTTGCTGACATTAAGGAAAAAGAGCGCTTTTAGTTGTTATTACCGGCTGTTCTGAAACCCAGGGGGTTAAAATGACTGATAAGACGGAAAAAACGATCAGGCTCTTATTTCCACAGTGGCAGGGTGGCAATCAGGAGCTTTATGGGTTTGGTGCCCGGCTGCTGCACTGGCTTTCCCCGGAGACATGCTCCCCTCTGCATACTATCAGCGTGCCGGAATTTAACCCGGACACACCTGAGCCTGAAGAGGGGCTTCTTTATCGCCGGCAGTTACTCAGCCAGCATGATGAGGCCTGGGCGATACTGGAAAAAGAAGATCCAGATCATATCGTGGTATTTGGCGGTGACTGCCTTGTAGACCAGGCCCCCTTTGCCTGGATGAACCACAAACACAATGGCGAAATGGGCGTACTGTGGATTGATTCACACCCTGATGTGAAGACTCCGCGCGATTTTACCAACGGCCATACTATGGTGCTGGGCAATCTTTTAGGCGGCGGTGATCCGGAGTTTGCTTCTAAAGTAAAGACCCCGGTAGAACCCTCACGCGTCATGTATGCCGGCCTGATTAAAGAGGGGCTGACAGAACAGGAAACGGCCGTTATCAGCGATCTGGGTCTGCAGGTAGCCCGACCGGAAGATCTTTATGAAAGCAGTGGCATGATCACCCGCTGGATAAAAGAACAGAACATCCGCAAACTTGCCGTGCATCTGGACCTGGACGTCCTCAACCCGGACGTCTTCCGTTCGCTGCTGTTCGCAGAGCCTGAACCTGAGTTTGACTGGCAGGCGATGTACCCGGTAGGAAAACTGAATCTTGCTCAGACGCTCAGGATCATCCGTGATGTCTCTGCTGAAACAGAAATTGTGATTATAGGTATTACCGAACATCTGCCGTGGGATGCCTGGAATCTAAAAGAGTTTCTTAAAAAGCTCCCTATTTTGAATGAGTAAGTGCCAGGTCTAATGTTATCCGCACGTTCATCTTCAAGATGGACGTGCGGATAACACTAGACATTAAAAGCAATGGAACCTTTACTCTCATCACCAGTTATGTCCGCTTCTGGCACACAGCGGACGCAATGTTTCATCGTAATCCGATTTAAAGCAATTACGGCGGGCGAGCAGTGCGCAGCCGGCCTTCTGAATGACGCCCTGGCGTCATGGAGGCGCCAGATGACTTGAGATATATAACTCCGATGGTAAACGGCGCCGTACGCCCGGCGTAGCCGGTTGATGACCCATAAAGACTGCAAGTCCATCCCCTTCCCTGATTAGCCTAACTCCGCTTTCAGCAATGAAGAAGTTTATGTAACCCCTTTTAACCCCGGTGAGCGGGCTTTACGGCGCTTGCGACGTAAAGGGCGTGATTTCCGGGGCCTTGGCGGCGGCAGCTTGCTGCTGACGCTTAGGGGGGTGTTAAACGCGACTTTAAGCGATAAGCACGGAACTTAATACGGTAGCTGCCAGACGCCGTTTAAGCAGCGGCCTTTCAGCCGCGTATTAGTCTGATGGTCGAAGACGAAAGACAGAGACCGCGGGCCTCAGCATTACAGCAATGCCTGTGGTAGTTACATCATCCATCTATAAAGCGACTCTGTTCCGGCCCTCTGGGCCGGGGCGGCGGCGCTTTTCAGGGTGGATTTCGCACAGGGCTTAAGTTCGGTTGTTTTGAGGGTGAATTTATTGTGTGTTGTAACTACTGGGTCTGCCCGCCTTGGCGGGAGCTACTTAAAGATGCGAAGCGCCTGTTACGAACCGGCGCGAACGACAGTTCGCTGCGAGGGCGGCATTTAATTGTCCACACGGCGAAGGCGTATAGGTTTTTTCCTTAAAGGTAAGTAATAACGGTTTTTTAAAAGAAAGTAGATCGGGTTTTTAAAAGGATCATCGCGGTTTGAAAAAAGTTCGAATCGCAGTTAACTGGCTCTTCGGTCAGGAGATTATATAAACACCCTCTCGCGGTTAATGTAGATAACTCAGAAACTCGCCAGGGCGTGACTTCAGCGTCGCTGCTTCGATGAATTAATGGGCTGAGTATGACCTGGACTTATGGCGGGCATCAGCCACAAGTGGATAATATTCATACATATGGAGAATCACAGGCGAGCGTGGGCCTCCGGCGCAAACCGGATAGCTGAAAGAATGGGGGTGAAGGTAAAGAGCGGAATTTCAGGCCGGATTGCGAACGCGGATAAGCCTGCGCCAGAGCGCCATTCGGTAGAACCGAAGGATATCAGAAACGCGTCAGGTGGTTACAAGCTTGTCGTCATCAAGACGCGTATAATGGCCACGCGACATCTTCATGCGCTCCGCCACGCGGCGTTCGATTTCTGCTCTCACCGCGTCCAGGCCACCAAAGAAGCGACCGTTAACGATATCTTTGTTCAGCTGAGTGCGGACCAGCACCTCAATATCTTTACGAGTGCGCGGTGCGTCTTTGCGCGCACGGTGACGTTTCATGCCGTGCTCCCGGCGCGACTTCTGGTACTCGCGGAAGCGTTCGCGCACGAACGCCCAGGCTGCGTTGATGAGTTCACCGGCGTCTGCGCGTGGTAACCCCCTCTTCTCACGCAGACGGTTTTCCCACTCGATACGGCTGCGGCGTGCAGCAGCAACGGCTTCCTCCGAAACGTCCAGTACCTGCCACATCAGCGGCGTGAAGGTGATATCTGTCGGGATGTTACAGCCGATCTCTTTATCGTACTCGGTGTTGTAGGTGATGAGCTTCAGCTGCTCAAGCGTATGGCAGGCACCCGTGAATCGGGTGATCGAGAGACGTTTTTTCTCTGTGGCCAGCCCGCAGCGGATGCTCATGGTCGTGAGCGAGGCGCCCACGCGGTTGGCCAGCGGATTCAGATACCAGCACATTGCCTGAAGTGTTGCTTCCAGCGCGCGCATACGAAGCTTGGGTGGCCGGCGTTTGCGTTCGCCACGGGCGATCGACATTGCAACCAGCATCTGGAATTCCACGCGTTGCGTAAACCCCACCGCCTTCTTACGAATTTTTTCGCAGAACGGCAGAGTTTTCTTTCCTTTTTCGGGGACGAATTCCGGATTCGGATTTTTTACCTGCCGGTAAAATGAAGTGTTTTCAGGTACCTGTTCAGTCACGCCTTCCTGCGCTTATGTTGCACAGAAGGAGTAAGCACCGAGGGTATTGCAGTTTTTCGGGCATGAATCTATACTCCCCGCATAGAGCAACAGCTTCTATGCAGAATAAGTGGGCCCCGTTAGTCTTCTACCTAGTCGCCAAACTGAGGAAGATTATCGGGGTTTCGTTTTTTCTGGCCTTCAGTAATCTGTAAGTACCAGTCTCTTGCCATATTGCGGCGTGGCCCGCCAGAATTCTTTACGGTTTGCAATCTATCACTTCAACAGACATACGACAAGAAAGTAATGCCATTACTTATTGCCAGCTTCAAACGCCTGTTCTAAAAGACGTTCAATATACTCAGCCTGTGTCATGCCTAGTTTGTCACACTCGACCAAAAGCCGGTCTTTTAATGGATTGCGCACAAAAATCTTAACTTCTTTATGAGTTAGTTTTTTTCTGGCCACCGCTGCCTGCTGCTTTTCAGAAGCACTTAACGGATTACCTTTGCGATATGGGCGCTTAGATCCTGCTGAGGAAGTGACCTCGTTAGCTGACTGTGACATCTCTGCCTCCTCCACTAAATTCAGAGCGAATTTTGCAGAGAATACTACATAACCCATAAATCAGCGACTTAACTTTAAGCTGGAGAGTGATCGGCGTTGGCGCGCGGACCACTCTCACTTTTGTCAGGCGTAATTCAGTAAGTCGATCGCCAGTCCGTACCGCCATCCCAGCGAGACTGCCAGTGCGTCAGGTACATCTGCGCCAGCGAGGGCACCCCGCGTACGACCAGCACGTTCTCGGAATTCGACTCCGCTGCGCTCCGGGTATAGTTAAACGAGCCGAGCTCCACGTTCTGGCCATCGGTGATGATCACTTTGTCATGCATGATTTTGTACTGCCCGTTAGTGCGCAGCGGGATGCCGGCGTTGACCACCACGTTCATTGCTGCCTGGCTCGCTTTGCTGCGGTTGCCTTTGTCGTCCACGACTACCCTGACGTCCACACCGCGACGTTTTGCCGCAACCAGGGACTTAACGATCGTGGGCGAGGTGAAGCTGTAGCCCATCAGGCGGATACTCTTGTGCGCCTCGTCCAGCGTGCGGAGGACCAGCTGCTCCGCGCTGCCCTCAGGCGAAAATCCGACGTCAATGGAAGGCGTCGCGGCTGATACGAGCGCGACAAAGCTCAGCGAGGTCGCCATAGCGATCGCTGCAAACGTTAATTTCATGTTTTGTTCCTGCAGTAAGCCGGCAGTGGCCGGCAATCAGTCTGATGATTCATGTTGCAGAGGCAAAAAAAGAGGGCCTTAAAGGCCCTTAAAGGGATCAGCATTACAAACGTTTATTCAAGCAGTGGCAGACTGTGAAGCAGTCTCACGGTTGTTATCGGACTCAGGCTAAAATGCTTTAGCCCTTTCGCTGTAAATAACCATACGTGACAATCGGTTAGCTAAACGTTTTAGTGTTTTCAGACGCCAGCGCCACATAGTTCTGCGCGGCTTTTTCAATTGCCTCGCGCCCCACACCCATCAGGCGGGGTTCGCGCAGCCGGACCTTATAGCCCCGTCCCCGCGCAGGCAGGCTTTCCAGCACCATGTGCCAGAGTATCGCCGAACGCACCGCAGCTGAGGGCGCCCGCTTCCAGCTGTATTCGCACTCGAGGGAGAATTCACATACGGCGGCAAGCGCCGGGTCGGTCAGCACCAGCCCACGGGTATCCTGCGCGGCCGGGGGCGCGTCCAGGACCTGCAGAATGTGCTGAACCCGGTCGGCCCGCACGTAGCTGCGGCGACGGCGATAAGGCATGGTGGCCAGCAGCCGGGCTTCGGATGGCGGGCTGACCTCCATAAAGCGGTTGATGCGCACCGCTTCCTTCGTAAACTTGTCGGCATCGCTGATATATAGCGAGCTGCCGCGCACAACCTGCCCCCTGAAAAGCGTGACGTTCTCACCCTCCTGCAGCGCCTGCACCTCCTCTACGTCGACCTTTTTCTTTTCGCTCACCTGCAGGCGCGGATCATCGCTCAGGCCGCTCCCGAGGATGCTGCCCTGCTGCACCAGCGCACTCATATGCGCGCGGTATTCGGTACCGGCCATCAGCTGCAGAATTTCCAGCGTGTCCTTCGGATCCATAATTTTGCCGGTGATGCGCACGCCCATGTTGGCAATCAGCGTCCACACCGCGTCGCCTGCCGCCGTCTTCAGACGCTGCACCTCCTGCCCGGCCAGCAGCAGGCAGTAGCCCAGCGAGCGGATCTGCGTGGCCAGCTCGCCGAGCTTCTCGCTGTAACCGGCGCCCACCTCGTCAATAATCCAGAGCAGCGGAAAGCGGTCCTTAAACTTTCGCACCTTCATGTTCTCGTCCGGCCGCCCTTCCAGCTTTTCGCCAAGGTCCTGGCTTAATATCATGGCCAGCTGCGACTGGTAGAGGCGGCCCAGCGTGCTGCTTTCCGTGGCGGACAGCTCCAGCGCCGGCACCAGCACGGTCAGGATACGGTCGTTGTGCACCACGTCTCTCAGGTCGATGTCGCCCGCGTCGCGCGCAAAGACGTGACCATAGGTGTCGTTGAACAGGGTCAGCATGCGCGTGTACTGCTGCATCAGGTAGCCGTGCTGGCGGTTCGCCTCCGGGTCCCACTCGGACGGCGTGGCCACCTTGTCCATGTCAAAGCCGGCCAGCGTGCTTAGGTAGTTCTCCAGCGCCACGCGGATTTCCTCGTGCCACTGCTCCTCAACCGCCTGCACGTAAAGCCCGGCAATTTTGCGCAGTGGCAGGTGCGCCTGAATGGTGCGCTGCGACATCACCGTGCCCTCGCGCCGGCACTTATAGACCAGCGCGGTCACCAGCGCCTGGTTCATGGAGCGGGCCTTTTCCTGCCAGTCGCTGCCGCTGCCGCCAGTTTTGGGCAGCATGGAATCCATCAGGTTGATGGTGTAGGTCTCCTGCGCGATGCCGAACACGTTGGTGGTGTTCGTCTGCGGGCGGCCCTTCACGTCTTCCAGCAGCTCCTGCGCGCGGGAGCGACCACCGGTGATGAAGTTCATCATGCGCAGGTCGTCCTCACGGCCGAAGCGGCGGGCCATGGACATCATGGCCAGCGCCACGTCGTTCTGCGCCTTGTGGTCAGAAAAAATGACGCCCTTACCCCAGCACAGCGCGTTAAACACCCAGCCCAGCAGCGTCTCCGTTTTACCGGCACCGGTGGTACCGAACATCAGCACGTGACGCGTCAGGTCGTCCATGGAGAGCCACAGCTCCCGCCCGGCGTCCCTGCCGCGCAGGTAGCCGGCGTACAGGATACCGGCCGCGCGGCTCGTGTGAATGCGCACGGTGGCCACCGGCAGAAAGCCCAGCACCTTTGCCGGCACCTTTCGCTCGTTCGACGGATCGTCCCGGTTAATGTCGGTTGGCATGCGCATCGGCATCTTCCAGCGGCCGGCGGGCGCCACGACCAGCGCCCAGAACATCAGCACCGGCAGGCTCAGCACCAGCGTGGCGGGCCAGACGATGCCGGCCACCACGGCGGCCAGCATCCCCCAAGCCAGCGTGCCGGTCTCGCTCAGTACGTCGATGAGCCACGAGCGGCCCGCGTGCCGGTTGACGCGCGCGCTGTCGAGTGCAGCGTTATTGTCCGCCATGATCGCCTCCGTTCAAAAAGTCCGCGAGCGCCGCCGGCGAGCTCAGTACGCTCTGCGGCACGTAGCGGCCGTCGTCTGAAATCGTCCAGGGGGTGCCCGGCAGTCGGTAGGCCCGGAAGGCCACCTCGTTGACGCCGATCGCCCCACGCGCCGTTTCCGCCTGGGTCTCACTGGTGTCCGCCGGTGCGGCCGTTGCGGCGCCCGGAACGCCGATACCGGCATCGGCGGCAAAGAGCTGCTTCCACGCGCTAGGACGGTCAGCTTCGGGCAGTGCCATTACCGGCGTCAGCGTCTTCAGTGACGCCTCACGGCCCTCGATGGTGACCGGGAAAATCACCACGTTGACGGTGCCGGCAGCGGTTTCAAAGTGGCGCTCCATGCGCTGACAGTTCGGGCATGCCGGGTCGGCGAACACGTAAATTGTGCGCGCGTGGCCGGATGACAGCGGTACGGTGAACAGCCCTCGTGATGCCGCGTTATGAAGTTTTGCCGGCAGCCCCGCGCGCACGCTCAGCGGAAGGTCCCAGCCGTCGGCTGCGGCGGCGGACGGCTGCCCCCGCGGCGCAGGCGGTTGCAGTGCCGGACGGTCAGGTTGCACATCATTCTGGTTCGGCATCAGTACCGGGGCACTCCGCTCAGCGGATGTGTTGCGGGCAGGGCCGGCCACTGAATTGAACACAGGCTGGGCATCCACTGTAGTGAGAAGACGGGAGCCTGAAGACGAAAGCAAGCCAAAAGCCATGACGGCTACTGTCATCAAGGCACCCGTCAGACAGACCGCTGCAAGGGCGCAGCCGTACTTCGTGAGTCTCCGGCTGCGTATACGCTTACTCTCTGTAGTGGTCAGCAGGTCAGAAATACAGCGCAGCAGCTGCGCCGCGTCATCGCCGCGATATAGCGGAGCCAGCCCATCCTGTGCGTTCTGCGCGTACAGGCCGTCGCCGTGCAAGACAAACCACGGCTTCTTCTGGAGCGAACAAACAAACAGCATGGTTAAGCCTCGCCCTGTCAGCGAGTCCGCACCCACTTTTTCGTCAGTCTGTAAGCGGTGGACGCTCAGCAGGTCGCAGGTAATTTCAGCCCCGAACGGGCCCTCTCTGCGTGAAGTTGTCATCATCAGATCCTTGTCTCAGCGCACGCCGGCGCCGTCAGAAAATTCATCTTCGCCCGGTCCGGGCAGATAAAGTGCGTCAGGGAACGGTATGTCGCGCTGCGGTTTCGCGCGTTTCGGCCGCGCGTCGCGCGGGTACACGAGCCCCAGCGACTCGAGCTCAAGCTGCAGGCCGGTCACTGCCTCATCCGTCATCAGCGGCGGGCGCGGCAGATTCATGCGGGCGGCCATCCGCTCCGCCCGTGCCTGCGCCACGATGCCCGCTCCCTCCACGAACACCTTGGCGGTGTCAGCGGTGTGAAGTCCGTACCACAGCGTGCGGTCGCAGCCCTTTAGCCAGCGAAAGCGCGCCGGCGGCAGGCGGAGGTCGCGTCCGTAGAGCCCGGCCAGAGCAGAGCGCACCGTCCCGTGCATGTTCAGCCACTCGCTGACGCCCGGACTGGCCAGCACGCGGGCCACGTGCTTTTCTGCAATCAGCCAGTCGGGCACGCTGCGAAATTCCGGCGTGCGAAACAGCCGGCGGGTCATGCAGGACCGGTTCAGATCATCCAGCAGCGTGGTGGCCGCCTTCCTGTCCCCGGTGAACACCTGCAGGCCAAAGACGGCCAGCAGCGCACGCTCATGCGGCTGCCACTGGTCAGGTGACGTTATAGCCGGCCCGTTCTGTGCATCGAACAGGGCTTTCGCCGCGTCGCGATCGAGCACGCGGCGCTTAATCAGCCCGTGCTGCTCCGCAAACTCTTCGGGCTTCAGCGCCCAGGCGTTTTCCGGCGTGGTGTCGTTCATGAGTCCGTCACCGCGATGCCCGGACAGCACGGGGATGACGGAAGGCGCGAAGGTGGCCATTACGCGCGGCAGCGAATGGATATCGATCGCGCGGCGGCTGCGAAAGCCCAGCGCAGGATGACGCGCCAGCGCCCAGCTGGTCACCGCGACTAACGGCACCATGGGCACGAAAAGGATGCCGGCGGTGAGGTTCATCACGTCGCGCCATTCGGTCAGCTTCACCGACTCCGCGCCGTTGCCGGTGGCGGCCAGCAGGTTGATACGTTCGGCGGCGTAGCGGTGAATCTGCGGAAAGTCGGCGAAGCGCCACAGCCAGTAAAGGAACCAGCAGCTCCAGCGCACAAAGTCAGCAAAGAAAAGCCAGCAAAGCAGCAGCGTCAGGCCAAGGGTGATCATCACCATGGCCGGCTCGTTATTGCCGGTGGCGTTCGGATTAGAGGTGTACATGTGAGAGTTTCCGGGATCGGAGACGGACGCAAGGGCCCGCCAGACTTCAGATAAGAAAACACCGGCGCGGGGCCGGTGTCAGAGGAAAAGCGTCAGAATGTCGGGATAAATCAGACGACCTGCGGGACCACCACGTTGTGTTCGAACTCAACAAAGCGGCTCTGGCGGCCAACATACTCCGGCCACGGCTCCTGCGGGAACGATTCTGAATAACTCTTGTGGCTCATTGCGCCGATCGTATTAAACAGCTCTTTGGTCACGGTCGGATGCGCATTAATGCTCAGCACCGGTACCTCAGGATTTCTCGTGTTCAACCGCAGCGTACTGCCTTCCAGTTCGCGCTCCGTCCAGTCACGCATGGTGAGGCCGATGACGTCGACGACGCCCTTCTTCACCATGTGGATGTACAGAAGATTGCCTGATCTGATATCGACCCCCAGATATTTACCCCGGCCCGCATCCATAACCTGATGATGCTTCTGTGGACTGAAACGTTCGTCACTGCTGAGCAGGGTGACAATCTGTTTAAGCTGGCGACGGCGACTAAGTATGCCAAATCGACGATATCCGAGGGGGATAATAATCGCAGCCCATATCAGGGCAGAAAAGAGATAGTAACCACCGTCAGCTCGAACCATCGTATTGCCAAAGATACCAACCAAGGTGGCAAATGCCAGAAATACCAAGCATGGAAGTACCAAGAAATAATAAAGTACTCGGGTAAGTGCCCAGATAGAATCAATCAAGTTATCATGACGTTGTACTGTTTTCATGGCATCCTCCTGCCGTAATCCCTCTGATTAAATTATACGCACAACTGTAAATAAAGCCAGGTGAAATTACCTGACTCCGTCTTTATTACCGGGCCCTTCAGGATTGTTAACTTTTTGAAGACCAGGCGTTCTGCGAGCACCACCTCCTGCGCCGGCAAACATCCCTTTGACGTCTTCAACCAGTCCACCCATGATGCCGGCCATACCAGCACCGCCTAGGAAGGTAATCACGTAATCGGCAAGCGTGGCCTGCAGCCCGAATACGCGCGTCACGCCAAATGTCGCAATGCGGGCGTAGATCAGCAGCCATCCCACCATTTTGAATAACCCGATGATTGAGTCGGCGTTAGCGTTGGCCAGCGCGGTTCCAAACAGCAGGTTTAAGAGCGTCCCCCCCGCCATAACGGCAACAGAGGCAAAAAAGAACCCGAGCACCATCAGGGAAGGACGCAGCATCATATCAATCAGGAAGATATAGCCATACGCACTGCGGCTGCCCTTATCTTCCTCGGCACCAAGGTGTGTCGCCGACCACATAGGCCCGGCCGCACAGCCCACCATGACGCTGACCAGCCAGTTAAATACCCCTACCATCCAGTACAGAAACGGTACCGCTGGCAAAAATACCGCCAGTGAAAAACCCACTGCAAATAAGAGCAACAGCAGGAAATAAAATGGCGGTGACAGTTCAGTCAGAACGTCTTTAGCCGCTGCAGTTACGTTGAAAGGAAGTATTCTTCCAACGGTGCCCAACAGTGAATTATCAGCAGCGGAAGCCGCCGCGTAGACCAGCGTGTAAGTTGTTAATGCACTCTCGCTTGCCAGAAGTGTGTAGTCACCTATGGTCTGCATCTTGATAAGAGGATTTACCTGGTTGGAAAAATCCGCCTGAGTGCCAATTGTCCAACTACCTAAGGCGGTAGTGAGCTTCTGCATTGGGCTATTAAAAATACCAACGAATATTGCATCCGAATCTGTTGCGTTCGCAGCTGCGCCGTCATCTTTAGCCGTCTGCGAACCGAGAGGGGCTGTGTAGGTGCTGTTCTGCACCTGCGATCGATACGCCGTAAACACCTGATGAAACAGGTCACCGGTGCCCGTTTCGCCGTGCAGGCTGGCCCCTGCAGTCACCGGCGCAGCGTTGGCCACCTCGTTCGTTTTGCTGTTGGCCGTCGCAAAGGTGTTGTACCAGGCGCCCAGCGATATCCAGCCGTAGGTTTTAAGCTGCGTCGTCAGCTGACTCTGCAGCGAGTCTTTGTAGTTCAGCTGGTTCAGCGCGTTGTTGACCGTGGTTTCATACGCGGCCGCCGCGTTCTGAATGGTGGTCTCGGGATCGCTCAGGGTGCCGGTATCCTGATCGCGCCGGCTGAGATAGGCATCGACGTAAGCCTGCGCGGCGGCATCGAGCGTGGACTGCATGGTGTCCAGCGCGCCTCGCGATGCCGTGGTGACGCTCGCCGTGTTCACGGCCGATCCAAACAGGCTGTCCATGACGCCGGTTGACGGCTCGGGGATGCGGGCGCTGCCGCAAAGCGCGCTGCCGTTACCCGTGGTGTAGTCGCCGTTTCCGCCTTTCGTTTCCATCAGCGCCGTTCGCGCCTGCCCGTCCTGATAGAGCGAGGACAACTCGCGGTTGGTCGCGTACTTGCACAGGTTCATTTCGAACACCGCGCGCGCCGCCGACCGCGTGGAGGGCGCCGTGGGCTGCACGACCAGCGACATCCCGCTGCTTATCATGTCAGCCGCCTTGTCGGTGAACAGGTTCGCGCTGCCGATGCCCATGGTGGAGGCTGCCCACAGCATCACCAGCTGCGACAGCGACCAGCCTGACGCGGTCGGCACTAGCGTGATAAAACCGGCAAAGCTCATCACGGGATGCAGCATGGTCCGGCCGGCGCTGAATACCTTACCGTCCTGTCCACCTTTGAACACCGTCTTCAGCGTCACGATGAGGAACCACACCAGCGCGACCGAGCAGAGCACGCCGTTCAGCAGCGCAAACAGCGAGCCGATAAGCGTGACCTGCCCGGGCTGAAACGGCGTAAGCACCACGTCGCCGAATATCATCACCAGCGCCTGCCGGGACAGGTCACCGGTCTTACTGGCGGCATCGCTGATTGTCTGGTAGTCCACGCCGTCGGCGAACGCCGGGCAGGACGCGGCGCACAGCAGAGCCGCCGCCTGAATTTTTGTCAGTAGCTTCATGGTTTACCTGTGGGTCAGGGGATGACCTGAGTGAAAAGTGTTGGGGATGGCAGTATGTGAAGTGCAGGCGGGCTGAATGCGCTTAACGTTACTCCACGAACCGCCACACGTGCATCGGCACGCGGTCGAAAAGCCTGCCGGCGGCGAGCTCCGCCCTGCGGTGGTCCCAGGCACAGGTCATCGCATACTCGTCCGCCGGGTCGCCGCTGTATTTCAGCATCTCGTAAACCTTCTCCAGCGTGTCGGGCGACTGGTGACGCCGGAACTTCAGCAGACATTCATCACGGGTCATGAGCTCTCTCCGTCCGATACGCGCCTCAGAGCGCTGACAAAACGGCTGACCGCCGCCGGCTCAAACAGCAGCTGCCCTTCGGACCTGACCGGCACCGGCAGCGTGATACCGCGCAGGCGCTTACGCCGGCTGACAGCCTGCCAGAGCGCCAGCGGCGCAATGCCCGCCTCTCTTGCAAACGCATCAAGCGGTATCAGCGGTTCGCCGGAGGGCGCGGGATGATCCGCAGGCTCACGGGCGTGCCAGCGCGCAGCAAACGCCGTGGCCTCAGCCTGATCGAACATCAGTGCCGCACCGTGCACCTGCCTGCGGGCAGGCAGCAGCATGCCGTCCAGCTCGCCCGTGGTGCGCACGGCGTGAAGCAGCTCTCCCGGCCGCACCCGGAGCAGGCCGGCAAACACATCGAGCCGTATATACATAAAAGTCCTCCTTCAGCTCAGTCAGCCGCTCACAACGCGAAATGAAGCACAAGCGTCAGCAGCAGGGTAAAAATCAGCAGGTAACACAGGGGTTCTGTGAATTCCGGATTCAGCCTGAAAGGGGATGACAGCGTATTCTCACTGGCGGAGTCAAGCTGGCTGATAGCCTCATCAATGACGACGGTAACCGCGGGTTCGGTTTCCGTTCCCTGCAGGCTCAGGCGTGCATTATGCAGATGCGTAAGCACCTCTGACCTGCATTGTTCCGCTACACTGCTCTGCCCTTCCCTGCAGGCACGGCGGGCGCTGTGCACCAGGTTCATGATCGTCTCATGCCGCTCACCCAGCTCCGCATCGTCCAGCAGGTTGATAACGCGGATAAGAAGCTGTTCGCGCGTTTTATTTCGCATGCGTAGTCTCCTTAAAGCAGGCCGCCGCTCAGCACCTGCCGGCACCAGCGCGTCTCCTGCAGATAGTCCTGAAAACTGCCCTTCTCTGACGCCGACACCCGTTTTTCCGTCAGCTGCCACAGGCGGAAGCTGGTGACCAGCGCCTGCACAAACCCGGTCGCCGCGAGTAGCAGCAGCACGAGCATCACGCAGCCCACGCGCAGCCAGCCGGTCCCGCCGATGCTGCTGCCCGCAGCAATCAGCATCAGCAGGAACCCCATCACCGGCAGGCCGGTAAGCCACATCAGCCCCCACCATATCCAGCGGCTGACGCGCAGGTTACGCGCAAGGCGGGCGGGCGGAAGCCCGCTGTCCGCCACCGCCTGCGACCAGTCAGCGGGGCGGTAATCTCCGGCGCCGCGCCCGGCCGTGACCTCGCGCAGGCGCTGCCACAGGCGCGAGACGTTGCGCCCGGCGTGGCGGCTCCAGCTGGACACCTCCCACGCCGGCAGGACAACGTTCAGCGCTATCCAGCCCACGCGCTTCGGCGTGATGCGGGACGTCTTTGCGCTCCCTTGCGGAGCGGCTGAATCAGATTCTTTCACAGGGGATCTCCTTCTGCGGTCAGGGTTGGCTCAGCGAGCGAAAACGTGACGTGATGAAGCGCCGCCAGCGCCTGCAGCGCGTTAAAGAGGAAGCCGTACACGGACGTCAGCGCCTCACTTTCCATGCAGCGGATGTCGGGCGTCAGGAAGATGACCTGTCCCGGACGCTGGCGCAGCGCGCTGAGGCTGAATCCCGGCGCGCCCGTAAACGTCTCCGCCACGTGCGGATGGTGGAAGATGGCCATGCGGCCGCGGATAGCCAGAACAGACTCGCCGGCGCCTTCATGCGTCAGCAGCGCGCGCGCCGCCTGCAGCGCCGGAGGGTGCGGATACTGACGGCTCCAGCGGGCGATAGCCGTCCACAGGTCGTCAGCCCACAGCTGACCGGCCAGCGCGCCGAGCCCGGATGAGCGCCCGATGAAGTGGGCCGTGTCGTCCGCGAACGCCAGCACGCAGGCCATCAGACTGCGCGTCAGGTCGCTGTGCACGTCTGCCGGAAACAGCGCGGCGGCCAGCGCCTCGCTCCCGTCCGTGGCGTGCACGTGGCGCAGCGCGCCCAGCACGTCCCATACGTCGCCCTCCTGCGTCTGTCCGGGCGCCAGGCGCCACGCCTGCCACAGCGTTTTCCAGTGCGGCGCCTGCCAGAAGGCCTCCCACAGCGCGCCGCAGGGGTCCAGCACCAGAACCGGGCCGGCGGACGCGTCCAGCAGGGAAGAAAGCGCGCCGGCGTCCGGCGCGAAGGTACCGCTTGTCGTCATGGAATGCTCCGTAAGGAATTACTTAGCGCTCACGCCGGCGCTCATCTGCGAGGACAGCGCCTGAAGCTGCGGGGCGTATTCATTTTTTGCCGCCAGCGCCAGCTGCTGGCCGCTGATGATGTTGGCCTGACGCAGCTCGTTTTTAATGCCGAGCGCCAGCCAGTTGGCCAGACTCTGCTGGCGCGCCATCTCGCGCGCCAGGTTGTCGCCGTCCATGCCCTGCAGGTCGGTGACCCACGCGGTGTTGGCGTAGCGGCGGCCCACCTCGAACGCCTCAAACTCGCGCTCGCTCATGGTGCCGGTCTGCTTTGCCTGCGCTGACGCGGTCTGCTGGAAGTAGCTTTCCGCCGACGGCGCCTGCCGCGCCTCGGTGAGCGCCGCCTGCGTGGCGTCCTGCGGCTGGCTCGCCGCCACCATGTCCAGCTGCGGCTGCATCGCCGCGCTCTGCATCGCCTTGTACTGCGTGAGCAGGCCCTGATACTCCTGACCGGTGGCGGTCTGGATTTCACCCTTGCCCGGCGTGCGCCCGGCGTCGAGCTTCGCCGAGTTGTTCACGTAGGCCATCGCCGCATCGGTCTGCGCCTGGGTGAAGGTGAGTTCGGGGGCTTTACCCGCCGGACCCGCCCCGTCGTAAAGCGAACGCGCCTCGGTATCGCCGCCCGGCAGCGGCGAGACGCCCGGGCACAGCCCGGTACCGCCGTACAGCTTCGCCTCCTCCGCCGTACAGTAGCCCGCGTGAATAAGCGCGCTGCGGTAGCCGCCCTGCCGGGGCGAGGTGGGCAGGCTTGCCAGCGTCTCCCGCACGACCGCACTCGACACGCCGCTGCCGCCGGCAAGCTTTGACGCCGCCGCGCGGGTTGCCTGACTCACCTGCGCGGCCGTGCCGGAGGCCGACTCGCTGCAGATGCTGTCCGGCACCGTGTAGGCCGCCCGGGCCTTCTCCAGCCGGTCCGCCTGACGGTTAAAGTTCTCCGCTTCGCGCTGGGTGCGCGCCGCTTCCGTAATGGCCGTGGTGGTTTTGTCCGAGGACTGCACCACCGCCGTGCCGGTCTCCTTCTCCGCCGACAGGATTTCAGCCAGCGTGGCCTGCATGGTCTGCAGCGCGGGCATCACCTGCGTTGTTATGGGCACACTGCTCATTTCCTCTGTCGGCCAAGCCAGCGCTTTCGGCGCCAGCGCCGCCAGCACGCAGGCGGCAAGCAGCCGGCGCCCCGCGGGGCGCCATGGTGTGGATGTATGCATGTCAGAACTCCTGAGGGGTCAGAGGTTGTAGCCCTGTTTATCGATAAGCTCGGTGGCGAGCGTGCGGATGACGTTGTCGCCGCGCGCCTCGCCCGCGGTGCGCTGACGGTGCTCGATGACCTTCTCGGCCGAGCCGTTCGGGAAGGAATTCCCGAGGATGCGGCGGGTCGTGCCGGCCCCAACGTCTTTTTCAAGCATGCGGCGCAGCGACATATCCACCGGCGTGGTGCTGTGGCCCCACAGCTCCTCCGGACCCACCGTGTTTTTCATGATGTGGGCAATGGTGCTGCCTCCCCTGATGCGGAAGATGCCAAGAAACGGTACGCCGCTGCCGTCGGCCGCCGGGCCGCTGCCCATGCGCTCAAAGCGGTCAAGCGTGGCGTCAGGTACCTTAAAGCGCTCTTTCAGCAGCGCGCGGTCTTCCGGATCCACGCCGACCATGTAGACGGAGTTGGCTGACTGGCGCAGCGCGTCGGGCATGTCGCGGTAGTACTGCGAGGACAGCACGGTGCGCACGCCAAACTTGCGCTGCTCGCGGTCGGCGGTTTCGAGCATCGGGAAGATAAAGGAGACGCCCTTCGCGTTGTGCAGCTCGTCGTACTGGCGGGTTTTAACCTCCTGGTCGAGCTGATCCACGCGCGCGCGGTGCATGGGGTGCCAGCGTTTATGAAGCGCGGGAAAGAGCTCGTCCTGATACTGCGGCAATACGAAGTCGCCGCCCGCGATGTGGCCGGCAAACAGGTACATCATGCCGGTCTGCAGATAGCCCGCCTTTGACTTGTCGCCGGCGACGTACTGAATGTCGACCGTAATGACGCGCGCCTTCGGGCTTATCATGAAGCGTGTGCGCCCGGCGAACATGCGGTACTGGCCGCAGGCGTCGCGCAGGCAGCGGGCGATGTACTCAATCAGCGGCTCGCTGCTGCCGTCGCGCTGAATGTTTCCGTACATGCTTCTGAAGTTCTCGCTGAGCAGGCGCGGCGCCATGTCGGCGAGCTCCGGCACCGCCTGAAACTGCGCGCGCTGCGCGGCGGCCGGGTGGGCCGCGTCCTGCAGCAGGTCACGCACCTCGTACCAGGTGGCGTTGTCGCGGTAATCCGGGTGCGCCTCCCAGATGCCGGCGTCACTCAGCGCCGCGTCCACCTCCGGCACGAGCCCCGGCTCGTAGCGCCGCGGTTCCTCGCGACAGGCCTTAAACGAGTCGCTGACCAGACGGCGCAGAATGATCGGCGTATCGCGGCCGTTGGGCGGCACGCTGGTGCCGGGGTCAATACACAGGGCCTGCAGCGCGTTCTCCATAAATTCGGATTCGTAGCTGAGCGGCATCGAAAGCCCCAGCTGGATGTCGAACAGGTTGCGGCAGTGATTCGCGTCGTTACGCAGCACGACGCTGAGCACCTCGTCCTGACGCTCCGGCGGCAGCGCATCACGCAGTATCGAGACCATGCCCTGCGAGCTGAACCCCTTATCAATGCCGGCAAAGAAGGGTAACTGATGCTGCGCGGACATCGCCAGGATGATGGGCTGCCGGTTGATGAACACCGATTTACCGCCGCCGGACTCGCCGGCCACGATGCTGGTTTTTTTGGTCTGGTTTGAGGGCGCGAGCGCCACCGGCATCAGCTTGCCGTCCGGCGACACAAACAGCGCGTTGCCGTCCTCGCTCCAGGCCGTCGTCGGACGGGTAAGCGGCATCAGGTTCAGCGCCTCAGACAGCGGCGGATACATCAGGCACGGCCCGCCTGACGCAGATGAGGCCGTGAGCGTAGCCACCCACGCCTTAACCGGGTCGCCGAAGGTCTGCGTTACGCCGCAGATCCCCCACGACGTCAGCGCCTGCTGCAGCAGCGTCAGGTTGCGCGTCACCGTTTCCGGAGAATCCCCCCAGGTCGCTGCGGTGATGGTCATCATGCACACCGGCTCGTGCATCTCGCGTTCGGCCAGCATCGAAATGGAATCGAAAATCGGTTTCAGGCCCGGCACCCAGGACGCCATGCTCAGCACGACGTGTTTGCCGCCGAGGCGACGCATGCCGCCGGGCATCAGGTCCTTGCGGATGCGGAACGGCACGCTGCGCGGAATCAGTTCGCGCAGGCGGGCAAAGCTCTGCGGACTCTGCGGCCCGAGGTTCACGGCGAGCGTGCCGTGCCAGACGCCTTTAATTCTGATCAGGTTGTTGCGTATCTCATCAACGCCCGCGCCCATAACCTGAAAGTTCAGCCAGGGGGCCAGCAGCGCGGTGGCGTCCTCCCCCTGACGCACCCCCCGGGGGATAATGCGATCGTCCGGCAGCAGCGGCTGCCAGTCAGCGCCAGTGCCCGGGTCCACCTGCGCGCGCAGCACGCGCCCGGCTTCGTGCGCATCGATGCGGCGCATCAGTACGCCCCTGCCGCTGTCGCCGAGCGCCCGCTCAACCTGCGAGAGGAAGGCGTCGTGGCGGATTTTAAGGCCCGCCAGCTCGGTGAGCAGCGGATTCTGCCCAAACGCGGCCGCCGGGCTGCCCTTCACCAGCTCCTTCAGGCGGGCGTTTTCATCACGCAGTTCGTGCCCGGCCAGCACGCCGCGGCCGCTGTAGCAGACAAGCCAGGTGCGCTCCGCGTTGACCCAGGGCGTAAGCTTCTTCACCTGCTCATCGAGCATGTATTTCAGATCCAGGCCGGTGCGCTTCAGTGACTGATACTGCGGCGCCAGCAGCCGACGGAGGACAGCCCCGCCGCCGTCCGGATCGCACTCGTGTACGGTGCTGATTTTATGACCCGTATGGCGATAGTGGGAGTTTAAGGACTCAGTCATGCGGTCAAGCCGCCCCTGCCACGCATCGTCATGCCCGGCGGCCAGTTTTTCGTCTGCCTCACTGTAGCTGCCGGCAACTTCATAAACCGTCAGATAGTCGCCGCGATGAGTCACCATGATGTACGGCGCGCTCAGCTCCGGGTGACGAATACGATCGTCGTCGGTGAGGCGCACCACGGTCTGCAGATCGCAGTAGTCGGGCAGATCGCGCGACACGGCAAAGCGCGTCGCGGCGGTGATCACTTCTTCAGTCCAGCGGATGAGGCGGTTTGGCATACAGGTCGCTCCGAGTATAGGTTGCCCATGCCGGGGTATGCACCGCGTTATCGGCGGTGCGGCCCAGCGGCAGCAGCAGGGTCAGGTCGTTAAAAACGTCAGCGGGCAGAATGAGCGCGCAGCCCTCGAGCCGCTGCTGCATCTGCGCGCGCTTTACAGGCGGAAGCCGCGCGAAGGCCGCGGCGAACTCGGGCGCGCGGGAGGTGCCCCACATGCCCTCCACCTCACGTGCGTGGCGGGCCAGCCAGTTCCAGACGCGCCTGCCCTGTTTACGCACGGCTTTACTCTCGCTGTGCTGCCCGATAAGCGCACGGCGCTGCAGATTGATGATGTCGGCGGCGGGTGCATCAGGCAGCCAGGCGAGATGTCCGTGCGCGGCGGTGGGGCTGTCGAGGTTAAAGGTCAGCCAGCACAGCGTGCAGATCGGCTGCGCGTCCGGCCCCTGCCACAGGCGCTGCGCGCGCGTACCGCAGCAGCGGCAGGGCGCGCCGGGAGACAGCGCCACAGGTCGCGGGGATTCGTCTTCACCGCTGACGTCCGGTAAAAGCGGCAGCAGAGAACCTGCCACCGGAGCCGGCGTATGATTCAAAACCATAGTGATGTCCTGTTCGAACAAGAGGAGAACTGTCCGGGTAATCCGGCAGTGATGCGGAGAATTGCCGCCCCATTCTGGGGCGGCCGGTCAGTTAACTGACGCTCACCGGCGTCATGCCCATCTGCGTCATGCCGCGCTTGATGATTTCCGGTATACCCATAGCCAGCATCCCGCCAACAATGGCCAGTACAATCATCCACGGCTTGATCTGCGGGTTGTTCTTCATGGCCTTGATGGAGAGAAGCCCGCCGGCGAACGAAAAGAACCCGATAACCTGAATAATGACGATCCCGCTGGTCTGCAGGGACTTGGCGCCCTCGGATACATTTTTTCCCATATCCGCTAAGTCACCGTCGGCCATGGCCACCGGCGAGATAAGGGCAAGCCAGGCGCAGAGTGCGCGTAAAGTCATGCGGCGCAGGGTTTCAGACAGCATCAGGACGCGTGCGTATGCCGCGCAGTAAAAGCGAGTAATCATGGTGTTTTCCTTAATGAATAAGAGTGGCCGGATGGCCGGGTGAATCGTCCATGAGGACGGAAGTCTTTGAATCTGCCTCAGCGCATACCGAGGGTTTTCTGTAAGGCGTCGAGCAGGTAGGGGTTACAGATGAGCAACACCCCAAGGATAAATCTCACGGTACCTTTGTTGACGTCGTCGCCCGCCGTCAGGCCCGAGTGGCCATCTTTACGGGAACGGCGCCACAGCATCACGCCCGCCAGTGCGAACCAGACACCGACCATACGAAGCAGGCTCAGCAGGGCGTTGGCCGCGACCGCGCCCTGCCCGAACGTCCCCTGGTCCACATAGCTGATGGCGTCAAACGAAACCTGCCAGCCCACCTGTCGCGCCCCCGCGCCGATAAGCTGGTCCAGCCCCACCAGGCAGCCCGACAGCAGCAGACAGGCCACCATGGCCCCGCCGCTCGCCGACTGACCGGGCGCCTTGCGGGCAAGCCACGACTGGCGGATCAGAAAGCCGCCGGCACCGAGCACGCCGAACAGTGACCCCAGCGTCAGGGCCAGGGTGATGAACGAGCTCTGCAGCCCGGATGCCAGGTTAGACAGCATGGTGATGCCGTCAAGCGATCCTCCCATGACGCCTCCCTAGCGCAGAACGCCGGCGCTGGTTGTGACGCTGCGCTCCGGTGCGTTAATGTCGCGCACGGTGACGCCGCCAAGTGTGTCGCCCGCCTGCACCGCCCACGTCCTGCCCTGCCAGCTGACCCACGCCATCCCCTCCTGCAGGCTTTCCAGCCGCATGCCGGCGAGCGCCGATCGCGGCGCGCGTTTACCGGCGGCGTGTCCGCCTCCCTCGGGGTAAGGCCGCGCGGCCAGCACGGTCAGCTGATTACCCAGGCGGGCGTTTTCCTGCGCGATGCCGGTAAGCTGCTGCTGCAGGGTGGCCAGCGCCTTCGTCTGCGCGCGCACCGTGTCCGACAGGCGGGTGATCGCCTCGCGGTTGGCCGCCTCAAACTCGCGCCCCTCGCGGATGAGCTTCACCACGTCGTCCGGCACGCTGCCGGCCGGTTCCGCCACGCTGAGCGCGGCGGCAGGGACGCTGATTCCGCCCGTCTGCAGCGGCGCCGGCGCGGACGCGGGAGAGGCGGGCTGCACCGCCTCAAGGCCGGCGTCCTGCCCGAACGCGCGCTGGCTGGCATCCTGTGAAAAGCCTGAGGGCAGGAACACATACCAGGCGATGCCACCCAGCACCAGCCCTATACCCGCCAGCCAGGGCAGGGAGTAGCCCAGCAGCAGCGGGCGCGTCAGAAAGCTCTGCTGCTGCGGGGCGGGCGGTGAAGCGGCGGGGGTGACCGGCGCGATGACCGCCGGCTGCGGATCGAATTCATTCACGGGGCATACCTCTCTGTTCGGCGGCGCGGATGCGCGCCTGGGTTTCTTCGCGCAGGTCCGCGGCGCTCGGGGTCGGGTTGCTGCTCAGTGCCGCCGGCGACGCGTTGCCACCGGTCGCCTGCAATACGCCCTGCGGCGACTCGGCGTCGGTGCTGTAGACGCCGCGCATAAACTGGATGGCCACCACCTCGCCGTTTTTCACCGTTACGGTGCGGTCCGGCAGGCGGGCCGCGTCGCTGTTCAGCACCTGCGCCGCCTGCTCCGCCGTGCCGCCGGCAATCACCCCGGCCACCGCCGTGCCGTCAGGCGTGGACGGGCGCGTGGTGACGGTGTTGAATCCGTTACTCAGCAGCTGCGTGTTGGCCTGCGCGTAAAGCTGGCCCGCGCTGCCGATGCCCTTGAATATGGACGGCAGCACGATGCGGCGGAAGTAGTGATGGTCGACGTCGGTGGCAATGTTGGCCACGAGCGTATCGTCCTGCAGCGCATAGGCGTCCACCTTGTAGTTCTGCCCGTTCAGCGCCATCGTGGTGAAGTGGATGATGACCCCGTCGCCCGACAGCTTCGCCCCCTCAGGCGCCTGCAGTATGGCGCCCGCATACTGGCCCGTGGTGATGCGGCCCAGCACCGGCGTGGTGCCGTTATCCGAGTTCACGCCGGTGTAAATTTCACCCGGCCCGCGCCAGTAAGGCGCCACAACAACGGAGGCCGGTGGCGTATTTGCGGCGGCCTGCTGCACGTAGCTTCCCGGCTGCGAGTCGCGCCATGCGGCCCAGCCGCCGTCCTTTCCGCCCAGCATCTGCGCGGCGGGAAGATCGGTCTGTGGCTCCGCCTGGATTTTTGCAAGCAGCGCGGTCAGCGACTTCTGCCGCGCCTCGCTGAGCGCCTTCTCCTGCTCCTGCGTGCGCCCGTTACCCTGCGGACGGGGCAGCTCACGCGGCGCCACGGCCGGGGCGACCTTTGGCGTTTCTTTCGGCGTCACCACGTCCTGCTGCAGCGGGATGCTGGCGATAAAGCTGCCGTTCGAGGCGGCGGCGGTCTGTGCGCCCCGGGCGTTGTTTTCGCGCAGCAGCTCGCGGTAAGCCGCCTGCTCCTGTGCGCTCACCTGCGTGCTGCCGCCTACCCGCGTCAGGTTCACGCGGGAAGGTTCAGGCGGCGGTGCGGCAAAGTAGCTGTACAGCGCGTAGCCGCCGCCCGCCACCACCACGATGCCGCCAAGGATCAGGCCCATCATCAGGCGGATGTTGCCGCCGCCGGTGTTCTGTTGATCGCTCATGATTACTCCAGGGCAATGCTGAGGGCTTCGGTGCGCCCGTCAACCGAAAAGGCCACGCGCGGCGTCACCGGCAGCTTCCACAGGTGGGTGCCGTCGGCCGACGAAAGCGTGGTGTCGAACTCATCGCGGATGTCCGCGCGCGAGCGAATGTAGAGGTCGTCGCCCTGCTGCCACACCGCCGTGTCCGGCACGCTGCCGGTGGTCTTCAGGCGCTTCGCGCCCGATGGCGGCACGCCGTCCAGAAACGCCTGCAGCACGTCGTCGTGCAGCCCGATACGCGAGGGGCCCGGTGCGTCAGGCGCCGCGCCCGGCCCGCGGCGGGGAATGCGCAGGTCAAGGCGCGCGTCCACCGTCCAGGTCTTTTTCGCCGTGTCGGCCTCGCCGCTCATCACGCTTATCTGCAGCGGAACCGGCAGGCCCTCAAGCCCCACGGTCACCAGCGTGTTCACGAAGTCGCGCTTTGCGGTGATGACCATAAAGGACATGCCCGGGATCCACTTCACGTCGATGTCCGGGGAGCCGCTCACCGGGTCGCCGAGGATTTTCCAGGGCGCGCCGGTGCTGTCGATAAAGCTCACGGTCGCCGGCCAGTTCACCGCGGTGCGCACCAGCGGCAGGCTCGCGCCCGGCTGCAGGCTCACCGTCTGCGCGGTGATGCGCGGTACCGCCGTAATGCCCGGCGTGGCCAGCGCCCGGTTCTGTTCGGTCTGCTGCGCACGCAGCTGGCGGATTTCATCGGGCGTCAGCGGGGCAATAGCCGCCTGCGCCTGGTCATACGTGACCGAGGTGGGCGGCGGCAGCGCCTGCCCGGGGAACGGACCTGCTGCTGCCGGCGCGGCGGGCGTGCCCGTGCCGCCACCGCTCTGGCCTGTTGCGGCAGCACCCCCGGCGGACGCGGTCGAGCGCCAGCCTACATCGGTGCCGGCCGCCGGGGCGGTCCCCGTTGCCGTGGCGGCACCCGCGCTGCCGCACAGCGCCAGCCACAGGGCCAGCGTGCGAAAGTTGCTCATAGCATTATCCTGCGTTGTTGGTGATGGTCTGCGTGACCTCAAGGCCGCGCGGTTTGAGGCGCGGATCGGCCTGCTGAATGCGCAGCGTGAAGATGTAGCGCAGCGGCGGCGTACTGGTGTTCTGGCCCTGCAGGCGCAGCGTCACGGGATACTGGAACTCCCACGTGTAGCGCCCGCCCACCACGCCGCGGCGGGTGATGACGCCCGGCTCGACGGTGTTGGTCAGGTTCATGCGCTTGTCCTTCACCAGCGACAGGGTGTTTGAGTCGGTGCTGAGCGCCCTGTTGTAGCCGGTGAAGCCCTCCTCAGAGAAGTCAGCGGCCGCGGCGGTCATCTGGTCGCGGTAGTGCACGAAGTCGAGCGTAAACGCCTTGCTGATGGTGTCCGCACCAAACTGCCGCACGTCGCTCTCGCTCCAGACCGGCTTGTCCGTTGGGTAAAGCGGCGTGATGCGCCCCGCTTCGGTAGCAAAGTACTCGCGCGGGAGAAACACGATGTAGACGGCCAGGGCGCCGATGACGATGGCCTGAATGACGTTGACGCTGAGGCTCCAGCCCAGCCTCTTCAGGCAGGTGCGCGCAAACTCTGCGCCGAGCGTGCGCTCGTGCTGCGCGTGCAGGGCGTGTTCATAGGCGTCCGGGTCGGTCAGGACCACGGCCGCCTCCTGAGGGGGCGCGGCGTGTTGAGGGTTGTGCATGCGGTACTCCTTACATTCCGTAGGACTGCCACGGATCGATGCTGGTCGGCAGGTTGCTGTTGATTTTGTCCGTCAGCGCTCCGCAGACCTTCTCTGACGCCTGGTTCATGATGTCCTGCAGGCTCGGCAGGTTCGGCAGGCTGATGGAAATGTTGCGGATGCCGGAGAGGCAGTTCTGCAGCTGATCGGACGTCTGGCTTTCGCGGGCGGCCCACGCGTCGTTAGCCTTTTTCGCGGCGTTATAGCCCGCCTCGCTGCCGGTCTGCGCGGCGCTGCCGGCGCGACAGGTCGCGGCGCCGGCGGCAAAGGCGGTGCAGCAGAAAAAGACCGCCACGAGGGCGGTCGCTGAATGTTTCTTCATGTGAGAACTCCGGAAGGATCGATTACTGAGCCGGCCGCGGCGGCGTGACCGGTGCTGCCTGTGGTGCTGCTGCCGGCTGCTCCTTTACCCAGCCGGACTCCGCTTTGAAACGCTCGTCATACCCGAGGCGGGCGTGCAGCGCGGCAGGAACGTCGGCGGGCGCATCCAGCTTCGCGATGCGCGGCTCTGCGTCACCGGTGAGGCGCACCACCACGTGCTCACGCGGCACGGGCTGACCGTTTGAGCGGTTGATGCCGTTGCCGCTGCCGATGGGCTGCGCCCCTTCCGGCGTCAGCAGGTTGACCACCATCGGCGGCGCGTCAGCGCTGCCCGGCAGGCTTACCAGCACGTGCTGGTAGGTGCCGCCCTGACGTACCACGCCCTGCAGGTAGTCCCCGTCACCCTGCACCAGGTGCAGGTCGAGCCGGCCGTCATCGCCCCACGCGGACATCACCGGGATGCCGGCGCGCTCGCTGTGCGCCGGGCGCGGCGCTGAAAGCGCATCGCCCGCCTGCGCGCTGCCCTGTCCGTCCGGCTTCAGCCAGTACAGGCCGTCGGCCGGCTTCGGCGGCGCGTCGACGTCCAGTCCGAGGCGGCTTACCAGCGTGTGCTGGATCTGGATGTAGCGGTTCACGTCCACGGCCGCGAGCGGCACCATGTCGTCTGCACCGGTCTGCACGCGCGTCCCGCCGGCAGGCGCCAGCGCCCACTGGTTGCGGTGCGTTTCCACGCTTTCATAGTGCGTGATCACGCCCTCCTTATCCTTCTTTGGCACCCTCACGGTGACCGGCTGTTCGCCCTGCCACTGCAGCGTGACCATGCGCCCGGGCTTCAGGTTGGTTTCGCGCAGCAGGCCGGCAAGCTCCTTGCCCCAGAACGTCTGTTGCCCCTCTTTAGTGCGCAGGGTGATAAAGGTGCTTTCGCTCTGATCCGCTTCAAAACGGAACGGCGCCTGCCCGCAGGCGGTGACCTTGCCGGTCACCGGCTCCCGCGCCTTTTCCGCTGGCGTATGAACCGCCGGTGACACCTTCGACGCGGCGGAGTCAGGCGCCGGTGCAGAAGCGGGCTGATGTGACGCTGTCACGGGCGCTGCGCTCTGTGCGGGCGCCTGTGCAGGCGCAGCCTGCGTCACGGGCGGCGTCTCAGTGGCCCGCGGTGCCTGCGGGTCTCCGCGTACCGAATCAGCGGGCGCGGCCGGCGTAACGGGCTGACCCGCTGCGCGGCGCGCGGCGTCCAGGTCCGCCTGCTGGCTGGCGTTTTTCATGCTCACGTCAAGCTTATTGGCCACAATGACGCCGATCGCAAACGCCTTAAACTCGTCGCTGCCGGTCAGCTCAATGCGCCCCTGATAGTGATTGGCGGCGGTCAGCAGCGCGGCGAGCACTTTCTCCTGATGCGCGCTGGCGCCCTCTGCCATGACCAGCCGATTACCGCGGTCAATGAAGGCCGCCTCGCCGTCCAGTTTGTACAGCACGCTTTTGCCGTCCGGGTGCTTCTCGTGCGTGACGCGGCTCAGCAGCTTATCGGCATCGATGCGTGCCGATGTCGATCCGGAAGAGGCTGGCGCATCTTCATCCTGCGCCGCCACGCGCGGGGCGCCGACCAGGATGGCATTTTCTGCGCCAAAAGCGGAAGTCAGCGGGTTGACCGGCGGCACGTCTGGCTGCGGAATCGCCGCCGCTGCTGCTTCTTCGTGCGCAGGCTCCGGCGCGCGGGCAGCGGGTTCAGGTCGGGCGTCCGCTGCTGCCGTTTGCCAGGAGACATCCGGCACAAAAGAAGCAGCAGGAGCCCGGACCGAAGATGCCGGTGGTGCCTGCTCAGCTGTCGTGGCGGGCACCGCAGACGATTGGGATGCCGTTGCAGCTGGCGCCGCATTAGTCTGCGGAGCCGTCACACTGGCGTCTGTCACCGGTGTCGCTGGTTCAGGCACGGCGGCCACGGACGGTGTGGCAACGGGAGTCGCCGCAGGCTCCGGAGAGGGTGCGTCAGAAGATGTGACCGGTACGGAAAGCGGTGCCGGTGTGGCCGCAGCGGCCGGTAGCGGCTGTGCGCCCAGGTTCGCAAAAGCCCCTTCTGCGGCTGACAGTGCCGCCGGCGTGACGTTGCCGGTCTCTGAGAGCCGCACGACCTCATTGCGCAGCACCGCCAGGTTATCCTCAAACTGAGCGCGCGTGACCTCACCGCGAACGAGCAGGCCAATCTGCGCCTCAATGCGTGAAGGGACGCTGGCAACGTCGAGCGAGGCGGATCCGGGATTGCGGGAGAGGTAGTCTCCGCGGGGAGCCGGTGCGCCCCGCGAGGGCATACCCGCAAGTCCACCCTGCGTGACGCGGTCAAACGCGCCCTGTACTTCTTTAAGGTGGCCGCCGGCATAAACGCCCAGCGCCTTTGCATCATCAAGCTGCGCCTGCAGTCGCGCCACGTTTTCCATAAGCGCCGGCGCCGCCGTTTCACCGCGGGCCAGCGACACAAATTCATCGCGCAGGGCCGTCTGAATACGATCAAGCGCCGTGGCGTTAGGGTCAGCGGCGGACGCCGGCGGCAACTGCGCCGCGAGCACCGCCGCGCCAGCCGAATACTGCGCGGCGCGCTCAGGGCTCTCCAGTGATGCCATGCGTTCAAAGACCGCGCGCGTTTCCGCCTGACGACCGGGCGTAAAGCTCCCCGGTTCGGCGCGGGTAAACTCGCCGTAAAGCATCCGCACCTCACGATCAAACTGCGCTCGCGTCACGTCCCCGCGCGCCAGCAGCGCGTACTGCTGACCCACCCTGTCTGGCACGGTATTAATATCAAGCGTGCCGCCGGTCGGGTGCAGTGAACTCCAGGTATCGCGCTGCCCCAGCAGGCTGCGCAGGCGGCTGAACCCGCCCGTCTCCATGACGTTTGCCCCTGCCATTCCGCCCTGCGTCACCCGGTCAAAGACCTGCTGCATCTCCTTCACGTGCTCACGGGTGTACACGCCGGTTATCGCCGCGCTCTCCACGCGTGAACGCAGCGTGCTGATGTCCTGCAGCAGCGCCGCCGGTGAGACCTGACCGCTGGCCAGCGCGGCCAGCCTGTCGCGCAGTTCGGCGCCGGTGCCGTAGAGCCCGGTGAATCCATCATAGGTGCCCGGTGAAGCCGGCGCCAGCGTCACCGGTGCTTCGGGTGCTGGCTGCGCTGCCGCGACGCTTTCAGCCGCCGGCACGGTGGCAGGTTGCGCTTCGGCAGTCGATGTCACGCCGGCCGCCGGCAACGGGACATCAGGTTCGCTGACGTTAACGGCAGGCACCTCTGCAGGCACAGAGGTCGCGGCCGGGATGACCGTCTCGCTCACAGTGGCTGCAGACGGAGTGCTGTCCGCCGCCGGCGCGTCAGCCTGCTGCGCCTTCAGAATGCGATACACGCTGGTCTGCCCGATGCCGAGCTGCTCAGCAATCTTCGCGGGCGTGAGCCCTTCATCACGCAGCTTCAGGATTTCACCCGTTTTCTCTTTTGCCGCCCCGGGGCGACGGACGGGTGTGGATTCGGCTGCGGCGTCCGGGGACGCGGCGGGAAGAGTGTCCGGCGCTGGCTGTGCGTCGTCGGGTGTGGCCATGACGTTTTCCTTGTAGTTAAGCCCGGCAAGGGCCTGATTAATTTGCTGAAGGAGGTCAGCCCTGAGGGCTTCCGTACCGCGTGACTGGTGTACATCGTTGAAATCGGTCAGGCCCGCGGCGCGCTCTGCGGACGTGAAGTCGGGGATGATCACCTTACCGCCGGTGTTACGCGCGGCCTGCTCCCCCATGACGAGCCCGGTGTTAACCGGCTTGCTGTGGTCGAAGTCGACCATGAACAGGTGTGGGCTGTCGGGATAGCGGGCGCTGAGAACGTTAGCCACGTTCAGCATGTTCCCGGCGTCGATGGTCATCACTACCGGACGCCCGGTCACCTGGTTCAGGCTGCGCGCTGTGGCGTAGCCTTCGGCGTACAGAATCGGCTCCCCGTCCGTGAGCGTTCCGCCCACCACCTTGAAGTGGCCGGCTTTCGGCGCCTCGGAAAACAGATATTTTTCGCCGTCAGGCGGTATGTACTGCAGCGTACGGAAAGCACCGTCCACGTCCTGAAACGGGATGACCAGCGCCCCGTTACGGGTCTGCCTGAGATCCGCGTCCGCCGTTACTCCCTTGCGCTGAAGATAACCGTGGTTAGGGTCGGCGGGCGGGAGGCGCTCGTAGAGGGCCTTCGCCTTTGCGGTCTGCTGTGCATGAGTGGCTGCCAGCCGGCGTGCGGAGTCATCACGGGACTGCCGCGCAACTGCCTTCATATGCAGGCGAGCCACCGGATCGGCTTCACCGCCGGTGCCTTTCCACTTCGTGATGTCCTTGTGCGTTTTAGCGGTCCAGTAGTTGATGAACCACCCACCCGGCTTGCTGCCGTTCAGAAAGCCGCGGTAGACGCCGTCGCCGTTCCCCTTCGGCCCGTCGGTGACCGATACGCGGTGGATTTCACCGTCCATCACCGGCAGGCCGTCAATAATCAGCCCGGCGCTGGTCAGCGCGTCCAGAAACTCCGTCTGCGGGTCCCCGCCGCCGCTGCGCCGCGACGGGTCCGGCAGCCAGGCCTGCAGCCGGCTCAGGTCAGCCCCCGGGCGGGCGTACCAGAGCTGAGCCTCCTTATCCCACGTGATCGCATTGCCCCCTTCCGGGTGTTTTCCGGCGTCGGCGCGCGCGGCGTCGCGCTGGTCAGGCATGACCGCAAGCCACACCGGGTAGTCCGCTGTCTTCATAAAGCCTCCTCTGCTGCTGTGTCAGGACGGCTACTCGCCGTCGGTAAACCGGCGGTACCACCACGGGCGGCCGCTCAGGGATTTGCCGCGCGCCCAGCGAGCCACGCGCGTAAGCAGTTCGGTGACGCCCCAGCCAAACATCCTCAGCACGCGGAACACGGCGATGATGCCGCTCACGACGTAAATCGTGTTCATGGCGGGAAAGCGGAACCAGAAGAGGTAGAGCAGGAACAGCCAGGCGGGGATGCCGACGAAGTTGAGGGCGCTGCCGGCCCGCCGCCAGAATCCCGGCGGATAGTTCTCTTTATTCAGCGTACTCACGCGGTCCCCTCCTCAAACTCGCGGCGCTGGCGCGGCGACATCACCACGGCCAGCTCGGATTCGGCAATACGTCCCCCGCGGTACAGGCGCCAGGCCTGATCCACGATGCGGCGCTTCTCCAGCCGGATGATGTTGTTAATATGCTGACCCCACTGCGACCAAGGCATTTCGGCGAGCTTTTCGCGCAGGCTGTAGTCGAAAAGGATGAACTCACGGACCGCGATGCGCTTACCGTCGGTCGTGCGCAGCAGCGTCTGCACCACCACGTACTGCAGTACGCCCAGCAGCGACCACGCCATCGCGTCGCGGCTCTCGTGCGGAAATTCGTTAATGAGGCGCGGGAAGGCCTCGCCCGGCGAGTCGATGTGCGTGGTGGAGAGCATCAGGTGACCGAGCTGGCCGGCGCGGATGCCGGCATCAATGGTCTCGCGATCGCGCATCTCCCCCACCCCGATGACCGAAGGCGCCCGCCTGAGGTCTGCGCGGATGCCCGTAGCGAAATCGGGAATGTCTTTCCCCACCTGCGACTGCAGGGGCGGCAGCACGTCATCCGGACGGCCGAGGATGAACTCAATCGGGTCCTCTTTGGTGGTGACCTTGCGGTCGGGGTCCGTGTCCAGACAGTGGCGATAGGTTGAGGCGAGCGAGGTGCTTTTGCCTGAGCCGGTGATGCCGCCCCACAGCCCCACCCCCTTCGCTGGCAGGAGGTTCGCCATCAGCTCCGGCTCCAGCCCCAGACTTTCCAGCGGCGGGATGTCAGAAGGAATGACGCGCATTGTCCAGCCAATGGTACTGTCCTGACGCCCCGCCGTGCCCTGCAGCAGATTGACGCGAAAGCGGATGCGCTCGCCGCGCTTCAGCCCCCAGCGCCCGGTCATGTCGCCGTCGAGCTGCATCGCCCGGTCAACCGACACGCCGCCGCGCACCTGCGGGCGGAGCTCCGGGGAAAACACCTCGTCCATCAGTTTGGCCATGGTGTCGTCCGCCACCGCAAACGGGCTTGCCCTGAGCAGGCGGCCGTAACGGCCGACCACAAAGTGGTTGTCGCCCTGCAGGTGAATGTCGCTCACGTTGTTGCGCGCGCACCACACCATAAAGCCGCGCAGCGTATCGGCGCTGAGTCCGCCGCTGAAGTCATAAAGTTCCAGATCTGAGGCTGCCATCAGCGCTTCTCCGTATTGATGACCGGCTTCCACTTCGCCTTGTCGGTGACGAAGCCCGCGCGGGATTCAAGACGTCGCTCGCGGTCACCGGTGGTGAGTTTGTTGTTGTCGCCGGTGACCGTCTGCTGGCGCTCGGTGACCACCGGCGCCGTGATGAGGTTCTGACGGCGCAAGAGCACGTACTGCAGCATGCCGTTGTAGTCGCGCGTCAGGCGGTTGACGTTGGCCTCCAGCGTCTCGTCGGCGCTCTGGCGCCCTTCCGCCCAGCCTTCGTTGACCGCCGCCTGCCAGATGTCGCGCTGCACGCCGTTTTCCGGGATGAGGCCGCCTGCCGGCTCGTCCGGCGGCACGGTGCTGAGCCCGGCCATCAGCCAGCCGCGCCACGTCGGCGGGTTGCTGACGAAGCGCTCAGGCTGGATGATTTCGTACACGTGGCTTGCGGTGCGTATCTGGTCAGGCGTGACGTGCGCCACGTCCACGGCCTCGGTGATAATCGGCGGCAGCCAGCCGCGGCTGCTGATGAGCGGGCGGAAGTCATAAGTGGCATCTAGCTGCTTAGCCCGCGCCTCCAGGTCGCGGCGCAGTTCCCACGCACGCTGCGCCTTGCCGCCGCGAAAGCCGGTGGTTCGCCCACCCTCGGTCAGCATCTGCCGGCGGTTGTCGGAGACGTCAGCGGTGTCGCGCTTTTGCGGTGACAGGTAGGCCTCCGGCCCCGGCGGCGGCGCGCCGTCAGGCCCGGGCGCAGGTGCCGCTTTCATAAAGTGAAATCCCGCGCAGCCCGCGAGCAGCGCGGGCAGCAGCAGGATGCACAGTCGGGCTTTCATCGGCGGCCTCCCTTATGGTTACGTCCCGACTCAGCCGGCAGCGAGGGCATAAACTGCAGCACAATCTGCCCGGGGTACGTCACGAACGTGGCGCGCCAGGCGGTCTGCATCTCAATCATGCGCAGGACGTTTGCATAAGTGACGTTCTGCACCTCAATGTCCACGGGCAGCGGCAGGCGAACGCCGGTATAGCTGAAAGTCAGTCCGCGGGCGCGGGCCATCGCGCTCAGCAGCTCCACCGCGTCGCCGTTCCAGCTGAAGGTGACGCGATCGCTGTCTGCGCGGATGACCGCTACGGGCAACGTCGTGCTGTCACGAAGCCCCCCCTCCATCCACAGCTGCGTCAGCTGAATTGCCGCTTTCGGTTTGGGATTGACGGTGTATGCCGGGGCTGCGCCCGGCGAAGGAGACTGAGGGGGCAACTGGCAGCCGCAAAGCAGCAGCGCCGGAAGCGCTGCCGTAAGAATGAGTCGTTTCATGGAAAGCCTCAGCATCCGGCCGGACGGACGGATACGTTGAATGAAAAATTGAGCGACCCTGCGCGGAACCGGCAGGGTGAAAAGGGTCAGTTAACCGAGCAAAAGACCGGCACCTGCCAGTTCTGTGTGTAACCGCCGCCGCAGGCCACGCCCAGCGTGTTCCAGGATGACCAGTCCCCGTCATGGTTGACGCGACCAATTTCCAGGGGCCAGCGGCCGCCGCAGCTGTTCGCACAGACGCGAACCGGTGAGCTGCTTCCGCTCTGCCAGACGCCGTTCTGGCAGGCAAGCGTGGCGCCCGATGCGTCGTGGCTGATTGCCCCCAGCTGGCCGCACGCCGCGCCCGCCGAGTTAACCTGGTCCTGAGACAGCACGCCGCCCGCCGAGACGTCACCGTCCGATCGCAGACTGCCGGCCCGCATCTGCCCGGCGGTGTAAATATTCTTGTTGTTGACGGACCTTACCCAGTCGTTATCCGACATATAAAAACCGCCGCCGTAGGTTTCATTCAGCCAGCCTTTGCCGGCGCGGGTGATGATCCAGCCGTTGTTGCTGCGGATGTCGTTGTTGGCCGTGATGCCGTTGTTGGCCGTCACGTTGTTACCGGCCGCCACGTTGCCGTTTCCGGTCACGTTACCGTTCGCCGTTATGCTGCCGCTGGCCGTAACGTTACCGCCGGCCGTCATATTGGTACCGGCAGACACCTGGCCGGTGAAGGTCCCCGTCGCCGCGCTGACCGTCCCTCCGCTGTTAATGTTGTTGCCGTTCATATCGATAGCGGTGTGCATGCGGTTCAGGTCCGGCCGGCCGGTCACCTGATAACGGTAAAGCCTGTCGCTTTCGTCCGCGTCGGTGCCGAGCGCGTCGGCGGACAGGAATGCCGCAAGGCGCCCCTGCTGACCGGTCAGCCCATAGTCACCGAGCTTTGCCTGCCAGCCGCCGTCGGCACCCACCGCGTTATTTGCCGGCCAGACGTAGCCGCCCATTCCGTCGGTGTCCGTCGCTATCTGACGCAGGCCCTTATAGGGGATCTCGCTGCCGCCGGTGGTCAGCACGAAGGCGACCAGCTGGCCCGCCTGACCCGGGTCTCTGGCCACCGCGAGCTGGTAAGTCTGTCCGCTGTCGTTGGTCAGTGAAAAGCCCGCCGGGAGATAGCCCTGCGTGCGCAGCGTGGCGCCGGTGATCACGACAGGGCCGCCGGCAACCTGCGTCTGCAGCGTGTTGCGGTTGTCGCGCACGTAGCGCTTGCCCGCCTGCGCCACGAAGCTCAGATGCGAGGCCGTTCCGGTCCAGACCTTTTCCTGCTGCATGCCGGCGTAGCGGTCCATGGCGCCGGGCGTGATGATGAGCACGATGGCCATCACGATGCCGAGCTGAAGCAGCATGTTGCCGCGGTGTACCGCGCGCGGCTTCCGTTTAAGAAATTTCATCAGAGCACTCCCGCCAGTTGTTGGGGAAAGAAAAGGCACACGCCGCACAGGTAACCAAACAGCGCGGGCGCAAAGGGTTTTGAAGTCTGGCGCGTCAGCGCTGCGCACAGGCAGCACAGCAGCAGCCCGCCGGCGGCGGCGTAGCACGCGCTGCGCCACGGCAGCCAGGCACAAAGGCCGGCCATCAGATAAACGTCACCGAGCCCCATGCGCTCCTCGCGCTGGCGAAAGCTGGCCAGCCAGCGAACGGCGCCGGACAGCGCGAACGCGGCGATACTGGCGGGCAGCGCCTCACTGAGCGGCAGCACTGCATCCGGCAGCGCCGCAGAGGCCAGACCGCCCAGCCAGAACGTCATCGTGTAGCGCAGCGGCAGCCACTGACAGCGAAGGTCGGTAAGCGTCAGCGGCACCGCAAGCACCAGCAGGAGTAAGCTACGCAGGACGGCGCTCACCGGCACCGCAGGTGGAAGCGCCAGCAGCCAGCCGGCGGTGAGCAGGTAAATCAGGGCAACCGGCGTCAGAAGCGGCCAGGTCAGAGGCGGACCGTCATGCGTGCGCAGAAATCGGCTGGCCTGATACGCCTGCAGCGCAAACAGCCCCGCGCAGCAGGCAAGCCATGCGCCGGCCGCCGGACCATCGGTAAATAAAGTCATGAAATTTTCCGTGTGAAAGGTCAGCGTCGGGCCATGTAGTCGGCGTAAACCTTGCGGGCGTAAAGCATCCGGCGGGCGGTATTATCGTCGGCGAAGCCGGCGTTATAGCTGCCAAGGCACTCCCACGTGACGCCGCAGACCTGCAGGTGCCTTGCGAGTATCCAGGCCCCGACCATCACGTTCAGGCAGGGTTTTGTCAGCAGGTCCTGCTCGCTCTGCAGCACGCCCATAGTGCGCAGCTGAGGCACGTGCGTGGAGTTGATCTGCATCAGGCCGAAGTCCCGGCTGGTAACCTGACCTTTTTTGTTGCGGTTATAGCCGATAGCCCCGGCGTTAAAGCCGCTTTCCACCTTACTGATGGAGCGCAGCAGCTGCGGATCGACGTGGTAGCGTGCGCCCGCCTCGTTGTAGCAGTAAGCCTGCGCCGGCAACGCGGCGCACAGCAGTAATCCGGCCACCGTCAGCAGGTATGTAAGCCTGTTCATCATGAGTCACCGTGAGTCGGTCAGAAAAGGCGCCGGGTTTCCCCGGCCCTTCATCAGGTATTGCTGGTGAAGACCAGCGTGTTGGTGCCGGCTGAGCCGCTGTCCGCCGTACACTGTGACGCCGCCACTGACGCACTGACCGCCCCGCTGGTCGCGCTGCCGTTGATGCTGGTTGAGGCGACGTTGTTGGCGCCACTCATTTTCTGCACCAGCTGCGCGCAGGCCTCCTGCGGCACCTGCGTGTAGGTCAGGGAGAAAGCGGTATTCTGACCGCCGCTGGTGCTCACCGGCTGTACCGTAACGCTGCCGCCCCAGCGGTTATTCAGCGAGGCGCTGCCCGATGACTTGGTGCCGATGACCGCCATGCTGCCCGGCGCGCCGCCAAACTGTACCAGCGCGCCGGTCATGGCCGCCGCTGAGCTGAACTGGTAGGTGCCGCCGGTTTTCAGCATGCCGCGGGTATTGGTCATGAGCTCCCCGGCGTTGGACATCTCTTCGGTGTAGTCCGATCGGCTGAACAGACCGTTTCCGGAGGAGAGCACCCAGACGAGCACGAGGAGCGCAGCGATGCCCACGATGACGGCTTCCTGCAGGTTAAGGGCGCCGCGGTGAACGGCAGAGCGTTTTAAGGGTTGTGACATGGTTGAAACCTCATTAGGAAAGAAAGTTAGCGGTTGCCAATCAGCGAGCCCAGATCCTGGGTTGCGATAAACGTGAGCAGCAGATAGCCGGCGGTCACGAGCATCCCCAGCAGCTGCAGAAGCCGGGAAACACGTTTGATGCGGTTGATGGATTTGGTGAGCCACATGCGCGCGAAGTTTTCGATGTTGTCCTCGCCGCCCGGACCGGAGGTCAGCAGCAGAAGCCTGTCGATAGCCTCCCGCGAGGGAAACGCATAGCCGCTATCGGCCAGCGCCTGCCCGAGGTGCTTACCGCGTGCCACCTGACGCCGGGTGGCAGTCAGACGCTCATACAGCCAGGGCGTGGCGTTGCGGCTCAGCATGTCGAGCGCCTCCTCCGTGCGGACGTTGGCGCGCAGCAGCGCGCTGAGGTTCAGCAGAAAGGAAACGCCCTGCATCTCCCGGTAAAGGCTCCACGGCAGCAGATAGTCCAGCACCTGACGCCGCACCGGACCGGTGAGGCGCGGCAGTGACCAGACGACCCAGCCGGTAAAGGCAGCCAGGACGGCGGCCAGCACGTAACGGTTACCGATAAAGAAGTGCGTTATGGCACCCAGCCACCACAGGGGACCCGTCCAGCGGTCGGGCGGCGCAAGCTGTTCAAGACGCGGCAGAAAGCGGTCGTAAACCATCTGCATCATGTAGAACGTGCCGCCCAGCAGCATCAGCGGATAGGTCAGGTTCACCACCGCCGTGGCCTTCATTTCGCCGATGCCCTTCACCACCTCGATGGCGCGCAGCAGCGCCCCGCGAAGGTCTTTAGCCACGCGCCCCGCCCGCAGGATTGTCGCCTCCTGGGGCGGTATCCAGCCGGCCAGCCCGGCGTCCAGTCCCCGGCCGCGCGTCAGCGCGTGGCGAACGTCCCCCAGGCAAAGCGATACGGCATCGTTTTTACGGCGCCGCGTGCGCTGCATGCCGGCAATCGCGTCCTCTGTTTTCTGGTTGTTCTCCAGCAGAAACGCCAGATCTTCGTACAGCATCATGCGGTCTGCCGTGCTGAAGGTTTTCTGTCCAAGCCAGCGCCCCAGCCCTTCCGAGCGCGCGCTGCCTCTGGCAAGCGAGCCCTTGAGGCGGCCACGCAGCAGGCGAATAAAGTCAGCCATGGCCGCCTCCGCTGCCTGAGAGGACCAGCGCCTCCGGCGGAAGCAGGTTCAGGGTGTCCTCATCGAGCGGACTGAGCTTATCCGCATCAATGGGGTCAACCTCGCCTGCCGCTATATAGCGCATCAGGTGCATGCCGCGGGTGATGCCGCCCATGTGATGCACCCAGTAGCTGCGGGCCGCGAGCTTGCCGAGCTCGCGATAAAGCTGCATAAAGCGGGCGTCAGGGCGGATGACCTCGGCAATCACCTTACGTCCGGTGATGCCGTGCCAGCAGCCCTTAGCGCTGCAGCCCGCATGGTTGCGAAATGCGACGGTCGCGGTATTGCAGTATGTTTCAACCAGCTCGCGGTCGTCCTCGCTGAGCGTTTCCCTGACGTCTGCCCAGCCTTGTTTACACGCCGGGCAGAGCGTCTGCACCAGGCGCTGCGCGATGAGGCCAATCACCACCTGCGGATCCATGACCATGCCGGCCGGTATGTCGAGGGTATCGGTAAGGCGGTCAATGATGCCCGGTGCGTCGTTTGCGTGAAGCGTGGACATCACCAGGCTGCCGCTTTTTCCTTCGCTGATGCAGGCGCGGGCGGACCAGCCGTCGCGGATTTCACCCACGACCTCCGCGTCGGGGTCAAGCCGCTTAAATGCCGAAAGACGACGCTGCCAGGCACGCGTGACCGATTCAGAATCGTTGCGGTCGGCGATGATAGTGGTCTGCACCGCTCCCTTCACCTTGCCCTCCACCGGGTCTTCCACCGTAACGAGACGGCGTTTACCCCGCGTCAGCTCCACGTACATGTGGCAGAAGGTTCGCATGGTTTTGCTCTTGCCCGAACCGGTGGGGCCGGCGGTGATGATGATGCCCTCCGGGCGCTGCAGCATGCGGCGTATCAGCTTCTGCTGCTCGGGAAGGTAGCCCAGCACGTCGAGCGAGGGGATGTCCTTGCTTTCGTCCAGTATCACGCGCAGCACCACGTAGAGGCCCGACTCGGTGGGCACGGCCGAGTAACGCGCGGCGTACAGTCCGAGCGCCTTCACAAATTCGTTGCGCAGGCGCCCGTCCTGTTCATCTGTTTCGCTGAAGGCCTGCGGCGCCACGTCGCACATCGACATCACGATAGTGGAAGCAAGGCTCATGCCCTCCTCCACGTCCAGCTCGGCCTGCAGTTCGAGGTCGCCGTGGATGCGGAACACCACCGCCGTAATATTCTCGGCGCCGATAAGAATGTGAATGTCTGAGGCGTGCGACTCGCCGGCGCGGCGCATAAAGTCCACCACCTTTTTCTGCTCCGGCGACCACGTTCCCGCAGCGGCGCTGCCGCCGCGTCCGGTCTGCAGCCGGCGAAGCTCGCTCAGGTGCACGGGCTGAATATCGAGCCCCGGCAGGCTGCGACGGGCGCGCGCGATTTCCGACTGCACCGCCGGGCTCGCGCGATGCTCGGTGGACACGTACAGCCGCCCCTGCTCCGGGTTGCTGTCGTCAAGATGAAGCCAGTTCAGTGTCTGTTCGCTGAATTCCATTCGTTT
This sequence comes from Pantoea sp. X-Soil-ISGK-275, assembly GCF_059730795.1. Classification (NCBI taxonomy): domain Bacteria; kingdom Pseudomonadati; phylum Pseudomonadota; class Gammaproteobacteria; order Enterobacterales; family Erwiniaceae; genus Pantoea; species Pantoea sp. X-Soil-ISGK-275. The sequence continues at coordinate 124,698 of NZ_AP035978.1, forward strand.
ACCCCGCGAAGGCCAGTGAAACGAGGCCTTTGTCAGGACTGCTGACGGTCACCTCGCTGAACGTGATTTTTGCCACCGTCCAGGCGGTGCCCGGAATGCGGCTGCCTGCCTGAACGCGCACCTGATTACCGCCGTCGAGCTGAAGCGTGGCGGAGAGCTGCTGGCCGCCGGAGATTTCCACAATTAGCGGCAGCGCGCGGCTCTCCTGTGCGGGTTTGGGTGCGGCGCTGTCCTTCACCGGCGCGGCAGGCTGCGGATTAAATGGCCCGCCCGTGCCGGCGTCGTAGCCGTTTTTCTGCAGCTCGTTGAACGCTTTGGCCTGCGCCAGCTGCGCCTCGTACAGCAGGGTTTTGGCCTGAATATCTTCCAGCCGGCCAAGGCTGGTATCGCGCGGCCCGGCATCAGGAGAGGCTGCCGGGCCGGGCGAATCCGGTCCTTCAGTCGCTGCGGGAGCGGCGACGGCCAGCTGACTGGCGATCAGCGCGGGCAGCAGCAGGTAACGCCACTTAATTCTCTGCATAGAGCATTCCTTCCAGGGTGTAGGTCAGCCGGCTTCTGTGCAGCTCGGCCTTTACGGAACTCAGCCGCAGCCCGTTACCCGGGAAGCGCGAAGCGTCGAACAGCCGGTCCGGCGGGATATCGGTGATAAAGGTGAAGCTGTAACGCTTCCACGGCAGCGGGATATGGTCCTGCCCGACGGTCTGGGTCAGCACGACGGGCTCGCTGAAGCGCAGGTTTGCCCGCAGGCGCTGCGCGTAGCTGGTCATGCGGCGAAGCTGCTCGTCCCCCGGCAGCAGCATTTCGGCCGGCGCTGCGGCAAAGCGGACCGTCTCCTTAAATGACGCGTCGTCGGACGGCCCGGGCATGTTGAACACGGCCTGCGCCCCTGCCCCGTAAAGCTGCGGCAGCCGCGCGGCAAAGTCACCCACTGTGCCGCCGTCCGGCAGGGCATAGTGCAGCGTCAGCTGCCCGGTGGCCTCGCACGTTGCCCGGCTGAACACCCAGCCGGCAATCGACAGCGGCGCCTGACGCCACTGTTTCACGCACGCGCTGAGCATGCCCGAGAAGTCTGGCTGCCCACCCCACGGTTTATTGAGGCTGGCAGGCTTCAGCGCTGCCGCCTCGCGTGCGCGGGTCAGCTCGGCCTGCACCCATGCTGCGTGCTCGGCCTTTTCCTTTTCCTCCAGCCAGTGGTTGCCGTACCAGGCACCGGCCGCGATCACCGCAGCCAGAAGCATCAGGCGGGATGGCGTGCGGCTGTCGGTTTTGTGCAGCAGCGCCCGCGTCGGCACGGTGGCCGGGAGCAGGGCACTCAGCGCGTCCCGGCGCACGTCAGGCAGGTCCAGCAGGGTATCCGGATCGAACACGGTCCAGCCCGCTGAGGGCGCCGGCGCCGTGCTCCGGAACAGTTCGGCAGCGCGGAGTGCGGTGGCCGCATCTCCCGTTACGTCCCCGTAAGGCGAAGGATGACCGCCGGTGACCGCCATAAACCAGTACCTTTCGCCGGGAAGCAGAAAGATGCCCCAGCAGTCGGCGGGCACGCTTCCGAGCAGCGCCGCCGCCAGCGAGGCTGGCCGCTTACCTTTGGGAAGAACGACCGTGTCGTCGGCAAGCGTGCCCAGCCAGGTGGCGGGCTCATCGGCCGTACCGGCGGGCAGCGCCAGCCAGTGGCTCGCGAGCTGGTCACGGGCCTCAATGCGCATGCGCCGGCGCCCGCGTACCGACACCCACTGCCAGTGCAGGCCGGCAATCAGCGCGTGTTTCCCGGAGGGGACCACGCTGACTCCGGGCTGCGTCAGTTCAGACGTCATAAAACCTCCTTATCCCAGCACGACGGGCGTTACGAGGATGATGAACATGCGGCGGCTGTCGTCACCGCGCGCCTCGCCGCCCAGGCCAAAGAAGCTGTAGCTCCCTGTGCCCTGCCGGTTAGCCGAATCGCTGAGCTGCTCATAGCCGCTCAGCACCAGCGTCTGGCCGGACTGCATGATCACGCGCTGTGTCGTGGTTTTCAGATTGGTTTTGGCCAGCTGCGCATTCTGCCCGCCGGAGGTGAAGTCTTTGAACGTCGGGTCGTCAGACATGCTGATAGAAAACTCCAGCTGCATCTTCGGCGAGTTCGGCATCAGGAAGGGCAGCGCGGTCATGTTAAAGCCGGTGGTGATGGTCGCCGTGGTGATTGAGGTGCTGGTCCCGACGTTTGGCGTCTGGCTGGTGCTGATGCTCGGCACATAGTCCTGTTGCAGCGCGTTCTGAATCGGGACGGCAGAGAGATTCGTTGTCAGCGCCGAGGCTGTGGTCAGCACGCTGAGTTTCGCCTGCTCGTCCAGCGCCTTCAGAAACGTCTGCGTCCCCTGACCTTTACCGTCCAGAATGGCCACGCCGCCGCTTAGCGCGTCAGAAGCGGCCCCTGTGAACGGGCTCGTCAGCGACAGGCCGACGCTGCCGGTGTTGAGAACCGCGTTCCAGTCGATGCCCAGCTGGTTCTGATGGCGGTTCTCCACGCTGAACACCTTTACCGAAATCATCACCTGGCGGTTAAGCTCGCGGTTACGGTCGTCAATGTAGCGGCCGATGGCGTCGAGCACACGAGGCGTATCGGTAACCGTCAGCACGCCGGCGGAGAGGTTAAGGCGCCCTGAGCCCGGCGTCAGCATTGACTTCACCGTGGTCTCCACGTCCTTAAAGATGTTGGACTTAATGGTCGCCGTCGTGGTCTGGCTGGTGCTGTTGTCGCCCTTATTACCACCGCTGCTGTTACCGCTCGTGCCGGCAGAAGACGTGGTACCGCTTACGGTTTTTGATTCAAAGCTTGCGTCGCTGTCCATAAAGTTAATGGCGAAGTTGCGCGTATCGAGCCAGAAGATGGCGATGTGCCCGTACTCGTAGCGCCACGACAGGCCGAGCCGCGTGGTCACGTTGTCCAGCAGCCCGCTGAGCGATCCGTTCCAGCTGACGCCGCGCAGTCCGCCGTCGCCCTGCTGCATCGTGACCGGCTGACTGCTGGTCTGGCCCATAGCGGCCAGCGGCACCATGCCGCTGGCGTCCGGCGCCGGCAATGGGCCGGGCATTTTTTCTGTCCGGCCACCACCACCGCTGCCGGCCATGGCCGCCTGCGCGTCCGGAGTCACGACCACCGGGATGCGGCACTGATCGGTAATAAAGGCGCTGACGTAGGCGAGCGTGACGCTGCCGGGACGATTAATTTTGACCGCGCAGGGCGGCAGCTCCGGACGCTGCCCGGCGAGCCCGTTCAGGGGGATCGGGTTAATCCACTGAGACGTCAGGTCGCGCACGACCTGTCCGCTTTCAAGCGCGCGCTTGTGTGCATCGGCCTGCGCCTCCGTGGCAGCGGCCCGCTTTTCGGTGGCGTCCACGCGGTCAAGCGTGCTGCAGCCGCTGGCCAGCAGGCAGAGCGCCGCCGCCGCGGTCAGCCGGTGAGGTATTTTCATTGCTGTGTCCTGTAAGAAAGGGAAAGTCAGTTAACCCACACCACGCTGCCGTCGGGGATGACGGCGGGGACGGTGAGCTGCATGTCGGCGCCGGAATAGTCGACCAGGCGGCGCGATACCACCCGTCCGGCCAGCGCAGAGTGACGGGTCTGCGTCATCAGCGCCGCCATCAGCCCGGGCTGAGCCGCGCGCCACACGTAGGTCCTGCCGCTGGCGATGACGTTGCTGAGGCCGGCGACACTTTTCCAGCCGGTAAGCTGCGCGTCGTTGACGCTGAGGTTATTCGCTGTGGGGTTCAGGTAGCGCCAGTCGTTGATGCGGTTCATGTAGCGCACCATCTGCGTGGCCTGCAGGTTCTGCGTCTGGTCCTGCAGCTGCCCCGCCTCCTGTACGGCCCGCTGGTCGGGGGAGAGCCCGCCCAGCAGCAGTCCCGCAAAGAGAACCAGCAGCCAGTACATGATCATTACTGCACCTCCTTATCGTCCACCGACACCACGCACTGTGCGGCACGCACGCCCGCGTAGAGCGGCACCTTCGCGGTCCCGTAGAGGGTGAAGAGCCGGTTCAGCATCTCGCGGAAGCTGCCGTCAAAGTGGAGCGGTGCGTCTACCCGGTAGTTGGTTGGCGTCAGCCAGGCCACGGTCCAGTTCTTAATGCCCGGCACGGTACACGTCTCCGCGGCAGCCTGGCTGTAAAGCCAGTCCTTCACGGTGCTGCCCGTCTCAATGCGCCAGTGGCGAACCTGAACCACTGGGGGCGGTATCACCGGCTGAACGGGGACGCGGGTTGTTGCCGGCGAAACCGGCACGCTTGCCGCCCCGGCAGCTTTTGATGTGGCATCGCCGTGGAACGGGTTACGTCCGGTGGTCGGCAGTGGCACAGCTTTCACCGCCCCGGCCGGAGCCGATCTGACGGGCACGGCGGCAGGAACCGGGGGCGATATTGGTTTGTCTGCGCTGCGTGCCGTCTGCGCGCGCTGCGCGGGCTCTACGGTGACGGTGCCGGTTTTCGCATTAACGGATGCCTTCATCCCACGTCCGGCCAGCAGCTTGTCCACGACGAACGGCCAGCGATCGTTGCCCGTCCACTGCCACAGCTCGGGCGCGTCGGCGGAAACGGCTTTGTCGAACACCACCGAGTGTCCGGGCGGGATAATTTTGCGCAGGGCTGCACGAAGCGTTGGCGCCGCGCCCCCGTGACGCACGAAGCCGTAGGAAGGCCCGGCGCCCGCCGTGGACGGTGGCGCTGTGGTGCCTCTGAAGACAGGGGACCCGCCCGCCGCGACAGCAGGTTTCGACAGCAGCGGCGCGGGAGCTTTCGCGCCTGACGGTGAAGCCGGGCGCTGCGCGGAAGGCGTGCTCTGGTGAAGCCGGTACTGCATGGCGCTGATGTCGGCCGCGCTGCGCGAGAGGATGCCGTCAACCACGCTGCCCGAGGGCGGCCCGGTGATGACCGCCTGCTGCGCGCAGCCAGTGAGAAACAGGACCGGTATCAGCCCTGCCCGTTCGGTAAATGACATAAAGAGAACTCCGGATAACTCAGGGCTGCACCGTCTCTGCGGCGGCCGGAGCCGGGCCGGCAAAAACCGTGCGGGAAGGCAGGCGAAACCTGCCGGTCAGAAGGGGTGTTGCGGCGCCGGGTGCCTCCCGGTGCTCTGGCCAGACTGACAGACGCCAGAGCGGCATGACTTAGACTTGTAGCATCGCATTTATGAGTAATAAGACGATGTCAGTCTGACCGCGTGCGCTGGCCGCAGGTCCGCCACAACGAAAAGCGCACTGACCGGTCAGGGTGAGTGCGCTTTTCGTTGCAGGGAAAGAAATGGCCCGGACACGCCAGGCAGACGTCAGGCGGAGAACGTTGCGCCAATAAGCCACTCAAGCCAGCCGTCAGGTACGGCGTGCACCGACACAACGGTATCGCCGTCTCTGAGCAGAACCCGCCCGTTAACCCGCGATTTGTCCCCGGGAGTGCGACTGCCGGGAGAGGACGCGCTGTCTGACAGGCTGAAGTTCACCACGCGTGACGGGAGTTTTCGTGTCTGAGGACCCGCCGTCAGCACGGCTGAGTAAGCACCTGAGGCGTTGTCAACGCTCAATGGCAGGCTGTCTCCGGACGAAGTAACTCCCCTGAGACTCGCGACAAAGACGGCAAGCTTGTCATGCTCCAGACGCTGCCGGATGGCATCTGCTGCTGAAGAGGTGATGACTTCAGTGTTATCAGAACTCAGCGACTCGGGTGTACTGTAGCGGACAGGCTGCAGAATGTCCTTTAGCCCGCGATCACCCGCGCTGACGTGCCAGACGCTGACGCTGAATGCACTGCAGCTCTGACATTCGCCAGCGGAATAAGCCTGCGGCGCCACGTTTTTTTCGTGGGGAAGGCAGGATGTCATGACAAGCGGAGAAACGAGCGCCAGCGCCAGACCGGCGCAACGGAGAAGTGTCTTATTCATGATTTTATTCCTTCAGAGGCCGCCCTTTTGTGAGAAGGGTCCGGCTGCGAAACGGGCGGTGCTGGCCGGCAGGTACGAAGCGCTCGCCGTAAGGATGCGCGCAGGAACACAGAGCGTTTCATAAATTATTTCCGGCGCCTTCACTTAGCTTAAGACGCCGGTCTCTCAGAGAGTTGCTACCTGTTTCATCCTGAGCTTTATCAGACTTCTGTGGGCGAATGCCGTCGCAGCGCTGATACCAGAATTCAACCCGTTCAGCCCGCGTGATCACCAGTCCGAAGCGCACCGCCGTACGGAAATACACGCTGTGGCGCAGCGCTCTGTCGACCTGCTCTGCGAGCAGCGCCCTGAACTCGTCAGGAGTGGAATTTCCTTTGATCGTCCGGCAGGTGGTGCAGACGGGAACAATTCCGCCCTCAACGAACTCTTTGCTGATAGCTTCTGCGTGCCAGCCCTGTACGGGCAACGCTTCACCACAGTAAGCGCAGCAGCCGTTAAACTGCCGCCGCAGCGCTTCGCGTTTTGATTTTGAAAGATGCATGATTTCACCCCATGAAATACGCCCGCGTCCCCGGGCATCCGTTTAAATGAAACGATTAAAAGACTAGCCGGGCTGACCCACTCGCGAGAGTGGGCCGGCACAGAATGCTCTGTGTCACTGTGCGTTTTGCGAATTGAAACCGTCAGGGATGCCCGTTCACGACCGCACGAAAGTGCAGGGCTAATCTTCTCCAGATACAGGTTGTGTCCGGCGGATCGCGCCGGGGCCTGATGCAGTAAATGCACCGGTCGAACTGGATACATCGAATTTGTACGTAGGGGTATAACGGTTACGCTCCACAATTCCGACTTTGCGCGGTGCCCGCCTGTATAGCCGCACAGTCGTTTCTCAGCGGCTTTACTGTTCTCCCGACGTAGTGCAGGCCATGACGTAGCCTCCGGACATCTTCCGCGCATCGGTAAAGGATGCCGGCAAGAGAGGACCCTGAGGTCGGGAATATAAAAACGGGCACGTTGTTAAAGAGCAGAAGAGTTTTCAGGCAAAACGATGCCCTGCGCAGGCGCGCATAATTTAATAAAAAAGAAGGCCAGCAATTACTCGTGCTGGCTGAAGAAATTATTGAATAGCTTTTTCGCTGTCTTCAGCGGTAAACCGGCGCCCTGGTGTGGCGAGGTCAGTAAACGATTTAAGATGGTCCTCAAGGCGCACAAGCGCCTCTTTAGTATTACTGCGACCAGAACGGTCTGCGGCCTGGCTCAACATAGCGGTCATCTCGGGTGAGAGGCGCAGCAGGACTTGCATTCCTTTTTCTTTATTGATGTGAGCAGGCATCTGTATTCTTCTGTAACCGAGTGTAGGGATCGTGTTAGCAATGTAAGCATTAAATAAGATTGGTCCTAAAAAGAAAACACCCCCTAAAAAGGGGGTTGTTAGTTATCTTATTGATAATAAATAAAAAGCAGCTTAAAAAAGCTGCTTTGACACTAAAAAATCTTTTAATAGTTTAATGCTTATAAAGTTAAAGCAAATTATTGCCATACATAAAGCTTGAAATACTCATCATCACCCGTAATACCACGACACCCCGAAGTAATTTCATGTTACTTGCTCTGAGACGTTTTTGAGCAGCAACCAATGAGTCTTTAACTGTATCAACTGTGACATGACGATACTCTGCTATTTCCTCAGCTGACCAGGATGAAAACACGAGCATACATACATGTGCTGACTGTATTTCGGTCAATTCAGGAAAGAACTTGTTTAGATGAGAAAAATGACTAAGATCCTCGGCAGCCATAGCAGCCTCCTAGACAGGTTGTTAAGGTTAGCTGGTTGTACAGGCTCCTAACCCTGTGCAATCAGCGACTAAATACTTCCGTTTGGCTTATGTCTCTCTTTTTAAACTCCTCATGGTCGTGGTAAATCTCTGTTAACAGGACGAAAATCTTGCTCGTCCCTGTTTTGAGGCTCTGCCTGCTTCAGTTCTGACTGTACATTCTGGCCCCGCAAGCTTTCTTCAGTAGCGCGTACGTTGGCCATCAGTTTCGGATCGCTGACTTTAAACTCGTGCCCGTCACGCTTAGTAATGTTCCGGACTACGCCAGAATACAGCACGCGGTTCACTGCTTTATCCTCTCCTGTCAGCGTCGTATTATCACCGCTGTGCCACGCAGTAATCTCTGCAGCAAGGTCATTGTTAAAACGGTCAGACTTGCTGTCAGCCGCAGCGTAAACCTCAACCCTGTCACCAAAATCGGTAACTGCGGGCTTACCGTCGCGCAGGTAGCTGACCGTTCCGTCACGCAGCAGACGCGTTTCGTGCTCGCTTGATTTAAATGTTGGAACGTTGTCACCCGGGCCATAATGAATGACGGCGTTAGGTTCAGGCCACCCACTGTTCTGCTTACGGGCGGCGCGCTTCTCACGATAAGCCCAGCCACGCATCTGGCTGAGTGCTGCAGCATCCCCTTTCACCGCTTCTCGCTCAACCCATGACTTCCAGCTCAGTGGACGGCCTTCTCCGGTTTCTTTGAGAGTCTGACGCTCCTCACGCAGTTGCAGACGCAGTTCGGCCATCGCCTTCATCTTTTCGAATTCGGCAACGCGGTACATAAGTTTGCGCATCAGGGGATCCCTGACAGTATCGCGGACGTGTGCTTTAGCAACCACGCAGTGTGACGCAATCTGGCGGAAGCGCTCACCCGCACGCAGATCAGGTTTCTCCCAGCCGGTACGATATGCATCATAGCGGGCACGCAGAATATCGCGTGCAACGGCGCGAGCTTCACGACGTTCTCGGCGTGCTTCCTGATCGCGCACGTGTAGCTGCGGCATGTAACAGGTTTGCATATGAAGCATGCCGTCTTCGGGCCTGTCGGGATTGTATACCGGCGGTGCGGGCTGATATTCGCCACAATGTGTGACCATAGTGGTCAGGCTGATGTCCGGATGTACATCTGAAGCTTTAACGCTGACGCCTTCCGGATTCAGCAAATCGTAAACGGCAAGCCCGCCGTTCTGCTCACGCACTCCAAGCCCGCGGGTGTAGAGAACATTGTGGAGGCGATCCCAGCTGAGTTTATCCTGCGCAATCACGTCAGATAATACCTGCCGCGTTTCGCGTATCGCATAGCCATGAAGACTTTCTTTATCGGAAAAAATCTCGCGTTTAGCTGCACCGCGCGGAGCAGAAGGCATGTCGCGTCGGGTACGGTGAAGATCACCGTACTGATCCATATGCCAGCTGCCGTTGTCAACTTTAAAACCAAACTCACGCTCCAGCACGCGGCAGCACTTCTGCAGCGTGTCTGCATCATTCCACATGTTTTGTGCAGCATAGGTCTGCGGATGAACGCGGTTAGCCGACACGTGGCAGTGTACGTTGTCAGTATCACGGTGAATGGCAGCCACGTACTGATGCTCTTCCATACCGAGCTGTTTCAGGCTGTAGCGAACGGAGCGGAAAATCGCGTCCGGTGACGGGTCTTCTTCGCCCTGCCAGGAAAGAATGAAGTGATAAACCGCATCCTTACAGTGACGATTCTGATCAGCTGTCAGGTTCATTTCAGTTGCGGCGGATTCCAGTGACCAGCAGTTGGTTTCACACAGCACTTCACCCGAGAGCACGCGCTGAATGCCCTCGGGTGAAATGCTGACGATTTCGCTCGCGGGTGCGGCACGCTTACGTCCGACGTAGTCAACCAGCTGACCAAATCCGGGCGTAGAAATATATTCTGCTCCCGGAGCATGCTCTGCTGCATCAGGGGATACAACCTCAGCACTTTTCTTTTCCTCGCGCGTGCTCACGTAGCTAACCAGCTTCTTAAAGCTGGTCTTCTTATCGCGGCGCTTTGGCGGGATGATCACGTTCATCAGTCTTTCATGTCCTCAACCGGCACCGGCGTCATGTCCAGCGCGTTAATGGCGTGCTTGATGCTCGTCAGAACTTCCGAGAACTGGTGGCTTAGCTCGGTTGTCATGTTCGCCTGCATCTGGGTATACAGGTGTTTCTGCAGGCCGCCCAGACGTAGCAACTCGTTCATCATACGAATGTCGGTGCGCACGGTAATGCGTCGGTTGAGTGCCGTACGGCGCAGGTACTCAGATGTCGTCAGTCCGGCGGCCAGGGCCTTCTTATTGATGGCCTCAAACTCTGCATCGGTACAGCGGCACTTAACCAGTTTTTCTCTCTGACGCTTTTCGCTTTTCGACATAACTCAACCTTGGCACATTACCCGGGTCTCGGGGCGGAGCCCTGAGCAGGTCGTTTTGGGAATCACTGCCAGCGTGCTGGCGGTGGTCACAAAACATTTCCTGTCCCGTATTTTAATCAACTGTTCGTATTTTGCCACTTAGCTGGTCAGAAGTAAACCGGCGTCATGTGGGGTGATGGGGGTGGAAATGGTGGTAAAAATCCAGCAAAATCGGGTCTTTACCATTTAGAAGGAAAATTGACATGGCGGTACGTAATGTTTTCACTCAGAAGCAGCTTGATGAGGCGCGTGAGAAGCTGGAAAATCTTCCAGATTTGACGCCGCAGCGTATCACCCGCGAAGCAGCACTGGAAAATTTGAAAGACACCATTCTGATGCTGGCGAAAGAGAAAGGCTATACCGTGGCGGATATCAAATCGGCGCTGGATTCTATGGAATTCCGCTTCAGTGAGAAAGCAATTTCCGCAGTGATAAACGAGGGGAATGGAAAGAAAAAGCGCCAGCCTCGTAAGACTGACGCGGCAAAGGAAAAAAACACTCAGCAGGAAATCCAGCCTGCATCATGAATCGATTCCGGCAGAAAACACGATCCTCTGCCGGAATTTTTTTACCCGTTGTGTACAGAAAACCCTTCCAGTATTTCCGCATCTGCATCGAAGTGAATCATCGCAACCTGACCTTGTTCAGTCAGATAAGTGACAACGTGACTGAAGTCATCGGAGATTCCTTTACTCATGAGTTGTGTTATCGCATCGGACCTTGCAGACATACGAATCAGAAATCCGTATGTCGTCAGATGTATCAAGTTATATCCTCCATATTCACCGCTGATGTGACGCGAAAGTGAATCCAGAATGTCAGAATCCTTCCGCGTCATATGGGCATTGCTGATAACTGCACAGCGACATATTTCGGGATCATTTTGCTTAACTAAAGTGTTTTCTTGTGAGGTCATTGTGTATTCCGCCTGAATAGCGGTCCCCGGTGTACTGGAAAATTTCGTATCGAAATCACGCACTAAGCAGGCTTACTATTGCCTGCTCAGGGTGAAGTAAGTTTGTGGACTCAGGTACGCAGAACGGTGTAACCAGTGTCAAAGTCATACACCGCAATTGGATAGCCATCCCGGATGTAAATTTTACGGCCTTCCGGTTCGTCGGTGGGTTCGTCAATGAAGGTCAGAGACTGGAAATCCTGCCCCTGAATACCACCCGGCCCGCAGAAATGGCCGCAGCGGTAGAGGTAGTCAGTCAGATCGCTAAACTGCTCAAGTGTGAGCAATTGATCCGCCTTAGGTTCGCTAGTTTGCAGCGTCTTAACCGCTTCGGAAATTGCGCACTCAATGATGTGATATATCTGCTCATGTTCCTCATGAGTCAGTGGACGGCTAAGGCTGAAGGAAACAGAATCTGCAACCAGTTCGGCGTAGCCGTCATGTGAGCTGGTCATGGCTTCTGTAATCTCTTTGATGGTCATTTTCATTTTTTGCAGTCCCACTGTGCATGTTCATGAGATTCGGCTGCGAAGTGCATCCGGGCAGTTTCCAGCGAGCTGTCGAAAGAGATTGCGCCTTCGTCCGGCCAGCAGTGCGCACACAAGTGCATGATATCGGTCAGAAGGTCAGTGACTGCGGTTTCTGCCGGTTCAGTGCTGTCGCTGATCCCAGTCTGCTCCGCAAAACGTAAAAGTGCGGATGCCGCCAGGCTGACGCGACGTGCGTTGTCGTTAACTTCTTCAGTAGCCTGTGCGCGCTGTGACAGAGCCTGCAAATCAAGGATGGTGAACGCTTCTTCAGAAAGTGAAGCGGTCAGGGTGGTGATGTTTTCAGAATTCATGTTGAACACCTCTGTGACGGTATTACCGACGGGTTTCGAATGGGAAAAACAACGTCATGAGGCCGGTCATTCTCCGGCCTCTCTGCGAATCAGGCGCAGATTTTTCGGTTATAAATCACCTTAAAATCGGTGTATTCCGGGCCGTCCCGCAGCGGCTCCAGCCGCACCACGTTTTCAGCCACGCCGTTCATGGTCAGCACGCGTTCGACGCCTGCGTGCCAGTCCTCCGCCGGGTTCAGCGGAAACCAGAGGTTGTTATTGATCCCGCTCAGCAGCGGATCGCAGCAGACATGGATGCCGCGTCCGTGACGGTTATTGTTGCTTGTCGTCACGACCAGTTCGCCGCGAACCTGACGCGTTAATGATGCTCGCACCAGCTGCGTCACAACGTCGTCCCAGCTCCATTCCGCATCATCAGGCAACGGCAGCTCGATGCAGCGAAGTGACTTGCAGCCTGCGCGCGCCATACTCTGCGCCAGCCCCAGAACGGAAGGTTCACGACTCGCGGCGTCAGCACCTGCGATCCAGTTGCCGTGATGGAAAAAGGCTTCGTCGCCGTTGTCCAAGCGGATAAAGGTGTACTCACCCAGCACGCGGAGGATGTCGTTCTGCGTCACGGGTGCCAGCGCGTAAGGTAAATTCAGGGGCGTTGCGATGCTCATGGCTGCGCCTCCATCAGGTTGTTTACGGTCGTCATAAACTGCTGCCACAGGGCAAAGGGCATCGCGGGGACGTGCGCCAGTTGGCCACTGCGTAGGGCATTTACAAAACTCAGCGCGTGTGCGACGATTTGGGGGTCAAAAATCATAATACTCTCCTAAGGGTCTGGTCTTTGATGAGGCAGCCAGCTCGAACTGGCCGCCGTAATGAAGCAGGGGCTACCCTGCTTTTTTTACGCCTGTACGTTGCTGCCCTGCTCCAGCTCAACGGTCAGCCACTGGCTGGCAGCGAAAAACGCTTTTTCACCCTGAAGTCCGAAATGCGCCAGCGCGATGCGCCCTGCTTCACCCCAGGCTTCCGAAACATCTGCCGGAAGCACAACCGAATCCACTGGCACGCGCTGCACCACGGCCCTGGCCAGATTTCCCAGAATGTGGGCCATAGAGCTCCGGCGCTGCCCCAGCGTCATCGCAACATCATTCAGATCGGTCAGTGCAGTCAGTTGCTCATCCAGGGACTGAGGCACGCCGCGGCTGTTGATGTACTTTCGCAGCCAGTAGCCCGCATCATGTTCAAAGCTGAAAGCCCTCCAGATAAGAGCGCCCGACGGCTCACGCACGACCAGACGGAAATGACTGCCCTGATCGTCTTCAATGAAAACGTTGCTGAAGGCGGCTGTAACGTTTGCAGCCTGTTCGCGCGTAAATGCGCCGTCACCCAGCGCCGCTACGCAGCGCATTTCAGTGGTGGTGCCGTTCTGGGTTGAAGTCATGATGTGCTCCTGTCTGAAATTAATGATCCGGCTGACCGCCGCGCGATGCCCGAAAAGCCCTTCTCTGACGCGGGTTTCTTCTTTCCGGTCTGGCCTTTCGCGGCAAAGGGCAAAGGAGCAACGACGAAGAGAAGGCATAAAGGGGCGACGACAATAAGTTTTTGCGGCCCCTGGCGAAAAGTTTTTGGCGGCGTGCATTTCACCCCTTTCTGCCTGAACCGGCGGTGCTACGACCAGCCCTCCGCGCAAGGGCTGGCCGGAAAGCAGAGGAGCGTCAGAAGGGACGTTTCAGACCGCTACGCGGGCTGGCCTTAAAGGCCCGGCGGGGGTTCGCCGGGACGGTGAAAGCGACGGCGTAGCCGGCAGCAGCCGTTGAACCTGGACATCAGACCGAAACCGCTTGCGGACGAAACCCGCAGGGGTTCGGCGGCGCTTGGCGGCTTGCCGCTTAGCGACGTAGGGCTCGACGACCCGGCTTGCCGGGGAGCCGAAGGGGGCCCACGCTGTTGCTGTTGCTGTTGCTGTTGCTGTTGCTGTTGCTGTTGCTGTTAATAAGATTTTAACGATGACGTGAACAGACCACTGTTCGGGTAGTTACCCGGCCTGATACAGATATTCGCATAATGGACAAACACAGCAGGACGGCCACGGCCGGTGCGACAGCACCGGCTTTTCCCGGCCCGCAGGGCGTACTGTAGATTTTTCTGCGGATTGCACAGGAGCCGGAACGTTCGGGAGCATGCAGCGCGCCACTCATCAGCAGCGCGGCAACGATGCATCCGGAACCCGGGAAGCCCGACCGCGTGTACTTTGCGATTTTTTCAGGCTGCATAATCGCAGCCGGTGAAACCTCGAGGGGGTGTGTGCGTAAAATATCTTTTCACGGTTAATGAAGTCTGGCCTTGTGTCGGGATCACAAAACCGGCCCAGGAATCGGGCCGGTGCTGCATCTGGCAGGGCTTCCCTGCCAGCCTGGCGGGAAAGTTACTCCGGCTTGTAGGCCATCAGGCGCACGACGCTAACCCCGGTTCCCGCAAACATGCCTTCCATCGGTGCGGACCAGCTGCAGTCCCAGCCCGGCAGCAGATCTTTGCGGTTGCTGCCCGCAGGCAGAATCGCTGCCAGTCGGCCGCCCTCCTTCACCAGCGCCGCCGCTGCGTTCAGGTGCGCCACCGCACGCCCCTCGCTGTAGGGGGGATTCATCACCACCACGTCAAAGCGCTGCGGCGTCTCCTGCGACCACGCCAGAAAATCGGTTTCGATCACGTGGTGGCCTTTGGCCTCCAGTACGCGGCAGTGCAGCGGGGAAATCTCTACGCAGGTGGTCTGCGCCTGCGGCATCAGGTCAGCAAGGCCGCCCATGCCCGCGCTCGGCTCCAGGCAGGTTTCACCCTCGCGGATGTCGGCCTCATCAAGCAGCTGCGCGGCGAGCTCGGACGTGGTCGGGTAAAACTGGTGTGTTTTCTGATCCGGCAGCGCACCGCTTAACTGAATATCCTGAATCGCCGTTGTCGGGTCGTAGTCAAACTCGAACCAGGTGAGCGCATTGATATTCATTTTTACGCCTCCGAGACTCATCAGCACTTTTTCCGCTTCGGCGCGCGCGGCCTTGTCTCCTTCCCGGTAGCCCTTAAAGCGACGGTTAAACGGGTTTGTCGTAATGGGTTGGCGCGGTTCGTCCCAGCGGTTAGCCTGAAACGGCGTTGTGCGCTCGATCTCCAGCTCGCTCAGTTCGGCCAGCACGGAGAACGGCAGGAGGTTTGATTGCAGTGCAAAACTTTTCACCTTCGTGCGCGGCTTCTGGCGATGCTCCGCCGGAATGGCCGCCGGGTGCAGGAAGGCCAGAATGTCATTAAGTCGCCAGGCCATGTCCGGGTGAATTTCAAGATGCGCGGTTCCTTTCAGGAAGGCTTTGACGCGCAGCGCACCGCCATCGAGCGTGAGCCATTCACCGGCACGGCTGCGGGCAATCTGCAAAATTTTGTCGGTGGTGCGGTAGCTGGTTGGATCACGCCCCATGAATTTGGCGATCACCTGGCGCAGGTCATCGATGTAACCGGTGCGCTGATAGTTATTGCCGCCCCACTCGTCATAGACGCGTGCCATGATCATGCGTTTGCCGAACCCTTCCGGGCGGTTGGTGACGTGCTCACCAGACAGATTGCGAAAGATGCCGTCCACGCGCTCGGAGAAAAATTTCTCACGGGAAAATAACAGCTCGGAGAGCGTTGATCGCACGGTTGCTTCCTCAAAATCAGGCGCTTTCATTTCGCGGATCTGCTCGTTCCACTCATTGCGGCGATCGTTGGGCATGTACTCATACACGT
This sequence comes from Pantoea sp. X-Soil-ISGK-275, assembly GCF_059730795.1. Classification (NCBI taxonomy): domain Bacteria; kingdom Pseudomonadati; phylum Pseudomonadota; class Gammaproteobacteria; order Enterobacterales; family Erwiniaceae; genus Pantoea; species Pantoea sp. X-Soil-ISGK-275. Next base: position 140,414 of record NZ_AP035978.1, read on the forward strand.
CCGTCAGGTTTAACGCATCCTGCCAGTACGCCGCATTCAGTGATGCAACAGCCCCCGTGACGTTAAACACATCCCCTACGGAGAAACCATAACCACCCCGGCGGCCGCTCAGGTTGCCGCTGATAAAATGCGCCACCGCTGGCGTGTTTTCGTGGCTGGTCACTACGCGGGCAATTTCCCCGATAATCGCGCGCGTATGCTGATAACGTCCCAGCAAACCATCAATCAGATCGGTCTCAACGGGCGCAAAAAAAGTATCTGAAACTACTTCCCCGGTGGCAGTAAGCGGCGCACGGTCGGCGGTTGAATCAGGGGTAACGCTGGCGAGTGTGTTTTGCATGGCATGGCTCCTTAAATCCGGCTGAGTAAGTGCAGCTCGCGCTGCGGACCCGAAAAAGACCTTCTCTGACGCGGGTTTCTTCTTCCCGGTCTGGCCTTTCGCGGCAAAGGGCAAAGGAGCAACGACGAAGAGAGGGCATAAAGGGGCGACGACAGAAAGTTTTTGCGGCCCCTGGCGAAAAGTTTCTGTCGGCGTGCATTTCACCCCTTTCTGCCTGAACCGGCGGTGCTACGACCAGCCCTCCGCGCAAGGGCTGGCCGGAAAGCAGAGGAGCGTCAGAGGGGACGTTTCAGACCGCCCTGCGGGCTGGCCTTAAAGGCCCGGCGGGGTTCGCCGGGACGGTGAACGCGACGGCGAAGCCGGCAGCTGCCGTTGACCTTTGCCATCAGACCCTAGCCGTCAGGCCCGGAACGCGGTCCTTTGCGGTCCGGCGGAGCTTGCCGGCTTTGCCGGTTAGCGGAGTGGGGCTCGACGACCCGGCTTGCCGGGGAGCCGAAGGGGGCCATGGCCCGTGACGTGCGGGTGTGTATTATTTCAGGAGAGAAATGGCAGAAGCACAACAGCAGGAATAAAGAGAGCAGGACAGAGCGACGTCTGTCTCATATGAGTAAGCGCATGCGACGGAAGAAAGCCGGTGCGTCAGCACAGGTTTTTACCGGCATAGCCGCGAATGTTATCCCTGCGCGCGCGATCTTATGCTGTACAGTGAAACCGCCACAATGGCCGCACCCATTATCATGGACAAAAGCGGCAATAGCTGCCCATGGGATGAAGAGTACAGCATGATGTCAGCGCCTTCCGGTTCGCCCGCCGCCGGGTCAGCCAGCAGGTTCATACCGCCCCAGGCGCAAAGAAATACGCCCCCTGCAGGAACGGTCATCGCAAGAAGTTTCATCACTAACCAGTCACCCGCTGGCTGCGGGTGCTTTGAGGCCAGCAGGCGCGCCAGCACGAAGCACATCGCGTAGCCGCACCAGTATGTCAGGCTGCCTGTCTCGCCCGGCGCCAGGAACTGAAAAGCCAGCGCATAACCCAGGCTTAGCAGGGAACCCAGCATTAAAAAACTCATTATCGTCTCCTCTCGCGCCGCGCGGTCAGGCAGCGCCGATATCGTCTTATGCAGATGCCGGGAATATCGTATGGATCCGCGTTACAGCTGCGCGAGCGTCCGCAGCGTGTCCGGGTTCTGCTGAACCATGCGGATCAGCAGGACGGCCTGAGCGTTAGGCTTAGCTCTGCCCTGCTCCCAGTTCTGATAGGTGGTCTCGCCCGTATGCAGATAGTGTGCGAAAACCGCCTGTGACAGGTTAAGTTTTTCGCGCACGTCGCGCAGCTCCTGCGGCTCGATGGTGACGGGTGCGCGCTTGCTGACCTTGTAAGTCTTGAGCGTGATTTTCCCGTCCTGGTGATCTTTAAGCTCCTGCATGCCCGTCATCAGCTCACTGAAAATGTCACGTTCAGTCATGTCTCAGCCCCTTTTTAATCACGTTAAGCGCCTCCGCCAGGGCGTCGCGCTGCTGTTTGGTCAGATCGTCGCGTTGATCCTTATCGTAGATGGTAAACAGGATGAACTGGCCTTTTTCGTTCGTCCAGTAATAGATAACCCTGATCCCGCCTCGTGTGCCTTTGTTCCGGCGCTCGTCCCTGAACCGGACTTTTCGCAGGCCACCCGTATCCGGGATCACGTCGCCCTTTTCGGGGTCAGCCAGCAACATGTTCTGAAACAGCCTGAACTGATCGTCGTTCAGGTAGTCAGCCCGGTATTTCTGAAAGCTGGAAAGCTCAATAAATGTCGCGTGCATGGTTTTTCCCTGTCCCCAACTAAGGGATATTATATCCCTTAGTTGGGGACGATTCAACGATTATCCCTGACGAAACCCGGTTCAGATATTGCCGCCAGCTTGTTAGGAATGAGCCAGCGGTTCATGTCTTTCTGCGCCCTGTCCATGTGCAGGGACCGCAGGTGAATTTCGCCCGCCACCTCTCAGGCAACGTCTCCGGCGTACGGCTGCAGGGTTTCCAGCCCGTTCAGTGACGGAAAGCGCCTCGCCCACGCGGCGATCATGTTCTTCAGGTCGTTTTCCGGGACGTCGTCACACCAGGCGGAAAACCAGCCGCGCAGCGTTTCCGGCGTACGGAAGGCGAGCTCTGTTTCAGCCTGCCTGATACGGTTCTCCAGCTGGCGCTCCCGGTAGTCCTCTGCCTGCCTCTCGCGCCGCCCCGCATGGCTTACGGTCTTCATAGCGGCGTGTTTTGCGCGCTCCGCGCGGCGAAAAACGGCCTCCGGAAACAGGACGGTTGCCAGCTCGCCCGGCAGCGGCAGCGGGCAAACCTCGCCCGCCGTGCTGAGGAAGATATCCAGCGCGCCTTCCCACTCGGGCAGCGGCGCGCGTTTTTCGCGCGGACGGAGGTAAATGCCCCGTATGCGGTTCAGCGTCTGGACGCTGACGCGGCTCCTGCCGCTCAGTTGCTTCATAAACGCGGCGGCCCAGGGATGGCGGGCCAGCCGCGTCCCCCGCTGCTGTGCGTGCTCAACCGCCGCGATTGCCTGCAGCGCGGCCTGACGTTCCGGCAGCAGGGTGACCAGTGAGTGTGATTTCGGGATCATGCGGCGTGCCCTCCCATCCGCAGCGCGGCGATCAGCTCACCGGCGCCGGTGAAGCCTGCCCGCGTGTACTCTGCGATTTTTTCAAGCTTTACGCACAGCGCCGCAGGGTCAAAGCGATAGCTGACGCTGAGAGGAACACGCGACCGTGTGCGGACATCTGTCAGCACTGCGCACCACAGCGGCGAATCTTCCGACGGGCTGACCAGCTCAACGGCAAGCCCGGACAGATCGGCTCGGGTCAGCCGCAGGTGAACCGGGTGTGCCCCGCCCCACTCGCCGCGCATTTCGCAGTCAGTCTGCCAGCTTTCGGGCACCTGCAGCGCGTTCATCACGGCACCGCTCATGCGCTGGCGAAACGCCTCGCCCCGGTGGCGGTAGGCTTCAAAATCGCAGCCGGTAAAGCTCTGGAGGGTGTTAAGCGTAAATTTTTCTTCTTGAGTCATGGGATTCAGCTCTGTCTCAGGGGCATGGAGCCGGCCCGGGTATCGGGCCGGAAGAGGGGCTGGCAGGGCAAACCTGCAAGCCTGGTTGCAACGGTTTACCCGTTGAGTTGTCCCCGCTCAGCCAGTGAAACAGTCTCGTTTCCTGCCACAATGATATGGTCAATGAATCGCACAGCGACCAGCTCAAGGACCTTTTGCAAGCGTCCGGTTATAGCAATGTCTGCCTTGGACGGCTCTTTGTTAAACGAGGGGTGATTGTGGCTCACCACAACCGCCGCCGCGTTCAGCTGCAGCGCCCTGTACACCACCTCCCGGGGATGAACCTCTACGCTTGAAACAGACCCCTGAAACATCTCTTCATAGGCAAGCAGCTGATGCTGGTTATTCAGAAAAGCGACTGCAAAAATTTCACGCTCGCGACCGGCAAGTTTTGCTCTGAAAAACGCCTCAGAGACCTCTGGTGAGGCAAAAAAGGTCCCGGTAGGGTAGCGATGATCGATAGCGCGCGCGGCTTCCTCCAGGATCTGGCTCTCCGTGGCCATCACGTAATTTCCCTGGGCATCACGAATCTGAAGGCGGGTGAAAAACCGGACGTTATCACTGACGCTTTCCAGGCGAGGCCCGGGTGCTTCAGGTGCGGTGTTTTCAGGGTTTTGCGCGTTATGACAGGGCATCATTTCAACCGGCGCACGGTCGGCGGTTGAATCAGGGGTAACGCTGACGAGTGTGTTTTGCATGGCATGGCTCCTTAAATCCGGCTGAGTAGGTGCAGCTCGCGCTGCGGACCCGAAAAAGCCCTTCTCTGACGCGGGTTTTATCTTTCCGGTCTGGCCTTTCGCGGCGAGGGCCGAGTAGCAACGACGAAGAGAGGGCATAAAGGGGCGGAGGCAAAAAGTTTTTGTGTCCCTTCCGCAAAAAGTTTTTGACGGAGTGCATTTCACCCCTTTTTGAACGAACCGGCGGTGCTACGAAAAGCCCTCAGCGAAAGACCAGGACGGAATGCCGTAAAAGCCGTCAGTGACCGCCCGGCGGTCCGCCCTGAAGCCCCGGAGGCCTTTTCCGGGGCGGTTAACGCACCGGCGCAAGCCGGTTGCAGCCGTTGACCTTCGCCATCAGACCGAAACCGCCTGCGGCCGAAACCCGCAGGGGTTCGGTGGCGCTTAGCGGCTTGCCGCTTAGCGACGTAGGGCTTGACGACCCGGCTTGCCGGGGAGCCGAAGGTGGAGCCATGCCCTTTAAGTGGATTTTTAATTTTTATAGCTGCCCGCAATCGCTCTCCGGCTCCGGCTGAAGGCATGCGTTTCTGTGCAGTTTCTGAGACTGACGGCGGAAAAAAAACGGCAGCTCAAGGCAATAAATATCGCGATCACTCACTCTTTAAAAACGAAAGTTAAAATCATTGAATTCAATAACTTTCTGCATAGTTTCGTCAGATTTCTGTTGGCTTCTATATCTCTGTGTCCACGCCTTATTTCTGTTTTCAGCAGCACGGGAAGCGGCGCCGCCCTCAGGCGGCTGGGGTTTTCACGCGCCCGGATGTGGCACAGGGCTTCCCTGCCCTGCCACGCGCTACCCGCGCATGGCATCCTGTGCCTGATGGATAGCCTCCTCAGCGTCCGTACCCTCGCCCGTTTCGCCAGCCTTTCCGGCCAGCTCCAGCAGTACCTTCAGGCTCGCGGCCGGCAGGGTGACGTGCCGCGCTGCCTGCCTGTCGCGGCGAACCTGACACGCCAGCTCACGCACGGTATCCCGGCCTATCCCGTAGCGCCGGTGATCATCAAGCTCGCCGATCTCATCCAGCACCGCGTGCGCCTCCTCCTCCGTCAGTGCCATTGAATCCGCAGAATCCTGAACGTCCTCCTCCGTCCATACCAGGATGGTGAACGGAGTGCCCGGCTGAAAGGTCTCCAGCAGCCAGGCGCAGATTTCATTTACGTTACCGTGCATCGTGTTATCTCCTTGGGGGCGGCTCTGCCGCCCCTGTCAGTGTTCAGTCAAGCGCGCGAAAAATGGCGGCGGCTTCGGGATGAGTTTCTGCCCAGACCATCAGCTGGCGGTGGCGGCGGCAAAACAGCGCACACAGCTCCTCCTCGTCGTGCCGGTCATACATCCAGCTGCGGTGGTTGAGAACCAGCGCGGTGATGATGATCCCCGCCGCGTCAGCGGAGACCTCTGCCACAGACCAGTTTTCGGGATTCTCAAACCGCCAGGTGCCATCCGGTGGGATCATGTATCCACCGCCCTGCTCCAGGTGAACAAAAGTCCACTCACCGCCGTTGTAGTTCGTCAGATAGCGCGCGGCGTACAGATAGACGTTGTTTTCGGCGCGCATAAAATCATCGCCAAACAGAGTAGGCAGAAAGCGCAGCTTTACGAAGCCGTCCAGAAAACGCGCCGCTTGAGGCGCGTGCAGTGCTGTGTTCATAAGAAACCTCCGCAGGTAAAGGGGATACAGTTCCGGCCTGTGCCGTGCCTGAATGACAGCCCGACGGACAGCGGCGTGATCAAGAGCGACGACGAGGCCGCAGCGCAAGCGAACGGAGGCGTGATTACGCACGGCGGCGACGCGAAGCATGAGCGGAGACGCGACGGGAGTAAGCGCGCAGGAGTGAGTGCGAACGGGGGAGGAGGAGAGCCTGCGGCTCTTGAACACGCCGCCGTCGGGCTAAAGTGAAGGCACGGCACTGGCCGCAGACCGCACGGACGTTTATTCCCGCACGCCGCCGGCGTGCATAAACGGCAGAGCTCGCGACATCCTTTTTGTCTTGTCCACATCCGGGGTGCATATCCGCCCCGGAACCCTGTGGATACATTTGTGCGGGCCAGGCAACGGGGGGAATATCCGGGGGCGGTTGCTTTTTAACCGCCCCACAGAATCCCGTCACCTGCGCAGACAGCCCCGCAGCTGCTCCGCGCGGCGGCCTGCATCCCTCAGGGAATCGCAGATATCGTCAATTGCCAGCAGCGTCAGTCGCACCGCGGGGGCGTCGCTGTCCCGCGGCCAGCGCTGGCGCATCGCGTGGATCCGCAGGAAAAGCTCGGTCAGAGTCTCGTCGATATCGGCCACGTCGTCAGCCAGACGATCGGCCGCGTGTTGTTCTGTCAGATTAAGCATTTATCGGTCTCCGTTATGCCGCGCGCGCGGCGCGATGTGCGTAAAGGCGGCGCAGGCCGGCGGCGTGGTACTCCTCCAGGAGCTCGATGCCAATCCAGCGGCGGCCGCACTCCTGTGCGGCAACGAAGGTTGAACCGCTGCCCGCAAACGGGTCCAGTACGATCGCGCCGGGCTGGGTGAAGGTTTCAATCAGCGGCCGCAGCACGCTCACCGGTTTTTCAGTCGGATGATGGCGGTTGCCGGTGTACTGCCAGGGCATGACGTCAGGAAGCGGCTTTGCCGGCAGCTGCGGGCGGCCTTTGGCCAGGAGGTACGCGCTCTCGTGCTGGTAACCGACGAACGCCGACTTAGAGGCGTAGGGTTTGGTAAAGACCAGGTGGCCGACGACGCGAAAACCCGCGGCTTTCCACGCCTGCATAAAAATGTCCACGCGGTTCCAGCCGTAGAAGCTCACCGCCAGGCTGTTGTCCTTAAGCACCCGGTACATTTGCTGGCTTGCCGGCAGCACCCACTCGCTGTTTACATCATTCGCTATCGAGCGGCCTGAACGATCCTTAAAGCCGACCAGGTACGGCGGATCGGTGAGGATGAAATCAATGCTCTTGTCCGGAAAGCCGCCCATAACCTGTACGCTGTCGCCGTGCATGAATCGAGACATAGTGATGCTCCTGTGTATGAAGGGGCACCGGTAGTGGTGCCGTGACCTCCACACAGACGGGCGATAAGCAGAGCAAACAAGGGCGGACGCGGAAGCCGCACGCGCCGCCGGAGCGGACTGAATGTCCCGCGCACGGCGGGGAACGGGTGAGCAGGACGGCGCCAGCTTACCTTGTTTGCGAAGCAGCCCGGCTACCGTGAGGGCACGGCACTTCATACCCGCCGTTTTCCGGCCGCAGGACGGGATACGGCATGAAGGTGGAGCGCAGCGACGTCTCTCTCCTTTCCGTAAAGAGCGCCGCCCGCGGGCGGCCGCCTTAGTTACTTCAGCAACCTGCGCGCCAGCACCGTGTCGGCACAGTGGCGCAGGAAAAACCAGCTGAGGCTGTTCTCAGCGTCGAGCGTGTTGTCAGCGAGCGCTAAGGTGGCCATCACTTCCTCCGGCGTGAGCTCCGGGGCCACGTCTTCTAAGTCGTCAGCTATCCAGAAGTGACCCACGCAGGGCGTGTCGGGGGCAAACCTCTGCAGATGCTCGATCAGTTTTTCAATGGTCAGGGATGCATTCATTTTCTGTCCGGCGGGCCTGCGCCCGCCGCCTCCTGTTCAGCCGCCGTAGCTGGCCACGTTGTCAATGATCCATGCCGGGCCCGTCACCTCACTGAACCCGAACTCGTCTTCCTCATCGCCCCACTCCAGCGAGTCGCAGCACTCCCCGGTCTGACAGCCCGCTTCATAAACAGCCCATCCGCAGTAGCTGCTGCCGGACTCGGCATACCAGTGCTCAACGGTGACGCCGTAACGCTCGCTCAGCGCTGACAGCACGTCCGGCGAGGGAGGCGACCAGGGCGTATCAAAATCAGCGTCAAAAGTGATGAGCCCGGAGTGCGACACGTCAAGATTGTGCGCGTGTGGCCACTTTGTGCCGCAGCGCTCAACTACGTCGCTAAACCCGTCCGGCACACCGTGGAGCAGGCGTCCGTTATATCCGTTTATCTCCGCGTCAAGACGCGGCGGGATCAGCTGCAGCATGTCGAACGGAAGTGCCTGCAGCGGCAGCGCGTCTTCGCGGCACTGGCAGTCCCACGACTCGCTGAGGCCGTTATTACCCCGCATCCAGTACCAGTCACCGTGCTTTATCTGCCACAGCCCGGCGATCACCGTCTGCTGCTCTGCAGAGAGCGATGACCACGTCATGCGCTGCAGACCGCTGGCCAGCCACAGTTCGTGCAGCTTGTTGCAGATTTCTGGCGTCAGTTCTGCGCCGTCACGCAGATGCGCCACCCACTGTGTAAAAGCACGGTTCTGCGGAGTATCGTTTCCTGTCACCTTCACCAGAGCGGGATACGGGGCATAGTCCGTCGCTTCCACCGGACGCAGCAGCCCGGCACAGCCCGCCAGAAAGATCTGGATCCCTTCTGCAGCCGCCCGCGCGTAAAGCGGAACGCCCTCCCCGCCTTCAATCAGCGTCAGCGCATTTTTTACGTGATATTCCGGGCCTGAAACCCGCAGCCTGTTGGCACACCAGTTTGGCATGTTGACTCCTCCGTTAAGGGTTGCACGGCACCATCTGCACCGTGCCGCCACGGAAGCCGGGCGCAAAGCGGAGCAGGCAACGGGCGAGGGAGGAAGCCGCACGCGCCGCCGGAGCGGACTGAATGTCCCGCGTACGGCGGGGAACGGGTGACGACAGACCCCTTGCCGGCGCAGCGGCCCGGCTAAGGTGAAGGCACGGTGCAGGCCCGATGGCACAGAGGGAGCTTGCATGGTATTTTTAGGAACGGGCGCCGGCCTTTGCAGCGCTGTGGCGTCACGCATGTGGGAGAAGAGAGTGAATCGCGGATGATTAATAACTTCTAAAAAAAGTGCAGTTTCTGCACTTTTTTATAGATAATAAAACGAGACAGATGGGCAAGGAGAAGGAATATGACGGGCTGGCAACTGAGGCTCTGGCGCCGGAGCCTGCTCTGGAGCCGTGACAGGGCTGCCGAAGAGCTTGGGGTAAGCCTTCGCACGTACAAAGACTACGAGAACGCAGAACGTGTAAAGCGATCGGTGGCGATGGCCACTGTTACGCTGTCGCTTATCAACGTTATACCAGCGCTGAAATCCGATCAGCTCAGCAAAGACCTCCTGCTGCAGATGCTTCAGAAAATGACGGCCGAGGTCTCAGGAAAAGAAACTGGAAACGATTTTGGCAGGTGAGCGGGTAACGATGCTGTTGCATTAAGCCGACAAGGCGGACTTAGGTCAGGCGAATGTCCGCTATGAGCGATCTGCGGACCTTGCAATAATTAATGATCTCCTTACTTGATGCCATAATTAGCAGGTAGAGACCTGACGTAGTCTGCAATTTCTCCATTATAAAGAGCCGAAATACTTTCAAAGACATCCGCTATATCTTTTCGGTTAACTTCATCAAGGGACTGAAAAGTTCCTGCAATACTCTCTTGCATCTCAATGGCTATATCAGGATTAATTAAAGTTTCCTCGGTAAATTCGAGTGCGATAGCTATATCAGCTATGACTTTCACTAATTGTATAGATTGTGATGACATATGAACCTCTTCTTATATTTCGACTGGATTCCTGCGCATCAACTTAACATGAGTTAGCAACGTCCGCTCTTGGCACGAAGCTGCCCCTTAAGACGACAGGTAGGGGCAGTTGTGATCGAAAAGCAGACGTTGATATGTAAGCAGCACAGCACTATGTGGCTGTTTATTGTTCTGACACTACTGGTGGGAGAGATGTTCTTGCCTTTGAAATCAATTCTTCAATTACTTCCAGAGGAATGTTCTCTTCGTAACAGGTCAAAAAGAATTCGTGAGTAATATCAGAAAAGAAGATCTCTGCAACTTGCCGCAAAGGAGATGTCTCGCTGACGGATAACTCCAAGTACATGCCATCACGTAATACATCGCTTCCACGCCTCATTTCATATTTTATCTCAGACACAAGAGAGTTCCTTTTTTTTACGACAACTATGAAGAGGTTTCGCCTAAAGTAAGATCAAAAAAATTGGTGTTAGAACATAGCCAGATAACCTTCTGGTCACAGAATCTTACACTATACGAGCAGTTTTACAGATAATCCTGAAATTGTCTTAACACGTCAACTTCCGCTCCTGTCAAGAAGCTAGCTCATAGTAACTGGCTTAGTCAGATATGAGCGCAGGCTGTGTGAAAACTGTTTTGGTCGCTTAATCTGCGTAAAACAGGGTTTAAAGCAGCGCTCATACGTAAAATTTGGCTCAGCTAACCTGTCAATTAATTCCAGATTTTGCGTAGATGCACGCACTTTAGTTTTAGGTCAGAGTTTTCACACAGCCTGAGCGATGAGCGTATGTTTAGACCGACTGTTAGCTGACTTTGAGTTGCCGAAAAAGAGCGATCCTATTCATTACTAAAAAGATGGTAATGTTTCATAAAATCTCTTAGACCTTGCAGGAATGGTTTTGAAATGAATGGATCTTGTTTGTGTGGAACAATTGAATTTGAACTTACTTATAAACCAGCAGTTTTTTATCGTTGTCATTGCTCGCTTTGCAGAAAGCAGAGCGGCGTGGGTTACAATCTCGCCACACTAGTCAAAGACAGTGAGTTTCGCTGAATTAAAGGAGAAAACTGCATTGCTTCATGGTCTAAGCCAACGGGGTACCGTACCGATTTTTGCAATGTATGTGGCTCAACTGTGCCTAACAGTCTGCGAGACGTACCTTATGTCTGGGTTCCTGTTGGTTTAATTGACGAACCTCTTGAAATGGAATGTGTAGGAGACTTCTGCACAGATGATGCAATGCCTAGGGATGAAGCGCGCTCACCTAGTGACCATGCTGGACCTGTGGAGTCGCTAGCCTCGCTTTTAAAGTACCTGAAACTCAATTCCTGAGCGTCAGCACTTGGCACTCAGGTGACATAGGAGATGTGACAGGTAGCAATGAGCGAACAGCGGACCTCGCAATAATTATTTATCTCCTTACTTAATTCCATAATTAGCAGGTAGAGACCTGACGTATTTTTCAATCTCTTCATTGTAAAGAGCCGAGATACTTTCAAAAATGTCCGCTATATCTTTTCGATTAACTTCATCAAGGGACTGAAGAGTTCCTGCAATGCTTTCCTGCATCTCAATGGCTACATCAGGATTAATGAGGTTCTCGTCGGTAAATTCAAGTGCGATAGCTATATCAGCAATGGCTTTTACTAATTGTATAGATTGTGATGACATATGAACCTCTTCTTCTTTTTTTGACTGAATCACTGCGCATCAACTTAACATGAAGTTAGCAATGTCCGCTCCTGGCACAAAGCGGACTGACTTGGATGCAAGGTCCGCTATGAGCGAACAGCGGAAGTTCGCATATGGTTTTAGTCTGATGAAGGCATTACTTAAAGAAAGGGTGGTGTGGTAGATACATACCACCGGTAATAGCGTATCGTTTTCTTTTACAAACCGAATAGCAGTGCTCTCAATCGCAGGAGTGATTATGAATGCTAGCGAGATTTTCGTTTCAGTCGATATTGAAACATCCGGCCCGGTTCCGGGATTATTTAGTCTGCTTTCCATTGGGGCCTGTCTGGTGCATGCGCCCGACGTGCGTTTTTATGCCGAGTTGAAGCCTGACTGCACTGGCTTAGATCCTGAGGCGCTGGCAGTGACGGGATTTAACCTTCAGGCACTGGCTACCACCGGCATAGCCCCCGCGGACGCCATGCTTCAGTTATCCACCTGGCTCACATCCCACCTTCAACCGAGCCAGAAGCCGGTCTTTACGGGACTGAATGCCCCCTTTGACTGGTCATTCATCAATTACTACTTCCATAAATATACGGGGAACAACCCATTTGGCTTCAGTGCATTAGATATTAAAGCTTACTTTATGGGGGCAACAGGCTGTACGTGGTCTGAGACCAAATCATCAATGATGACACAGCGTTTATCTGCCAAAGGAAGATCCAGCCATAATGCTCTGGATGATGCATTATTTCAGGCAGAGCTTTTTGCGTTGATGCAAAATAAAGGGTCTTGATGAATTGGGTCCGTTAAGGCCGTGACAAGGATACTGTATACACTGCCTCCTGATACCTGCCCTCCCGAAATATCCAGGCTTTAATGCCTGTGGTCGATGGTGACGTGCCGACAATCACCGCCACGGGATGGGGAAGATCACGTGCATTTTGCCTCGCGAATCGCGCAAAACTGGCAATGTCAGTCCCTGAGATGTGAGGAATTGCCTGCGGATGCGTATGCCAGTATCCAACCAAGCGCAATCCCTTCCTGTTTGCGTTCTCGATTTCAGTGCGGCAGCGATCGCTGTTCAGTTCGAGCCACGTTCTGCCAGCGCGGTCCGCAGGATGTGGCGCTGAAGCATGACACAGTACAATGCCACCGGGATGGGCGGGATCGACAAACAGCTGCCCGCCTCGCTCATTTTCTCCCTGTGACTGCCGGTAGTGACCGAACATCTCAGAGACCTGCCGCCCAACCTGCATCTCCGCATTCATATCCGGCCAGGCCCAGCGCCATGCTATTTCATTCATGCGTTTTGCCCGGGTTTCGGCCAGTTACGTTCAAAAACACTCTGGACAACTCCTTCAGGAAGTACAGGTCCCGTATAGCGTCCCCCCAACACTCCGGCCTCATCAGGGCGATACACACTGGAATGCCATTGAGTGACATCCCCTACAGTCGTCAGGTAACGTATTGCGGCCTGAGTGACCATTGTTGCAACACCATTCATTCCCGCCGAGCCTCCCGGTATAAAACTTTCACCACAGGCAGGAAGAGGCACAACGCCTCCATCCGGCCAGTCGGTAAACCGGTGCCTGAAGTCACCTCTATCGCTAAAAAGATATCTTGCATCAAAGCGGCCTTCAGGTGCGATCAGTGCATGCCCGACAAGTGTATGCGGTTCACTCCAGGCCTGTATCAGCCCCCATTTCGCTCCGGAGGCTTTCTTTTCCCAAAGGGCAGACTCTGATTCCCAGTCAGCTGTCGTGATAATAACCAGATCAACATCCTCGAAAATATCGGGTTTTTGACCAATAACCCATTCGATGTATGTATCCAGCGCGGTGACATCAAGCACAGGCAGATCCTGAAGCAGACGATGGCGCATGGCCTGAGACTTAAATTTGCCTAAATCCTCAGCACCCAGCATATGCCGCCCCAGATTGGGTGACTCCAGCCTGTCAGGATCGATAAGAGTCAGCCTGCCCAGACCGGCCTTGGCGAGTTGAATACTCACAGCAGATCCCAGCGACCCTACACCGACAAAGACAACATGCGAGTTCTCAAGTGTTTTTGCTGTGTTACTTCGATCCCGTGAAAAAAATGCCCCACGATCAATAATGTTCACACGCGATGACAGAATACTGGCCGGAGGTCCTTCTTTCTTTAACCCGGACTGACGGCGTGAGGATCTCAGGCCGTAAAAATGTGTACGATCTGTTTCCTTCTTTCTGGTGCACAGGTTAACAGTAAATCTTGCCGCCCCGTCCCCACCCGGTAATGCCATGACAACCCATCGGGAAAGTAAAGCACTACTCTTTTCTGACCATTCAGACATCACGGCCAGGGATTCTTCAGAAATATGGGGAGCAAGCCATTCGAGAAACTCGTGAGGTTCAGACACCTTAATGCCAGGGAAAGACGTCAGTTTGACAAAGAAACCTGCTTCATGGGGGCTTCTTATCACAACCGAACGGCCAGTGGCACGTCTGAAATGCTGGCGGATAGCGTTCTTGTCAGACGAAACCCATACCGGGTTGAGACCAGTATGTCCGGTATACCTCGGATCGCTTACAACATACAAAACTGAACCCGATTCAGGCTCCCCCAGAAGAATCAGGTTACGTGCCGATCGTTTAAGCTGCCAGAGCCAGTAAGTGGAAATTTCATTCTGAAACTCCGTCTCCCGCCGTGCAGGATCTGCGTTTTCCAGAGAAAAAGACACAATGCTCGCAAAACGGGACAAGCTGTCCTGAACAATTTTCTCAGGCGAGCCCGTAACGGGCTTTTCCCTGAATCCATGGAGACACAACCCGGACGCCATGGCATGGGGCCAGACTAACCACGGTGAAGGTTCGACCTGAAGGCTAGGGGATTCAGACGGGAAACCGTTGGGAAAACCAATCCGTAGTCTTCGCTCAAGGCCGGTGTAATCAACGGGTAAAGGAAAATCAAAGGCGGCCGCCTCACCGACCCGCAGTTCAGCGGGCCTGAGAAGAGCCGAAGCATTGTCCGCGCCCAGACAGTCTTTAAGGGCGGAAATGCCGCGTTGTATCATCTCATCCTTCATATCAGCCGAGTCGCCCGACAGGTGCAACATTTGCCTGAGACTGATTACTGCTGACTGAACTCCCGAATAGAGATCCCATTGCGACAGAGTTCCGTGTCACACCGTCTTGCCGCCCGGGCATCGTCCAGTTTGCCGGAATGCTTTCGTTAACTTCGCGAACGAATGTCGTACCAATACCGAACTGCTCCTGGACCGCCTTCGCAAAGGTTTCTGTCGACGCGTGGCTGTCGAGCCCCAGCGTCAGCGCCGAGCGGGCACTCGCATGCCATTTATTAAAGGCATCAACGTATTTATAACCTTCATCCGGACGATTCCATTTTTCCGCAAAATTCTCGCCGTTATCTTCAGGATTGCAGACGTAATACTCATTATTGTAACGGTGAATATGGTCAGGCATCCTGTTCACGATTTCCAGGATAGCCTGAAGCGGGGTGAAGGCGGTATATTCTGACTGCGCGACAACATCCAGATAAGCGTGAGTCGCAAGCGTGGTGATAACTGCCGAAATAGGCCGGTATCCTTCATTTTTCGTCCTGATCGCCCATTCATCCCTGTGCCTTTTCATCAGTTTAATGCTCGCACGTAACGGATCGTCTTTTTGATATTCTTTATATTCAGGCAGCGGGGCCTGGGTCGCAGAGTCCATTGCTGCACGACTTTTATTAAACTCAACAACATGTTCAAGCATGATGTCCTGCTTTGACGCATCATGCAGCCAGTCTGCATAAGGAATGGGACTACTTGCCTTCCAGCCGTACTCCCTGTCGGGTACTTCGAGCATGCCCAGTCCGTCGCTTTGCTCATTATTATGGCAGGGACGTGCAGGTGTGACATCAATGTGGAAACCTGGATTTTCATCGGCGTAAACAATCCTGACACCGCGACGAAGTTGTTGAATATCCTCCTGAACCCTACTGCCCTCCTGGAAACGACGTTCAATGACCTCTAATACAGTCCGGGCATCGATCCCTCTGGCATGGGGTAACCAGACAATCGCATCTGCATCAATTGTCCCGAGATCTGCTGGCGCCCCAGGCACCGGGTTAATCGTTGTCTGAAGACGCATAGAACCTTGGGGAAAAATATGGGCATCCGCCAGCAGGGGATCATCGGCAGCAGAAAGAATTTTTTCCAGCTGAGAGTAGCGAGCATCAATAACGCTGTACTGTGCTACTGATAACGAAATTTTTCGGGCTGCACGGAGAAGAAAATACTCCCAGCTGCGGTGTTTAGTCTGTTCGTTACTCATGGACGTTGCTCCTCTGTACATCCGATGCTAAGCATGGGGCGAAACTGGTTTGCGTTATTTTTGTCACGGTCAAAGATGATGTAGGGATGCTGATGCTGGGTCGTCAGCAAAGCCCCAAATTCAATGGCAAGCGCAGCAGGCACCGCGGCAAAAACATGAATGGCCTGGGTCGTGGTGGCTTCTAACTGACTGAGCAGCTTCTGCAGCTCATCTCTGAACGCATGGATGACCCTGCGGTTTGTCACCATGGCGTAGCTGGGTGCAGGTACAGTGAATTCTACAATCCGGGCACCCGGCAGTGCGGCGGTAACATCGCCTCGCGGTACCGTTGCGGAAAGAGACAGCACCAGAGCAACTGGCCCCTCACCTTGCGGAAGTTCAGAAGAGATAAACGCCGGCGGCAGGGCATCTGTATCCGGCCAGCGCAATATATGTTCCCTGTTAAATGAATACTGAAAGCGTTTATAGCGGTCGCCAATGGTCTGGCCGAGGAAAAACAACGCCGGAATATCCGCAAGCCCAACCATGGCCAGAGCCGGCTTATCGCCAAATTGCCCCCCGCGGCGGGCAAGCCCGGCCTCGAGTTTTTCAGTGATTAAATCCTTAATCGCCTGCCAGTAACCCGCATCCCTTCCCCGTGAACTGGGCTCAGGGAACACAACCGTAACCGGATGGCACTGTGCCGTCAGCCCTTCTGCAGACATTGCGGTAAGAAGGGCCTGCGCAGGAATTGCAACCAGAGTCTGATGATGCTGGCTTTGAATGATAACCGGTATGGCGCGTTCCTCCCCGGGCGTGGAAGCCGCTAGGCGAATTCTGGTCAGGCAGGCAGAGTGAAGTCCGCTAAGATCGTCTTCGGGATAATTATCGCCGTCACGATCAACCCGGTCATGGCATCCCGGACACAGTAGCATAAGATTCTCGCTGTCATTCGTCAGTGCCAGGGCCTCTTCTTCGCTGTGTGTGGCGTTTCCCCTGGGGCCTTTCGGGCTGGCAGGAAGAATATGGGCCACTTCTCCCCATTTCATCGGCGTACCGATACGAAAATCATGGGTCAGATCGGTTCCGCAGAGTTCACAATGACCCGCTGCACGGATCCAGACCAGAATTTTCACTTCAGGGCTAGTGTTAAAACGCCCACTCGAATCATCCGCCTTTTTTTTCGCATTCACGTAAGGGTACTCCTGAAAAGGAAAAACCATTAGCACGGAAAATAATGAAATAGGTACTGTTCATCTTTTTTTCAATACGCAACCGCGAAAAATATAACTCGCGAAACAAAATACGGAGCGGACCGCCTATAGCGCTGCCAGGTCTGCATTGAGCGAAGAGCAGAAGTCCGTAGTTGAGTCACCATGAAACTTGCTAACAATGCCGTGTGTCAACCAACTGGGAACAGGTCAACCATGGTTTGGCTAAAGTGGATCGGTAATATGCAAATTTATTTAGGTAGAAGTAATAAAAAGATCTCCGGAATTCTATAATGTCTGTTCTTGTCTAAGGGCGGTTCCTTGAACCGCCTGCGATTTGTCTACGGTAGACAGATTGAGAATCTGCAGACCACCATGGCGAAGGTCGTCGGTGCCAGCTACGGGGAAAGGGAGATCATCTTGTTCGTAAATATTGACTTCGACAATCAATCGGCAGTTGCCAGTATTTCGTTGGAAGGTTGGGCGCAGCCGCTTGTCGAATTCCTCGCACTGTATTTTACCATCCACAAAGACATGCTTCGTTTGGACTACTCCCACCTATCAACTGAGAACCTCAGGTTTACGGATACGAGTTGGCCATATAATTCGCAAACTGAGCGTGAGCACTTTACGGCCGAATTCGTGGCTGCGGCACAGCAGGGGCAGATAGCGCTGACCTTAAAAATTCTCGGACACGGAACCACGGGGATCGAGAAGTCGTCCTCTATCTTGGACCCAAATTCTTACCAGCGCGCTCAGGATATCTTCTGGGATGGCATACTTAATGGCGATCCCCCGGGCTTACGTGAAATCATTGTGGCGGAAATCGAGCCACGTGCGATTTGGGTTAAATGGTTGCTCGCTAACCGTTCATATTCTCGGAATAAATATTTGGACGATCAGCAGATCATGAAGGCGTTGGTGGTCAATACGTCCGAGGAAGATTGCATCTATGTTCTTCAACTAGTCGACCCTCATCAGGGGGCGAATGCTTGGGCTTTCGAACAACTGGTCCAGCAGTATTGGCATCGTGTACGCGACTACTTGGAAAAAAATATCGACATGACGTCGGACTATTCAAACCGCGGAATACTTGAGTTCGTCTCCTCTCTATTTGCGCATTCGCCGACAGTGCAGACATCCCGGTGGGCTTGCGAACAGGTTTTTGAACGAGCAGATCCGTCAGTCTTTCCTGAGCTAATCCAACATTGCCGCGCGATATTGCCGGAGGATGTACGTAATCTGTTCCTGCGCTGGAACATCCGTTCGAAGAAAGAGAAGAAAGACAATATCAAGGATTGCGTTGCCAAGGCCTTCTCTAGGCTTACTACATTGTCCGTGGACACTATACCCTCGGACCTCGCACTTGCAGCGGCTTGGTACGGGTTTGGAGACCCAGCGCGGTCTAGTCAGCAAAGCGTCGTTGCCAGCCTCAGAGAATTGCCATCCCCGGCGTGGGATCGAGAAACGCTGTGGACCCAACTGGGCCCAGCCGCCCGCGAGGCCTGGCGGCAGGATCTGTTCGATCAGGTGAATGAGGAACCTGAGTTAGCCCAGGGGCTCCTCAATTTTGCCTGCCTTTGGCTCGAGCAGACGGCATTCGCCGAAGTCGAGCCAGTGCTTTTGCGATTGATGGATGACGAGGAGCATCTGGCGTTTGCGAATCGGCTTGTTGGCACTCATGTACGGCAACTACAACTGAGGGGCAAGGGACTACTACGGTCCAAGCAAGGGGCACTGGATCTGGAGGGGCCAGTTGGCCGGGGCGAGGGTGCTACTGCGTTGCCTAGCGTAGGAGCCCAAACTTGGCTGAGCGACCCTTCCGTGGAGCGCGTCATCCATAGGGCGCTTAGCCAGATTGAGGAAGCATTTTGTCGCGAATATTCGGAGACCTGGGGAGAGGACGAGGAGGTCCATACGGCGCGCCTCCTGGCTTTGACAAAGGAGGCGATCGGCAACGCGAGCAGCCAGTTGCGCCAACTCTCGGTTACGACGCGGGCGACGTATCCGAGCCTGACAGTGAAGGTGCGTCAACCCAGCAAGCGAGAGGAAGGGGCAAACACACCAGCCGGGGCTCCGCTGGGGGCAGACGTGCTGTTCCTGAGCCGTATCGTGGACAAGGGGGAAACAGTGGTCCAGCGTGCGACCCTTATGCAGGTGAAAAAGCGCAAAGGCACTAATTCGGGACGGGCCTTCAGTTCGACGGTAGGCATCGACCTGAAGCAGTGCGAGGACATACTCAAGCAGTCAGAACACGCCTACTATCTATTCACGACTCCTGCCTCGCCTCGCCCGGTTCTCTGGGTTGCCACAGCGCGGCTTGTCAGAAATTTGACCCAATTGCACACGAGCAAATCCACGGTTTTGGCGATGCAGGTGCGCGACGCTAGCTGTTCCTACGCGGATTTTTTTCTGCACGAGCTTGTTGGCCTGTGGGCTGGCGACGAGCATGAGGACATCATCGCCGTCGCCAACGGAGATCCTCGGCTTGGGCGAACACCTCGCCACATTGTTGAAATCGAGGTTCGCCGCCAATCTGATTAATGCTTCGGGGAGAAATTCATGCTCCAACTATAGGGCAGGATCGTCTACCGAGGCGGGGCAGTCCGATCTAATTGACCTACACCCCGTTGATTACCACAGATTGTTCTCATTAACGTCCGCTCCTGGCACTTAACGGACATCTTATGCCTGTACTCTCTACTTCAAAAAAATCAGGCTGGCATGTCATGCGGAGA
Organism: Pantoea sp. X-Soil-ISGK-275; assembly: GCF_059730795.1. Classification (NCBI taxonomy): domain Bacteria; kingdom Pseudomonadati; phylum Pseudomonadota; class Gammaproteobacteria; order Enterobacterales; family Erwiniaceae; genus Pantoea; species Pantoea sp. X-Soil-ISGK-275. Next base: position 160,054 of record NZ_AP035978.1, read on the forward strand.
CTTCTTTCTGATGCCTCAATACGTCATTAAGCCGCCAGATTTCACTCCAGACCACTGTTACCCAGCTGGCGCCGTAATAGTTGAATTCACTTAGCTCCGTTCAGCTCAGTAAAGACTTGATGCTTCAGAAACTAACGTCCTAAGTCTCAGGAAAATAAAACTGGTCGCCATTCAGGCAGATGAGCGGCTTAACGTCGCTCATTCAGCTAAGGGGACTTGCCAGAAAAATCCGCCTCAATAATACTGTATATAAAAACAGTATCAATTTGAGGAGGATTTTTATGCGCGACATACAGACAGCAATTGCCTTACCGCCGGATCATCTGCAGAGGGCTGCTCTATGAAACAGGCAGCATGTTCTTCGGATCTCACTGTGCTCTGGCCACCCATCTTTACGCCCAGAGTCCGCGTGCCGCTCTACGCGGAGCCCTGCGCGGCCGGCTTCCCCTCCCCTGCACAGGATTACGTCGAAAAAGAGCTCGACCTCAACGAGCTCTGCATTCGCCGGCGCGCGTCGACGTTTTTCGTGCGCGCCAGCGGCAACAGCATGCAGGATCTCGGCCTGTTTGATGGCGACGTCATGGTGGTTGACCGGGCAGAAGAGGCCGCGCACCACGACATCGTCATCGCGGAGGTAGACGGCGAGTTCACGGTCAAGCGCCTGCAGCTGCAGCCGTGCCTTGCCCTGCTGCCCATGAATCCGGCCTACCCCATCATCTATCCGGAGGAGCTGCAGCTGCTTGGCGTGGTCACATGGTTTTTCAACAGTACCCGCGCACGCCGGAGGTAACCATGCCTATGTTTGGAATAGCCGACGCGAACAAGTTTTATGCCAGCTGCGAGGCGCTGTTTAGGCCGGACCTGCGCGGCAAACCCGTGGTTGTGTTGAGTAATAACGATGGCTGCGTAATCGCAAGATCGGTCGGAGCAATCGCCATGGGTATCAAAATGGGTATGCCGTGGTTTCAGCTTAAATCTCAGGAATATCCTGAGAAAGTTCACGTATTTTCAAGCAACTACGCCCTATATCACTCGCTTTCGCAGCGCATTATGACAGCGCTGGAAGAAATGACGCCCCGGGTTGAACAGTATTCCATTGATGAAATGTTCCTCGATTTAACCGGCATCGATGGCTGCGAGGACTTTGAGCATTTCGGGCGGCGCCTGCGCGCGCACGTACTGGCCACAACCGGCCTGACCGTGGGCGTCGGCATGGGGCCGACCAAAACTCTGGCGAAATCTGCGCAGTGGGCCAGCAAGGAGTGGAAGCAGTTCCGCGGCGTGCTTGCGCTGACGCCCGGCAATCCTAAAAGAACCGAAACCCTTCTCCTGAATCAGCCCGTAGAGGAAATCTGGGGCGTGGGGCGTCGCATCGGCAAGCGCCTTAACCTGATGGGTATTGAAAATGCTCTGCAGCTGGCGCGAGCGCACCCTGCCCTCATCCGCAAAAATTTCAGCGTTGTGCTTGAGCGAACCGTGCGCGAACTCAACGGCGAATCATGCATACCCCTCGAGGAGATGCCGCCGGCGAAACAGCAGATCGTCTCCAGTCGCTCTTTCGGCGAACGCATCACCACAAAGGTGGCCATGCAGGAGGCGCTTTGCCAGTACGCCACGCGCGCAGCCGAGAAGCTCAGGAAAGAGCGTCAGTTCTGCCGGCACGTTGGCGTATTTATCCGGACCTCGCCGCACGCGAAAGATGAGGTGTTCTACGGCAACAGCGCTGGTGAGAAGCTCCCGAGCCCGACGCAGGATACGCGTGACGTCATTGAGGTGGCCATGCGCTCGCTGGACCGCATCTGGCTGGAAGGTCGCCGTTATATGACGGCAGGCATCATGCTTGATGACTTCACGCCGCATGGCGTCAGCCAGCTGAACCTGTTCGATGAAGATCAGCCGAGAAAAAACAGCGCGCAGCTGATGAAGGTGCTGGACGGTATTAACCAGTCCGGGCTGGGAAACCTGTGGTTTGCGCGTCAGGGAGTGAACAACGAGTGGAAAATGAAACGGGAGCTGCTTTCCCCAGCATGGACCACAAATTGGAAAGATATCCCTGTGGCATTTGTCAGATAAGGTCTGTCGAACAAATCCGGATAAGAAGCCGATCGTTATCAGCGCTGCCCATGATGAGCGGCGAATAAGCAGTCTCGATTACTTTGGCCGGACCTCCGTGCTTTTTTCACAGTAGACCACTGTTAGCCAGCACATCATTATTCACAAAGGCCATCGCGCCGATCGTCACGTTATTACAAATGATTATTCTCCCAGATTCATCCTCAGCGTTTTTTTACCCAATCGCCATATTCTCACGCAGTTTGAGGCTACGCCCGATGACAGTTTTTGCTCTGACGACAATCTCGACGTAATGGTTCACTTTCATTTCCAGACTGACAGAAGCCTCAAGACTGATGTCAGTGCCGTAATGTCTAATTAGCTTGAGGTTGAAACGGAGCGCTCTTTTCTGCGTACGCAGAAAAGGCAGCATATGTGTATAAATGGCCACTTGCCATAAGAAGTAATAATTGTTCTTTAAGCCTAAAAGCACCCGGTGGATGACTTTGAACAAGGTTAAATATTCAATTTCTCAGTGGGTCAAGACTTCGCCTTAGGAAGTAACACCAAGTGGCGTCAGTTAGCTAAGGCTGTTTAAGGATAGGTAGGCCAAAGCAAGCTGCGAGAAGCTAATTGAAATTCTTGACGACATTAACCAATCTGGCGCGAAAACGTATGGTTTGTGAAGCAGGTCGTTAATACATAATGGAATATTAAATGAGAAAATTTTTCAACGGCATGAACTGCTAACTGGAAGAATATACCAGTAGCGAAAGTATGTTGATGATGAGTAAAAACAAATTTGATTATCAAACGAAGACCACCCTCACGTCATCAATGACGTTGAAATTATGGGAATTTCAGATTGAAATATCACAGTATTTAACAGTAAATACAATGACTTAAAAATATTTTTACCGGGG